>CANRIT010000005.1 GCA_947630745.1 uncultured Clostridia bacterium
AACATTTCACCTTCCATATAGTATTTTCCAACAGATTTTCCGTCAAACATAATGTCATATTTGGTTGTGTTTAAGCGCAAAATGCAGTCGATTGCCTTGTCCAATTTTTTTGGTATGTTTAATGTGCGGGCAACATCGTTGCATGTCCCGTATGGCAAAATGCCAATAATCGGACTATGCCCACTTTTTGCCACCCCGTTAACCACTTGATGAAGTGTGCCATCTCCCCCGCACGAAACAATTATGTCATACTTGTCCGCATATTGTTTTGCGAGCTCTTCCGCACCGTTTGCTGTCTGCCCGGGCATAAAATCAACGGGAGAAAAACGCAAAGACAAGCGCTGTTTTATGTTTGGAATAATCTCTTCAATTTTTCCACGCTTTGCGCCCGGATTGTATATTACTAACACACTTTTTATGTTGGTTGCACTGGTTTTCATACTAATTGGTTTCTCCTATCAAAATTTTGTTTTGGCTAAAAATTTTTGTTTTTTAATCTTTTTTGTTGCGTTTTTAACGATTTTTTTATGATTTTTAATGTTTTTTTGTAAATTTTTTAAAAATTTTAAATCAATTACAATTTTTTGCGGCGTAAAATTTCATATCTTTTAAGTGGCTTGTTGGTTTTTATATACACTTGCTGTTTTGGTATTTTACACTCGTCAATTGATTGCATATCTTCATCAAAAATTGCTTGAATGTCAATAATCGCATTATTTTTATATTTTGACAACAACTCAAGCTGTTCGCAATTAAAGCGGTTGCGCATCTCAACTTTTGCAAGCCCGTTTTTGCTATCATCTAGCACCACGGCAACAAACTCATAACTTGCGGTTGGTGTGCTGGTTTCAAGCGTCTGTTTTGGATTGTTAAAATAAAATCCAGTTGAATAATCGCGGTGGCTTGATTTGTACACTTCATCTTTAATTTTTGCGGGAAGTTTGTATGTTTTATGCGTGCTTAAATAATCAAGTGCCATCCTATACGCGTTAACAATGTTGGCAACATAATATTCAGTTTTCATGCGCCCTTCAATTTTTATTGAAGTTATGCCCGCTGCTTGTAACTTGTCAAGATAGTCAATCATACACATATCTTTGCTGTTTAAAATATAGGTCCCATGGGCATCCTCTTCAATAGGATATTCTTCCTTACGACTGACCTCTTTTATGGTATACCCCCACCGGCATGCTTGCACACATGCGCCGCAGTTGGCATCCCTACCCGTGAAGAAGTTGCTTAGTAGACATCTGCCCGAATAACTTATGCACATTGCACCATGACAAAACGCTTCCAATTCAACTGATTCTGGAATAGTTTTGCGTAGCATAGCAATTTCTTCCAAGGTCATTTCGCGTGCCAAAATTATCCGCTTTACCCCCATTTTTACATACACCATTGCGGCGGCGGAATTTGTTACATTTGCTTGCGTGCTTACATGAATGGCAAGTTTTGGCGCAACTTTTTTTACAATTGAAATTACGCCCAAGTCGGCACAAATAACCGCATCCACTTCAAATTTGTTTAACGTTTTTATATATTCTGGCAAATCGGCTAAATCATGCTCGTGCGGAATTATGTTTACCGTGACATACACTTTAACATTGTGTGCGTGCGCATATTCAACCGCCCATTTAAGCTCATCCAACTCAAAATTGCCCGCGTAGGTGCGCAAACCAAAACGAGTGGATGCCAAATAAACCGCATCCGCCCCGTACTCTATTGCCATAATCAATTTGCTTTTGTCACCAACTGGCGCTAACAATTCCATGTAAGCATTATATCACACTTTAGCAAAAATTTCAACTAAATTGTGTATAAAAAAATTTTAATTATATATTGACAAATTATCATTTTGTGATATAATGAATATGTTGGAGAAAAAAATTAAGATTGCAATAAATTTAACATAGCCTTTGCTAAACGACAATTTTTATTAGATAAAAAAAATAAGGAGAAAATTATGAAAGTTAATCAAGTTGAAATTAGTGATAAATCTAAATACATTGCAATGTTGGACGATTGCGATTTAAAAGATTTTGCGGGCTCAATAAAAAACTGCTACTTTTGGGGGCACAGAAATTTTATGGGGCAAAATGTGGTTTGCTTTTGCTTGAACGATAATGTACATTTTTTAAACGATTTCGACATGGTTTTTGAATATAAGCCATCGGGTTCAAAAAGTGAAAAATTGGTTGAAGCGTGGCGCAAATTTATGGTGCAAAAGGTGTCTTGTGACGAAAAATTTGCAGACTACAACTACGATTTGGCGAAGTATTTGCTTGATAGCGTACATCAAAGGTTGGGCATTTAATTGATTAAAAATTAAAAAAACCTTAAAAATTTGCATAAAAAATGGCACTTTTGTGCCTATTTTTTTACTGTAACGCCCAAGCCATCGCCTATGTTTAAAATTTTGGTGTAAAGGTTTGGGTTGGTAGTTATAAGGTTGATATACTTTTTTAGCCCCTTAACCATGGCGCGGCAACCAGCAGTTGTTGGAATTTGCCCAGTTACCATGCCGTGAAAATTAAGGTTGTCGGCAACCAAAATGCCGTTTTTGTTAAGCAAATTTAGAATGTAAGGCAAATAGTTTGGATATTGCCCTTTTGGACCATCCAAATACACAAAATCGTATTTTTTGGTGCAGTTTTTAAGGTAGTTTATGGCATCGCCTTCAATAATCGTCACATTTTTTACATTAAGTTTATCAATAAAATTTTGGGCAATTTTGATGCGCTCGGGGTCGTTTTCAAGCGTATCAATATGCTGTGCGGATGTATTCTGTGCAATTGAAATCGCACCATATCCAATTGCCGTGCCAATTTCCAGCACTTGTTTGCAGTTGTTTTTATTAATAGTGTCGCACAAAAAAGTCAGCGTGTCATCAAGCGAAATAGGCACGCCAAACTTATTGCCATATTCTTTAATTTCTCTGTTAAAATTGTACGCCATATGTGTTAATTTTGTAAATTTTTGGCTTTTTAATGTAAAATTTTGTGTTTTTTAGCATTTTTTAGTAAAATTTATGATTTTTTTGTTATTTTTTAAGTTTTCTTAAAAATGGTGGCAAATCATCGTCATCTAAAAATGGTTTTTTGTTGCCAATTGAAATGTCTTCAACCGTGTCAACATGCTCTTCTTCCGGCTTTTCTTGCTCTAAATCAGCAGCGGCTGGCTGTTCGGCTGGTTTTTCACTTACTGGCGCGGTAAAAGGTTTAAAGTCTGCGCTGTTGTCTCTGAAATTTGGCACAACCTGATTTGGTTGCTGTTGTTGCATACCCTTTTGTTCAAACCCAGTGGCGATAACGGTAATTTCCGTTTCCCCGCTTGTGTCATTTTTAAAGCATGCGCCAAAGATGATGTTACAATCTTTATCCGCAACATCGCGCACCAAATCAACCGCCTCATAAACTTCTGCCAAAGTTAAGTCTTTACCGCCGGTTACATTGATAAGTATACCGGTTGCGCCTTCAATGCTGGTTTCCAACAGCTGGCTGGTAACCGCTTGGCGAACTGCATCAATGGTTTTGTTTGCACCACGACCCTTACCAATACCCATGTGAGCAATGCCCTTATCCTTCATAATTGTGGAAACATCGGCAAAGTCTAGGTTAATTGTTCCGCTGACCGAAATCAAATCGCTTACGCCTTGAATTGCTTGGCGCAAAACATCATCCGCGTATCTAAACGCGTCAATAAAAGGCACATCCTTTTTAAGGATTGAATACAACTTTTCGTTAGGCACAACCACAAGGCTGTCAACATACTTGCGCATTTCGCGTATGCCCATCTCAGCGTTTGCTGCGCGGCGTGGACCTTCAAATTTAAAAGGTTTTGTAACCACGCCAATGGTTAAAATGCCCATTTCACGCGCGATTTGTGCAATAACTGGCGCTGCACCATTACCCGTGCCGCCGCCAAGCCCAGCCGTGATAAACAGCAAATTTGTGCCTTGAAGCGCTTTAACAATTTCGTCCCTGCTCTCTTCCGCAGCCGCGCGCCCAATTTCTGGGTTTGCGCCCGCGCCCAAGCCTTTGGTTAACTCCTTACCAATTTGGATGATTTCATCCGCGTTGGACATGTTTAAGTCTTGCTTATCTGTGTTAACCGCAATAAACTTGCAACCTTGAATGCCGGCTGCAACCATTCTGTTGATGGCGTTGTTTCCGCCGCCGCCAACACCAATAACCTTAATGTCGCAAATAGTGTTTCTATAATCCATAAAACCCTCCTTACACTACAATTTTTGCAAGATATGCCAAACCCAATTTTGAAGTTTGAAACTTTTCCTTAGAATTGTCAAGCGGAATTTTAAACTCGCTTATATCCAGCCCGGCAACCTGCTTAAACACGGATTTTACCCCTTTAAAGTTTGCAAGCCCATCGCCCGTTAAGTAAACCGGAATGCCGTTAAACATTTCGTCCACCTTTAAGATGTTGCCTACAATTTTTGCAATGATTTCAATTCTGCTGCGGACAATTTGGTTTGTTATGTTGATTGGCGCTTTAATAAGGCTGCCGTGCGAACAAACCTGATAATTTTCGTTTTTATCCGACTCAATTGTTAAAATAACCTTGCGTTTTATAAGCTCCGCCTCAGCAAAACTCATGCCCAAAACTTGATAGATGTCGGACGAAATATGCCCGCCGCCCATAGAAAACGAACTAAGCAGCGCCAAACCCTCGCCTTTGTACACACACACGCTGGTTGAAATATGCCCCACGTCAACAATTGCAATTGGTTTGTTGGTTTGAATTTGCTTGCTAAGCGCAACGGCTTGACCAAGCGAAGTGGATAAAAAGTCAACTTGTTTAACCCCGTTGCTGTTTAAAATCTGCACAAAAAGGTTTAAAAACGACTTTTTTGCCAAAATAAAACTTGCATCCATGGTTAGGCAACTGGTTTTTTTGCCTTGTGGGGAAAGGGTTTTTACCCCATCATCCAACTGAAATTGCATTGCGCTGTAATTTATAACCGAATAGCCTTCGCTGTCGCCAAAGCCTTTGTTGGAAATAAATAGGTCGGTTATGTCGCTGTTGCTAACTTTGTGAAGTGATACAAATTGGCGGGAAATGCGCTTGCATGCACATTTGCAAAATTCAGCCGGCACACCCACTGAAATTGATGTTATGGTTTTGCGAAGTTTTGCGCTCATGTTGTTTATAAGGCGGGAAATTTTGGATTCAATTTCAGTTTCTAATAAAAATTTGCCATCCATATAACCATCATAAAGTTCGTACTCTTCCGCAAAAACTTTTGGCATGTTTGCATAAGACGCAATTGCCAACAAACATATTTTGGACGAACCTATATCCAAGATATATTTAAGGTTATTAAGCACTTTACCCCCAAAATTATTTAACTTAATTATATAATTTTTGTTTTGATAAAGTCAACTAAATTTTATCAGTTTTGCCGTTTTTCTACATTATTTTATAATTTATACAATATATAGTGGCACTATTCACCAAAATACCCCATTTGTACTTATAAATAAATCCAAAATTTTGCCCAAAACCGATAAAAACTTCAAAATAATTCCGCCTTAAAATTCTATATATAGTCACTTTCCGCCCCACCAACACAATATACCCTTGTGTTATAGCACTGTAACATATACAATATGTAGTGTCCCTATTCAATAAAAAAAATCTGCTAATAATAAGCAGATTTCTTATTAAATTAGTCGCCCGTACATGTATATATATAATATTCATCATTAGACGAACAAGCAAAGGGTTCATTTTCGTCTTCTCGATATAAAAATTTATTAATATTTCTAGATCCAGCTGATTTTTTAACATAAATTTTGTTCCCAATTACAAGTTCATAATTATCTATAGCTATCGCACGAAATACTTCATTTCCCAATATAGTAATATTCCCCTTAAAGTTAAATACTTTACTACCTAAACTTTTTACACTTGCTGGAATTGTTAACATATCAACTCTTTCTTGTCGTTCAATTACAAATGCCCCGCCCTTTATCCTTGTTGTACCATCTTGAAGAGTAATTGTACTTTTATAACTTTCCAAACCACAAGCAATCAATTCATCATTATATCTATAATAGATAACCCCATCAATAGTTTCTATTTGACCTTTATCATTTTCGTCTGATAATACAACTGCAGCGTAACCATAAAGTCCATTATTTGTATCTTGTTTTAAATCTATTTGTGATTTGTTAATTACTTCAATAAGTTCATTGCAATCTGCAAACGCATTCGAACCTATGCTTTTTAAATTTTGATTTAAAGTCACGCTAGTTATACTGCTATGTTCAAACGCATCCTGATTAATCTCTGTAGTTTTATCTGATAAAACGATCTCGGTTTTTTGCGGGTCTGCAAGTCCCGCAGCAATATAGTTGTCACCATCATCATAATAATAAATTCCGTCTTCTATTGTTAATTTGCTTTGAGTTTCATCGGAAATTACTTGCTTTGCGTACTTAGCAACGCTGCCGTTGTCATTATTTCCTGGCGTCAATTGCAATTCAGATTTATTTACTACTTCTATTAATCGACCACAATTGTCAAAAGCATCACTTACAATTTTTTTAACATTTTTTGGTATAGTTACTTTTATAAACCCTGCAAATCTAAATGCCATATTGCCAATTGATTGTAAGTTGCAATCATCTTCCACATAAATACTTGTTAAATTATAACAATCGTAAAATGAGAAGTGTCCAATTGATTCTACATTTTTACCTATCTTTACGCTAGTTATATCGTTATTATAATAGAAAGCATAATCATTAATTTTTGTAACATCGTCTGGGATTACTAAATCACCTTTTACTTGTTGTCCATTTATGTATAAATCCACCCCATGAGGCCCAAACGATTGTTCAAGACTTACTTTATTATCCTTCATTATAGAAGATTCACACCATTCTTTTAATGTTCCAGTATAATTAATTTTAGCTAAATCATAAAATGTACCAGTATGTTTACAATTTTTACCAAAAGTTAAACTTGTAATTTCATAATATGAAAATGCATTGTATTCAATTTCAGTTACTGGTAGACCCATGTACGTGTCTGGGATAATTAATTCTGTGGAATCCATGCCTTCCTTAAAGCCGGTTACAATATAGCCATCATTTGTGTCATTCATTTTAAAGGTAAGATTTGTTTGGATTATTTCTTCAAAATCAATGGTCAAGTTGCCTTCTACTGTAAGATTAATTTCTTCACTTGGTTCAGTTTCTGAATAATCTTCGCCATTTATTTTAAAGGTTACTAGGTCGGCGTTATCGCTTAGGGTATAGGAGATTTTTAGTTCATCGCCATAATGAATTTCTGTTTGGGCGGTTATATCAGTGTAAGTTTCACCTTGTTTTAATTCTACTTTTACATGCGATTGGTCTTCAGCATCAATTGTTAATGTATATTCGCGTGGGGATGATGTGAAGTCTGCACGGACATAGAGATTTGCAGTAATTGGAGTTGAGAAATCAAAATATTGTTTTTCTTCACCTATTTGTTGATTATCTTGGTCAACTATAAGCCAGCCGGCAAAGGAAAATTGTTCTGCAACTGTAGATTCTTTTTGTGGGTTTTCTACTGTTATGCTATTATTGTATTGTACAGATTGAGATGTTTGTTCCACTCCGTCAAAGTCAAAGAAGTGTACGATAAAGGTTTGGATTTGTTCTTCATAGTGAAGAGTAATGTCTTTATCTTCCGCTGTTTTGTTATCTGCCACAATTTTGTAGATTGGCAAACCAGCTTCTGTATATTCTTCAGTAAACTCAGCACCAGTTATTGAGAATGTGCTGTCATAACCAGTTTTTGTGGTTAATTTAACTGCAAATTTGTCGCCATGATGAAGTGGTTGAGTAGTGTCTAGTTTTTCACCAGATAGGTTTTGAATTTCGATATTGTCAAAATCTGTCGCATTTGTAAATACATAATTAATAATTATATATTTTAAGTATACAGTTGTGCCTTTTGTTATCTTAGTGTCAAGCGAAAGCAAATCTTCTAAGCCTTCGTCAGCATAGAAACCAGCAAAATAATAGCCATCCCTGTTTGGTGCTTGGATATCACCTATGGTTGAACCTTTTTTTAGTTTGAGTGTTTGGTTAGATGATAAATCTTCACCAACAGCATGGATTTCAACTTGGAAATCTTGATGATTGGTGTAATAAATTACTGCTGGAATGGTAAGCGTAGTGGCTGCGAGTAATGCTGATGCAACTACTATTGCTACCTTTTTGCCAGTGTTCTTTTCTTTCTGCTCCTTTACTGGCTTGTTAAGCATTTGTTGTTCATTTGTTGTAAGATTTTTCTTTTGTCCGCCTATTGCGGTATTTTTGGTTGGCATAATTTCTCCTTTTATTGGACACTAGTCCACCTGCTACACTATTCTACCATGCTTGCCCCCCCCCCTGTCAACCCTTTTTAATATATTTTTACATTTTTTTACAAAAATATTTATATATCCCCGCATCCAAACCCTTTCACAAAAAAAAAGGCTTGCTAACAAGCCAAATTTTGCAAAATTAGACATTTTTGCTATTAATATGTGATTTTTATATTATGCTGGTCATCATATCCGCAATTGAAGGTGGTGATTGTGCCTTCGGGGTTGGATTCAAAATAATTTGCAATGGTGTTAAAACAAAGGTTGACTTTGTACTGCAAATCTTTTTGAGCAACTTTGATGTTGATTGTAATGTCCTTGCCGTTCAAGTTAACCGCAAGGCTTAAATTAATTTCATCTTTTACAAGGGTATTTAATTCTTGATGGTCGGTTTTTGGCGACTTTAAGGTGACCGATTTGACAATTGAAATAAAGTCTTGCCTGGTGGCGTTTGGGGTTTTGGTTTTGTCGGCAACAACCTTACCATCTTCCACCACCACGGTTGAACAAAAACTGTTATATAAATTTGAGGTGATGCTGCGTATTGCTGGCTGGGCAAAATATTCACCCGTATCGGTTGAAGATTGCTGTTGGTCTTTTAGGCTGTCGTCAATAATAAGTTCCACCAAACCGTTAAGCCTTTCTGGCTTTTGGTCGGTGCACAATTCGCCATCCATAGCCATAAGTTCTTCATCCATAATGCAATAGCGTTGAGCGGTTACTGTGTACTTTTCATCTTCCGTTAAAATATAATATGTTTCCTGCCGCGGGCGGACAATGATTTCAACTGAAATTACGCTTTTGGTTTTTATCTGCACCACTTTTACCATTGGATAGCGCGACTGGATGTTGTTGATTGCCTTTTGCTTGTCCAACATAAAAATTGGTTTGCCGTTTTTAAGCCCTGCCGCCTTGATTATATCTTCACCTGACAAATTTTGCTTGGTGGTTTGCCCCGCATCGTTTTTGATTAAACTTACAATCGGCTGGTCGCCAAGCACGGTGACATATTGACGCCTTAAACAAAAAACCACACCAAACAAAACTATGATTAGTGTTATAACAGACAAAAGTATTGAACTTAAAATAATTAATGATTTTTTACTCATACGAAATTTGTGCGCCTAGTGAATTTAGCAGTGCATAAAGCTGCTGATAGCCGCGGTTTACAAGCGAAATGTTGCTTACCCGCGTTTTGCCATCCGCCACCATGCCAGCCAAAACAAGTGCCGCCCCGCCGCGCAAATCAGTTGCTTTAAAATTGCCACCATACAACTTTTTTACCCCGTTTATCACCAGTTTGTGATTGCTTATAACCTTGATGTTTGCACCCATTTTTTGCAGCGCGGGTACGGTTAAAAAGCGGTTTTCAAACACGCTTTCCGTGACCGTTGTGCGCCCGTTTGCCACGCATGACAGCACAAGCATCATCGACTGCAAATCGGTTGGAAAATCTGGGTAAAAACCAGTTGCTATTTTGCCCGGCGCGGACAATTTGCCCTCACTAGTTATTGTAATTATATCACAATCGATTTCAATTTTGCAACCTATTAAACGCAAAATTTCTATTAATTTTTTATTTTGTTGCGGTTTTGCGTTTTTTATCTTTACTTTTCCGCCACAAATCGCGGTGGCTATCAAAACTGTGCCGGCAACAATGCGGTCGCCAATTGGAGTGTACTCCACCCCATGCAAACTGGTTACACCATAGATTGTTATGGTTTTTGTGCCAGCACCAACAATTTTTGCGCCCATTAGGTTTAAAAAATTGCACAAATCGACCACTTCTGGCTCGCGGGCGGCGTTTTTTATAACCGTTTTGCCATTGAGTGTGCAGGCAAATTCGACAATATTTTCGGTTGCGCCCACGCTTGGAAGTTTAAGTTTTATTACACCCGACTTGCAATTTGAGGCGTCAAAAATAAGTTGGTCGCCCGCTTGCTCAACTTTTACTCCTAGTTTTTTAAACGACTTTATATGTATGTCAATTGGGCGTTTGCCAATTTTGCAGCCGCCCGGCGAAGAAATTATTGCCAAGCCAAATCGGTTTAACAGCGCGCCAAGCAAAAAGATTGACGAGCGCATGGTTTTTGATAGTTTGCAGTCTATTTTGGCGTTGGTTATGCGGGTGTTGTCAATTTCTAAATCGTCCCCATTTAAGCTACATTTTGCGCCAAGTTTTTGCATTATATTTATCATATTGTCCACATCGGTGATGTGCGGAAGCTTGTTTATTTTAAATTTTGCGCACGCAATTAGGCTTGCCGACAGAATTGGCAGGCTTGCGTTTTTGCTTGTTTGAATGTTTGCCGTGCCGTATAGCCTTGTGCCGCCTTTTATTATGTATTTATCCATATATTTTCCTTAATACATAGTATGAAAAAACCGCCCGTTTTGCTTAGGACGGGATTAAATTTTGTACTTTTTGCTTGACGGCTTTGGGGTGGCAAATTTTAGGGTAAGCGACTCGTTGTTGGTTTTTTTATCCACATTGATGACCACACCTATTGCGGACAAAAACACAAAGAGTGAGGTGCTGCCCGCGCTTATAAACGGAAGAGGCAGCCCGGTTGGCGGAATTGAGCCAGTTACCACGGCGATGTTTAAAATAACTTGTATGCTTATTATTGCGCCTATGCCAAAGCACAAAAAGGCGGAAAATTTGTTGTTTGCGCGCATGCCAACCTTAAATATATACACTATAAGCACAAAGAAAACCGCCACCAGCATAATACAGCCCATAAAGCCCAATTCTTCCGCTATTATGCTGAAAATGAAGTCGGATTCGCTAAACGGCAAAAATAGTTCGGCTTGGCGACTGTTGAAAAGCCCCACTCCCCACACCCCGCCACTGCCAATGGCGTAAAGCGACTGAATAAGCTGATAACCTTCATCAAGCGGGTTTGCCCACGGGTTTAAAAAGGCTACAATGCGGTTTAGCCTATAAGGTTCAATTAAAATAAGCGCAACCACAAGCGCAATTGCTGGCACAATCATAATTGCAAACACTTTAAGCCGCATGCCACCAATAAACAGCATAAATATTAGAGTTAACGCCACGCACATGGTGATTGACATGTTTGGCTCTAACATAATAAGCAAGCAGTACAGCCCGCCAAAAATAAGCGTTAGCAAAATGTGCTTTGGCTTGCAAAGTTTGTCGCCGTCAGCAAGGTAGCCGGCAAGGAAAAACACTAAACAAAACTTGGCGATTTCGCTTGGCTGGATGGTGAAACTTCCCACGCCTATCCATCTGGTTGCGCCGTAGCTGGTGCGGCTTAACCCGGGCACAAACACCAAGGCAAGCATAATTAAGCCAACAAAATAAAACACCCAATAAAACTTTTTGTACACGCGGTGATTTATAAAGCTGGTTATAGTTAGCCCCGCAAAACCAATAACCACACCTATTATCTGCTTTTTTAAATAGAAAAACTGGTCGCCATAATTAACCAAGGCGGAATACTTGCTTGCGCTGTACACCATAACGCAGCCAAAAACGGCAAGCAGTAGTGTGCAAAACAAGATTACAAGGCTATTTTGCTTTTGACGCATATTCTTCCACCTTGCTGTTGAAAAGGTTGCCGCGCGCTATGTAGCTAGAAAACTGGTCGTAACTGGCGGTTGCGGGTGACAACAACACATTGTCGTTATCTATTGCAACGGACACGGCAAAATCGAACGCGGCGGACAAATCTTTGCACTTTTTTATTGGAAAACTGTTGTTGTTGGCAGTTATTAAATCGTCCGCAATTTCGCCATACACCACCACTTGCTTTACGCGCTTAGATAGTTTAGAAAACAATTCGCTGTAATCTAAGCCCTTTTTGCTGCCACCTAAAAGCAAGATTATTGCGCCTTTAATCGTTTCCACACTGGCAAGCGTGGACGCCACGTTTGTCGACTTGCTGTCGTTGTAAAAATGTATGCCGTTAACCGAAGTTAACTTTTCTATGCGGAAATGCTCGGGGGTAAAAGAGATTAACGCCTCGCGCATTTTTTGTGGCGGAATTTTGTAGATGTAGGCAAAACCTATTGCGCACATAACGTTGCATAGATTGTGATTGCCCTTTATTTTAAGCTCGTTTACCGCAACAATTTGGTTTTGGTGCAAATAGATGTAGCCGTCCTTTATGTAGATGTCGGCAACGTGATTTAGCGAATAAGTTACAGTTAAACATTCGGTTAGCGGGTGGATTTTTTCGTCCAAATTTACCACGGCGTAATCGGTTGAAGTTAGGTTTTTATATATGCTGCGCTTTAAATTTGAATATTCTTGCATGGTTTTGTGGCGGATAAGGTGGTCGGGAGATACATTTGTTACGCTGGCGGCATGTGGGCAAAATGTGTCTGCGTTTTCCAGCATAAAACTGCTTACTTCACACACCTTTATGTGGTTTTTATTATTTAAAACCGCGCGCGAAAGCGGATAGCCAATGTTTCCGCATGCAATGGCTTTGTATTTTTGTTTTAGCAGCAATTCAACAAGCTGAACGGTGGTAGTTTTACCGTTTGTGCCAGTTATTGCAATTAAATTTTTGCAAAATTGCGCGGCAAATTCAAGTTCGCTGTAAATTTTTATCTTGTTTTTCCTTGCCATAACAAGATATTGATTGTCCTTTTCAATTGACGGGGAAACCACAATAAAATCAAACTGGATAATTATATCTTCGTCCAAGCAGTTTATTAAAAAGCAATTTACAAAGTTTTTTGTTTTAAAAATGCTGCTGTCGTCATCGTACACAAAGACGTTTGCTTTGTGTTTGTTTAAAAGCTTAACCGCCCACTCGCCCGACTGCGACATTCCATATACCAAGACATTTTTGTTTTTTAACTTCATTATGCCTCCAACTTATTAAATTATATTTTTTTGCAAAAACTGATATTACAAAAGGTAAAAAATAATTGTTATTACGCTTGTTATTACGGTTATTGTGCTGTAAAGGTAAACAATTTTTGGCTCGGACAAGTTGCTTAGTTGCAAATGATGGTGAAAGGGCGCCATTTTAAACAGCCGCTTGTGTTTTAGCTTAAACACCGCAACTTGCAAAATAACCGATATTGCGCTAAACACAAAGCAAAAGCCCAAAATTGGGATTATTAATGGCTGGCCAACAAGGCAAGCGGAAGATGCGATATATCCGCCCAAGCAAAGCGAGCCAACATCCCCCATAAAAATTGACGCCTTGCTTGTGTTGAAAAATAAAAACCCCATAATTGCGCCAATAAACAGCATGTTAAGTTGATTGATGTTGTATAGGTTTGTTATGGCTTGTCCGGTTTCGCCCGCAAGGTAGAGTTTGTTTGACACAAGCGCACAGATGATTGAAAACGCCACAAGGTAGACAATTGTAACCACGCCCGCAAGCGCATCCAACCCATCGGTTAAATTTACGCTGTTTGTGCAAGCGATAACCACAAAAATAACAAGCGGGATAACAAAAAATTTTAGGTCGATTGTTTTGTAAGTAAACGGAACAAACACTTTGCCGCCAACTGTTAAAAAGATAAAAATTGCAAACACAAGCGCAATACCAAACTGACCAATAATTTTTTGATATGGGCGCAAACCTAGGTTTTGCTTGTACTTGATTTTTAAAAAATCGTCCATAAAACCAAGCACGCCCAAAAAGGCTGCAACTAGATATGCAGTAAACCACTGCCAATTAAACTTGATAAAAATTAGTGCTAGTGGTAGTGTAGATAGTATAAATAATACCCCACCCATAGTTGTTGTACCATTTTTGTCTTTGTGGTTTGTTACATAGTTAAGTATTGTTTGATTTACGCTTAGTTTGGTTAGCACCCGCTTGACTGCTGGCATTAAGGCAGTTGACAAAACAAAACTTACAACAAATATAATTAACAGATTTATCATAATTTTATTTTGCCTTTTAGTGAATATTTAAAATAGTTGTCCACGCAATCGTAGTCGCTAAATGGATACTTTACCCCTTTAACCTCTTGATAACTTTCCGCCCCCTTGCCCAAAATTGCCACCACATCATTTGGTTTGGCAATGGTCAGCGCGTATTCAATTGCTGAACGCCTATCCGTTATGCGCACCATGTTTTTTGCCTCGTTGTCCTTTGTTATGTCGTCAATAATAAAGTCTGGATTTTCGTCACGCGGATTGTCGCTGGTCACAATCACATAATCGCTGTTTTTGCACGCAATCTGCCCCATTTCCGCCCGCTTGGTTTTGTCGCGATTCCCGCCGCAGCCAAACACGGTAATTATGTTTTTTACTGGCAGTTGTTTTAATGCGTTAAGCACGTTTTTTATCCCGTCTGGTGTGTGGGCGTAATCGATAAGCACATTAAAATCCGCATCAAGTTTAAGCATATTAAATCTGCCCGGAATGAATATTTGGTACGATTTTAATATCGACAAAATATCGATTATATCAATACCCAACTTAACCAAGCACGCAATTGCGGTTAAGCAGTTGTAAACATTGTAGTCGCCCATCAAATTGGTGGAGCAAGCGTAGGTTTTTTGCTGGTATTCAAACTTAAACTCGCTGCCGCGTATGGTGTGAGTTATGTTCATCAGCCTAAAATCTGCGTCATGCCCGATTGTTGAAAGCGGAATTAAAGAATTTTTTACTAGTTCCTTACAATTTGCTCCATCCATATTTAGCACGCCCGCTTTGGCATGGCGGGGAGAAAACAGACTATATTTGCATTTTATATAGTTTTCCATAGTGATAAAAAAATCTAGATGGTCTTTTGTTATGTTGGTTAGCGCCACCATGTCGAACATGATGTAGTCGATTTTGTTAAGTGCGATGGCGTGAGCGGAAATTTCCATTATGCAGTATTCGCAGCCGTTATCGTCCATTTCGCGGATGAGTTTGTGCAAGACAATTGGGTCGGGAGTGGTAAGCATGGGCGGCAAAAGCAGATTACCAATGTATATCCCTTCTGTGCCAATAAGCCCTACTCTATGCCCAAGATTGGTTAAAACTTCGCGCAAAAGATAGCTTGTGGTGGTTTTGCCATTTGTGCCAGTTATGCCAATAAATTTCATTTTGGTTTTGTAAGTGGAATAAAAAACTTGGCAAATATAGCTCATTGCCGTGCGGACATTTTCAACACATATCTGGGTAACGGGGATGTCTAAAAAGCGTTCAACCACCAAACAAACCGCGCCGTTTGACACACTTTCCGCAGCAAAATCGTGCCCATCGTAGCGCATACCCTTAATGGCGAAATAGATTGCACTGCTAACCTTTTGCTTGCTGTTGGTGGTAAGGCTGTCTATATCCACATCTTTGTAGTATTTTATGCCAATAAATTTCATGTTTGAAATAATGTCATACAATTTCATAATTTTCCCCTTTTGGGTAATCTATCACACTTATATGCCGTTTTAACCAGCCTGCCAAAAATAGACAAAATGATATTTTTGTTGCATTTTTTATGCATTTTGTGCAAATTATCCTTATTTTTTGTGTTTTTTTTGACAAGTGGGACCAGAACGCGCAACGGGCGGGGCTAAAGCGGGCAAACGTGTTGCCCGCTAGCTAGGGGCAGCGCCCCTAGCGGCAAACGCAGTTTGCCTTAGCCCCGCCCCCGTTTTGCCTAATCATCCCGTTATAAGTTGAATAACCTCACCAAGATAAAGCATAGTCCCCGCTGGCGGAAGTTGCGCAATAATAATCTCTCCATCCGTATCGCACACAAATTCTAGCCCAATCGCTTTAAGTTCAGCCGCCGCTTCTTCAATTGTCTTACCCACCAAATTTGGCATTTCAATCGTTGGTTTAAGGGTAAGTTGACTTTCATCATCTGGCCTTATCGCCTTTGTTTCAAAAATCGCTTGCAAAATGCGCTGTCCAACCGGTTTTGCAACCACTCCACCATAATATGCTCCCGCGCTTGGCTCGTTTACACAGATTAAGATGATGTATTTTGGGTTATATGTTGGGTAAGTTCCCACAAAACTGGAAATATATTTTCCGCTGGCAATTTTTCCGTCAGCGCCATATTTTTGCGCCGTTCCCGTTTTTCCGCCGACCGAATAGCCAGCCACAAAACTCATTTTGCCATCGCTGTTTACATTGTTAAATAGCAGATTGTTTATAGTTTCAATTGTGTCCGCTTTTAAATTTATATCGGTTTTTGCGTTTGAGTTTGCGTATAAGGTTTTTCCGTCAAAGGTTATTTTACTTAACAAATGTGGCACAAAATTCTGCCCGCCCGTAATTTTCCCGTACACGGTTGCAAGTTGAAGTTGGGTAACCGCCACCGCGTGCCCAAAACCAATACGCGCCAAGTCCACTGTGCGCACCCCTTCTTTTGGCATAATAATTCCCGCGCTTTCGCTGTAAATATCCACCCCAGTTTTTTCGCCAAGTCCAAAATAGTTAAGGTATTGATAATATTTTTCCACTCCCAGCCTTAACGCCAAATTAACAAACACGCAGTTGCAGCTGTTTTTAAATGCTTCGCTAAGTGTTTGGCTGCCATGACCAATTGTGCGCCAACATTTTATTGTTTCGCCGTCAACCGTGGTTCGCCCGCCGCAATAAAACTGGTCGTCAACATCCACAAGCCCTTCGTTTAAAGCTGCGGCAAGGGTTACAAGTTTAAAGGTGCTGCCCGGTTCGTAAACATCCACAACCGACACATTTTTTGTTTGGTTTTGAAGTTTGGTTAGGTCATCGCGCGGCACGGCATTCAAGTCAAAATTGGGCAAAGTTGCCATCGCCTTAATTCCGCCAGTTTGCGCATCCAAAATTATCCCACTAACCGACAGTGCGTTGTTTTCGTTGTATGCGGTTAAAAGTTCGCGCTCCATTATCGACTGCATTTGAACATCAATTGTGGTATGTAAATCCGCACCCGCCACGCTTGGCAGATAATAGCTTAGCGAATTATCTATCTCTTTGCCTTGCGCGTTGGTTTGAGTAAGGCTTTTACCGTCAATTCCTTTAAGGTATTTGTCGTAATAAAGTTCAAGCCCCGCCTGCCCGATGTTGTCAATTGTGCAATAGCCCAAAACTTGTGTTAAAAGGTTGGAATATGGGTAAACGCGCGCCACATTTTGGCTAAGATACACTCCCGCATACTCAGTAAGCGATAGTGCCAATTTTTCGTCCACCTGCATTTTTATAAGTATCTCGCTAAGGCTTTTGTTGGTTACCTTGCTGTAAACCTTGTTGTAATCCAAGTTTAGTTTGTCCGACAAAACAAGGGCAAGTTCGCTTGCGTTTTTAACATTTCGCGCGCGCACATAAACATCATAAGTGGTTATTGTGGTTGCCAAGCGCACCCCGTTTGCGTCCAAAATCTCGCCGCGTTTGCTTGAAAGGGGTAAATCTCTAAGCCACTCTTCTGCCGCCAACGCTTGAAGATGCCGCCCGTCAATTATTTGCAAATAGAATATGCGTGAAATTAGCGCCACAAAAATGGTTAAAACAATTAAAATTGTTGCAATAAATCGCCTTTCCAACGAATATATATTGTAAAAAGTTTTAAATTTCCGCATACATATTATATTTGTTTTTGTTTCTATTAATGCTTGGCGTGAAAATAAAAAAAGGTGAAATAAATCACCTTAAAATAAACAAATCCTATTTAGCCAAACAGCGATTTAAACAAAATTGTTATGCGGTCAAAGAAAGTTAAGCCGTTTTCATCATCACCATAATCGCGCGGGGTGTTAAGGGTAATGTAACCGTCTAGCACATTTTCTTCCGCCGTGTCATTATTTTGATTGGCTAGATATGTGTTGCCCTGCTGCATGGTGTAGGTTTGGCTGTTTATATCCCTATTTTTGCTTATAAGTGTGGCTGTGTTAACCCCAATAAGGCCAAGCAGCAACACGCAAACAATTGAATACACCACAGTAAAAAGTTTTACGCGATGCTTAACAAACGCACGCTTTTCATCTTCTTTACGCGTAAAAATTTTGTCAACTGGCTTTTCGTTTTGCTTAACTTGCTGCAAACCTTGCGGGGTAGAATCTATGTCAGTTTTAATATCCTTTTCGCTTTTAAGCAAATCTTCCAAATTTGGCAAATCATCAAAACGAGTTTCTGTTTTTGGGTCAATTTGCACATCGCGTTTGACTTCTGTTTGAGTGTTTGCGCTGGTTTGTGCCTGTGGTTGAAGGTCGGCAAATCTTTCTTGCTCGTCGTCCATAACTTCCTCCTTTGTTTACTACATGTTGTGTATGTGGCATATATAATACACAATATCTACAATTTTTCCGCTATCCTAAGTTTTGCGCTTACCGAACGCGAATTTGCTTGTTGTTCTTGTTCGGACGGCACAATTGGATGCTTGGTTATAAGTTTTATATCCGCTTTATGCCCACACACGCACACTGGCAGATGTGGCGGGCAAATGCAATCGGTTGAGTGGATTTTAAAGGCTGTTTTTACAATTCTATCTTCTAGCGGATGAAATGATATTATACATAGTCTACCACATTTTTTTAAATAAAACAACATTTTTTCAATGCAATTTTTTAAATCGTTAAGTTCGTTGTTAACTTCAATGCGGATGGCTTGAAACACTTTGTTTGGCAAACTGGTTTTTTGCTGAAATTTGGGCGGATAACTGTCTATAACAATATCGCGCAGTTCAAAAGTTGTTTCAATTGGCTTTGTTGCGCGCTGTTTTACAATTTTGCGGGCAATTTGGTTGGCGTTTTTTTCTTCACCATATGTAAACATTATGCGCGCCAAATCCGCTTGCGAATATGTGTTTACAACCGTGTAAGCGTCCAATTTTTGGCTTTTATCCATGCGCATATCAAGGCGGGCATTGTGCATAAAACTAAACCCCCGCTCGCCGTTATCCAGCTGATAACTGCTTACGCCAAGGTCAGCCAAAATGCCGTCCACTTTATCGGGCGAATGTTGTTTTATTATTTCTTCTATATTTGCAAAATTGTCGTTTACAAAAATTATTTTGTTAAGGTGGTCGCGCAGCACTTGCTTAGCTTTGTTAAGCGCGTCCGTGTCCTTATCAATGCAGATAAGTTTGCCAGTGGTAAGCCGTTTGGCAATTCCAAGCGAATGCCCGCCCCCACCCGTTGTGCAGTCCACATAAACACCATCTGGGCGAATGTTAAGCCCAGCAATGCTTTCTTCTTTTAAAACTGAAACGTGTTTAAATTCCATACTCTCCTAAAATTTTACTCTATTTCCACCAGCGTGTTTTTAACCGCATCGCAACTTGTTAAATAGTATTTTATGCCATTTATTTCGTTATACAGCATTTTGGGGTTGATATAGCCGTGCAAGTGGGCAAACACCACTTTGTAAACGCCGTTTTCTTTTAGAATGCGGGTGTATTCGCTTGGCTCGATTTTGTTGTTAAAAGGCGGATAATGAGTAATAAATATAATCTTTTCGTTGTTGGTTTGCAGCTTTTTTGCCGCTTGAAGGGACAGTTCTAGGCGGATGACTTCGCGGGCGTAGAGTTTGCGATTTTCTTCCGTATCTTGCTTGCCTTGCGGAATAAGCCAGCCGCGATTGCCACAAAAAATGTAGTCACCAATTTTTATTGCATCATTTTGAAGGGCATAGCAGTTTTCGGGCAGAATTTCACGCACCTTACTAAGGCTGCTCCACCAATAGTCATGATTGCCGCGGATAATAATTTTTGTGCCGGGCAGGTCTTTTATAAAATCAAAATCTGGAACAACTTGGTTAAGTTTCATCGCCCAACTGTAATCGCCCGCCAATATAACAACATCTTCTGGGCTTACTTTTTGTTTCCAATCCGCTGCCACCTTTGTTTCATGACCATGCCAAACCGGACCGAAAATATCCATGGGTTTGCTGTTGTTGATGTCCAAATGTAAATCGCTTATTGAGTAGATTTTCAATTTTTGCTCCTTAATTGTATTTTACCTTAATTTAAACAAAATGTCAAAAGTTTATTGATTGTTGTTGATTTTTGTTGGCTTTGTGCTTAAATTTACCTTAATTGTAGCTGTTTTTTGTTGAAAGCTGGGCTTTGACGGGGGCGGGGCTAGAATGCGCGGAGCGCATTGGGCGGCGGCACGCCGCCGCCCCGCACAAAACGCGCAGCGTTTTGTGCCTAGCCCCGCCCGTGTGTGCTTGCACACACAAAAGCGCAGTAACCTTTTTTTACAGTGCATCATACAAATTTATAGGAGGAAAAAAGATGTCTTTTTACACAGATGCAAGGCCGGGCATTTATCCTGGGCAAACCACCAATGCTATGAATGGCCTATGCGAAAGAATTTGCATTCAAACCACCAAAGTGTTTGATGCGTGCATGTTACAAGCACAAATTGAGGATTATGCTCTTACACTAACCAATTTCAACCCAGCAGATCCCGCCACTCCACTAACCTTTGTAAGTGGAAATTCAACCACCGGTCCAGCAACGGTAACCGGCCTAACCATTACGCGATTTGATGACCGACCAAACTTTGCGCGCGTGCAAGCAACAATCAACATTCCAGTTGTTGTAACCTACACTGACGCAAACAATGTTGCTGGCACAGCAACTGGCACAATTGCTGTCAATCAAGATGTGATTATGTATGTGCCACAGCCATCGCTTACCCCAATTGATGTTATTGCATTTGGCAGCGCGGTAATTTCGCAAGGTACATACAATCCTACTACTGGCGGCTTTACAATAAGCGCGTGCGTAACCGCAATACTTAAAGTGGTTGCCGTGGTTGATGTGCTTGTGCCAAGTTATGGCTATTGCCCAATTCCGCCATGCACTCCTTACACTGGAGAAGAAGCTTGCCCAGGTGTGTTTGAAATGCCACTGTATCCAACCGCAGTCAGCCCACAATCCACCAACGCAAGATAGCAAAAAAACTCACAAATGTGAGTTTTTTTTATTCCATTTACAAATTTTCTACTGCGCTGGTAACTTTTTGGATTAGTTGATTTTTTGCAAGTGTGTATGCTTGATTTATTGCGGTGGCAATGCTGTCTGCCTTGCTGTTGCCGTGGCATTTAATAACAATTTTGCTCACCCCCAAAAGTGGCGCGCCGCCAATTTTTTTGTGGTCGTATTTATTTTTAAGTTTTTTAAGTTTGCCTTTTAAGAAAAGTGCGCCAATTTTTGCTTTGAATGAAGATGATGCAGCTGATTTAATTTCACCAAACAAAATTTCCGATGCGCCTTCAATGGATTTTAGGCAGACATTGCCCGAAAAACCATCGCACACCACAACATCAACATTGCCGCGCAACACATCGCGTGCTTCAACATTGCCAACAAAATTTAGTTTGGAAGATTTTAAAAGTTTAAATGCTTCCTTAACCGTTTCGCTGCCCTTTTCTTCTTCAACACCAATGTTTAACAAGCCGATTTTTGGATTTTTTATGCCCATAGCCTTCATATACTCGCTGCCCATAATGCCAAAATGCAACAAATTTTCTGGCTTGCAATCCGCATTTGCGCCCGAATCCAACAACATAACCCCGCGGTCGTTAACCGTTGGCAAAATTGGGGCAAGCGCAGGACGAGAAATGTTTTTTATGCGCCCAAGTTTAAGCACCGCGCCCGTTAAAGTTGCGCCCGTGCTGCCCGCACCCACCATGGCAACCGCATCTTCGTTTTCACGCAAATAATCGTAAGCCACAACTATGCTTGAAGTTTTTTTGGTGCGGATGGCAACAGTTGGCACTTCGTCCATACTGATAACATCAGGCGCATGAACAATTTCCAACCTATCGCTTACAAACACTAAACTTGACAAAATTTCGGTTATCTTATCTTTGTCGCCCACCAAAACCAATTTTAGGTCTGGATTTTGTTGCAACGCCTTGGCTGCACCAGCGACAATTTCTTGTGGAGCATAATCCCCACCAAACGCATCAACTACGATTTTCAAAATAATCCTCCTAAATACACACATATTCTACCAAATTTTTCCGCAATTGTAAAATAATTTTAACAAGTTTTGCACTAAAAATAAAAGCAAACTGAACTTATACATTTTCATAATTAATAAAAAAAGGGCGGATGCCCTAATTAAATTATTTAGACTCTTTTTTGTCCTTGTCCATAACAATAACTTCTTCCCCATCATAGTAACCACAATTTTTGCAAACTTGGTGTGCCACAGTCTTTTCATGACAATGTGGGCAAACAACTAATGTAGGGGCAGTTGCTTTGTAATTAGCACGGCGTTTGTTGCGTCTTGCATGGGACACTTTCCTTTTAGGAACTGCCATAATATACCTCCGTTATACTGTTTTGCGCATAAAGCGCATGACAACATATGGCAACATTATAGCATAACTAAAATTTGTTGTCAACTGGTTTTTAAAAATTGTTAAAAATTTTATAATTTAAACGGAAGCGGTCTCTGTTTCAAGCTCTTCTACTTGTTTGTTTAGATAAACTTGATAGCCTTCCATCGCCTTTTTAACCTTTCTGTCCATAGAAGAAAGTTTGGATTTTATCTGCTTTTGCTCTTCTTCCGAATAAGTAAACAAGCTAGCTTTGGCTTTTATAAAGGTAGAAGCAAATTTTTGTTTTGCTTGAATGTTTTTGCCTTGCTCTGCAAGCTGATTTTCTATTGAATTTGAGTTGTCAACATTTGCTTGAAGCAAAAATTCAAGCAACTTTTTGTCCTGCAAAATAAGGTCGATGTCGTTTAACAAATCGTCCACAGTTTGGGTTAACTCTTGCGCTGATTGTGGCTGAGTGTATGCGGCGGTGAGTTGTTCAATTGCCGAATTAATTTGCTGTTTTAATGCAGGTTTGGTCTTTTTATTTTCGTAACTAAGGCTGTCGCAAACTTTTAAATTGTTGCTTAGTTGCGCAATGTTACTTTTGCAGATGTCTACAAAATTTTCAACCGTTAAATCGCTGCTGTTTTTAAGCAAATAAGGTTCTACAAGCCATTTTTGTTTGCCCATTAATTCAATATTTGTCAGTTCTTTTTCCATATTAATCTCCTTACTTATAATTTAACAAAAAAAATTTAATATGTCAAAGGATTTTTAACATTAAACAAAATTTTTATACGCTTTTGTCGATTTATCCGCGCGGGCAAAAACCACAAAATGTGGGCGGCAAAACAAAAAAGCAGGCTTGCTGCTTAGTTGTTGCTTTCTATAATAATTGGAATAATCATAGGTTTGCGTTTTAATTTTTTGTTTAAATAATTTGTAAGCGCCTTGCGAAGATTGATTTTAAGCGTCTGATAGTCGCGTGCGCGAACAACTGCTGGGTCGATGCTGTTTACAATGGTTGTGCGGGCGTCTTCAAGCCAGGTTTGCGCCTCACCCATATAGGTAAACCCGCGTGAAACAATTTCTGGGCGGGCGTTAAGTTCACCTTTAAGCGCGTTCACATTAAGCATAACAATGCACAAGCCGTCTTCACTTAACTGTTTGCGTTCTTTAAGCACGTTGCTTTCCATCTCGCCTATGCCCGCGCCGTCAACAAGTCGGCTGCCAAAAGGAACGGTGCCGCTTGCTTTTAGTAGGTTTTTGTTAACTTCCACACACATGCCAAGCATAGGCAAAAGAATGTTGTGCCTATCCATGCCAACCGCCATTGCCGTTTCGCGCTGAGCAAGCAAGTGTTTTTGTTCGCCATGCACTGGGATGAAATATTTTGGGCGGACAAGGTTTAGCATAATCTTCATCTCTTCCTTGCAAGCGTGACCGGAAGCATGCACTTGTTCAAGCTGGCTGTAAATAACCTTTGAGCCAAGCATAATAAGTTTGTTTATAATGTTGTTTATGCTTTTTTCGTTGCCCGGGATTGGGCTGCTTGAAAAGATAACCGTGTCGTTATCGCCAATTTCTATCCCTTTAAATTCACCAGATGCAAGCCTATCAAGCGCACTATGTGGTTCACCTTGGCTGCCCGTGCAAAGCACAAGCAATTCGCCATCTTGATAATTTTTCATTTTGGTGACGTCAATCAAAATTTCCTTATTAATTTTCATCTCACCAATTTGGCATGCAACATCGGTTACGTTAACCATACTTCTGCCAGCAAGCACCACTTTGCGCTTATATTTTTCTGCTAAATTTATAACCTCTTGCACCCTATCCACGTTTGAGGCGAAACTTGCAATAACCATGCGCCTATCTTTGTTTTCAACAAAAAGCCTATCCAAAGTTGCGCCAACCACGCGTTCGCTTAGCGAATAGCCTTCGCGCTCGGCGTTTGTGCTGTCCGACATATAAAGCAGTACACCTTTTTTGCCCAGTTCGGCAAACGAAAAGAAATCAAACTTTTCATCATAAATTGGGGTAAGGTCAATTTTAAAGTCACCCGTGTGAACGACCATACCCACCGGGGTATTTATTGCAAGTGCGTATGCACCCGGAATTGCGTGGTTTACATGGATAAATTCCACTTCAAAACAACCAAGTTTAATTTTTTGTTTTGGTTCAACTGCAATGGTTTTGTAATCCACCCGCTTAAACTCTTCCATCTTTTTTTGGATGAGGCAGCAAGTCATTTTGCTGGCATAAATTGGTGCTTTAATTTCGTTTACAACATATGGGACGCTACCTATATGGTCTTCGTGCCCGTGCGTAATTAAAAACCCGCGAATTTTGTCTTGATTTTGTTTTAAATATGTTATGTCTGGCACAACAAGGTCAATGCCCAAAAGGTCGTTGGTTGGAAACATCACCCCACAATCGATAACCACAATGTCGTTGCCATATTCAAGCACGGTCATATTTTTGCCAATTTCGCCAATTCCGCCCAAAAACATAACCTTTAAATTTTTGCTTTTGCTTAAATTTGCATCAATTTCCATTTGTGGCGTTTGCTCGTCAAAAATAAATTGCGTGTTGGTTTCTGCCGCTTTTTTTGCTTCTTTTGTGCGAATTTTGTTTAATTTTTCTG
Source organism: uncultured Clostridia bacterium (assembly GCA_947630745.1). Taxonomy (GTDB): domain Bacteria; phylum Bacillota; class Clostridia; order Christensenellales; family UBA1242; genus Onthoplasma. Next base: position 25,219 of record CANRIT010000005.1, read on the forward strand.
TTTTTGATGATTTTTCTTCCCTTTTAACAAATTTTTCATTGGATTTTGGAGCCACCTTTCTAGCTGGGCTTTGCGCCTGCCTTGCGGGATTTTTGTGCGAAAAATTTGTTGCCCTATTGATTTTTGTTTTAGGGGTAAAATCCGCATTGTTTTTGATTGAGGAATCAAACTCCTCACTTGAAATAAGTTTATCTTCTTGCATAATTAAAAATAATTCTCCTTTTACTTTAAAAATTAATACAAACAAATTATATCAACAAAAAAGTTAATTACACACATCAACAAATCGTACAAATTTTGTACGACAAACATATATTAAACTTATATATAAAAAATTGTTAGATACAATTTGTTTTTAAATCTATTTATTTAATTATATCACAAAATTTAAAAAAGTCAACAACATTTAACTTAATTTTTTAGTTTTTTTTATTTTGTATAAAAATTTTTGTAAGAAAAAAGCACAACTAAGTGCTTAAATCATCCATTCATCTTTTTGAAGATGTTGTTTTAGTTTTTCTAAAATTTTTTGCAAAACTTTTTCCACTTTTTGTGGTGTGGTGTTAAATTTTTCAGCAAGCTGGTTTGCTGAGTATGCCGTGCCACTTTTGCTAAAGCCAAAATGCAAACAAATTAACTTATATTCATCGCGCGTTAAAATTTGCTTTGCTCGCTTTAACAATTGCTCATTGAACGCGCTATCTTCAACCAACTCGTCCGGGCGATATCTGTCGTCCGGAATTGTTTCTTCAACTGTGATGTCATCAAAACCTTGGACTTCTTCTTGCAAACTTGTAATTTGATTTGCTTTGATTATAAAATGCTTGATTTCATAGTTTATGGTTTTGCCAACATATGCTTTTAATTTAGTTTCTATATTTGTGGTTGTGTTATCTAATGCGGTGTTTAAAGCATCATAGCCCTGGCCAATCAAATCAGACACATTTGAAGAATTTTTATAACTAAACGCTATTTTATGCACCAGCGGCATATACTTTTGTAAGTAATCATTTCTTGCGGTTAAGTCGCCATTTAGCATGCGCTTTATCATTGGCTCATTTGGCTTGTCTTTATAATAATCTTGTGTGTTGAAAACAAAATCTAATTCGTTTAATTTTTCCATTTGCGCATCGGTTAATTGAAGTCTGCGATTGCGAATGTTTCTTACAAAAAAACCTAATTCGTAATTATCAACAACATAATCATACTCAACAAAGCAACTATTAAATTGCTGCTTATATTCAACCAATTTCTTGTAGAATATTTCAAAATCGAATTTTGCAAGTTTTGCACTAACCTTTACATTCCAATTAAACCCGATTTTATTTAATTTTGCCCTCTGCTCGTCCGACAAAATTATACCACAATCACGAATAGTTCTTACTTTTTGACCCAGTTTGTAGCCGTCAGGGCAAACATATGTTTGTTTAACATTAACATCTTTATATTCTTCTTTATATTCTTCCAAATGTCTATAAAATACATCAAATTTAAATGTTCCGCCCTCGCGTTTAGAATCCCAATTAAACTCTATTTTATTTAATACTTCTTTTTGCTCGTTTGTCAATTTTGTGCGGCCCAATCGAATGTTTTTCATTTTTACTCCAAGTATATATCCGTCTGGACAAACATATCTAATTGGAATACGCGCATCGCTATATGTTTTTCTATATTCAATCAAATGTTTACGAAATTCATTAAAATCAAAAATTTTTGCATTCCATACAAAATCCATTTCATTTAACATTGATTTTTGTTGCTCGGTCAACCTTATTCCGCCTTCGCGAATGGTCATAATTTTTTGACCCAGTTTGTATCCATCTGGGCAAACATACGCTTGTCTAACATCAATATTTTTATTAACTTTTTTATATTCTTGCAAATAATTATAAAATTCATCAAAGTTGAATCTTACAATTGGTTGTACATCCCAAATAAAGCCTAATTCAACCAATTTTGCTTTTTGCTGGTTGGTTAGTTTTATCACGCCTTGACGAATTCTTTTAAATTTGTAACCGAGATTATATCCGTCTTTACAAATATATGATGATGCAGCATATCCATTATTGTTGACTTTTATGTATTCAAGCAAACGATTATAAAAATCATCAAAATCAAATTTAATATATGGCCTTCCATCATAAGCAAAGCCCAGTTCTTCCAATTTTGCTTTTTGTTGGTTTGTTAAACTTATTATGCCAATACGAATATTTTTTATTTTTTGACCAAGATTGTATCCGTCCTGACAAATATAGGATATTGAAATATCAACATCTTTGTTAACTTTTTTATATTCAAGCAAACGATTATAAAATTCATCAAAATCAAATTTAATAAATGACCTTGAATCACAAACAAGTCCAACTTCTTGCAATTTTGCTTTTTGCTGTTCGGTTAGTTTTATGCGGCCCGAACGAATGCGCCTTATTTTACCCCCAAGAGTATATCCATTAGGACAGACATATGATGTTGAAATGTTAACATTTTTAAACTCATCTTTGTAGTTTTGTAAATAGGAAAGAAACTCTTCAAAAATGAAGGGCTGGCGTATTATGGCTTTTTGAATGAGATTTTCCTTTTCCGACATATATTTTAATTATATCATTAAAATCAAATTTGTCAAGTTTAAATCGACATTTTGGTGGAAAGAAAAAAGCACAACTAGGTGCTTTTAAATTAACCACTCATCTTTTTGGAGATTTGATTTTAGTTTTTCTAAAATTTTTTGCAAATGTTTTTCAATTTTTTGTGGTGTGGTGTTAAATTTTTTAGCAAGTTGGTCGATTGTGTACATTGTGCCGTGTTTATTAAAACCAAAATACAAACACATCAATTTAAACTCGTCATTGCTTAAAATTTGCCTTGCCTTCTTTTGCAATTGCTCGCTAAATGCCCTATCTTCCACCAGCCAATCTGGACGATAAGTGTTGTCTTCAATTGTATCTTGAAACACCACACCTTCACAGCCAAGCACATCGTCTTGCATGCTTTTGATACTTAGAATTTGTTTTATATGATTTAGTATTAGCCCCCTAATTGTGTTTATTATATATCGCTTTTGACCAGTTTCGTCAATATTTTTTAAATTATCCAACGCAAGGTCCAGCCCGTCATAGCCAACGCCAAGCAAATCCGAATAATTTGTAAGTTGCCAATAATTTGCTGCCACCATGTTGACCATTGGCAAATATCTATTAAGGTAATCATTTCTGGCAGTAATATCGCCGTTTAGCATGCGCTTTATCATAGGCTCATCTGGCTTGTCTTTATATAAATCCTGCGTGTTAAACACAAAGCCCAAACCAACAAGCTGTTCAATTTGATTTTCAGTTAATCTTATCCTTCTGTTGCGAATGTTTCTTACATAAAAGCCCAATTCGTAGTTGCTTAAAACATAGTCAAATTCGACAAAACAATTGCCATTTTGCGCTTTATATTCAACCAATTGGTTATAAAAATGTTTAAAATTGAAATTTTTAATCTTGGTCGCGCTTGACACATTCCAAACAAAATCAAGCTCATCCAATTTTGCCTTTTGCTGGTCGTTTATTTTAATATGTCTGGTGCGAATGCCAGCCATTTTTTCGCCAAGTTTATATCCGTTTTCACACACATAGCGGTTAGGAACGATATTAGTTTTTCTTTTTTGCAAATATTCAAGCAAATTTTGATAGAATTCATCAAAATTGAACGACCTTGCATCCCAAATAAAGCCCATCTCACCCAATTTGGCTTTTTGTTGGTCGGTTAACCTTATTACGCCAGCGCGAATGTTTGTGATTTTTTGACCTAGTTTATAATTATCTTTACATACATAACTTTGCCCAACATTAACATCGTTGTGTGTTTCTTTATATTTGACTAGATGCTGATAGAATGTGTCAAAATCAAAAACCCTTTTTGCGTTCCAAACAAAATTTAATTCATTCAACTTTGCTTTTTGTTGTTCGGTCAACTTTATCCCGCCCGAGCGTATTCTGCACACTTTTTGACCAAGTTTGTAGCCGTCATCGCATATATACAACTGTTTAACATTAACATCACCGCATTTTTGTTGGTATTTAAGCAAATACTGATAGAATTTATCAAAATCAAATGGCAAAACTCTCCAAACAAAACTAATTTCGTCTAATCTTGCCCTCTGCTGCGAGGATAACTTTAAGTTGCCCGCACGAACATTGCATATTGTGTCCCCCAGCCGGTAGCCGTCCGAACAGCGATATGACCTTTTAATATTAAGGTCGCCATGTCTAAGTTTGTAGTTAAGCAAACGGTTGTAAAATTTTTCAAAATCAAAAACTCTTTTTGCATTCCAAACAAAACCAATTTCGTTTAGTTTTGCAATTTGCTGGTTGTTTAGATTTATCTCGCCCGAACGAATATTGTTAATCTTTTGCCCTAGCTTATACCCGTCTTTGCAGATGTAGTCAGTTGGAATGTTGGCGCTTTTATTCACGGCTTTATACTTATTGAAATGTGAAACAAACTCTTCAAATTTGAAGCGCAGATGAGTTTTTGCCTTTTTAACTAGGTTTTCCCTTTCCATTTCACAAAAATTATACCACTAAAATAAAATTTGTCAATATTAAAATCAAATTTTAAATATAAAAAAAACACTTAAAATAATTAAGTGCTAATTTTAAAAATTTGTGTGTTTTTTATTTTTTTTGTAAAAATTTTGCGTTTTTTCAATTTTTTTTTACAAATTTTTGCGTTTTTTAGTTAAAATTTAAAAATTTTTGTATTTTTAGTTATTTGAATTGAAAAGTTTGTTAAACTCTTTTTCGCTAATTAATTCTTCCTTTTTTATGTCGCCATACACTGTGCAACTATATTTTGCGCGCGAAAACACTTCGTTAATCATAGCGTTAAGTTCATCTAGCGGCATGGTCATGCGCTCTTTATATTGAAGTTTGCCGCTTATAAGCCTATCCGACTTTTCCCACGACAACAATTTGTTTACATAATTGTTTGGTGAAATAATTTGCATTGCGTGGTCAAAATGCTGCCTAGAATGGATTAAATCTATTGTGGCTTGGTCAATTCCGTTTTGGGCAAAAGTTTTAACCCAATCCGCAAGCGCGCGCAAAATTTGGTTGACATTGTTTTTGTTGCTTTCTGTGCGGATTTTTAACACCCCATTACGCTCGGTGTACACGCACTCGCCCACCGCATAATAAACAAGGTTGTTGTCTAGGCGCAACAGTTTGTTTAAGCCATAGCCGTCCATGTTTATGGCGTACATCAGCAAACTTAATTTGTTGTAAAATGAAAAGTCGGTCCACGGCTTGTCAAAAACAATGTTGACTGTGGTGTAGCATTTGTTGATGTCTTCAAACCGGTTTTTTAAAAATTTGACATTTTTAATTTTTGTGTAAAATTTGCCGTCCAATTTAAGCGAAGGGTTTGTGCTTAACTTTGCAATAAGCTGTTTGTTAAGTATGTTTTTAACCTTGTTTAAGCCAACTGGCGAACAGATATACACCTTGCAGTTGTTTGCAACAAAATACTTTTTGGCAAACTTTTTTAGGTCGTTTGAAGTTATGGTTTCAAGCGATTTTTCACTGCCCAAAACGGTGTTGAAATACACGGGCAGTTCGGTTAGCGCGTATTCGTTAAAATTAAATGCCAAAAATTGGTGGTCGTCCGTGCAGCCTTTTATCTCTTGAAAAACAATCTGCTTTTCTTCTTCCAACATCTTTTTATCAAACAGCGAATCGGACAAAAGCTCGGCAACATAATCGATATACATTGGCAGTTGTTTGGTGACCATGTCGCCAACAAATCCGATAAGCAACGATGAAGTAAACGCGTTTGAATAGCCAAAATTTGTGCCTATCTTTGCAATTTCTTCCTTGCTGTGCTTGGATGTGCCGGCAAAAAGCATATGTTCGCACAAATGTGCCAGCCCGGGTTTACTTCCGTCATGTTGCGCGCCACACTTAAACTCCACTCTAACCTTGGTTGCAGTGTTGATGTCGTTTTTGCGATAGTACAAGGTTGCGCCCGAATTCAGTTTTATCTTTTTATATTTATTTAACATACATTTCCTTTTTAGTAAAATATCACTTATGTATTTTTAAGTCAAACAAAATGTTTTAATTTTAGTTTAAACTTTGTTTATTGATAAAATATTTAAAAAATTTTTGCGTTTTTTAAAAAATTATGCAAATTTTTTATGTTTTTTTGCGTTTTTTTGCGTTTTTTTAAATTTTTAATTAAAACGCATTGATAATGTGGTTAAGTTTATAATCTTCATCGCCCAAAATTGCAATCACATCAAAGCGGCAAGGCTTGCCAAACTGATGGGTCTGCATCAAATATAGTTGGGCGGTGTTAAAAATTTTTTGCTGCTTTTTTAAATTTACCGCCTCTTGCGGCAAACCAAAAGCAGCGGACAAGCGGGTTTTAACTTCAACAAAAACTATTGTGCTTTTATCTAGCGCAATTATGTCAATTTCGCCAATTCTGTTTTTGTAATTGGTTTCAACAATTTTGTATCCCAAATTTTTTAAAAAGTTTTGGGCAATTATTTCACCCTTTTTACCAAATGTAATATCATCCATATTATGCCCCCTTATCCCGCAAATCTTTAAGCCGCGTGCACTCGTCTTCGCCAAGCAAATTTTTTAAAAACGACAGGCGATGCAGCGGACAAATCCCTTTAGTTACAATTGCAGTTAGGTGCTGTTTTGTGCCATAGCCCGCGTTTTGTTCAAAGCCGTAGTCGGTGTAGGTTTTGGCGTAGTCTTCCATAAGTCGGTCGCGGTAGACTTTTGCCACAATTGATGCGCATGCAATGGCGTAACTTGTGGCGTCACCCTTTATAATTGCGCGCTCGTTTTTGCTGACATTAAGTTTAACCGCATCAATAAGCAGCAGGTCGGGCTTAATAACCGAATTGTTATAACTTTCTGCCATGGCTTGTTTGGTGGCGTTTAAAATGTTTATCTCATCAATAACCCGCTCGCTTTTTTGTGCAATAGAAACCGAAATCGCCCTATCTAAAATTTGCTTATACAACTCTTCTCGCTTATGTTTTGTAAGTGCTTTGCTGTCAAAAACGCCGTCAATCATTTGGTCATATGGCATAATAACCATGGCGGTTACAACCGGTCCAGCAAGCGGTCCGCGCCCAACTTCATCAATGCCGCCAATCGTTTTAATCTGGTCGTTTAAAAGCGATTTATCAAATTCAAAAATCTTTTTTGTATCAATCATATTTCACCTTGCCTAATTTTCCAAACATATCTTGCCAAGTTTACCTAGCCTAAAATCGCTTATCAAAATATGGGCAGCGCGGTCAAGGTCAACATGCCCACCGGACACTATACATCCACGCTTTTTGCCGATTGCTTCCAAAATTGTGTGTGCTTGAGTGGTTGATATATCTTGTGTGAATAATGTGCTATCTACCCCATATCTAGTGGTGATTGCTGCGCTGTAATTTTGATTAAGTTTGATAATTAAGCGGGTTGCAAGGTCTACAAAATTTAGAACTTCGTCTTTAACCGAGCCAACAAAAGCCAAATTGTACGCGATATTTTCATCTTCAAAATTAGGCAGCAGCACGCCCGGAGTATCCATAAATTCAATGTCATTAAGCCGTATCCACTGCTTGGATTTTGTAACCCCCGCGCGGTTGCCAACCACCGCACTCGCCTTTTTGCTAAGGTTGTTTACAATAGTTGATTTGCCCGAATTTGGCACGCCCAGAATCATGGCGCGGATGATAAAATTTACACCTTTTTGCTGATTTTGTTTAAGCCTTAAACTGAACACGCGCTTAATTTCGTCCACAATAACCTTTGTGCTGTTTGACTTGGTGGCGTCAATGCTTACACACCCCGCCCCAATCTTTTTAAAGTACTGTTTAACTTGATTTATGTCCGCGGGGTCAACCAAATCGGCTTTGTTTAAAACGTAAATTATTGGTTTGTCTTTAATAACCTTAACAAACTCTGGATTTATGCAACTCTTTGGACAGCGGGCATCCAAAACATAAACAAAACAAGCACACAACTTGCTGTCTTGCTGCATTTGTTTTAAGGTTTTATTCATATGCCCGGGAAACCAATTTATCATATAAAAATAATACAACAAAAATAAAAATTTTCAAACAAAAATGTGTGTGTTTTTAATTTTTACTAAATTTAACAAAAAAAACAAAACTTAAAATTTAAGTTTTGCTTTAGTCTATTTTTAGCCGCCCATCAATTTTTTAATCATCGCCATTTTGCCGCCATATGCTTTTGGATTTTTAAGCATCTTCATCATCTCTTTGCTTTGGTTAAACTGGCGGATAAGCTGATTTACATCGCTAACTTCCACCCCCGCGCCCTTGGCAATGCGCTGGCGTCTGCTTCCGTTTATAATGTCTGGATTGGCGCGTTCTTTTGGTGTCATGGATTGGATTATCGCCTTATTTTTTTCCAGCACCTTTTCGTCAATAGAATCCTCAATCTGCTTTAATTTGCCGCCCACTCCCGGCATCATGGATAGCACACTTTTAAGCCCGCCCATCTTTTTAAGCGAATTTACTTGCTGAATATAGTCGTTTAAATCAAAACTATTTTCCCTAAATTTACGCTCCATTTCAAGCGCAGTTTTTTCGTCAACCGCCTCTTGCGCCTTGTCAATAAGGGTAAGCACATCCCCCATTCCAAGTATGCGCGATGCCATGCGGTCGGGATAAAAAGGCTCTAAATCGGTCATTTTTTCGCCCACCGACACAAATTTGATTGGCTTGCCTATAACTTGGCGGATGGAAAGCGCAGCACCACCACGCGTGTCGCCATCAATTTTGGTAAGCACCACGCCCGTGACATCAAGCGCGTCATTAAAGGCGGTGGATACACTTACTGCCTCTTGCCCAATCATGCTGTCGATAACAAGCAGAATTTCGGTTGGGTTAACTGCCGTTTTTATCTCTTTAAGCTCATCCATCAACTTTTCGTCAATCTGCAAGCGGCCTGCGGTGTCGATAATAAGCGTGTCAAGCGAAAATTTATTGGCGTAATCAATTGCTTCCTTTATGGTTTTTACTGGATTGTTTGTGCCGCGTTCAAACACATCAACTTGAATGGATTTGCCAAGCACTTTAAGTTGGTCGATGGCAGCTGGGCGATAGATGTCGCACGCAACCAAAAGCGGTTTTTTGCCCTCTTTTTTAAGTTTAAGCGCAAGTTTGCCAGAAAGCGTGGTTTTACCACTACCTTGAAGACCGCACATCATAATGATTGTTGGCGGCTTGCTTGCTACTTCCAACTTTTGATTTTCTTCCCCCATAAGTTTGGTAAGCTCGTCACGCACAATTTTAATAACTTGCTGGGTTGGAGTAAGGCTTTTTAAAATCTCTTCACCCACGGCAAGTTCACTAACGCGCGCAATAAAATCTTTGGCAACCGAATAGTTTACATCCGCCTCCAAAAGTGCAATGCGAATTTCACGCATAGCCTCTTTAATTTCCAGCGCGGTAAGTTTGCCATGTTTTGTAAGCTTAGAAAAAATGTGATTTAGCCTTTCGCTTAAACTAGAAAATAATGCCATTTAGTCCTCCAATAATTTTAAAAGTTTAGTTTTTGCGGATTTATCTATACCCGTAGGGGGTATACTGTTTATTGCTTGTTTTAAACTTTCCACACGATTAACAATTTTTAGTTTATCTTCCAAATTATACAAATAGTCAAGCGCATTATCAAGTGCATCTTTAACCGCTTGTCGGGTGATGTTAAGTTCGGTGCTAACTTCGGCAAGCGACAAATTGTTGTCAACATACATTGATATAATTGTGCGCTGTTTTTCTGTTAAAAGATTGCCATAATATTTTGTTAAAACTGCAACTTTTACTCGTTCTTGTAAATCCATAATATCCTTTTAAAATTTTAAAATTTAGTGATTTTTGTTTGTTTTTTGTTGATTTTTTATGCTTTTTTACAAAAATTTTTAAGTTTTTTTATTTTTTTATTTTTTTACATTAAGATTTTTTCTACAAAATTTTGCACATCAAATGGGGAGATATCGTCAACCTTTTCACCAAAGCAAGTGAAAACAATTGGCACGGACAAATCGTTTACAATTGGATATACCACCCCACCCTTACTTGTACCGTCGAGTTTGGTTAAAATTATGCCGTCAATATCCACACTATCTTTAAACGCTTTTATTTGCGCAATGCTGTTTTGCCCAATGGATGCATCAAGCACAATAAGGTTAAGTTTTTTGGCCTCGGGATATTCTCGCTTAATAATATTATTAATCTTTTCCAACTCTTTCATAAGGTTGGTCTTGGTGTGAAGTCTACCCGCCGTGTCAACAATAAGCACATCGTTGTTTTTTGCCTTCATGCTGGAAATTGCATCAAACACAACTGCTGCACTGTCCGCGCCTTCGCCTTGCTTAACAATTTTAACCTTTAATTTTTCCGCCCACATGTTAAGTTGCTCGGTTGCTGCCGCACGGAAGGTGTCGCCCGCTGCCAAAAGCACGGATTTTTTTTGACCTAAAAAATATTTTGCCATTTTTGCAATGCTGGAGGTTTTGCCCACGCCATTAACCCCAACCACGGTGATAATAAGCGGATAACTAAATTCAATTTTATCTTGATTAAGTTTGGAAATTAAGATATTTTTAAGTTCTTTGCTTGCAGCGTCCACTTCTTTAATAAGTTTTTGCTTGCAAACCGCTTTAAGTTCGTCCAAAATATCAAGCGCGGTTTCCACCCCCATGTCGCTTGAAACAAGCAAACTTTCCAACTCGTCATAAAAGTCGTCATCAAGTTGGCTCTTTTTAAAAATGTATTTAAGTTTATCAAAAAATTTTTTAAATATGCCCATAATTGTACCTATATAAATTATAACAAAAAAATAAGAATAAATCAAATTGTTTTTTGTTAAATTTATAAATATAGCGCAATATTTGTATTTTTTTGTTATTTTACATATCGCCATCAAAATTTATTGTTTACTTTAAAATAAAAACCCGCATAAAAAATCCACCGATATGGTGGACCTTTTTATAACTTGTTAATTAAATTGTCTAAACTATCATTAATTGCTTTTGAATAAAACTTTTTAAACGTTTCTGACAAGTCTATGTGTTCATCTTTTGCCAATGTGACGATTAAATCGTAATCTTCGTCTGTTAGACCTTTTATGTTTTCTACAACATACTCAATTTGGTCAATGTCATGCGTTTTTATTATTCCCGTCAACAATTCGATAATATCACCATTCGTTAAGCCGCTAACACCAAGTATAAAATATGCCATATACTTTGAAAGACCAGTTTCAATGCTAGTTTTTATCACATTCCTCATAAGTTCTACTATATCTTCATGGGTTAAACCTTTCACTTTTTGAGCAAAATTCAAAACATATGAAAGATCATCCACTTGATATTCATGGTTGTTACTAATGTTCTTATTTATGAGGTCGCGCATAAGCAGTACCTTATCGTCATGAGTTAAGCCCTTAGCAGATTGAGCAAAGTCATTTACATGCTTAATAAGGCCCCACCTAATTACTACATCTCTCATAACAACCACATCGTCATGAGTTAAGCCATCAACAGATGATGCAAATTCGATAACGCGATTTATATCATTACTATCAATTAATAACCGCATAATTTTAACCAAATCGTCGTGAGTTAAACCTTTTACATTGGAAGCAAACCTAACAACATAGGTCAAATTATCGCGAGTAAGTTTATCAATCAAAACAACCAAATCGTCATGGGTTAAACCTTCCACTTTTTCAGCAAATTCGCAAATGTGAAAGCCGTCCAATCCTAATCTATTCATCAATTCAACTTTATTTTCATGAGACAAATTTTCAACAGTGGTTGCAATATAGATAATAAGTTCGTTGCCAGCATAAGTGCCATCCATTTTTAAATCATTCAAAATTTGTTCAATGTCTGCAAAGGACAAATTTTTTATTTTAGATTTAAACGAGCTATAAAGACTGACATTTTCCCCCAACATAGGATTGTTATACGCGGCGACAAGCAATTTTGCCACATCTTTGTTTGAAATATTGTCCACTTCTCTAACAAATTCGCAAATGTTGACGCCGTTTTTATCTTCACACAATTTGTCCGCTAATTTGCTAAATATTACTGCTGCATCCCTTTTTGTGGCCATGTTTTTGATGTGCTGAGTAAATCTATCATCCCAGCCAAGTTTTTTTAAATAAAGCATCGCTTTTTCAACAAGTTCATCAATTTTTGCGTTGTTATTTTCCATTTTTTCCTCCAAATACAATGTAATTATACAACAAAAATTTAATTTATCAATACCCTTTTTTATTTTTATTAAAAAATCCACCAATGTGGTGGACTCTGTTATGCGTTTATTGCTTCTTTGTTTTGTTCGGCGACTTTTACTGCATCGGAAAGTTTAACAGATACTATTTTGCTTACGCCCTTTTCTTCCATAGTTACGCCGTACAGACTGTCGGCAAGCTCCATGGTTGGTTTGCGGTGAGTGATGACAATAAACTGAGTGTTGTCGCTAAAACGCTTTAAATACTTGGCGTAGCGGTCAATGTTGGCATCGTCAAGTGCCGCTTCAATTTCATCCAAAAAGCAGAATGGCATTGGTTTTAGGTGCAAAATTGCAAACAAAATTGCAATTGCAGTCATGGTCTTTTCGCCACCGCTTAAAAGGGTAATCTGTTGCAAAATTTTGCCCGGTGGTTGTGCAATAATTTCCACGCCTGCAGTAAGCGGGTCTTCGCTTGGCAAAAGTTCCAGCCTAGCATTGCCGCCACCAAACAATTCTTTAAACACCTTGGTGAAATTCTCTTGAATTTTAGCAAATTCAGTGTTGAATTTTTCTAGCATCTCTTTGCTTAAATCGGCAATGATTTTAACTGCATCTTCTTCCGCTTTCTTTAAGTCTTCAATTTGGGTGAGCATTTCGTCATAGCGCGCGCCCTCGGTTTTATACTCTTCAATTGCGTTTACATTCACATATCCAAGCGCGGTAATTGAATTTTTTATGCGGTTAATATCAATCATGGTCTGCTTAATGTCGAAATTTTCGTCCGTGGTTTTAAGTTTTACGCAATCGTTATAGGTAAGTTCGTACTCTTCAAAAATGCGCTCTTGCATATTTTCTATTTCAATATCCACCTTTTGAAGATTGGTTTCTTCTTTATAAATGCGGTTGTCAAGGCGAGATTTTTCGTCTTGCAAACTGGACTTCTTTTCGTCAATCGATTTAAGTTCTTGCATCAGCGACTTTTTAAATTCATCAAATTCAGCAAGCTTTTTGTTTAGCACATCAAGTTCGGCTTGAATTTGCCCCGCCTTGCTGTTTTGCTGCTTTGATGTGTTTAAATTTACCGTTTCTTGATACAAACGCTTTTGAGTGTCAAGCTCTTTTTGCGCGGTTTCAATTGACTGCTTAACCGTGCTTATTTCGCTTGCGTTAAGTTCAATATCACGCGTTAGCGATCGGATTTTTTCTTCCGTTGAGGCGATTTTTACGCGGGAGGCGGTCATCTCTTCTGCATACTGGTCGCGCTTTTGTTTAAGTTCTTGATAAGCGTCCGTGTCCATGGTCAACTGCACTGCTTTTTGCTTGTTAAGGTCGTAATCCAAATCGTTTTTATCGATAGAATTTATTTTTGCGTTGATTTCGTTTACAATGTTTTCCGCCACCTTAATTTGACTTTTTAGGGTGAAAATTTCTTCTTCAAGTTCGGTTTGCGACTGAGCTAAGCCGTCAAGTTTGGTCTTTTTGGCGGAATATTCTGCGTTTATGTTTTGCAGCGACAAATTGGTTTCGCTAAGCAGAGTTTTAAGCTTATTAAGCGCGTCTTGAAGCTGGGCATACTGACCTTCAACCTTGCTTAGTTCATTTGTGGCATTAGTGATGTTTTGGGTAAGTGTTTTAATTTCCGCATCCTTGCCCAAAAGTTGACTATCCTTATTTTTGTTGCTGCCGCCCGTCATGCTGCCCTGTGGAGACAAAATGTCGCCCGCCAAGGTTACAATGCGGAATGCGTAATTTGTGCGCTTTGCCAAATTAATAGCGTTATCCAGCACATCACAAATCACGGTTGAGCCAAGCAGGCTGTTTATAACTGGGCGATACATATTGTCCGTTTTAACAAGTTCGCTGGCTACACCAAAACAGCCTTGTGCGTTTAAATATTGACGCTCACTTGCCGACAAGGTGCGCTGCTTAACCGCGCTTATTGGTAAGAATGTTGCGCGACCCAAATTGGCTTGTTTTAGGTAGTTTATAAGGAGTTTTGCATCTTGTTCATCCTTTGTTATAATGTTTTGAATGCTGCCACCAAGGGCAAGTTCTATGGCGGTGCTAAATTTTTCATCCACATCAATTACGTTACCCACCACACCCTTGATTGCTGCGTTGAGTTGCGGATTTTTTTTGCCTTCTAGCATCAAGCGTTTAACTGCAAACTGGTAGCCTTCAAAATCGGCTTGCAAACTTGTAAGCAGATTTTTGCGGTTGGTGTCGTTTGAAATGCTGGTTTTAAGCGCGTATATGCGGTTGTTTGCCGTGTTTATACCCTCTTCCACTGTGGAAAGTTTGCTGTTGATTTTAGCAAGATTTTCTTCACTATGCTGCTTTTTGTTAAGCAAATCTTCCACTTCTTTTTTAAGCGCGCTGTATTGATTGTTTAACTCTTGCTGCTGAGCGGTTAAACTTGAGAGTTCGCCATTGTCGTGCTTGATATTTTCCTGCATAATGTCGCGCTTGGTTAGATAGGCGGAATAGTTCGCCTTTATGTCGGTTAGGCGCGAAAGATTATCAATCATAGCACGCTGTGATTGCTCTTTTTCGCCCTCATTTTTGGTAAGTTCGTCAATCAAATCCAAGTATTTTTGGCTTACTTGCTGACTTAACGCGGTGTAATTTGAAAGGTTTTGCCTTTCTTCTTCCATAAGCTTGCTTGCGTTGTCAACCAAGGCTTGACGCTGATTTAAGTCCAAATTAAAGCCGTCAATTTGTGCTTGAAGGCGGTCAATTTGCTCGGTTAAATACTGGGTTTGCTGATTTAACACGCGGTTGTCGCTTTGCTGCTTTTCCAACTCCAAACTGTTTTTAAGCACTTGATTGTGCAAATCGTTGGCTTGGCTGTCTAAATTGTTTATTTCGTTTAATGATTTGTCGTATTTGGCTTGTTCGGTTTCTATTTGGCTGACTAGCACATTTAGGTTATCTTTATAGCTTGTAAGCTTGGTGTTTATCTCTTGCTTGGTTTTGGCTGCGTTGTCAAATTGATAGACATATGCGTTGATTTCGTGCTGCTTTAACACATCGCGCAATTCAAGGTATTTTTTGGCGTCTTCACTTTGGCGTTTTAATGGCCCAAGGCGGCGTTCCACTTCACCCATAATGTCGTTGGCGCGGCTTAGATTATCGCGCACGGTTACAAGGCGGTTTTCAGTTTCTGTTTTGCGCGCTTTGTATTTGGCAATGCCCGCTGCTTCTTCAAAAATGGCGCGCCTATCTTCTGGCTTGGACGAGATGATTTCTTCCACCCTACCTTGACCAATAATTGAATAGCCGTCTTTGGCAATGCCACTGTCGTACATCAAATCTAAAATATCGCGCTGCTTGCAAAGTTTGTGGTTAATCATATAATCACTTTCGCCACTGCGGTACATTTTGCGGGTGATAACCACTTCGTCATAACCAATGTTAAAAATATGGTTGCTGTTGTCAAACACCAACGAAACTTCACAATAACTAAGTTTTTTGCGCTTTTCCGTGCCGGCAAAAATTACATCTTGCGAATTTTTTGCGCGCAAGGCTTTGTTTGAACGCTCACCTATAACCCAACGGATTGCATCACTAATATTGGACTTGCCACACCCATTTGGACCAACAATGGCGGTTATGCCACCATCAAAGTTTATGTGTGTTTCGTCCGCAAATGATTTAAATCCAGAAATTTCTATCTCTTTAAAATTTATCATATGTCCTTCTAAACTTAACAATTATACCAAATTAAATGCCAATTTCAAAACAAATTTGGCTTTAAACAACAAAAAAAAGTTCGCATTTAAACTTAATGCAAACTTTTTGCCAAAATTTACAAATTATAGATTTAAACAAAAAACACGCATTGTGCGTGTTAAATGTTTTTGATATAGTCGGTTATTGTGTTGTATTCTTCTTGCTCTTTGCCAGTAAGCGTTTTGTAGACAGTCATCAACTTGTTGTAATTTGCACCTGAAATGCTTTGCGCAAAATAATAGATGTATGACGCTTGTTTGGTTTTTAAAATTGCCTTTTCCAACTTAGCAATGTTTGCGCCTTGCACGTAGCGAGCAAATTGAAGAATGTAATATGGGTCGCACGTTTTTATAACTGCATTTTCCAACTTCGCGATGTCCATGCCCTTGATGTCAAGTGCAAAAAGGTAAATATATTGCGCATCGCCCGTTTTTATAATTGCCTTTTGAAAATTGTGCAAGTCGGCGTGGCTTATAAAGTCAAGCATAATTGCAAATTTATAAATGTCCTCAGCTTGGTTTGACAAGAAAATTTTGCGGCCAAGCCTAGCCAAAATTGAGTTGGCCAATTTTTGATCTTTTGATTTAATTTTTGTAATCCATTTGTTAAAGGTGGTATTCCAGCCCTGTTTTTGAAGATAATTAAACATTTTGCTAACAAGGCTGTTTATTTTAACCAATTTAGTCATCTTTTGCTCCTAGGCTAAATTATACACAAAAATTGTTTTTTGTCAATAGCAAAACTTAAAAATTTTTTAAATTTGTGCCTTATTCTGTGCGAAGGGCTTTTACTGGGTCCTTTTTGGTTGCAATGCGGGATGGAATAAGCCCGGCAATAAAGGTTAACACCACACTTATTATCACCAACGCAAGGCAAGATAGCGGCTGAACAATTGCAAGGCCGCCTACCCCTGTTAGGTTTTTAAGCAACATGCTTACAAGCACGGACAATATGCTTGCCACGCCAACACCAATTATGCCCGCAGCTAAGCCAATGATAACCGTTTCTGCCGTGAACACACGGAACACATCCCATTTTGATGCGCCCACGCTGCGCAACACGCCAATTTCCTTGGTACGCTCGATGACGCTGGTGTAAGTTATAATGCCAATCATAATGCTGCTTACCACAAGCGAAATTGCCGCAAACGCCACAAGCACGTACGAAATGATATTCACCAACGTGCTTAAAATACTGGAAACAAAGGCCGAACTATCGGTTAATTCAATGCTAAATCCAACAAAGGTTTCATCCCCTTGTTTGCTTTTTACAATGTCATTCCAATTGTCAATCATGCTTACCACATCGTCCTTTGCCTTAAATGTGGTTGCATAAAAATACACGCCCGATGGTACGCTGCTTGCACCATACATTTGAAGATAAAGGTCCAAGAAATCCGCGTCAGACAATGTTATGCCTTGGGATAACAAACCCGCACTCATATCAGTTGGCGTTGGATAGGAAAATTTGTTTTGATACGCGCTGCCAAACATTGCAAGTTCGGATATATCAACTGAGTAATTTATTGGAAAATCTTGTTCAAAATTTATGCTGCCGTCTTCGTTGGTTAACATCTTTTTAACATTTTCAACAACTGTGGAAGAAGCACAATTTGCGCGATACTCATTCATAAGCGCATGGGTATACATAACCCCATCGCTAAACAAACTGCCCGACACTCCTTCTTTTTTAAGCAAAATGGCTGTTACGGTCAATTGTTTGTAATTGTCTGGGTTGTTAAGCATATTTTTAAGCGCGCTCTGGTTGCTGCTGCTTGTGGATGGATTTAGTGGATTGAAACTGCCAAAATTAAGTATTGGCTTACCTTGTTCGTTATAATATCCGTCATTATAAATTAAATTGAAGGTTTTCTTATTAATTATACTATCAAAATCTATTGGTTGATGATATTGTTCAAGTGGATTATCTTTTGGCTTGATAATAACATCATCAATACCCAAACTGTCTATAAATGATTTTGTTAGGCTTTTTGAATTTACCACAAGCGCAACCTCATCGCTTTGGGTTGGATAGTTGCCAACCACATCGTAGATTGAAGTTACATAATCTTTATCAAGTTCTTCAAAGAAAGTGCTTTCTATTGTGCCAGACATAACGCTGTAACTTAAACTGTCATTTATTGGCACATAGATTGGTTGTTTTGGTTGTTGCACAAATGTTGATGGGTCTTGTGAATCTGGGTCGTCTAAACTTGGTACCATATCAACTATTGTCTGCTGTGTTATTAAATGCAGTGAAGATGCGTAACTTATGTTGATATCGTTAATTAAATTCTTTTTATTAGGATTTGAATAATAATCTTGTATATAATCAACAAATTCTTTTGAAATATAGTTGTATTTGCCAAGTTGCATTAAAGCAGTTGTTTCATCATAAACGGAAAAACCGTGGTCGTCTTCATCATTTGTTGTGTTATCAGACATTAAAGCATCCATGGTTTTATCATAGTCAACTGATATGGCGGAAACTGCCAATGGATAGCTAGACAAACTTTCGCTTTGGGTGCGGTTGATGTAACCCGTCATGCCTGCGCTGACTGACAAAATTAGCGCGATGCCAATTATGCCAATGCTGCCCGCAAAGGCAACCATAATTGTTCTGCCCTTTTTGGTAAGCAGGTTTTTAAAACTTAAAAACAGTGCGGTAAAAAACGACATGCCCTTCTTTTTGTTGGTCTTTTTAAAGGTGGGTTTTGCTATTTTTGATTTTGTTTGCGCGCCGACATCCGCCACCGCGTGCTTTTTGTTTTGCTTTGCTTGCTTTTTGGCAAGTTGTTCTTCAAGCAAAAGTTGTTTAAGCTGCTCTTCACGCTTTAAAAGTTTTTGTTTGTGGCGTTTAACTTCGTTTTCACACGCCTTTTGCGAATATGGCTTGCTGTCTTCAATCAACTCGCCATCCAGCAAACGGATTATGCGGGTTGAATATGTGGTGGCAAGGTCGGGGTTGTGCGTAACCATAACCACCAACCTGTCTTTGCTAACTTCTTTTAAAAGGTCCATAATTTGCACGCTGGTTTTGCTGTCAAGCGCGCCAGTGGGTTCGTCCGCCAAAATAATTTCTGGGTCGTTAACCAGCGCACGCGCAATTGCCACACGCTGCATCTGCCCGCCAGAAAGTTGATTTGGCTTGGATTTTAATTTATCCCCCAACCCAACCTTGTTAAGCACCTCTATGGCACGATTGCGCCTTTCCTTACGCTTAACTCCGCTTAGGGTAAGTGCCAATTCCACATTTTCCAAAATGGATTGGTGCGGAATTAAATTGTAACTTTGAAAAACAAACCCAACACGGTGGTTGCGATAATTATCCCAATCTTTATCTTTAAAATCTTTGGTGGAAACGCCATCAATAATAAGGTCGCCATCCGAATACCTATCCAGCCCGCCAATAACATTTAAAAGCGTGGTTTTTCCGCAACCAGATGGACCTAAAATTGCCACAAATTCGCTCCGCCTAAAACGCATGGTAACGCCTTTTAATGCGTCAACTTTTTGATCTTTAAGCACATATTGTTTGGATATGTTGCAAATTTCAAGCATACTTCCCCCTTTTTGTTTTTATTTTAACAATTTAAAAATTGTTACCGATACGCGAATATTATACAAAAAACGCAAAAATAAAGTCAACAATTTTCACTCCAAAAAAAATTTTTACACATTTTGTGTAATTTTGATTTTTTTGTTTTTTAATATGTTACAATGGCTAAAAAGGAGGGGGAAAATGATTACATCTACAATTTTTGATGGCATATTTGGCTGGATTGATGATAAGGTTAAAATTGAAGAAAGTTTTAACTACAAAAAATTTTGTGAGTGCAAACAAAAATTTTTGGATAAACTGGATGAGAATATGCAAAAAGAGTTTAATGACATTATCTATTTTTGTCAGTGCGTGTACGAAGATTTAGGTTATAATAGATGTGTGCTTGCGCAAAACTATGGCATAAAAATTGGCATGGAATTGGAAAAATTTTTTCAATCTCTTTTGACATAAAAAAGCACAAGGGTGGTTTAATTTAGGATGAACCATTCTTCTTTTGGCATGTTTTGTTTTAGCTTGTAAAATATTCTTTTAAGCGCGCTTTCCACCTTTTTGGGCGTGGTATTATATTTTTGTGCAAGTTGGCTGATTGAATACTCTGTTGCATCGTAGTTAAAGCCAAAATACAGGCTTATCAGCTTATATTCGCCCGCGCTTAAAAGTTGCTTTGCCTTAGTAATTAGTTGCTTGTTAAAGGTTTTGTTTTCCACTTCTATGTCTGGGCGGAAAGTTTCATCCGCCATTGTGTCTTCAATTGTCAGGCGTTCGCTATCTGGCAAAATGTCTGACAGGCTGGAAATTCTGCTTTTTTCTTTAATAAACCTAAAGATGTTGCCGTTTATAACCTTGGAAACATACACATAAAGTTGCTTTTCTTTTAAATAATTCACCTTATTAAGCGCGTACTCCACGCTGTCGTAGCCAATGTTAATTAGATCGGTAAGGTTTGCAAATTCGCTATACTTTTTTGCAACAACTTCAATTAGCGGCATAAATTTGTTTATGTAATAATTGCGAGCCAAACTATCGCCGTTAATCATCCGCCTAATAAGTGGCACATTTGGTTTGTTTTGGTAGAAATCACTTGTGTCAAAAACGAAGCCCAAACTTTGCAGTTTTTCGATTTGGTTTTGTGTTAATTTGATGCAATGATTGCGGATGTTGCGCACAAAAAATCCAAGTCGGTAGCCGTCAATTGAATGCTCGTAATCGACAAAACAGTTGCCGCAACCAGCTTTAAATTCAGCAAGTTTGTTGTAAAAAACATCAAAATCAAACTGCTTAATTAAGTGGGAAGTGTTCTTTTTAATCCTCCAAACAAAACCAATCAAAGCCAATTCATCCAGCTGCTGTTTTGTAAGTTTTGCGCGGCGAGTGCGGATGTAATGCACTTTGTCGCCAAGCGGATAGCCGTCTAAGCAAACATAATATGTTGGTACTTTTGTGTTTTTAAACTGCTGCTTATACTGGCGCAGATGAAAACAAAAATCGTCAAAATCATAACTGCGTGCTTTGAAAATAAAGCCTATTTTGATTAGTTCCGCCCTTTGCTGGTCGGAAATTTTTAAAAGGTTTTGGCGGATGTTGTGAACTTTTGCGCCAAGCCGATAGCCGTCCGAGCAAATATACCCTTTTGTGGTGTTGCCCGGCAGCGGAACTTTAAGGTCGCCATACGTATTTTTATAGTCCACCAAATGCTGCATAAACTCTTTAAAATCAAACGACTTTGCATCCCAAACAAAGCCAAGCCTATTAAGCGTGTCAATTTGCTGGTCGTTAAGGTCAATGCGACGGGCGCGGATTCTTTTTATTTTTTCACCCAATTTGTAGCCGTCAGCGCAAACATATTTTTGCGGTATGTTTAAATTATTATTCTCTTCTTGATATTTTTGCAGATAAAAAACGAACTCTTTAAAATCAAAGCGTTTGCGTAAAATTGAACGTTTAATTAGGTTTTCCTTGCCTTTCATACAAAAATTATATCACAAATATTTTATTTGTCAATACAAAAAATATTAAAGTAAAAAAAGCATATAAAATGCTTTTATATAATCCACTCTTCCCTTTTTAGATTTTGTTTTAGTTTTAACAAAATTCTATTTAGCACAATTTGCACTTTTTTCACGCTGGTTTTAAAAATTGTGGCAAGTTGGTCGCTGGTGTATGCGATTGCTTTTTTGTTAAACCCAAAGCGCAGGCAAATCAATTTAAATTCATCATCGGACAAAATCTGTTTTGCCATTTTCATCAGTTGATTGTTAAACGTCCTATCCTCCACCGCCGTGTCTGGACGAAAAGTGTTGTCTTCAATTGATTCTTCAAGCGTAATATCCTCGCATTTGGAGACCTTCGTACTTAGACTCGCTGGCTTGTCTGACGAATACAAAAATTCTATAATGCTTCCCTTAACCGCTTTTTTAAGATAAGGTTTGAATGTTTCGCTTTCATTACACCTGTCCGCGCACAAAATAAGCGTGTTGTTAGCAATATCTAATAGGTCGCTGTAATTTGCTTTTCCACTATACCCGCGCGCAATCATTGCCACATAAGGCATGTGGTCTTCAATAACTTTTTTGCGTGCCAAACTGTCGCCATCCACCATTTTTTTGATAAGCGGAATGTCTTTATCTTGATAATAGTTGTGGGTGTTGAAAACAAAGCCTAAGGCTGTTAATTTAGCTTTTTGCTCGCCCGTTAAACTTATCCTAAAATTACGAATGTTTCTTGCGTAAAAGCCAAGTTGATAGTTGTTTATAACCGTTTGATACGGAACAAGAAGGTCGCCGCCAAGCTTAATATATTCAAACAAATTTTGATAAAACTCATCAAAAACAAATTTGCTTAATTTGTTGGGATAAGTGACCATCCAATCAAAGCCCATATCGTTTAATACTTGTTTTTGGGCGCGCGACAAATGAATTATTCCTGTGCGGATGTTTGCCACCTTGTTGCCAAGCGGATAGCCATCTATTACGCAATAGTTTTTTACATTCAACGATTTATGTTTTTGCTTAAATTCATTCAATTTTTCAACAAATAAATCAAATTTAAATTCGCGTGACTGGTCCCAAACAAAACCCATTTCGTTCAAAATTGCCTTTTGCACGAGTGAAAGTTTTATCTCACCTGCCCGCACATGGCATGCGTTATTACCCAAATTGTAACCGTCAATTACAACATCTTTTGGCACATACATGCTGTTGCTGTTTTGCTTGTATTTTTTTAACATTTCGCAAAACTTTTCAAAATCAAACACTTTTTTTGCGTTCCAAACAAAGCCAAGTTCATCCAAAATCTGTTTTTGCTTGTCGTTTAAACGGATATGCCCAGTGCGGATACAATCAACCTTTTTGCCCAATTTATAGCCATCGCTGCAAACATATCCGCCCTTGTTCATATCCACCTTTGCCGTATGGTACCGCTGTTTATATTCGACAAAATGCGCTAAGAATGTGTCGAAATCAAACACCTTTTTGGCATTCCAAACAAAGCCAAGTTCGTTAAGTTGCTGCTTTTGTTGTTCGGAAATTTTAGCCCTACCAGAGCGCACACACGCAACCCATTGCCCAAGCGGATAATTATCAGTGCAAACATATTTTTGTTTGACATTTAAATGCTTTTCTTCTTCTAAAAATTGTGTCAAGTGAAAAAGAAACTCTTCAAAAACGAAGTGATTGATAGTTTTTTTAACTAAATTTTCTTTTTCAGCCATACAAAGATTGTACCACTAAAATAAAATTTGTCAATATCTAAATTTATTTTTTCATATCACTATCGTTCAGTTTTTATTTTTAGTAAATGAAATGGTATACACTGTTAATATAAAAGGAGGTAAAGATATGATTACATCTACAATTTTTGATGGTATTTATTGTTTAATTGAAGAAAAAATTAAAATTGAACAATGTGTTGAATATAAACAATTTTGTGAATGTAAAGAAAAATTTTTGGCTGAATTAAGTTTGGATATGCAAAAAAAGTTTAATGATTTAATGAACATTTTTGAAAATTTGCAAGAAGAATTAAACTATCATAAAAATGTAGTGGCGCAAAATTATGGCATAAAAATTGGCATGGAACTAGAAGCATTTTTTGAATCAATTTAATATAAAAAAGCACGGTTAGGTGCTTTTAAATTTTAAATTTTTACATTATTTTGCAAGTTTGGCGGTATCCATAGCAATCATAAATTCTTCATCAGTTGGGATAATGAAAACTTTGGTTGGGCTGTCTTTTTTGGTAAGTTCACACACTTCGCCGCGCTTGAAATTTTTGTTGCGGGTTTTGTCAAACTTAATGCCCAAATATTCCATATCGCTGCAAACGGCCTCGCGCACAAGATAGTCGTTTTCACCCACGCCCGCGGTGAAGATAACATAGTCTACCCCATTCATAGCCGCAGCGTACGCGCCAATGTATTTTTTGATTGAATACACAAGCATATCAAAGGCAAGTTTAACGCGTGGTTTATCTAAATTATCGTCAATGTCGCGCAAATCGCTAAGCCCGCCAGTTATGCCAGTAAGCCCGCTTTGTTTGTTTAAAATATTAAGTGCGCCGTCAATGTCTGTCTTTTTAATCTTCATAATTTCGCCAACAATTGAAGGGTCAATATCCCCACTGCGCGTGCCCATAATAATGCCAGCAAGTGGAGTGTATCCCATAGAAGTGTCAACACATTTGCCGTCTTTAATAGCACAGATGCTGCTGCCGCTGCCGATGTGGCAAGAGATGATTTTTTTGCCCTTTAAATTGCCAAAAAGTTTGTTGCACATGTATGCAATGTAGCGGTGGCTGGTGCCGTGCGCGCCATAGCGGCGGATTTTATTTTTTTCATAAAACTCGTATGGAAGAGCGTACATATAGGCTTTTTCTGGCATGGTAGCGTGGAAAGAAGTGTCAAAAACAGCCACATTTTTGCATTTTGGCATAAGCTCCATGCAAACTTGAACGCCCAAAAGTGCAGGCGGATTGTGAAGTGGAGCAAAGCCGACATATTTTTGCATATCTTTAAGCACCGATTTGGTGATCAAGGTGGACTGATTGTATTTTTCACCAAAATTTACCACACGGTGGCCGATGGCTTTAATTTCATCAAGGCTTTTGATTACGCCAATTTTTGGGTCGGTAAACGTGCTGAAAACCAACTGAAAAGCTTCCTTATGAGTTGGAAGTGGCTTGGTTATAACCTGTTTTGTGCTGGTTTTGTAGTCCATAAACGAACCAGATAAGCCAATGCGTTGGCAGTATGCTTTTGCAAGCACTTTGTTGCCCGAGGTTTCCATCAACTGGGCTTTAAGGCTGGATGAGCCAGAATTTACAACTAAAACTTTCATATTATCCCCTTTTTTAATAACCAAATTATATCACACCAAAAATTAAGTTGCAAACGATTTTGACAACTTTTTTAAACTTGTAGCAAAGTTATAAGCGCGGTTAAAAATGCCTCTTGTTTTGTGCAGCCGCGGCTTAGGTCGTTAACTGGCTTGTTGAAATTTAACATTATTGGGCCAAGTGCGGTGTAATGTGCAAGTTCACTAACCAATTTGTACGAAATGTTGCCAGCATTTAGGTCGGGGAAAATAAGCACATTTGCCTTGCCGCCAACTGAACTTAACACACCCTTTTGTTTGGCGGTGATTTTGTTAAGGGCGGCGTCTGCTTGAATTTCACCAACTATACTAAAATTGGAATTTTGTTGCGCCAATTTTGTGGCGTCAATAATTTTGGAGGTAAACTCGCTTTGCGCACTACCCAAAGTGGAATAACTTAGCATTGCAACGCGCGGAGTGGAAATAAATTTTTTGTAGAATTCAGCACAAGAAATTGCAATTTCGCTTAAATTTTGCGCGGTTGGGTTTACATTCAAACTTACATCACCAAACACAAGTGGAGATACCCCACCCCCTATCATAAGCATGCAACCAACAACAAGGTTTTTATTGGGTTTGGTTTTTATAATTTGTAGGGCGGGTTTAAGTGTGTTGGCGGTGGTGTAAACTGCGCCAGCAAGCATACAATCCGCATAACCTAAATGCAAAAGCATGCAAGATAAATATTCATCATTTTGCAAAAGTTGATATGCCCCCTTGGGGGTTAAACCTTTTGACTTGCGAAGTTGATATAAACTATCCGCAATTTGCTTTAAATTTAAACTATCCTTATCAATAATTGTGCAGTGGGCGTTTAAAAAGTCACTATCAAAATTGCTAGGTTTGCCCAACACAACCACATTGTTGCCGTTTTTAATAAGCATTTTTGCAGCAGCGTAAATGCGCTTATCTATGGCTGCTTCTGGCAACAAAATTTTGGCTTTACACTTTTTTGATTTGGTTAAAATTGATTGAATAACATCCATATTAACTCCCCTAAAATTTTTAAAATTTTGCAATTTTTTGTTAAAATTTAAAATATTTTGACGAATTTTTAAATAATTTAGCAAATTTTGTAAATTTTACAAACTTTTAAATTGGCAACATAATTTTGTTTTGACTTATACTATAATTATATATGAAATTAAAAATTAAAGCAAATAAATTTGTTGTGATTGCACTATTTTTTGTTTGCATTGTTTTTATTTTAAGCCCCGCGATTTATGCAGCAAGTTGCCTTAATGCAATTTCAGTTTGGGGGTTAAAAGTTTTGCCCACACTGCTGCCGTTTTTTATAATTACGCGCATTATTGTAAACACCATTACGCCAAAACCAAACGCGTTGGACAAGCTGTTTAACAAAGTCTATCACACACCTGCGCTTACATCAATAATTTATGTTTTGTCGATTATATCTGGATACCCCATGGGGGCAAAACTAATTTGCAACGCTTACGACAACAATTACGTAAACAAACAAGATGCAAAACGCATGCTTTCGTTTTGTTCAATAAGTGGACCGATGTTTATTGTTGGCACGGTTGGAGTTAGTATATTTTTATCGTACAAAATTGGTGTGGTAATTTTAATTTCCAACATAATTGCAAGTTTAATTAATGGGCTAATCTATCGCGGCAAACCAAACAAAATTTGCGATGTTCAAACCAAGCCTATCGCGCAAAAAAACGTTTTGGAAGATAGCGTGTACGATGCGCTTATTTCTGTAATTATGGTGGGCGGATATATTGTGTTAAGTTTCCTTGTTATTGACTTGCTAAAAAATTTGGGGGCGATTCAATTTTTGTCGAAACTTATTTCTACCCCACTAAAAATTAATAGCGCGGTTGTTGAAGCGGTTTTGTGCGGAATTGTCGAAATTACACGCGGGGTGATTGAATTGCAAGCGTCTGGCGCGGGCGAAATTTGTAAAACAATTTTGGCAAGCGGGCTGATTGGTTTTGGCGGGATAAGCGTAATTATGCAGTCAGCATCGTTTTTAAGCCGATTGCAAATTAAAGCCAGCACAATGATTAAACAAAAAATCACGCAAGGACTTTTGTGCCTTGTTGTAACCAGCATTTTTGCCGTGTTGATTTTGTAATTTGGGGGATAATTTATTTGACAAAGGTGAAAAAAAATTTTAAAATATAAGTATGAATAGTAAAAAATTTGAGTATTCTTCCAAAGATACGCCATTTTTAAAAAGGGATGTTATTTTTAGGGCGATGTTTATTGCACTGTTTTTGGCGGTGTTTATTTGGCAGTTGGTGATTGTTTTCAGCCACAATGTTAAAAGTCTGCCTGTGGCAACAATTGTTGTAAGTGTGCTTACCATGATAATTGCCGTGCTGTTTATTTTGATTTGTTTGCTGTATATAAGCAAGTCAATAAATGCGCTAAGTAAAATTAAAAAGGATGGCAGATGTGTTTCAAGTGTGGTGCTGCTGGCTAATACGGACAAAAAAGGGTTTTTAAGTTTGTATGAAAAAATGAGCCAATTCCTTGCTTTTGCAATTACACTTGTGGTTATAAGCATAACAACCTACACAATTTTGCAAGTTGTTTACCTTAACACCTACTCCAACTTTGTTCCGCTTATTTATTTAATTGCGATATGCGGATTTAACAGCGTGTACCATATAAGATATGAATTAACCACACTAAAAACTGTACAAACCTACAACGCATTATATTAAAAAAGATGGATTTTAAATCCACCTTTTTTTATGCTAAATTTTTGTTGGATTATGACGTTTTGAAAGTATATAAGTTGTAACCACTAACATCACTGGTTGCTTTTTCATATTTTGAATATAAGTAGAAATTCGACATCCATCCTATAAATACATCTCTATTGCTTGTTGTAATATAGAACTTCTTTATTATTCTATAAACCAGATTACCACATGCCGTTGAACTTGTTAACTGTCGGCAAATAGTCGGACTATCCATAAATAATGTTGTAATCATGGTACTTGCACCAAATGCACCAGCACCAATAGATGTAACATTTTTAGTTATTTTAAACTGTGTTAAACTTGAGCAATCATAAAATGCAAAAGGTTTAATTGTTTCTAACTTTTGAGCGGCATCCATGTTAACAGTTGCTAGATACTTGCATCCTGAAAATGCTCTTTCACCGATTGTTTTTATATTCGCCCCAATAGTTACTCTAATCAACATACTATTTGCAAAAGCAGAATTTTTAATGGAAATTACTGGAAGCCCTGCAATCGTAGCAGGCATTCCATCTATATAAGTCCTAGTGTTACCTGCTCTAAACCCATCAATTTGCCAAGCTAATTCATCTTGTAAATAAGTGTAATCAAATTCACTAGAATATTCATTTAGGTTAGGTATAACGAATTCATAATTTGAATAAGTAGATGATTTAACAAAACCTGATGAGGCATAAGTTTCCAAATAAGAGTTGCGATTGCTGTCCGCAAGAGTTTTTGCTACAACAATCTTTTTAGCATGTCTGATTAATTTACCACAAGACTCTAAACTGCTAATTGCTGTATATATAGCCGTACTATTAATTTGAACTGTTGTTAACTGATTACAATTTAGGAAAGCATTATCGCCTATGGATGTTACGCTTGAAGGAATGTAAATTTCAGTAAGCACAGGGCAATATTCAAAAGCAGATACACCAATAGATTGCAATTTGCTTGAACTGCTAATGCTAACCGTACGCAACAAAAGCCCATTTGTAAACGCATGAGTGCCAATGCTGGTTACGCTATCTGGTATTGAAAGTGTGGTTAATTTTGTACAAGTATCAAAAGCATAATCGCCTATTGTTGTGAGATTACTCCTAAATGTTAAACTATTTAAGCTTTCACAACTTGCAAACGCCTGATTTTGAATGGTTTGCAAATTGCTAGCATAAGACAAATCTACCGTGGTTAATTTGCTGCATTGATAAAAAGCCCTTTGTCCAATATAGGTTACATTACTATTAATTGCTACACTAGTTATATTTGTGCCTGTAAATGCATCATTTTTAACACCAACAACTTTAATACCTAGGAAAGTGCTTGGAATGCTAACCTTAGTAATAGCCGTGTTCTTTAATCCAGTTACAATATAAGTTCCATCTACAAATTCCCAAGTATAGTCAGTTTCAGCTATGCTTGGATCTATAAATTCGTAATTTTCGCCAGCATCTTTTATGTAAAAGTTATTTATATTTTCAATATAACTGCTGTTGTAATTATCCACAATCACTTTTGGTACAACGATTGTTTTTGCGTGGGTGACGAGATAACTAACCGAAGTTCTATCGGTAATTGCTCTATACACTTCTGGATTGTTGATTATTACTTTTGATAATTTACTGCAGTTAGAGAATACATTGTTAGCAATATTGGTGTTGATTAAACTTTCTGGTATGGTTACTTCGGTTATACTTGTGTATGCGAATACTCTACCTTCAAGCTTTGTAAGTCCATTTGGTAAAGTTATCGCACCAGTTAACGAAGTACAATTGCTGAAAGCTCCACTGCAAATTATTTCCAAACTTGTAGCTTGGCTCATATCAACTTGTTGCAAGTTGGTGCAACCGTTAAATGCATCATCTGAAATTCTCGTTATATTTTTGCCAATTTTTAGGGTATTGATATCTAAATTATCTTTAAATCCCACAACGCCAAAAACTTTATAGCCTTCAAACATGTCTGGAATGACAAGGTCGGTAATTGTTTTGCCTTCCCTAAGCCCAGTAATCATCCAGCCTTGTTGACTTTCCATCCACGACCACTCGAAATCTGATTCTATTGAGTAAATATCAACAAATTTATAATAGTCGCCATCATCACGCCTAATATAATTATTCATATTTTCAAGATAACTGCTATCGTACTCATCAACAATTGCTTTTGGCACGCTAACTGTAGGTTTTAAGTCAGTATAGCCAAGAAGGAAACCACAAGAATCAACCGATGTTAATGCTTGGTAAATATCTGCACTATTTATTGTAACATCCATCAAATTATCACAGCCAGTAAATGCAGCTTGCCCAATGGTTTGTACACTGCTTGGGATGGTTATTTGGGTTAACTCTTTGAGATAGATAAATGCGTTTTCACCAATTGATTTTACATTAGAGCCCAATGTTACACTTGTAATTTTTGGTGCTAATTCCAATTGAACAGCTTTAAATAAGTTTGCTGGAATTGTTTGTACATTTTCGCCAAATATTACTGAAATTCCTTCCCTACTTTCACCTGCATTGTCAAATGCATTAGTATAAGGTGAAAGTGAATTTAAATTAGTTGAATTGAAAATAATTTTAGTTATATGCTGGCAATTGATATTGAATAAGTTTGCTGGTATTGTTTGAACTTTTTCGCCAAAAGTTACTGTCAAACTTTCTGTACCTTCCCCCACTGATTTAAATGGAGTATAATTTATATCATTTGCACTAATTGCATTATAATAAATTTCACTAACATAAAAACAATATTCAAATGAGCCATTATTCCAACCATCGCCAAAACTTATTACACTCTCCGGAATGCTAATACTTGTTGCAGATAAACACATTGAGTAAGCAAGTTCACCAATTGTTGTTACTCCTTCTGGAATGTCAATATTTATTAAACCAGAGCCGTAGAATGAACGATTGCCTATTGTCCTTAAACCTGTGCTGGTTTTTATACTGCTTAAGTTTGTGCAACTTTCAAATGCGCTGTCGCCAATTGATTCGACATTTTCACCAAGGACAATATGAGTAAGATTTTGATTCGATTCAAATGCGCTGTCGCCAATTTTTGTGACATCGCGGAAAGCGTAGGTGGCTGGGATTTCAAGCTCGGACATTTCTTCTGCTGGAACGGATTGTTTAAAGCCGTCAACGCGCCAAGTGTCGCCATCCAAGGTGTAGATTAAATTGGTTTGTTCGGTTGCCACAACTGAGACGATGTTGTCGGTTACCGTGTACACAATTGAGTTGTCAAGTTGGGTTTCTATATACTCATCGCCATTGACGGTGAAACTTTCCAATTCAACGGCTGGGTCTTCGTAAGTTATGGTAACCCTATCGTTATAGCGCAAGAAGTTGGATGAAGTAAGGGCTTGCCCCGGCTGATAGTCGCTTGAACCGTCAAGGTAAGTGATGGTTATGTGGTCAACTGTGGCGATTGAATATTCGTACACAGCGTAGAAATCTTTAGACTCAGTGGCGGTGCCAAGGTCAACTGTGGTTGCGGCGTATTCTTCAAGCGCCCAACCAACAAATTTGTAACTTTCGCCCGCGCCCGTGCGTGTTGGAGTTTCGCCATCGTAGATAATTGCATCTTCAAACTGAACGTCCTTGCTGGTGATGGTTGTGCCGTCATAGTTGAAGAAGTTGATGGTGAACATGTTGCGCTCTTCCGCGTAGTTGATGCTTACATCATCGGTGACAGAAATGTTGTGTTGAACATCAGCATTTTGGTCTTCGTCATCAATTGTGAATACGGTGACCTTGTAGCCTTTGGTTGGCTTGCATTCAACCACCAAATTGTCGCCATAGCGGATTTGGCTGCCAGTTTTTAGGACTTGGTCAGCGGTATAGTCGCTGTTGCCAGACTTGAAGGTGACAATAACATGGGTGTCGTCCGAAATGGTAAGGGTGTATTCTATCCACTCTTCTTGATAACTTACTTCAACCGGCATGTTGTTTTGGGTGGCGGTTACTTGATAGATGTTGCCAGTGGTTTGAGTAAGCCCACCAACTGCCAAGGTGCCAGTTTTGCCAAGTGTGGTTGTGTAGGTTATGGTCAAATTGTCGCCAAAGTGAACAATGTCGCCCGACTGCAAATCTTCCCCATCCTTGCTTACCGTTACATCGCCGGTGATGTTGAGGGTGTGCTGATTGAGAGCATCTTCGTAATTGATGTTGACATCCGATTCAACAACCAAGGTGCTGCCCGAACTAAATTCGCCTTCATTAACCGTGAACGACACAAGGTGGTGGCCAACTTCTGTGCTGTAAGCAATTTGCAACTGGTCGCCATAATGGATTTGGTTACCCGATTGAAGTTGGGTGTTGATGCTGTATCCGCTGCTGCCAGAAAGATAGGTTACAACAACATTTTCTGGCGCGTTGAAGGTGAGCGTGTATTGCAAGGTTGAAGATGCGGTGAACAAATAGTAATCTTCCCCTTCAACTTCGGTTTTGCGGAAGTTGGCTTTGTTGTTGAAGTATTCGTTATCGCCCTCGTCCACAACCGATTTTTTAACTTTTACCGTGATTGCGTTTGCCAGCAATTTGTCAGCCGAATCGCCCGAAAGTGTGCTGTAAACTGATGCGCTGTCGATAACAACGCTGGTTATTTTGCAATTGTCAAACGCGTTGCTGCCAATGCTTTCTACCCCGCTTGGAATGGTGATTGTTGTGATGCCAGTGCCAGCAAATGCGCTGCTGCCAATTTTTGTGGTGCTTTGTGGCAAAACTATTGATTTAAGCGATGAGCAGTTTGCAAATGCTTGGTCGCCAATTTCTGCTATCCCCTCGCCGATTGTGACTTGGGTTATGTTTTTGTTGTTGAAACATCTGTTGCCGATGCTTATAACCGCTTGATTTTTGTAGGTAGACGGAATGTTGATTGAGGTTATCATGCTGTTTTTAAGCGAAGAAACCTCCCATCCGCCTTCAATCTGCCTAAATTCTAGATAAGCGTGAACTTGGTCGAAGGTGATGTTTACATCGCCGGTGACTGTGTGAAGTTGAGGACTAGTGGAATACTGGTCGTTGTTGATGGTGAAATAGTTAAGTTCCATATCATCACCCAAAGCATAAGAAACTTTTATCACATCGTTGATGTGCAAAGTGTTGCCGTTTGATAATGGCTGATTTGGCGAGTAATTTTCGTTGCCGCCAGATTTGTAAGTGACCGTTACGCCATCTGGAATGGTGAGTTTGTATTCAATATACTCTTCTTCATAGAAAACTTGAAGTTCTTGCTGGTCGATTAATGCTGAAACGGCGTACTTGTTTTCCGACCTATTTTTTAGGGTTAAGCCGTCCGACATTTCAAACACCATCTTTTTAAAGCCGTTGGTTACTGTGTAGGTAATAATAAGCTCTTGCCCATAGGTTACAACCGCGCCCGACTGCAATTTTTGACCGTCCGCCATAACTGTAACCTGGCTTGGGAAAGTGATTGTGTGGGTGTTGATTGCCTTTTTGAGGGTGATTTCAATGTTTTCCGCCTTGACAGTGTAGTTTGTGCTTTGACCAGTTATGTTTTGGCTGTTGATTTTAAATTCTGTGGCATGGTAACCATCTTCTAACTTGTAGCTTATTTGAAGTTGGTCGTTGATGTGAATGACTGCGCCGGTTTCAAGTTCTTCCCCATCGCGCATAACCGTTACTTCAATTGGGAAGTTGATGTTGTAGTCAATGTAGGTTTCTTGATAAGTTAAGGTTAAATTGCCCAAAATTTGATACTGATTATCTGTTAAATTCTGCGCGCCGTCAACCGACAATTTGCCAGTGAACCCGTCCGATTGTCTATATGTCACGCGAATGGTGTCGCCTAAATGCAGCGTGTTGGAACTTGTAAGTTTTTGATTTTCGCCATATCCGCTTGTGCCAGACAAATACTCTATGGTAAGGTGATCTTCCATATAAGGTATATTTATATTATATTCTATATATTTTTCTTCGTAGGATATGGTTACATTGCCGGTGACCTGATAATTGCCGTTTTCAAGCAAGGTTAAGCCGGTGAAGCTGAAACTACTCTCTTCTTTGCCTTGCGGCGGAGTGCGCGTGATGCTGATTATATCGCCATAGTACAGTTTGCTTGAATTGGATAGTTCACCTGAGTTTGTACCCGAACTAGGCCCGCTTACAAACATAACTTCCACACTTTCGCTTGGAATGGAAAGTGAGTATTCGTTGTAATGCTGAGCGTATTTTGCATAGAAGCTTGCCTCGCCCGTTATGGTTAAATTTTCAACCAAATCGCCATCCAAACTTGCTGACCAGCCAATAAATTCGTAATAATATGTTGCGTTTGCTGGTTTAACTGGATCTTCTGCTGGATAAACTGCCGTGTTGCCATATTCCACCTTAATTTGATGCAACTGCTCGCCTTCATAATCGTAGAAGGTTACATCGTATTTGATAGCGACTTCTGCATATTCAACCTGCAAATTGCCCTTTATTTGTTTGATGATGTTGTTGCCTTCTTGTTCAATATTGTCGATTTTAAATGATTGTTTTTGATGCCCGATGCTTTCCGTGTACGAAATTTCAATTGTGTCGTCATAATGCAAACTATCTTCTGCGGTTAAGGTTTTGCCAATTTCGTAGCCGCTTGTGCCGTCTTTGTAAATGATGATTGGATTGCCAGTGATTTGAAGATAGTATTTAACATAGTTTTCTTCAAAATGCGCGTACACAGTGGTTTCCGCTTTTACGCTTGATAAATCCACCTTTTCGCCGTGTTCGTTCGCCCAAAAATCAAACTTATACTCATAAATTTCGTTACCCTTTTTGGTTGGGGTGTCTGTGCTTGCACTTTCTCCCCAATTTACTGTTACATCTTTTATAAGTTCGGCATGGCCATCGTTATATTCGCCATAGAAATGCACAATGTACTGATTTATGGCTTGTTCAAATTCAATGGTAAACGCGCCAGTAACCACAACTTCTGTGCTTGTCAACTGCTTGTCAATTGAATTGCCCGCCACCACAAATGTTGTGCGGTGATAGCCCTCTAAAAGCGAATATGCCACGGTTAATGTTTCGTTATATGTGATTGTGTCGCCTTCGTGTACTTGTTGTCCGCCAACGCGCGTTACGGTTACACCCTTTGGAATAGCCAGCATTTCAAATGTGTCGTAATCTTCAATAAATTCAATTGAAACCTCTTTTTTGACAACTAGTTTGTAATTATTGTTAACTTCTTTGCCATTTACTGCAAAGCGAGTAAGGTGTTTGCCAGTGGATAGTTTGTACGAAATTTCAATTTCATCGCCGTGTTCAAGTTCGGTATTGCTGCTAAGTTCCACCCCGTTTTTGGTTACCGTTACCCCTTCCGGGATTTCGCCAAGCGAATATTTGTTTATAGATTCAACAAAGGTTATGCTAAATTGCCCTTCAACCGTGTGAACATAGTCGTTTGATACCTTAATTCCGTTAACTTTAAAGTCGATAAGCGAATATCCTTCCCTTAAATCGTAGTGGATGGTCAACTTTTCAAAATGAGTTATATCATCACCAGTGTGAACATCGCTGCCACCTTCTTGACGAGTTACGGTTACGCCAGATGGAATTTCACCCATTTTGTAGACATTTATTGCTTCTTCATATTCAATAGTCAAGTTACCTAGTATGGTAACTTCCACCGCGGTTTGACCCGGTTCTATAACATTTTCGCCAACTTTAAACTTCGTGCGGGTGTAGCCAACGGATGAAACATAGCTTACGCGCACCCTATCGCCATAATAAAGCTTGTCGTCTTTTGTTAATGTGTCGCTTGTGTGCGTGCTGTTGCCCGAAATGAAGGTAACTGTAACATGGTCTGGAAGATTGAACGAATATTCAATATATTCCGCAGTGTAGCTTGCGTACACCACCATATCTTGCTTTATGCTGGATAGGTCAACTTCTTCGCCCTGCTCGTCCACCCAAGTGTCAAAGGTGTAGATATAAATTAATCCGCCATCCTTGCTTGGAACAACGCTTGTGCTGGCAGGTTTACCCCACTCCACGCTTTGTGTGTCAAGCGGTGTCAATTTATCTTCATCCCTAAATTCAACCGAATAAACATTTATATCTTGTGTGAAAATTATGTTAACTTCGCCGTCAACTTCAATGGTTAAGCTATTCTGTTTTTCATCTTGCGGAGTTTTGCCGTTTACACAAAATGTGGTTTTGTGATAACCTTCGTCAAGTTCGTACGAAATGGTTAACTTTTCAAAATGAGTGATTGTATCATTAGTGTGCACCTCTTCACCGCTTTCTTGACGGATTACGGTTACGCCGGCTGGAATTGTGCCCATTTTGTAGGTTTTTAACTGCTCTTCGTATTCAATATGCACATCATTTGTAACAACTATGGTTTTGCCTGACTCGTGTGGCTTGCCATCAACCAAAAATTTGGTTTTTTCATACCCAACCGATTCTTGATAAGATATTGCAAGTTCGCTGCCGTATTCCACCCGCTGATTGTTTAAAATTGGTGTGCCGTCTTTTGTTACGCTAACTTGTTTTGGAAAATCTACAACAAAGGTTTTGATTTGTGTTTCAAACACAATTTTTATTGCGCCCTTAACTTCCCATGTTCCGCCGTTTTCAATAGGTTCGCCATTTACAGTGAATTTTAAAACCTCGTGACTATCCGGAACTGAGTATGTGAAAGTAAGCAATTCAAAATGTTCAATATCATCAAAACTTTTTAATGTAACAGGTTTGCCATCGCGCTGCGCGGTTACAGTTACCCCGTCTGGAATTTCACCAATGCCGCGAAGATAAACGTTTTTCTCTTCTTCATACCTAACAACAATGTCGTCTTGCATGGTGAAGGTTACGCTGTTTGCGTTTTGTTCCACCCCACCAATGGTAAAGCTGCTTTTGTGCCAGCCTTCGCGCTGAGAATATGTTACTGTTACTTGCTGGCCGTATTTAACTTTGTAAAGCGCAACCTGACCATCGTTTTGGTCGGTTACCTTAACATCTTCTATGTAAATTTCCACACACTGAGCAACGGCTGGCGGATTGGCTTTTATGGTAAGTTCATATTCTTGCAAAGTCTGTTCAAAAATAGCAACAAAATACATGTCGTTATGTTTTAAAAGCACCGCGCCGTCATCAAAATCTTGCTGCGGAATTATGTTTGGATTGCCTTCTTCATCAAGGTCGATTGGGTTGCCCAAATTGTCCGCTTCCGCCCAACCTAAAAATTTGTATTTATATTGCTTTGTGTCTTGCCTATCTTTGTGAGTTGGAACGGGGATTGGTGTGTTAAATTCAACATTTGTAAATTGGTTTGAACTGCCATCAAAGTCAAAGAATGTTACATTAAACAAAAGCGACTCGCGTTCAAAATTAACGGTTAAATATATGTCTTGCACATCGGTGTTGCCCGCGCTTACAACAAAATAACGCTGATTAGGTTCCACCTGCCTGCCTTCATCAATCCTTTGTTGGGTTACATCGGTTGCGCCATCAATTGAAAGAGTGTCAAGATAGCCATTATCTTTGCGAATGGTAACCAAAAATTCTTCACCATAATGAAGGATTGAATTTGAGTCAATTTGCTTGCCGTCCAACGAAAACGAAAGTGCATCCAAGTTGTTTACATGCACCTTGGACAAATCTAGATGATATTTAATTTCTATATAATGCAGATAAATGGTTGTGTCTTCTGTTATTTTTGTGTCTGGGTCAAGCTGCTGTGATAGGTTTTCGTCCGAATAAAAACCAGCAAAATACCAACCAGATTTGTCTGGCGGATTTATATCCCCTATGCTTGAACCGCGCTTTAATTTTTGCGTGTACGAGCCAGAAAATTCGCCATCAAAAACACTTTCTATCTTAATGCGATAGCCAAAGTTTTTTTGATAGTAAATTACCGCTGGCACGGCAATTGTGGCAGATGCCAAAACCGCAGCAGCAATAAGCGCAGCCGCCTTTTTACCACCGTCGTGTTTTTTGTCGTTTGACTGAACGCCAAATGTTTCTTTTTTGCGGACCTTTCTGTCGTAACTACGTCTGCTTGTACCAAGTTTTTGTGCTGGATTTTTTGCAACCATATCTTCTCCTAAAACTTTTAATTATTTTGTGGAATTTTTTGCGCATTATAACAAACTACCCACAAAATCAATTTTTAGTTTATAACTAAAAAGAGTATATCATAATTAATATATAATAGTCAAATATTTTGTTGCATTTTGTCATATTATTTGTAAAATTTTTACAATTATTTTTTGCTGGATAAATCTGCGTTTTTGCGTGGATTTTTTTGGAAAATTCGACAAAATAAAAAATTGATTTAGTCGCATAATAAAATAAAAAAATACCCCACCGGGTATTAACTATCAATAATTTTGTTGTACAGCATTTCAAACACAGTTGGAGCAAGTTCCCCCCAGCGCTTACATGCGATGGTAGCATTGTGGCGAGTGTCGGTTTTAAGGCAGATTGACATTATGCTATCTGTTGTAAGTGGCTCCAAAATCTTAAGTTCAACTGTATAACTTCCGTCATCGTTTTTGTAAGACTTTGAAACATATTCCTGACTGCGCTTAAACGAAATTTTGTTGGCTTGTGAAAAGTTGGAAATTTCATCGCGTATGCTGGCTGGAATGCGGGTGTAAAATTGAGATAAGCATTCCCTGCCCGCAACCGTGATGTTGTAGCGATTTTCGTTGTTGTCAGTGTTGGGTTTGTAAACAAATTTGGCGGTTACAAGTTGAGGTAAAAGGTCTTTGCAATCCATCCAATTAAGCCAGCTGTTTTGGCTGCAACAAATTTCCAAAATAGAGTTTTCCGTTAACGGAATTTCCATTTTGTCAAGCACATAAAGCAAAATAAGCTTGTTTATTGTAGCGTCTGGTACAAAGTCCATAAAAAAACCACCTTTTTGCAAATTATACAATAGATTGAAATAAATTCCAAACAAAATTGACATTATTGTATAAAATTTGTTTTTAAATGTTGCTAAAAACAAAAATATAATTTAAATTTGTTGCCAATAATTAGATTTTGTGGTAAAATATGGTTGGAGGGGAAAAGTGTCTAATATTCAAGATTTGATGCAATTCAACAATGTTTGTGACGAATTTATTGAGGGTAAATACATTTTGGCAGACATAAAAATTGCCGCGCTACTTAAAGTTATTGCCGCAAACGAGAAGATTAAAAATATAATCGCAAGCTGCTCGGAAAATTTCAATTTTAACCGTATGTTTGCCCAACTTGCCGTGGAAGATGAGGCGGGCAACTGCAAATTTGCGCTGCCAAACGCGGAAGAAGATAAAATTGCCTTTATTTTTGGCTTGCTGTATAGGTTTGACAACAAGGTGATTGATTTGTATCAGTTTTTAAACAAATTTTTCCGTGCAGATGATGACGAAAGTGCGGGGAAAGAATTTTTAAGGTTTGCCGAAACTATTATAATTCCTTTTAAAAGTGCAATAAACAACATATATTCTAATAGACACATTATTAAAGAGAGTGAAGATTATCAAAACGATTGCTTTAACAAAATTATGCAGTGCGTGCAAAACATTGCAAAACAAATTGATAGTTTTAAGTTGAAGGCAAATGAAAAGGAAGAGTTTATAATGCTGTTAAATTCGCTTTATTTGGCAAGCGAATCTAATGACAAAAAACTTGTCTATTCACTTATGATTGGCATTGATTATTTTAGCAAATGCAATAAGCGTACGCGCAACGCATACTTATCGCTTGAAGAATGTTTTGAGTAATACCCTGCGGGGTATTTTTTTCAAATTTATTTTAGATTAAAAATTTATTAAACATTATACCCCCGCCCCTATTAAAATTTAAATTATATTGTTGTAATTTTAAATTAATTAAAATACCCCGCTCCCCTATAAAACAATTTGGATTTAATATAAAATTTTAGTTTAAAATTAATTTGAATTGTTATACCCCACCACACTATTTATTAGTCTAAATTAAATACTTAAAATTAATATTATAGGTTTACAATTATTACTATATTGTGGGTGTAAATTAATATAAAAAGACTAGATAATAGCTTAATACATTAATAGAAAAATTAATTCAGTTAGTTTTAAATTATTAAATTTTTACAAAAAATGTTAGAAAATTTATTAAAAAACACAAAAAATTAATAAAAAAACTACAAAATTTAATTTTATTTTTAAAATTTCGATTTTTAGTTTAATAAGTTGACAAATTTATTTTAATATGTTATTATTTAAGTGTGAGGTTATATGGAAAACAGTGCTTCAAAAATTTTAAACAACTTTAAAACTTTTGGCATAGATGCTTGTAGGCAAGATATTAGGCTTGCAATTGCAAATAACGATTTTGATTGTTTAAACAATCTGTTGTCAGATAATGAGTTTTTGTTTGAAATTCTATTCAACAAAAACATCTATATAAACACCAACATTATTTTATCCAAAAAATTAACTAGGTTTGACGCATACGCAAAATCGTTTGTTGACGGCAAATGGATAAACAACCTGCTTGTGTATATAGAAAATCACATTCAGTCGCTTTCACCAAAAGACATCGACCATATAATTAATTTTTACTCACAACATTCGTATATTGATATCAGCACAATTTTCTTTTGGACAGCAAAAGCCAATCAAATGGCAAACAGCAATTTGTTTAATTTTATAAACGCATTTTTAAATTCCAAAAACTACACCATGCTTAACGAATGTGTCCGCACCTACCCAATCTGCAAAAAGTATGTTGACCATTTGCTAACTGAGCGCGAAACAGAAAACAATATCTAGCTTATAGCCAATAAAAATTTAAAAAAAGTTTTTAAAATATGTTGCTTTTTTTTAAATTATCATATATAATAAAAGAGTTACATCTCAGCCGGTGTGGCGAAATGGCAGACGCACAGGACTTAAAATCCTGGGGACCTAACCGTCCGTGTCGGTTCGACCCCGACCACCGGCACCATGGCACCATCGCCAAGTGGTAAGGCAAGGGTCTGCAAAACCCTCACCACCAGTTCGAGTCTGGTTGGTGCCTCCAAACTGCATTATGCAGTTTTTTTATTACAAACAATTTGTTGCGCTTTTTTACATTATTTTGTTTTATAGTGATTTGAAATAAATTGCGCAACAACAGGTGCAATGGTGTTTTTATGAAATTCTTGCGAAGGATGAACGCCATCGCCTTCATAATCTTCCGCTTTATATTCGATTGCAAAATCACAAAGGGCGTAAGTATCCAAAACCGGAATATCATATTTTGCACAAACTTGTTTTATTGCAAAACGATACTCATCCGCCACCAAATGATAATTCGCATCATAACTATCATCAATAAATTTAATTTTTAATGGCGTCATAAAGAATATAAAAGCGTTGGGATATTTTTGCTTTAAACCCTTTGCTAAAACATCAAGCGCGCCATAAAAAGTGTTGGTAGTTATATCGCCATACTCACCAAGCGCACAATTATTGGCGATATCATTTGCCCCGCCCATAACTGAAACCACATCAGCATCACCTATCATATCCACATATCTTTCACAATAAGGACGATAGGAAAAATTTTCAGCGTGTGAAACTGTGCTGCCGCTTATTCCATAATTTTCCACATGCTCAAAGCCTAAAATGTCGCCTACCAATTTGCAGTACGGCTCATCCATATGCTGACCGCCATTTGTCCCATCCATAGCATAAGTTATGCTGTCGCCAAGCGCGACATAAGTCATTTTAGAAAAATCAACCATATTATCATTTCCCCTATTTTTGTTGCCAAAACAACCGCCTGCGCCAACCACGCCAAACATTAAAACAACCAAAATAAACACACTTATAAATTTTTTCATACTGCCTCAAAATTATTATAACTCTTTTTGATTATTTTGCAAACCAAATATTTGGATAATATTATAAATCGGCTGCAATTAAAATATTTTAAAAAATTTTTAAAAATCGGTTGACATATGTTTTGTTTTATGATATATTAGTATTGCAATCGTTTGTTTATGGGAGATTAGCGCAGTTGGTAGAGTACCTGCCTTACAAGCAGAGGGTCATAGGTTCGAGTCCTATATCTCCCACCAATTCATCGGTTGTTTCTTTTACGATAACGATGAATAATTTGCGGGAGTGGCTCAGTGGTAGAGCGTTGCCTTGCCAAGGCAAATGTCGCGAGTTCGAGTCTCGTCTTCCGCTCCATTAAGGCACGCACTTAGCGTGTTTTTTTAGCGTTGCGGCAACGCGCCAGACTAACATTGCAAATGCCGTGAGATTAACTAAATTTATACTATGCGGGAGTGGCTCAGTGGCGAGCAGCGTTAAGAAACATACCCTTTGGTATGTTTTAGTGTAGCGAGAGAGCGAAGCGACCGGAAGAGCGTTGCCTTGCCAAGGCAAATGTCGCGAGTTCGAGTCTCGTCTTCCGCTCCATTAAGGCACGCACTTAGCGTGTTTTTTTTAGCGTTGCGGCAACGCGCCAGACCAACATTGCAAATGCCGTGAGATTGACTAAATTTATAATATGCGGGAGTGGCTCAGTGGCGAGCAGCGTTGAAATAT
The DNA here is from genome assembly GCA_947630745.1 of uncultured Clostridia bacterium. Classification (GTDB taxonomy): domain Bacteria; phylum Bacillota; class Clostridia; order Christensenellales; family UBA1242; genus Onthoplasma. The sequence continues at coordinate 67,384 of CANRIT010000005.1, forward strand.
GCCCTTTGCATAAAACCTAATTGAAAATGCCGTTAAAAACAAATAAACTATGCGGGAAGTAGTTCGGTATATCTTGGGGCAAATAAAAAACGCACAAAAGTTGTGCGTAAATTATGCCATGGTTTTGTCGTAACAAACTCCATCCAATTCGCCTACCGCGTGAGCCACGCTTTCAAGCATGTCAATTTCGTACTGGATGTAATCTTTTTCGTATTTTAAATCTTCAATTTGGATTGTGCATTTGCTGCCTTGCTCGGTAAGTTCTTCAACCAAATTGCTGCGAAGTTTTGAAATAACTGCCGATTTTAGCAAATCTTTATTAAGTTGCGTGCGCGCGGTCTGCCTTACTTGAACCAATTCGCCAAGCATAACAACCACTTTGCCGCAAAAATTGTTTAAAATGCAGGCATATTCATCAATTTCTTTTATGTGGATATGCGCTTTAATATAACTTTTTGGAAGGACAACCTTTGGGTCATTTTGCTTGATGGCGGCCATAATTTCGTCAACTTTGCCCGCCTTGCAAGTTAAAATAAATTCCCCAAAATCATTAATCAAATTTGAAATTTTGCTGATGCTGTTTTCAAACTTTCTTGTGTCCATTTTTAAGACATAATCCGCATCAATAAGATTTTGGCGCGTGAAATCGTCCGAATTGAGCAATGCAGTTAAATTTGTAACAATTTTGCGGGCTTTGGCAAAAAGTTCGCGACTGCCGGACACGGTTGACCTGCCCGATTTGTCAACATCAAAACCAAACACGCTCAGGTTGCTGCCGCCCACCTTGGCATTTTTGTCTGAGCTGTGCAATTCCAGCGCGTATCTGTTATGCGCCAGCTTGGACAAAAGCTTGTTGATATCTTCAATTACATATTGTGGATTGTATTCGCCAAAAAGCCCTTCGCTTAAATAGCCGTACTCATACTTTGTTAAAATATCGCTAAGATTTTTAGAAATTTCGCTGCTTGCATTGGATTTTGTAAGCGCAATTGCATCCGACATAAAGCGGTTTTTGTTTGGATTTGTTGCATTGTAGTCTTTTTTAATTTTTTCAATTTCCTTGTCAATTTGGTTGCGCTTGTTTCTGTATTTGGTTAGAATTTTTATTGTTTCAGCATACAATTCGCCCGCATTATCAATCAAACTTTGGTCAAAAAGATGCTTGTAGGTGACGTAAATAAGCTCATAATACTTTGCAGTTTTGATGTAATAATTTGCCGATTTGTTGTCTTGAATGCGGATTTTGGGCTGGCTTAAATCGCCATTTATTGGAATGATTTCGCCATCTTCACACACAATTTGATATTTGCCACCCGTTGAAGTTAGCCGCCAATTTTTGTGAGTAGTTTCAGTTAGCGTTTTTGCAAAATTGTCAATGAAATAATTTGCATCAAACATGCCAAACTTTTTAAATAATGTGTAATAATCTTTAATCATTTCGTAATCGTCGTATTCAGACAAATCAAAGTTGTTGTGATAAGCTAAATATAAGTCAAAATCAAGAAATCTTTCCAAAACTTCAATCATATTTCACCCACTTTTTTGCAGTTTAACACACAATTTAGTGTTTGTCAATATCAAAACAAAAATTAATTGCTATCTGTTTGACAAAATATTCGCTTTAGTTTAAAATTGTTGTATGATTGAAGATGGAATAAAATTTTATTACTGCGCGGCAAAACTTAAAGACATGTTGCGTCAAGGGGCGGTGCAGTGGAAGGTTGACAAGCCGCGGTTGGAAAGCATTGCCGAGCATATTTATGGTGCAATTATTTTGGCAATTAGTTTAAAGGATGAGCTAAATGTTGAAGTAAATTTAGATAGGGTTGTTAAAATGCTTGCTGTGCATGAGTTGGAAGAGCTTTTTATTGGCGATTTAACTCCACTGGATAATGTTGACAAAAACAGTTTAAAGGCCGATGTGCGCAAAAAAATTGCGGGCATTTTGCACAAAATTGTAGCGAAAGATGAAATTTTATCGCTTGTTGACGAATTTAATTTGGTGGCAACCTTAGAAGCCAAATTTGCCAAAGCAATGGATAAATTGGAATGCGTGTTGGAGTTTAAAAAATATGTGGATTTGGGGCAAGTTGACCTAACCCACCTAACGCAAGACATGCTTAAAAACAAAACTTTAAAGTGGTTTGTTGACCAAGGCAAATATGACCTTGCTGACATTTTCTTTATATATCACATGCCTGCATACGAATATTTGGGCATTGATGAAAACTTTTGGTTTTCCACGTTAAAAAATTTAAAAATAGATTAATATTCTACCTTAAAATAATCAAGCAAAATTTTGTATAAATCTTGCCCAAATTTGCACGTTTCAATTAGATAGGCGATATTTTTCCATTCGCTTAAACCGCGATAATATTCAAATTTATAGTTGTCGTCAATGTAAAAAGGCACGATATTATTTTTTAAACATTCCTTAAAAGCAATCAGCCTGCCAACTCGCCCATTGCCGTCTTGAAAAGGATGAATTTGCTCGAATTTATAGTGAAATTCAACAATATCTTCTAAACTTAAATGTTTTTTTGCGTTGTACCATTTTAGCAGATTTTTTATATCGCCTTTTACATTTTGCGGACTGGATGTTTCTATACCCCCTATGGTATTTGGAAAAATTTTATATTCACCCGCGCCATAGGCTTGTTCAAAATCTGTGCCTGACTTTAAAATTTTGTGCAGCGACTTAATAAAATGCTCGTCCAATTTGTTGTTGGCGTTGTCAATGCAAAAATCAATACATTTAAAGTGATTGTTGGTTTCTATGACATCGTCAATTTTAACATTTTTGTTAATGTTAGATAGCGTTTTAGTTTCAAAAATATTCCTTGTTTGCTCTTCTGTAAGCGCGCTGCCCTCAATGTGATTTGAATTAAAGGTAAGTTTAATCTGTGTGGCGTAATAAAGTCCGCCGCTTATTTTTTGCTGTTTTTCGCTTAAAAGCCGCAAATAAATGTTGTTTTGTTTTGCAATTTCTTCAATCTGGCAGCCGATATAGTTTGCGATTTTTTGCACCACACTGTCCCGTATATTCTCCCCTTTTTTGACCTTTGCCATGGTTTTTGACGAAATAGACAGTTCGCTAGATAAAAGCGATTTTTTTAGCCCCTTTTGTTTTAATAAACTGTTAAATTTATTGTTATCAATTATCATATTATCACCAAATTATTTACTTTTATTAAGGTTATTATACATCAAAAGTAAATATTTTGCAACATTTTTTGATAAAAAAGTAAAGATTTTTAATTTCACAACAAAAAGGACATAAAAAAAATCCACTGATGTGGACTTTTTAACTAGCCGCCGCAGGCTTTGCTGCAATTGGCTTTGTTTGAGCAACCTTTGCATTTTCCGCCACCGCATTTGTTTGAAACTGCTTTAGCACTGGATGCTTTGGCTTGACTTGCTCTGTTTGAAACCGCTTTGGCTTGACTTGCTTTGTTAGAAAGCGACCTTACCGCCTTTGCGCTGTGTTCTGCCTTTGCGCTTGATTTTGCCTTTGCTTGGCTTGCCTTGTTGCTTGCAGATTTAACCGCCTTTGCATTAGACTGGTTTTTTACTGCCTTTGCACTAGACTGATTTTTTACCGCCTTTGCTTGGCTGGCTTCTGCTTTTGCTTCCGCTCTGTGTTTTCTACCGAACATAAATTTCTCCTTTTATGTAGAATGTCTACACTGGTATTATGTACAAATTTCGCCAAAAAATACTATATTTTGCAAACTTAAATTAAACACAATATATGGGTAAAATTTAATATAAAACCACAATATATATAATTTTAAATTTTAGTATTGACAAACTTTAAATTGTGTAGTAATATATAGTAAATTGAGGTGAATTATGGAAACTACGCCAAACAAACAAGTTAAAATTGATGAAATTGCGCGCGCTATGGCAAATTATTTGGACAGTCACGATTGGGGCGATTATTTTGATGCATGGATTGGAAAAATTAAAGCCATGGGAGATAATGTTGCGGCGCAGATTTTTGATAAATTTTTGAAAAATCTGGCAAAACTAAAGGATGTGGAACACATTTTTGAGTACGCATGCAAGGTTAAAACTGGCAAGACTGATATTATGAAAATTTTAAACCCACTTATTGATGCGGGCAACAATCGCTATATTTCTGCTTATTTGCAGCAAGTTAAGGACAATTTAGCCCAGCAAGCAATTACACATATCCCAGCAGAAGACGGGCGTAAACTTGTTATAAAGATTGCGCAGACGCGCGATGCTGAATGCATTTACAACCTTTTGTTTGTTATGCACCTTATCGACTTTAATTCGGAAGAGCGGAAAGTTATCCGTACAAATTTGGTGGACAGGCTGATTGAAACTGGCAAAGCTGAGCTTATGCTTAAGCTTGCTGAAGAAATTGACCAAATGACCCCAGCCATAAGCAAAGGCGAAAAAGACAACATTATATCCGCGCTGGTGGATGGGATTATTAAAACGGACGATGATAGAAACATAAGTGCGGCATACAAATACAATCCTAGCAAAGTTTATAATAAACTTATTGAAAAAAACAATGTGCCTAGCATTGCTGCTTGTTTAAAATATAACTACAAATATATTGTGGGCGAAAAAAGAGATAAAATGGAAGAATTGCTATTCAACTCTAAAAGCCCAGCTCTAATCTACTCGGTTGCAGAAGAAGCTATCGCGGTTGAAGGGCATGCTTTGCCTAGATACGAAGATGCGATTATCGCCACCCGTCGCACAAAGCTTATTATGGATTATGCGGAAACTTTGCCAGTAAGCGATAAGGTTAAATTTGCGGTTGCGCTTGCTGAAATTGGCAGCGACTATGCCGTTGAATTTGCGTCAAGGCACACAAAATTAATTGAATGTATGATTGAACCACTTAAATTTAATGGAGACGGCACGCGTTTGGCGATGCTGGTTAAGTATGCCGACGAAGGAACAAAAGATAAATTGGTGAGTGTTCTACTTAAAATTGGCAAGGACGAAGATTTGATTGTTGCAATTAAAAATTGCCAATCCCACTCTATCAATCAAGGAAGATTGGTTAAAGAGATAATAAAGCGCCGCAATCCAAAAAGCATTGTTGCTTGTGCGAAAGCATTGCCATTCTGCCTAGAATTTTTGTCCAAACTTGAAGATGCCGTGATTGAAATTAAGGACATAAAAGCTTTAAACGAGCTTTATCACAGCGTTCCAAACACAAACAAACATAAGCTTGGTCGTGCATACAAGGAAATTAAGGGCAAAGAGCCAAGCTTGGGCGATTTAATGGATGATTTAAAATCAAAAAAGAGCCTATAAACCAGGCTTTTTTTATGATTTATTTTAGCAATTTATGTGCTAACTATTCAACCGAAACTATGTAGTAGTAAACAGGTTGTCCGCCAAACACAATTGAAATGTCAACATCTGGATAGCGTTCTTCCAACTTGGATTGAAGGATTGCTGTATCCTCTTCGGTTACCCCTTCGCCATAGAACAGCGTGACATTGCTGCTATCTTCGCCAAGCAATTTACCCACCAATTCAACCGTGGTGTCGGTAACATCGCTGCCCGTGGTCAACAAGTTGTGTCCGTCAAGCCCCATAATGTCGCCTACCTTAACATCAATGCCGTCCACATTTGTGGTGCGCACCGCATAGGTTACGCTGCCCGAACGCACATTTTCTATTAATTCTAGCATATTTTCTTTATTTTCTTCTATGGTTGCATTTGCGTCAAAGGCAAGCGCAGCGGATACCCCCTCGGGTATACTCTTTGTTGGAATAACAATAAGATTTTTGTCAGTAATATCGTTTGCTTGCTGAGCCGACATAATTATGTTTTTGTTGTTTGGGAAAACAAATATGTTTTTAGCATTTACACTATCTGCTGCCGTAGCAATATCGTTTGCGCTTGGGTTCATGGTTTGCCCGCCCGAAATTACATAATCCACATCAATATCTTTAAACACGCTGTTAAGCCCATCGCCTGCTGCAACTGCAATCATGCCATATTCTTTTGGCTGTAATTTTTCTTGCTCTTTTCTAAGTTTGCGGTTTTGTTCAAGCATATTTTCAATTTTAACGCCATTAAGCTCACCCAATTGAAGCGCATAGCCAAGCGCACGGTTAGGCTCGTTGGTGTGAACATGCACTTTAATAAGCTGCAAATCGCCAATGCAAAGCACGCAATCGCCAATTTCGGTAAGTCGGGTGCGCAAAGTGTTGATATCCGCATCTGTGGTCTTTTCAAAAATGTTAATGATAAAGAATTCGGTGCAATAAGCGTACTTGATGTCGGCAAGCGATTGGAAATTTACGTGGAATTCTTCACTAGTAACGTCTTTTTCGACATTATTAACAAACTCCACGCCCGTCATTTCGCCAGTAAGCGCCATGTAAAACCCGCTGAAGAAGAACACAAGCCCTCTACCGCCCGCGTCAACCACGCCTGCCTTTTTCAAAACTGGCAGCATGTCTGGGGTTTTTTGAAGTGTTTCTTCACCAAAGGCGATAATCTCCTTAAAAAACTCTTCAAACGACTTGGATTTGGCAATTTGTTTAGCCTTTTCCGCCATCGCCTTGATAATGGTTAAAATTGTGCCTTCTTTTGGCTCAGTTACCGCACGATACGCCTTTTCTGACCCGGTTTGGATGGCTTTGGCAAAGTCTTTAATGGTAACATCGGTTTCACACGCCATTAAGGTGGAACAAATGCCCTTAATTATTTGCGAAGTTATAACCCCGCTGTTGCCGCGCGCGCCCTTTAACGCACCGCGATTGAAAGAAACGCATATGCCTTCTATTGTGTTGGATTCACAAGCATTCATTTCCGCTACTGCGCTTTTTAAGGTTAAACTCATATTTGTACCAGTATCGCCATCTGGCACTGGAAACACGTTTAATGCATCAATTTCTTTTTTATTTTCTTCCACAAGTGTGTAAGCACTGGAAAACATCTTTCTTAACGTAGAACCGTTAATTGTTTTAATCATAATTTCTCCTACAATTTGACGTCTACAATATGAACAATTACATTTTTAACAATCATCCCAGCAAAGCGTTCTACCGAATATTTAACACTTTGCCTTATGCTATCCGATACTGCATATGCAGAAACACCGGTATGTTTCATAACAACATAGACATCTATATTCATACAATCATTTTCTAAAATAGTGACGACAACACCTTTGTGCGCCGTGGTAAACGCGTTGCCTTTGCAGAAAACGCGTTGGGGAACAAGCCCAACCACACCCACGCATTCAAGCACAGAAACAGCAGCAACCTTGCTTATAGCCAGCTTGCTGATTGAAATCTTGCCAAATGTGTTAAACGTGGTTAAATTCATCAATTCTCCGTGTACATTATATAATATTATGTCAAAATAATCAAACATTTTTACATAATTTTTAAAAAATACTTGCAAAATTGTTTTTTATGTGTTATTATATACTAGTTTTTAATACGGAGGTAACTATGAAAGTTTGTGAAATATGTGGTAAAGGCCGCGTTTTTGGTTGCAATGTTAGCCACAGCATGCGCCATACAAACAGGTCTTTTGGTGCCAACCTTCAAAAAGTTGAAGTGGAAATTGACGGCAAAAAGACCAAAAAATTGCTTTGCACCAATTGCATCAAAACTATGAAGAAAGAAACTAAATAAAACTAACAAACAGATATTTTATTTTGTTATGCCGCTGTTTGGCGGCTTTTTTATGTGCTGTTTTTGGGGATTTTAACCATGTTGCTGGGTTTTGCATATATAATTGCGGAGGATAGCGTGAAAATTTATTGCTGGAAAGCACCAAAAATTCTATGCCCTATTATTAGGTGGCTGTTTAAAAAGAACATATACTATCTGGGAAAATAGGCGGTTTTCGACAAAAAGAGGGAGAAAATAGGCATTTTTTTACAAATTTGTGACAATATTGTACAAAATGATTGAAATTTAAACAAAAATGTTATATGATATTGGCATGGAAATGCTTATAAAAATAAATGAAGATTTTTTACGGCCGCGGATAAAGGTTGTGTTATCGCGCATGGGGTTTTGCGAAAGGTATCAGGCGTTCGACTATTTGGTCGAAATTATTTTTGACTTGATTAAAAACGAAGACGAAAATTCGATGGACTACAATAGTTGCCTAAATAAGCTTGCGCAAACATTTGAGGTTAGCGCAGTTAGTGTCGCGGGCGGAATTGGTGCGCTGTTAAACAGCAACAAAAATATTTTGAACAAATTGGGAGTCAGCAACAAACAAAATTTCTATCGCATAAAAACAATTAAAAATTATGTGGTAAAAGAAATTGAAAAGCGGTTTGAAAACTAATACCCCATAAGGGTATATATGTTTTTTATGTGGTTATACCCCCTACCCTTTTTTATTTTTTGTTGAAGAAGTTCAATATTTTTTATATTGATAAATTTATTTTAACAAACAGTAACCATATTAGTTGTGTATATAAATTTGTATATTAATAGTTAAATAATTATTTAACAATAATAGCAAAAAACAAGTTGATAATTGTCATATTAGTTCTGCTTTTTGGATTGTTTGATATATTAATTATTGAAATAAAAAAATCGCAAAATTTGTAGTTTTTTGCGATAATTTAGTATATTTATTTTAAATCATTAACCTTTTTTGTGTAATTATTGGTTTTTGGATAGGATTTTTCGTTTATATTAGATTCCAGTTCGCGGACAAGTTTAATCGATTGTTTATCCAAATCTTTTGGCATTTCGCCTTTAAGGGTAACAATCAAATCACCCGTACCAAAACCTTTAAGCACTTTTATGCCTTTACCCCTAAGGGTATATTTGGTATTAGATTGAGTAAGTGGTTCTATGGTTAAATCTTGCACACCTTTAAGGGTTGGTATTTTTATTTTTCCGCCCAAAATCAATGTGGTGATTGGCGCATAAACATCAACATACAAATCAAAGCCGTTGCGTGTCAAAAGTGGATGTGGCAAAATTGTTATGCCAACACGCAAATCCCCCGGTACCCCATTGTTGGATGCGGTTTGGTGACCTTCGCCTTGCTTTAACAAAACCTGCCCGTTGTCAATACCTGCTGGGATTTTAACCTTAACTTTTGTGCTGATAAGTTTTACGCCTGCGCCGCGGCAACTTGGACATTTGTTTTTAACCACCTTGCCCTTGCCGTTACAGTTGCGGCAGATGCCAGTTGTGCGCGTTGTGCCAAAAAGGGTTTGTTGCACTCTGGTCACCCTACCCGTGCCGTTACATTCGCTACATGTAACATAGTCGCTGTTGGATTTTGCGCCCGTGCCACCACAATCTGGACAACGCTGCTTGCGGTTGATTGAAATTTCCTTTTCGCAACCAAAAGCGGATTCTTCAAGCGTTATGCTGATGTTGGCAACAATGTCGTCACCTTGCTCTTGCATCTGCGCTTGCCCGCGACCGCCAAAGTTGGAAAACATGTTGAAAATATCTTCAAAGCCGCCAAAATCTCCACCACCAAAGCCAGAAAAACCTTGCCCGCCACCAAAGCCTTGTGGGCCGTCCGCCGAGCCAAATTGGTCATAGTTTGCGCGCTTTTGCTTATCGCTTAAAACTGAGTACGCCTCATTAATCTCTTTAAATTTTTCAGCCGCCTCGGGTGTTTTGTTAAGGTCGGGATGATACTTTTTTGCAAGCCCTCTGTACGCCGACTTAATCTCATCATCGCTGGCATTTTTGTTAACCCCCAGCGTGCTGTAATAATCCTTATTCGCCATAAAATTCCTTGTATTTATAAGTATATTTGCTCTTTTTTATAAAAGAGCAACAGAAAAACTAACTTGTTCTTTTGGTGGCTTTTCTTTGAAGAAAAGCCACACATTTAAACAAATCAAACAAATTCAATTCTATTCAACAACAACATTTGGGTCGCCGTCATCTTTTGGTTGGTCGCCATTAGGATTTGGGTTCGCTTGCTGTTGTTGTGCTTGCGCTTGGTACATCTTGCTGAAAATTGGGTTGCAAACTGCGCCAAGGTCGTCAATTGCCTTTTTAATTTCGTCCAAGCTCTCGCTGGCTAGGTGTTTTTTAGCCTCTTCACACGCGTTGTTAAGCGCGGTTTTATCCTCATCGGAAATCTTGTCGCCGTTATCTTTAACCGCCTTTTCTGTGGTCATAATAAGGCCGTCAAGGTTGTTGCGGGTGTCGATAACTTCGCGTTTTTTCTTATCTTCTTCGGCAAATTGTTCAGCTTCTTTAACCGCTTTGTTGATTTCGTCTTCGGTCAAGTTTGTGCTTGCTGTAATGGTTATTTTTTGCTCCTTATTTGTGCCTAAATCCTTTGCGGAAACGTTCACTATGCCGTTTGCGTCAATATCGAAAGTAACTTCAATTTGAGGCACGCCGCGTGGTGCTGGTGGAATGCCGGTAAGTTGGAATCTGCCAAGCGATTTGTTCTGTGCGGCAAATTCGCGTTCACCTTGCAGCACGTTGATTTCTACGCCCGGCTGATTGTCAGCAGCGGTGGAGAAGATTTGGCTCTTTTTAGTTGGAATGGTGGTGTTGCGTTCGATAAGTTTTGTGCAAACGCCACCCAATGTTTCAATGCCCAAAGAAAGTGGAGTTACATCAAGCAAAAGTACGTCTTTAACTTCGCCGCCAAGCACGCCCGCTTGAATTGCAGCGCCAATTGCCACGCATTCGTCTGGGTTGATGCCCTTAAATGGGGTTACCGGAATTTCTTTTGCAAGCGCGTCTACCACACATGGCACACGGGTTGAACCGCCGACCAGCACAACATTTTGGATGTCGTTTTTTGTTAGCCCCGCATCACGCAATGCATTGCGTGTGCAAACAAGGGTTTGGTCAACCAAATCGCTTATCATACTTTCAAATTTAGCGCGGGTTAAGGTGTATTCAAGGTGTTTTGGACCGGTTGCGTCTGCCGTGATAAATGGCAAACTTATTGTGGTGGAAGTTAAAGTGGAAAGTTCAATTTTTGCCTTTTCTGCCGCTTCTTTAAGGCGTTGTTTTGCAAGTTTGTCGCTGGATAGGTCGATGCCAGTTTCCTTTTTAAATTCGCTTATTAACAAATCCATAATGCGGTTATCAAAGTCATCACCACCCAAACGCGTGTTGCCGTTTGTGGAAAGCACTTCAAACACGCCATCGCCAATTTCAAGCACAGAAACATCAAATGTGCCGCCGCCAAGGTCGTACACCAAAATCTTTTGATTTTTTCTGTCTTGCTTGTCAAGACCATAAGCAAGCGCGGCTGCGGTTGGCTCGTTGATTATGCGCAGCACTTCAAGGCCAGCAATTTTGCCCGCATTTTTGGTTGCCTGGCGTTGGCTGTCGTTAAAGTAGGCTGGCACTGTGATAACCGCTTGGGTTACTGGTCCGCCAAGATACGCTTCCGCATCTTGTTTAAGTTTAGTTAAAATCATTGCGCTGATTTCTTCTGGGCTGTATGATTTGCCTTCTATGTTAACCTTGTACGCGCTGCCCATTTCGCGCTTGATTGAAATGACGGTGTTTTCTGGATTGGCAACCGCTTGGCGTTTTGCAACTTGACCTACCAAACGCTCGCTACCCTTAAAACCTACCACACTTGGAGTGGTGCGCCCACCCTCACTGTTTGCAATTACGGTTGGTTGCCCACCTTCCATAACTGCCACACAACTGTTAGTTGTACCTAAGTCGATACCAATAATTTTTGACATAATTTATTACTCCTTTATATAAAATTTTTCACGAACCTCGTGAGTGAAGTTGCACATTTGTTTAAGTTTTGGAAATGTAATTTACATAAACTTATAAGAAATGTGCAAAACTTATGAGTTTATGAATAAGTAAAATTTTATTAAAGAGCAAGAAATTTGGAGAATATTATATGTTTGCAAGTTTACGCGCAACATATAATTTTACTCATAAATTTTATACTCCTTTTAAAATTTTTATTGCTCTACTGCAACCGCTATTTTCTTTTTTAATTGCTGAAAATATCAAATCTGCATCGCGTAATTTTATTTTGTTGTTTACTAGGTAATTGTAATCGTAAAAATCAAAATTAAGCTCATTTTTTGCATTTTGGCTAATAATTTCGCCTTTAAACACAAAAGCGATGTAATTTTTTTCGTTTTTTGTAAAATATTTTGTGTCAATTAACTGTGAAATTTTAACATCAACACCAGTTTCTTCCCTAACTTCGCGCACCGCCGCATCGACCAGTGTTTCGTTAATTTCAAGATGCCCAGCTGGCAAATTAAGTAGTCCGCGTATGTTTGCTTTTTGTTCTTTAACCAATAGATATTTATTATCTTTTTTTATTAAAGTTGCAACCAAAATTGTAAACATATTCACCTACTTTTTAACAATCACTTGCGAGTAGCGGATGACTTTGCCTTTGTAAGTAAAACCTTTGTAGGCTTCTTTAACTATACTCCCCGGGGGTACATTCGCTGTGCTGTCTGTGTCGATTGCTTGGTGAAGTGCAGGATTAAATTCACCCGTTGCGTCTATACTCTCCACCCCCATCTTTGCAAGTGTATCAAGTATACCCTTTTCTATAAACTGGATACCCATAAGGGTATTTTTGTCAGTTATCATATCTGATGCCATTTTGAAGCTGTCAAGTGCGGGTAAAAATTTTGTAATTGCATCAATAAATCCCGCTTGCCGTGCCTCTTCCAAACTGGACTGCGTTCGCTTGCGATAGTTGTCAAATTCCGCTTGCACTCTAAGCAAATCTGCCAAAAAGTCTTGTTTTGGCGGACTGTCGTCCTTTTCTTGCTTTGCATCTAAGGTTGGTTGCTGTTCGGCTTGCGCTTGTTCGCTCATCTGCTTTGCAGCCAATTCATCCGCACGCATTTTGTCCGCATCAAGTTCGGTTGACGCATCGTTGTGTTTTTTAGCCATTGTTATCTCCTTTTAAGTTATCAATTTGATTAACCATAAATTTAAGCGCCGCCGCTACAGAAGAATAGTCAATCCTGCGCGGTCCAACAAGCGCAAGTGAGGCAATTGGCACACCATTAATAACAATTGGCGCGCTCATAATCATGCCGCCTTTAAGTTTGCTGTCGTCCTCGCCTATGGTAAAGCGAATGTCGTCCTCGTCCTTAACCAAATCGGTGATGTTGTCTTTGTCCTGCAAAAATTCAAACACTGTTTTGGCGTCTTCCATTTCGTACTTATTAAGCCCTTCAAACAATTTGGTAGGGTTTTCGTTGCTTACATCGCAGCGGGTTTTTGACACTTGCATAAGCGCATTTGCCACACTGGTTATAAGCTGTTTAAAGCCAATCATCTGCGCACCCGCGTTTAGGCAGACATCGTTTATATTATCCAGCATGTAGCTTATGGTTTTGTTTTTAAACCGCTGGGTTAAGTACAAACTTGCCTCTTCACACGACTGGCGTTCAATGTTTGCATCAAGCGACAAACTATCGTCAATCACACCCGCATCAGTTTCAACAAGCAAAAGCGCGTCTTTGTTAATAAGCGGAACAATTTGAATGTTTTTTATGGTCAAGTTTTTAAGCCCATGCTGCACAAGCACGGTTGGGCAATTTGTGGCGCGGCTTAGCCGCTTTGCCAAACTTGACAGCGTGCTGATTAGGCTTACCGACCTTTCGTCATACTGATTAAGCACGGATTGAATTGATTTGTAGTTGAATTTGTTGCTTTTAAGCAGCGAGTTGACATACTCTTGGTACGCCAGCGAGGTTGGAATGCGCCCGCCCGAAGTGTGAAGTTGCTTAAAATAACCCATGCTTTCAAGCGCGTTAAGTTCGTTGCGCAGTGTTGCCGAGCTTAAATCTTTAAAATGCACATTGATTGACGCACTTGTTATTGGCTGGGCGTTTTTGATGTAATCATCCACCGCGGCAAGCACAATATTTTGTTTTCTTGATTTTTTATCCATTGCGTTCACCTTTAATAATGTTTTTTGCTTTTTTATAGTGATTTTTAGATTATCACTCTAAATTTTATATTGTTAGCACTCTTTATTATAGGCTGCTAATTTTATTTTATTCATAAAACAAAAAAAAGTCAACTGATTATGTCAACTTTTTTAAAATTTTTCGCAAATTGTTATAAAATGTTATATCATGTTTGTAAGTTTTTGTTTATTTTTGTAAATCATTTGTTATCTAATAATTGGTTAAGTGTTTAAAATGTTTTTTAGACAAAACAAAGTCTTACAATAGTTCAGCTATAATTGCATTGGAAACGGAAAAATTGTCCTGTGTTATGCGCAAAAAGCCGTCTTCAATTTCAATTTTGTTGTTTTTAAGCAGCATGTCAATCTCATTAGATTTGGTTTTGAGCAAATCTTCGTCAAAATCCTTTTTAAACTTTTCCAAATCCAAGCCGTCATCCGTGCGAAGCGACAACATTATGCGTTCGGTGCGGTGTTCTTGGTCGGAGATATATTCGCGCTGTTCAATTGGCGATTTGTGCTGCCTTAAAAGGTCAATATACCTATCCATTCTGCGCGTGTTGCTGTAGCGATAGCCGTCAATAAAACTGTGTGCGGCAACCCCCAGCCCTAAATATTCGGTTTCGTCCCAATACTTGCGGTTGTGATTGCTTTCAAACCCCGGGCGCGCGAAATTGGATAATTCGTACCTTATATACCCCGCCTTCAAAAGGATTTTTGCCACAGTGTCGTAATAACTAACCATGCGCTCATCCGACATAGGTTTGTATTTGTGCTTGCGCAAATTGTCGTACAGCTTTGTGTGTTTTTCCACTTGCAAGGTGTAAACCGAAATGTGCTTAACGTCGTTTTTAATCAAAAATTCAACCGTGTCAATAACCGATTGTTTTGACTGACCGGGCAAGCCAATCATGACATCCGCGCACGTGTTTTGAAACTTGCTTTGTTCAAAAAGTTGCAAGGTGTTTTTAACATCGTCCAAACTCTGTTTTCTGCCAATTTTGGCAAGCAAGCTGCTGTCAATGCTCTGCACACCCACGCTCATGCGGTTTATTCCGCACTTTACATACTCCAAAAATTTGTCGCGTGTAAAAGTGGATGGGTTGACTTCAAGCGTAATTTCGGTGTAGTCGGCAAAATGCAGGCTGGAATACAATTTTTGTGTCAGCCTTTTTATAAGTTCGGGATTGATTGAACTTGGCGTGCCGCCACCAATGTACAGCGTGTCAAAAACCACATCGGCATATTTCATCTTGTAAAGGTCAATTTCGTTGCAAAGCGCGTCTAAGTATTGCTGCTGTGCGGTTTCGTCCATAGAAAAAGACACAAAATCGCAATAATCGCATTTTTTTGTGCAAAAAGGAATATGCACATACACGCCCCACGGCTTACTATCTTCCATAAATTCCCCTATTTATACTAAAATTATAACCCAAATTAAATTAAAATACTAGCAAAATCGCCCGCTTTTTAAAAAACGCAATAAAAAAAGGGCAGCCCGCCATTACAATTTCCACAAAATTTCATTACGCAACCTAAGTTCTTCGTTTGTAAGCATTGTGTCTTCCAAACTTCTGTGGTTGGTGAAATTGCTATACGACTTGCCCACTGATAACGGATTTTTTTGTAGTTTTAAGCGTTTTGCGATTGCTTTTTTTATTAAGCCAAACGATTTATGTCCGTTATCAAAATGCATGCTAACTTTGTCGTTCATATAACCTCCCAGCCATATATTATACTCAGCGCGAAATTTTTTTGCAACTAAAATTTGCAATTTTTTTTGGTTTTTTTTATTTATAATCCAGTAGAATTAACCAACAAAAAAAACACTACTATTCAAAGCAAATATCCTATTTTTGTTATCTTAATATAACATAAATTGATAAAATAAAAATGCGGATGCTTTTTAATAATATGTAATTTATCAACTCAATTAAGAAAGATTGGCAGCAAGGTAAAGCACGGCGGTTTTTATTAATTTAACCTATTTAATCAACTTTGGTAAAAGCGCAAGTTGGTAAAAGAGATAAAGCGTGCCTTAAATATTAGTAAATTATTTTTATAAATACCTATTTAAGCAACTTTTTAAAGCGCAAGTTGGTAAAATAGATGAGCCGTGTTTTAACAAACACAAAATGATTTATAAATAACCTATTTAAGCAACTTTGGTAAAAGCGCAAGTTGGAAAAGACAGGCAGGCTGGGCATAGTTTCATTAACAAACGACGACAGGGGTTTGTTAATTGATTGTCCTTATGTAAAGGGGTTGCAGGGGGAATGTGTCCCCCTGCCCCTTGTTTGGCTTGCGGACATTGGTAGTTGGTGCGGGCTAAAAAAAAGGACACGCTAATGCGTGCCCACAATTAAGGCGTTTAATTCCGCCCGCAGTCTGGCCATAAGCCGGGTTCTGTTGAAGATGGTCATCTATCTAATGCGCATGTTGCCACACGCCTTTAGCGGTGTATAAATTCTGGCGAGCAACCGTAACGAATCATTACCTTGCTTCGGGTGGGGTTTGCATGGACCAAGTTTGTCGCCAAACCTGCGGTGAGCTCTTACCTCGCCTTTTCATCCTTACTAACCACTCAGGGGTATAGCGGTTATTTTCTGTTGCACTTTCCTTCTAGTTGCCTAGACTTGCCGTTAGCAAGCATCCTGCTCTGTGAAGCCCGGACTTTCCTCAAATTATT
>CANRIT010000006.1 GCA_947630745.1 uncultured Clostridia bacterium
CCCCCCCCATGTCAAGGGGTTTTTAAAAAATATTTTAAATTTATAATAAAACATTTAATTCAACAATTATCAACAAAAAAAAACAGCGGTTAGGCTGTTTGTTTGCGCTTTTGTTTTTCTATTTTTGTAGATTTTGGTTTTTGTGCAGCTGGTTTTTTGGATTTTTGCGCTGAATTTACATTTTCAATTGAAATTGGCGCGTTTTTGTTTATAAAGTCCGCGGTGATGTTGATGTGTTTAACATTCTTTTCAAAATGATAGTTATACATAACATCTAGCATGCGTTCTTCCAAAATTGTGCGCAGCCCCCTTGCACCAGTTTTAAGTTCAATTGCCTTTTTTGCCACGGCGGTAATTGCATCTTTGTCAAAAGTAAGGTCAATGCCGTCCATTTTAAACATTTCAACATACTGCTTTGTTATGGCATTTTTTGGTTCAACCAAAATGCGTTCAATTGCGTTAAGGTCAAGTTTATCCAACCGCGCGACAATTGGCAAACGCCCAATAAATTCGGGAATAAGCCCAAATTTTATAAGGTCTTCTGGCTGAATATGCTCTTTTATTGTGCCCTCGTCCGTTTCTTCCACCTTTTTTACATCCGCACCAAAGCCAAGTGTGGATGCGTTTGTGCGCGAGGCAATAATTTTATCCAGCCCAACAAAAGCCCCACCACAGATGAAAAGAATGTTTGTGGTGTCAATTTTTATGTTTTCTTGTTGCGGATGTTTGCGCCCACCTTGTGGCGGAACGGAGGCAATTGTGCCTTCCAAAATTTTTAACAGCGCTTGTTGAACGCCCTCGCCACTTACATCGCGCGTGATGCTTACATTTTGGGTTTTGCGCGCAATTTTATCAATTTCGTCAATGTAAATTATGCCTTTTTGCGCCTTTTCTATGTCATAATCCGCATTTTGGATGAGCTTTAACAAAATGTTTTCCACATCATCGCCCACATACCCCGCCTCGGTAAGCGTGGTTGCGTCAGCGGATGCAAAAGGAACTTTTAGCGTTTTTGCAAGTGTTTTGGCAAGCAAAGTTTTGCCGCTGCCAGTTGGCCCAACCAAAAGAATGTTGGATTTTTCCAACTCCACCTGCTCAGAATTATTTTCCTTTTTAATCATGTTGTAATTAATGCGCTTGTAGTGGTTGTAAACAGACACGGCAAGAATTTTTTTAACCTCATCCTGCCCAATAACAAACTGGTCAAGCGCCTCTTTTATCTCTTGCGGCTTTGGAAGGTCAATAAACTTTGATTGTTCGCTACCACGAGTTCGGTCGTTAAACGCCATAAGGTCGCGACAAATGTTTAAACAATCTTTGCAAATAAAGCAATCGCCTTCTGGATTGCTGATTATGTCAGTTAATTCTCTTGCCGGACGCCCGCAAAACGAGCAAATGGTTTCTATCTCTTTCAAAATATCTCCTATTTATTATATTAGCAATAAAATAATTATTTAACACAAAACAAATTTAATACAAAATTTTTAATCCTTAAAAATAATTTCTGGCGAATACTCGGTTGCTTGAAGAATTTTGTTTTCTATTTTTAAAACTATTTGACCATTTTCATTGCTTTTTTGCCAAATATCTATTCTTTCTTTATCTTTCATAAAAGAATCCCATGCTTTTTCCCTTTTTGCCAAATTTTCAAACCGCACAATATAGGTAAAAATATTGGATGCTTCGCCTATTACTGGTTGCAAAAATAATACAGGTGTTATTCCATGTTTTTTAAATAAGCGAAGGGTGTGATTTTTAAATCTATTTTCCAAATCGCCCATTTTGTTAGGTGCAACTTCGTATCTTCTTAATTCGTATATCATAGATTTGCTCCCTTTTTTGGTTTGCGCAATGTCTGTTTAACTTGCGAGTAGCCTAATTTTTGATAAAATTTTAGTGCATCAGCATTATTTGATAGGCATAAAAGTTCAATTTCATAATCATCACCAAAATTTTTTGCCGCCCAGTTTTCAAATGCGTTTAAAAGTTGCCGACCCACCCCTTGATGCCTATAATTTTCATCAACAAAAAGTGTATCTACAAAAACGCGGTTTGTTGTTGTCCCATTACCTTTAAAGGTTTGAATGTATCCAAAAATATATCCAACAGGTTTATCCGCCACCGCATATGCGGCAAAAAAGTTTTGATTTGCTAATTTGTTTTTATGAAAGCCTGTAACATTGGTATCTGGGTCGATTGAACTATCCAACCCCGATTCATATTCAATAAGTTTTTTCATAAAATAATCACAAATTTCAAAATCTTTTTCGTTTTTTGGAATGATTATGTTCATTTTACTTTATCCTTATTTTAAATATTCGACTTGTAATTATTCTATCGAATTTTATCTATTTTCCTACAAATTTACCCACTTGCGCCTACTTACAAGAAGTCCTAGAGTGCAGTTTGCAAACTGGCTGATTAGAAACAAGCAAGACAAGGCTAACCTATTTTACACAACTAATTTAATAAACTAAATAGAAGCAAGTGAGGCAAGGCTCGAAATTCGGGTAACGAGGGAGTTTAGTCCCCCTAAATGACCGAGTTAGCCGAGTTTCAGTAAACGCAGCATCACGCCGCTTATATTTAGTTTATTTACGCTTTTCGAAAATCTTATCGACCAGACCATACTTCAGAGCGGACTTCGCGTCTAGGAAGTTGTCGCGGTCGGTGTCCTTTTCTATGGTGGC
Organism: uncultured Clostridia bacterium; assembly: GCA_947630745.1. Classification (GTDB taxonomy): domain Bacteria; phylum Bacillota; class Clostridia; order Christensenellales; family UBA1242; genus Onthoplasma. The sequence goes on from CANRIT010000006.1 coordinate 2,691, forward strand.
AATGTCTTTGCCAGTGTTGTCGCTTAAAATTTTGTTAAGGTTTTCACGCGTTTTTTGAATGTGTTTAGCGTGAATTTCTATATCGCTAGCCTGCCCTTGCGCGCCGCCAAGTGGTTGGTGAATCATAACCTCGCTGTGTGGCAAGCAGATGCGTTTGCCCTTTGTTCCGCTACTTAAAATTACGGCTGCCATGCTAGCTGCCATGCCAATGCAAATGGTGGATACATCGCATTTGATGTATTTCATAGTGTCATAAATGGCAAGTCCGGCGGATACGCTGCCGCCCGGGCTGTTGATATACATAAAAATGTCTTTATCTGGATTTTTGCCTTCCAAATAGATAAGTTGTGCAACCACGGTGTTGGCAACTTGGTCGGTAATTTCGCCAGTTAAGAAAATTATTCTGTCTTCAAGCAAGCGGGAATATATGTCGTAACTGCGCTCCATATTCCCCACTTGGTCAATAACCATAGGAATTAACATAAATATCTCCTTTTAAAACTAAACATTATGTTCGGGTTGTTTTTGCAAATCGTTATTTACAAGATAGATGACTTGCCTATCATCTTTCATGTTTGATGCATATTGTTTGCCGTCAGATAAAATGTCTTCTGCGTAAAGTTGGTCAATTACATACCAGTTTGTATCACTTTCAACCAGATATTCGCCTTCCACTTCATCCTTTTCTATTTTTTCTTCGCCATAGTTGGAAACAACCACTTTTGTTTCGGGATAATCTTGGGTGGCATTCCAAACAATTGTAAAGGTTTGTTTGTGGTGCGAATTTTCTTCGGTTATTTGGTCGGCGTGCGAATTATTTAATAGATAATTTAGCAAATTTTTATCCAACATCACCAATTTGCCTGGATATTGCCTGTAATACTTAGCCAACCAATCTAGCGGACAAACATTTTTCGCAACATTCGCTTTTATATAGAAATCATCCACACTTATTATGTTCTTTTTCATGCTTTCTCCTTTATGGTGAGTTTATTTTATTGTGTTGTTGGCACGAAGGAAATCAACAATCTTTTTCATAAGCAGTTCGTTGGCAATGCGGTTTACCATATCATTATTAACTTGCTTGCGGAATTCTTTTTCGTCCTGATTGGCTTCTTTTGCCATTTCTTGCACTCTTTTGTCGATATCTTTGTCGGTGATGTTTAAATTTTCGCTGTTAATAAGTTTTTCAAGCACCAATCTTGCCTTTACTGTGCGCGCGCTTTGGGTTTTTACTTCGCCCTTAAACTCGTCTTCACTTTTGCCTAAATATTTAAGGTAATCTTCAAACTTAATGCCTTGATAACTAAGTTGCTGTTTCATACCATTTATTTGGCGGTCAACTTCTTGGTCAACAAGTGTTTCTGGCACGGTAAGAGATGTGTCATCAATAAGTTTGTCAAGCATATCGTTGTCAAGTTCAAGTTCGGCACGGTCTTGCGCTTGTTTTGTTAACTTTTCTTTAACATCTTTTTTGTAATCTTCAACCGTTTCAAACTCAGTGGAATTTTTAACAAATTCTTCGTCAAGTTTTGGCATGATGCGTTCGCGTATCTGCTTGATTTCAACCTTAAAGGTGGCAGGTTTGCCTTTTAAACTTTCTTCATGATAATCGCTTGGGAAAGTTACATTAACATCCTTTTTGTCGCCAACATTTAAGCCAACAAGCTGGTCTTCAAATGTGTCAATAAACGAATGGCTGCCAAGTTTAAGTTGATAATTTTCTGCCTTGCCGCCTTCAAACGCCTTGCCGTCAATAAATCCTTCAAAATCTAAGGTAACAGTGTCGTCCAACTTGGCTGGGGCTTTGCTTTCCACCAAGCGGGAAGAACGCATAAGTTCGCGATTAATTTGCTCTTCAACCGCTTTGGCATCAACCTCTTCAACTTTCTTTTCAAATGTCAAGCCTTTGTATGTAGCAAGTTCAAAATCTGGCACACATGGGATGGTTAGCACCATTTCAAGCCCGTCTTTATCAAACTTTTTGATGTCAAGTTTTGGGCTGTCAATTGGCTTAACCTCGTTATGCTCGCGCAAAATTTGGGTGTAAGATTTATAATACACTTCATCCAATGCCTCGTTTACAAATGCGGTTGGACCATAATTTTGTTCAATAACCGAACGCGGAGCGTGACCCTTTCTAAACCCAGCGACCGAATATTTACCCTTGTTTTTTTCGTACGCGGAATTGTTGGCATCCTCCCACTCGCTGCTTGTGATTGAGATTTCTGCAACAAAACTGCCGTCATCTTTTTTGGTTAAATTGTATTTCATATTAAGTATTCTCCTTTTTAAACTTACCTATTGTAACACATAAAAAAATAAAAAGCAACTATTTTTGCCTTTTAAATTTTTATACTATTAAATAATATTTTATATAATTTTCTATTTTTATAAAAATATGTTGATAATTTCTGTTTCTATGATAAAATAGTTATGATTAAAAAGGAGAAAATATGAAAGTACACAAATATGACATATTGCAAATAAGTAAGTTTGAAGATGAAATTGTTTTTTCAGTGATTTCAAATGGATTAAGAAACGATTTTAACGCAAAAAAAATTGAATCCTCAGAGAACACTGATGCGTATAATATTTTAAACTTTTTAAGCACATTTGAAATTATTGCTAACAAATATGGCAACTATTCGTTGGACTTTATTGATAAAGTTAACTATGCGCTTAAAACACTTGAGTTTTTTCAGTTGAGCAAGGAAGCAGTTATTGTTCGCACAAAAAAGCAAGGCGTAAAAGACTTTTTAACCCATAAGTTAATAAATTACACAAATGAGCATATGAACTCTTGCGCCACCACAGAAATTCGTGGCTTAGAGGGAGCCCCATTATATCAGTTAGATTTTAGAGGGAAAAATGGTTTTAAACACTTTGTGCGCGCGTTTGAAGATGCGTATCAAAATGATTTAAGCAACAAAAGTGTTGATTTTCAAAATATTAATTAAGGCGCAAAATGCGTCTTTTTTTATTTAATAAATAACCTATTTATTATTTAATATATAACCTATAAAATAAAAAAAAAACCGACATTAAACAACATCGGTTATAAAAGTGAAAGTATTGCAACAAGCACAATCAGCCCAGCGGCAAAATAAAACAATGCCTCTAGCCTATGCTTTTTTTTGATAAGTGAATGTTTTAAACTTAAATTAACAATATACTCTTCCTTTTCTGGCGTGGCGTCAAACTGTTCTAGCATGTCGCTTGCCTTGTTGATTTGCGCGTTAAACCTATCCAGCATATAAAACAAAAACATAACAAGCGCGGTTGCCAAAAACATAAAGCCAAAAAACAGGCAAATTTTGTTTGTGTTGCCAAAAGCAAAAAATATAAAAGTTATAAATAAACTCACCACACTGGCGGTGAGTTTAAGATTAAATTTTTTCATCCTACAAAGCAATACCAAGAACAAGGAATACGATAATTACGATTACAAAAATAACATAAGCAATCATCCAACCAATGCTCTTTCTTGATTTTGCGTACCAGAAAGCAAACACAGCAGTTATTGCGTAAGCGATGATTTGTGCAATTAATGTAAGCGCACTAGCAAGTGTGCTGCCAGCAGCCCAACTTACGTGGTTGAAGATTTGAACCAAAATCAAAGCCACAGCAATAAATGCAATTGCAATATAAGACAAGAAATTTACAACTGATTTACCCTTCATTTTAATCCTCCAAATTTATTATAACACAAAAAATTTTTGTTACAAACTATTTTATGCCACTTTTTTGTTTTTTATTATTTTAATTTTTTGTATTTTGAATATTTAATTATCATTTTTAACTTATAATTTATTATTAAGATTTATTTAATTAGTAATTATAACTATTTTTTTAATTAAAAATCTATATAAAAGCAAACAACTTTTAATCTAATTTATTTAGCACATCGGCAAAATATTTTGGAAGGGGCAATTCAAATGACATAAGTTTGTTGGTTGTTGGGTGGATAAATTCCAGCTTATAAGCAAACAAAAGTTGACCGCTGGTTTTTATGGCTTTGTCCACCCCACCATACAATGTGTCACCCACAATTGGATGGTTTATGTGTTTTAGGTGGGCGCGTATTTGATGAGTGCGGCCAGTGGTTAGTTGGCAGTTTAGCAGTGTGTAGTGGCTATAAACCTTATCGATTGTAAATATGGTTTTGCTGTATTTGCCTCCTGGTTGGATGCTCATCTGCTGGCGATTTTTTGGGTTGCGGGCAAGGTTGCCTTCCACAACAAAATCGTCCTTTATTCTACCTTTTATAAGCGCTTTGTACTGCCTATTTAGCGTTTTATCTTTAAGTTGGGCGGATAGATTTTTGTGCGCCTCGTCCGTTTTTGCCACCACCATAAGCCCGCCCGTGTCTTTATCCAGCCTATGCACAATGCCCGGGCGCAACACGCCGTTGATTGAAGAAAGGTTTTTTATGTGATACACAAGCGCGTTTACAAGCGTGTGCTGCTTTGTTGTGTTGCATGGATGAACAACCAAGCCAACTTGTTTGTTTATTACAAGCAAACTGTCGTCTTCGTACACAATGTCAAGCGGAATATCTTCCGCCCCCGCATCAATTTGTTTTGGCGGCTTTATTGAAACAGAAATTTTGTCGCCCGCCGCTAACTTATACCCCGCTTTTACCCGCTTGCCGTTAACCAACACATCGCCCGCATCAATAAGCGTTTTTAAATAACTGCGGGTGTAATTTAGCTGTGTGGTTAAAAACACATCAAGCCGCTTAGGAATATTGTCAAACAAAATTTCCATACTTATTCCGCCCGCTTTGGCATAACAAACAAAATGTGTATCGCCAAAATAACCACGCCTATGCTTAAACACAGGTCTGCCAAATTAAAGGTTGGAAAGGTGCGCAAAATGTCCAAATAAATCCAATCGCGCACATAGCCAAGCATAACGCGGTCAACCAAATTGCCAACTGCCCCGCCAATTGTAAGCCCAAAACCTATGCAATATGCCACATTGTTGCAACGCGCAAAATAGTTAAAGATAAACAGCCCAATAAGCAAAACCGAACTTACAATAATAAGCAGCATGGTTTTGTTGCTAAAAATGCCAAACGCTGCCCCGCTGTTTCCCCCATTTGACGACACTGAAATTATGTTTGGAATAAGGTTGAAATAATCCACACTAAATAAAAAATGTTTGGTGGTTAAATCCGCCACCAAAACAAGCACAATTGTAAAGATTATTGTAAGCCATTTTTTCAACACAAAATCTCCAATTTAAATGAATTTACTAATTGTTTTCGCCCTCGTCCGGCTTTAAAATTTTTCTACCCTCTGGGGTAAGCAAAAACAAGTCGCCATACCAGCGGTGAATACTGCCATTTAAACCATATATTGCGCCCGACAAAAAGTCTAATATGCGCGCTGAATCACCTGCGGAAATAGCCTCCAAATTAACAGCAACCGTCTGCCCTTGCTTTAGATAGTCAACCACTTGTTGAATTTCCTTATTATTCTTTGGTTCAACAATAATTATGTTGCTTTCTGGCTGCAAGTTAAAATTTAAGTTGCCCGCGCCCATATTTGTGGTTGGCGCATTGTTGGTTTCCCCTGCAACATGCTCGTGCATATTAAAATTGGCGTATTTATCGTCCGCAACCGCTGTTTTGGATTTTTTGGAATTTTTATCTTCAAAACCCAAGCCGTGCATAACCCAATTTATAAACCCCATTTTGCCACCCTAGTCTTCAAAAATTTGTTTGCGCAAAAGATTGTACTCTTGGTCAGTGGCAATGTTAAACTCTTTAACCACGCGCTCATAGATAGCAATAACATTTTTGTTTGTGGTTTTGGCTTTTGCCTTTTCCAACATCTTTTCTGCAATTTTAATTGCGTCTTGCCTACTGTTGTGGATATCAATGCCAACGATAGTTTCAATAATATCCATACATTTATTTTCAAATTCTTCTATTTCTTTGTCCGTCATACAAATCTCCTTACTTTAATTTTAATATAATATTTAACATTTGTCAACAAATTATCAAAAAAAGCAGAAAATTTCTGCCTTTTTTGTTTTTTTTAAAAACAATAACCGTTTTTTACTGGATTTGTTTGTTGTAGCTTATTGAAATGTCATATGTTTGCCCATTTACAGAAATTGTGAATCTTAATGTAACTGAATTTGCGCTGTGCTCTGTAAAGTATTTATTTAATGCTTCCACTGAAACGGATATGGTTTTATCGTTGTTATTTATTGTTACATTATCTTCACCAGTAATTGGGTTGTCTTCTTTTGCTGTAATTGTTATTTCGCCAGAATAGCCGTTTGAAGTCAATTCGCCATTATTCATCTTCCACTCTGTAAACACATTGGTGGACACATCAAAAGTGATTTGGCTTGAGCTTGTTGCTACTTGCTGGTTGAAACTTGGAGATTTTACCGCGATGATTGAGTCGCTTTCGCTTTCAATTACATAGAAGGTTTTGGTGTTTGTGTACAGCGAATTTTCACTTTCATCTGAAAGTTTGTATGTTATAGTGTGAATTGGATATGTTTTGTCACCAAGTGTGTAGGTTTTTTCAACTTGACTATTATATTCTGCTGTAATTGAGCCATTGCCGCTATTTACTTTTACCCAAGTGGTTTCGCCATTGTTTCCGCCAGTTTTGTAAATGCCTAAAATTTCTGTTTGGTCAGTGGTTGATGTGAATATCTCGCTTGCTTTGTGCAAGGTTGTGGCTTTGGCAACAATTTCGTTTTGGGTGTACAAACTGAATGTGTTGTCGGATAAGCTGATTTGATTGCCATTTAATTCAATAACCAGTTTGCAATTTAGTCTGCCGTTGAATATCGCGCTGTCCCCACTTAAATCAACACCTAAAACAACTTCGTTGTTGACTTCAAATGGCTTGATTTCATAAGACTCTTTAAGTCCGTCCGCCACACCGCTGGATGAATCTAGTTTGCTACCGTTATCTCCAACAAATTTTAGGCTGCTGTTTTGACCAATAAGCGCGTTTGCAAAAGTGAGATAGTCGTTAATATTGATGTCGGTTGCAAGGGTAAACAAAACATTTACACTGTCTAGTTTCGCATATTCTGGAATGGTCAAAGTGTATTGTTTATCTTGCTGATATAGTTCTCCGTCAGTTTTTACTTGATGAGTTATCTTGTTAAATTCAGAGTCAACATCAAAATAATCAGTTTGCTCAGTGGCAGTATTTTCCCAGCGTTTTGTTTCTTTATTGTAGACATATTTGCTGCTGTTAAATTCAAGTTGTTGTTTAAGCTCATTGTTATCATAAATCAAAGTGAATACCGCTTGTTTTGTATCCCTTGCTTGCACTTCGCTTGCAGTGTAGGTTTGTTTAAAGTAAGTAAGTGGCAAAACTGTTTTATTTTCTTCCCCACTGCTTGAAATTAATCCGTTATCAACATCAACTGAATTGTATTTGTGGTCTTCTACCGTGTTAAAGTCGCTAATATAATTTATGCCTTTTAATTTGTATGCAACATAGTAGTCAGCTGTTTTAACATTTTCGTTTGTAGAGTCAAAGCCAATGTAGGTTATCCATGTTTTGTAAACCACATATGCGTCATTAATTGAAGTTGCTGGCAAGGTTATGGTTGGGATTGAATTTTTAGAAATATCTAACGATTGTTGTTCGCCATAACTTAAACTGCCTAGACTACTTGTACTCCAAGCGGATGAAGATATTATTGCGTATTGGTAATTTAATTGCAATTTTTTGTTGTCATCTAAATCCGCATTTATTGTTAGCGTTAAACCAGTGTTTGCAGTTGCATCATTGTTGTTTTTAGCAAGGCTTATTGTTGTGCCTGCCTTAAAGCCATTTCCATCGCCAATTGGGGTTGATATGCTTTCCACGCCTACATAGCCTTGAATTTTAATCCTTAACTGCTGACTATTAGTTGTGTCGTGAGATGTGGTTAAGAAGGTAAATGTATATTCGCCATTGTTGTTAATATCTTTTGCAAAGGTAATTTTTCCGTCAGCATAACTAATGCCTAAATCGTCCCCATTACTTATGGTTACATTGTTTAGATATTCTTGCAAACTTACTTCCCTACTTGAATCAGATTTATCCAATCTGCAAGCAACAATTTGATAAGTTTTGTTGTCATTACCATATGTGTAAGATTGAGTTATATCCCAACTGTATGGTAGACTTGGATTGCTTGATAAGAATTTGTAGTTTGCAACAAGTCCGGTATCAGTGCCAATTTCTTTATAATCGTTGTCACCTTGTTTAAAGAACAAACTTACCCCGCGCTTAACTGTAAAGTCGCAATTTGCTTGTTGGTCGATTATAATTTGAGTGTTTTCGTCAAAGGTGTATTTAACATTAATTTTTAGGTGTACTTTTACATCTTGCAAAAGGGTGTTAAGTTTAAGCGCGTTATCGTTGCCAATAGTGGTTGAGCTGAACACATGGCTTAAATCAAAGCTTGAACTGCCACCATTGTTTAGGTTGGCTGAACTATCTTGCATGTCGATTTCGTAACTTAATTTATCAATCTTTCCACTTTCGCCAGTGTTAAAGGTGTAATTATAGATTTCGCCCAAATTTATGCTGTTTTCCGAATAGCCATAAACGTCAGTAAGTTTCCCTGCGTTAACGCTTTCCTTTACATTAAACAGATAAATTCTAAAGCCAGATTCAATTTTGCTGTTGCCGTACATGGTAAGTTGCAATGCGGCAATTTCGATTTTGCTGCCAGAATTTCTGGACAAATCTAAGTAAATTGAATTGTCGTTTTTGTAAGTGATTGTAAATGTTAAAGGTTGAATTGTAAATTCATATTGCACAATAACATCGTTGTCAACAATTTCACTATCATCGCCCGTTCTTCTTGTAATTTCGCTGCTAACTTGAGTGAGTGCGCCGTCTTTGGATGTTAGTGCTTGCAAATCGGTTATGTGGAAGACATTTGCATCGCCATCCCTAACCTGACCAATAACTTTGCCGTATTTTTCACCGTCACCAGACAATTTGAATGAATCGTTGTCATTATCGTCTATAATAAGCGAAACATAATTAAATGCACTTTCGCCCGTTGTGCTGAAAATTTCTCCGCCCGACTGCGCTTTGTCTATGCCATTGCCATTTTGCATAACATTAAAGTGGTAAATAACATTAACGCCCGCTGCATTTTGTAAGGTTACGCTGGCTTGTGATGCGCTGCCAAATGATATAAATTGACCATTTGTGTCACTACCAAATGTAACACTACCTGTTGAGCCGTTATCTGAAATTGTTATTTTATTTATGCTGTTATCATCCAAAAAGCCCATTGCGGAAACATCATAATCAAATATGGTTTGAGTTTCGCTACCTAACATGTATTGAAGTGCAAATTTGTGCTGATTTAAAATTGAAGTTTTGCTTGCAACATCTTTAACTGCTGATTCGTTTGTTTCAGTGTATTCGTCAAAGAAACTTGCATATTTTGTGTCGCCTTCATTTACATCTGGTTTTAGATAGTATTGCTCATTTACCGATACAATTTCGCGCGCCGCACCCTTAACTTGATAAGCTGGTGTTAGAGTGTAGGTTTGAGGTGCTTTGATGTAGTAAGACTCAGTATTTGACTGATTTAGATTTGTGCCAGCATTTGACACAACAAGATCCAAAATCAAAGTAAAGTCGTTTGCCAAGTGTGCAAAATTTATGGTTGTGGAATTGGTTATATTTGCCACTCCATTTGCTACTACGTTGTTGTTATTAAGCACAATTTTTTGAACTTTGTCGCTGATTGTGTTGTCGCTACCTTTAAATGTAATTTGAAGTTGTGAATTTGATGTGGTGATTATGGTAACAAGTTTTGTGCCATGGCTATCGCCATCGTAAATGGTGAATGTGCGAGTATCTTTCCCGTTTTGGTCTTCAACCGCAACATAAATTGAACTGCCCGCGCTTTGTTTAAAGTCGGTTTTTGCGCTTAGCGTGTGTGGGCTGTTTAAGTCGGTTGTCTCATTTCGTTCAATATGAAGTTTTGTTGTTACTTGAACTGCGATATTTGCTTGCGCTTCCGCGGCTGATTTAACCGCCAAATTGTCCAATTTTATTGTTATGTTAAAGTTGTAAGCGGTTTGGTCTTGGATAAAGTACAAAACAAGTTTTCCGTCTTTATATCCATAAGTTACCGCATGCCCTTCAACTTCTATATTGTTGCCGTCCGCTTGTTGCAAATTGCTTGGTTGAGCGCTGTCCATACCAGTGTAATTTACACTTTTGCTTGTTTTATCGCCAAATGTAAATGACACCTTGCCGTTATAGTCGGTTGGGACATAATTTGAAACGGTTAGATAGTTGTTAAATCCGTCATTATAGTTGTTGCCCAAAGTTACATTGTCTTGAGTTTTGGTTGGTGCAATGCGAGTTAAGCTGTAATTTACCTTAATTTTTGTTCCGTTGCTTAAAGTATAAATTGCGGTGAATTTTAAATCTGTGCTTACAAAACTTTTTACATCAATTTCACCATTTGTTAGGGTTAAAATTTGGGTGGTGTTATCGTCTGTAAATTTGATTGTGTACATACCGCTTGTTTGTTCGCATTTATATTCCGCTGATACGCTGTCGGTTACAATTTCAACAGAATTTATGCCCAAACCATTGCCTTTGCCTGCTTCAATAATTGAGAAACCGCCCACGCCCACTTTGTTTAGGTCAACATTATATTCGCCAGTAACAATTTGGTCATTTCGTGCCAAAGTCGCCAAGTCGTCAAGTGTGCCATTTTCATTATTGGTTGGGCTTACATATGCGGTTACTGTGCCAACTGGAATAAATTTGTTTTCGTCCGCGCTGCAATAAACCACCATAAGCCTTAATGTTAGGTGTTGGGTTGGATTTGTTAAAGTTGCCGCTTGTTTGCCGTTGACAAGCCCACCAATTGCAATCTCTTGCTCGCCTATTTTAACAAGGTTTTCCGCACTGCCGTCAACCAATGTTTTTGCGTTAACTAGATAGAATTGCAAATTGCTTGTGCTGTAATTTTTGTTGCCAAACAAGCCGTCAATGTTGCCAATCAGTTGATTGTCGTCACTATTTGTTTTTATTGATTTGCCCAACAATTTTATATCGTCATTTGATGTGTCGATAATTTGGTTGTTGTTTTCATCATAAACCACGCCAAGGTCGATATTGTTTCTAAAATTGGTCTGGCTTAAATTGTCGTTGTCCGAAATTATTTCCGCTTGCACTTTGTAATATTGTGCGGATGCGTTTTGATAAGTTATTTTAAACACAAAATACATTGTTGTGGTGTCGCCGTAATTTGTCGGCAAACTAAATGTTATTTGTGTGCCAGAAATTTTTACCACATTGCCGTAAGCCACCCTGCCAGTTTTGTATGCGTAAAGCGAAATTGAGGTGTTTTGGTCACTTGGCAATCTGCTATATCCATTTTGATTATTCCACACCATAACCCTGCTTAGGTCAAGGAAACTATCGTACGCTAGGTCGATTGTGGTGTCTGGTGAAGTTTGTGCGCTGACCACATTTTTAAGTGGGACAACTTCGTATTTATCAAAAACTTCACTACCTGTGCCGCCAGCAACAAGCGTCATGTTGTCTATTGTTTGCGGAGTTAGTTTTTCCGATGTGGTTGTGTCAAGCGGATAGTTGATTTGGATTGCTTGGTTGTTTTTAACTGTGATTGTTAGTAGATATTCATATGTTTCACTGATATCATCTTTTAAGTATGTGATTTTGATTGTTATCGTTATATTAACTTGTTCTTCATTTAACGAAATAAGGTCTCTGCTAAGTGTTAGTGTTGTGCCTGCGTTGGTTGCTTTCCATTCTCCACCATTTAATTGGTAACCAATGTTGTAACCATTATGCTCGTTTACTGCAGTGATTACAATTGAGGTTATAAAGTCAACTTCTTCATCTTGCTGACCACCATAAATGGTTTTAATCATGTCATAACTGCCTTCAATGTAGAAGTCGTCTGAAGAAGATGTGATTTCTGGCACATATGGCCTTACATCGAAAGTGAATGTGCCAGTAAGAGTGTTGGTATTTTCAACTCCGTCAACAATAAATGTAAACGAAACTGAAATGTGATATAATATTTGACTTGGATTTTCTATATAAGCATAGAATTTGTTGGTGTCGGTTAACATTTTGAATTTTATGTCAGGATTGCTTGCTTGCTCATCAACATTAGTAATTTTTAAAGTATTGTTTGTGTTGTCTGTTGTTACACTAAACACATCGTCAAATGCGTTTTCAATATAGGTTTGCAAGCCATTTTCTAGGCTTATTTCCACTTTGTATGCGTTTGTTATATTAACCAAAATGTCGTTAGAATCTTGTTTGGTTAAGTCTGTGCCATTTATCCAAATTGCAATTGGATTATTGTTGTAATGCAAATTTAATGTGATGGTATTGTTGTAGTTAAGTTCGCTCACCCAGCCCACTTTAAAATTACTTTCCACAATTGTTAAAAGATTATCGCTGTCGTCGTCTTTGCTACCTATCGACAATTTGGAATAGTCGTTATTTTCTGTAATCTTTTGCAAGTTGTCGCCGTCAGAGTACATTTTTGTGCTGTTGTCAACTGTTTTGCCGTACACAATATTGTCATCGGTTTTGTAAGAATATAAATCAATAAGCGAATTAAGTTGAGTGTCCGTTGCGGATTTTAAATTAATTGTGTTGGTTTTTAGCACTGCAACTGCATTGTCAAGCACGGTAAAGGTGTATTCGTAATCCAATTCCATTGGAGTAGATTCATCCCCTTTAAAGAAGAAGAATTTATATTTGCCCGCTTGTAATTGCAATTCGCCGCCATTATTTACTGCTGTTGCGTTCGAATAATTGTCGCCGTCAACATTATCGCCATGCAAATATTTAACTTTTATGTTGTTGCTGTTTGCCTTGTCCAAAATTTTGTAAATTGGTCGGTTGGTGTCGGTGGACATTGCGCTTGCGTCAGTGTATGTCTTGTACAAAAGCACGGTTGTGCCTGCGTAGAAATTGCTCCAATACGGGCTTTCGTTTATTGAAAGCGATGGGCTGAATCGGATTGAAATTTTGGTTGGTTGCTGCTCGGTTTTAAGCTTGATTGACAATTCAAATTGAAGGTCGGTTTGCTGATATTTATCGCGGGTAAGCACAAGGTCGCCGTCTTTATATTCAATTTTAACAAGGTAATTGTCACCAACCTTTATGCCTGCAACCACGCTGTCGCCAATTTCATTAAGCGTTTTGGTTTTGTCAGTAATTTCTACTTCGTAATTTTTTACGCCAGAAACTATGTTGTCAATACCAACAATAAACGCCTCGTCAATTGAAACTTTTTGTTCACCATTTTTGTAATCTAAATATTCGTTAGAAATTAAATTTAAACTATTGTTTTCGACAAAATCATTTTTGTTTGCGCTTGCAGTAAAGCCATTTTCCGCCACCACTTCCACTTTTAGATAGCGCGTGATTGTTTCGCAAGTTATGTTGATGACTGAATACCCAGTTTCAGTTGTTACCCCAACCACTTTTGTGGTTATTTTGCCATCTTGACCAAGTGTGAAATAGTTGCCGCCGTCAGTTGAAGTTGCGGTGTAACTGAGTTTTCTTGTTAAAGTTTCGTAAGGAGTTGCGTAAAATCTATTTACGCTTTCAGCTGCGGTTGTGCTGTTAAACAAAGCATTGATGTCTGTTATTTCATATGTTTTTTCGCCGTCAATAATTTCATACTTGTAGGTGTAATTTTCGTCATCCCACCCTATTGTAATTTTTAGGCGGGCGGTGCTGCCAGCCGTTTCGGTTGTTGCAGCAAGGGATACATTTTGGTCGCCTATTCTTAAAATTATATTGTTTGGGGTGTTTGGTACAAAATACACATTTGTGTTGCACCTTATTTGCCTTTCCCCGCCAATGTTAAGTGCAAAATGGTAGCTATTGCTGCTGCTTGGACTGGAAACCAAATCGTCAAAAGTTATTGTTATTGTGTTGTTGCCGTCAGTTGTGTTTGCAACAGTTATGCCATCCGTAGACATATTGCCGGTTGAACTTGCAAAGGCAATTAAATTTTTGTTATCTTCAAACAATTTAAGCAAGTCCGCAATTTGCAAATCGTTTACATTTGAGGTGATGTTTATGGTGTGGGTTGCGGTGTCGCCAAGCGTAGTTAAATAATCACCAAAGAACATATATTCTATACCGCGTTCGGTTTGGGTTGAATATGTATCGGTTACAAAATTAAAATCAAGGTCATTATTGCCAATGTTTAAACTTAAATGTGCGGAAACTGCAAGCGATTCGTTTGCAATCGCGTTGTTGCCAAGCATGATATAGTCAACACTGGTTGTGCTTTGCGTAATGTAACTTGTTATGTCGTTGGTTTTAAGCAAAATTGGATAAAGTTTTGGAGACAAATTGCGCGCATCAATAATTTCGCTAGTGGCTTTAACCGCGTTTACAAACTGGTCATCGTCAAAATAGCCCACCAACCTATACGACAAGTTGCCGTTTGTAATTTGAATGTTTGTAATGGTTTCAAAATATTTTGCATCGGTTTCAAGCGTAACAAGCGCAAAGCCATTGTAGCTTGTGCCTTTCGTGTTGAAAGTGTACAACTCATCAATATCGGTCGAGTTGAAAATTCTGCCATTTGCGTCATACCCCACCGTCAAAGTTAAATCTGGTGAAAGTCTGGTTGGCGTATTAAATTTTGGATTAATAGTTATTTTGCACGCATTGCTTGGCAAAACAACTGTGCCATCGCTGTTTACAACAAACAAAAGCAAGGCAAGGCTATCGTCCGTCATCTCGTTGTTGGCGGTGATGATAAAGCTGTTGTTTACCCCTTCGTTTCTGACTGCTGGGCTGACGGTGTAATCAAAATCGGTAGCCGTGGTGAAGTTATCGTTTTCTTGCTTGAAAAAGTCCATATAACTGCCCGAACCAAGCACAACTAGGCTGCTTGTTTGATTTGCGGTGCGCACAAATATTGCGCCATATTTTGCCTTGTAACTGGTTGTGGTGTCAGTGGCGGTTATGCCGCTTACAAGTTGATATTTTACGCCTAGCGAATTAACAAGTGTCAAGCGGCTGTCAAGCGAAATTGTGTAGCGCAACTGGGTGTTGTTGTCGGTAAGCGTGCTGCCGCTGATTGAGTAGCTGTTTTGATTGTTGAAATACAAGTCGCTTGCTGATTCCGCACCAAACACAAGGTTGGAATTGGTTAAGAACAGATGTTCAAAATTGCTAAGTTTAAACACAATGTTGTTGTATCTATCTTCACTGCCCGCGCCCGACATGGTTATGCCAAGATTGCTTAGGCTAAGTTCGTTTGGCACATTTACGTTAAGCTGAGCCGATGAGCCCATGTTTACCGATTCTATATTTGCAAACTGGACGGAAAGCGAAATGTTAAGGTGTGGAAGTTGAGATATATGTCGCTCATAAACCGTGTTTTCGTCCCAAGTTGAAGTATCGTCCTTTTGTGCGAAATATGTTGGATACATAACCGCAACAAAGTTGTAGTTTGTTGAGTCGGTTTTTGAATTCGACAAAAAGCGATAGCCCGAGTGATAGATGTTTCTATTTTGATTTTCACTGCCAAGCCAGCCGGGGTTGCCTACCCACTGCAAGTCGTAATCGGCGCAATTTTGCTCAGTGATTAAAATATATTTGCCTTCACTACGGTTGTCGAAATAAAGTTCCACTTCTTTTGCGTGCTTGTCATAAATTGGCAAAAGCGCATTGTTTGGCGAGATTTCAAAGTCAAAATCAAGCGGCGAACCAGCGTCTATTTTAAGCGTTTGGGTTTGCCCGTCAGCGGATAGTTGCGCTTGTTTGTTTGAAGTGTTAAGCACAAGTTTGTTTGCGGCAATATCAATTTCTATACGCAAGCTGTTTTGGCTGGATACAAGAATTGAGCCATCGCTACGCCTTGCCTCACCCGACACGGTTACAATGCCGTATTCCGCTTTGTTGGATGGATAGGTTTGTTCTACCGCGCTGCTGTTGACTTTATAATAGATTGGCTGATTGCAATTGACTTTGTAATAAAAGCCGTCCGATTCTGGGGTAAGCGCCTGACCTTTGCTGTCGGTTAAAATTATAAGGTCTTGGTTGTTGACTTGATTGTTGCGGTCAAGCGATATGTAGCACGTGCGCTGATTGACCTCTTTTGCCTTGTCCGACTCAGCAGACAGGCGGAAAGAGTATAGTTTGGAACTATCATTTTCATCATACTGGATTTGCAACACATCTTGTTCAAAAAACAGGCGCGCTGGATAGATTGGGTCGGACCTAAATTGACCCGTTGCCGCCAAAACGCCCACAATAACACCAACAAGGGCAAACACCCCCGCCAGTACAATACCTAGTACCTTAAAAATCCTTTTTGTCATACCCCTAAATCCTTTAAAATTATTATCTACAATTTTCTACAAAATAATTATATTATTTTTAAATTTGTAAGTCAAATAAAAATGGCAACAAAATTGGTTTATTTTAGGGCAATTTTTAATTTTTTATGTTTTGGACGATTTAAATGCAAAATTAGCAAAACACAAAATAAAAAAAGCCCCACTGTGGGGCATGGATTGAATTTTCGACAAAAATTTAAACATTTAATTATTTGCTTAGTGCGGCAAACATATTGACAAAATCAGCCACCGTTATCTCTTCCGGGCGGACGGACAGGGAGTAGTTGAATTTTTGCAAGATGTGTTCAATATCTTCCTTAGAATAGGCTGATTTTAGGTTATTCACAAGCGTTTTTCTGCGCATTGAAAACGACTGATGCACAAACGCGCTGAATGCGTTAAAGTTAGCAATGTTATATTTGTTGTGCGGAACAAGTTTGATAAGTGCGCTATCCACTTTTGGAGCGGGAGTAAAACATTCCTTTTTAACGATGCGCGGGATGGATGTTGTAAACAGCGATTGCAAAATTACACTTGTTATGCCATAGTCTTTGGTTTTTGGTTGGGCGTTAAAGCGAAGCGCTACCTCTTTTTGCACAAGCACAAGGATTGATTTTATGTTTTGTATTTGTTCAACAAGCTTAAAAATTATTGGTGTGGTTATGTAGTATGGTATGTTTGCGACCACCCGGGTGGGGGTATCTATAATTTTGATTAAATCCGCCTTTAAAAAATCATCAAAAATTAAAGTTAAGTTTTTGTTGTTGTCAGCAATTTTTTGTAGGGTTGGTTTTAGTGTTTCATCAATTTCAAACGAAATAACTTTTTTTGCTTTGCTACATAAAACTTGAGTAAGTGTTCCCGCACCTGCGCCAATTTCCAGCACGGTATCGTTATACCCCACCTCCCCATCGCACGCAATGGCATTTAAAAGATTTAAGTCATAAATAAAATTTTGACCCAAACCCTTTTTGTAAAACTCACCATCCAACCTTTTTTGCATATAAATATTTTATCAAAAATGCAAAATAAAAGCAATAAAATAACTAAAATTTTAAAAAAATTATCAAAATTTGCATGTTTTTTGCCTTAATTTTGTTAATTTTTAAAAAATTTTAAAAAAATTGGCAGTGCGCCAACTTTTTTTTTGTTGTTTTATTTTAGATTGTTTAAATTATAATTTTCATCTAAGTCATTAAAGTCTACAAAAGTGGCTGAAATTTCTTTTGTGTAATTGTTATATTCTTCACGCGCGGCTTCAATTTTTTCTGCCTTTCTTTTTGCTGCCTTTTTAATTAATTTTTGAATGTAGTTTGCCCCAAAATTTTGCTTTAACAATTTATGCCAAGCAGTGGTTAAATTTTTGTCTTCATACTTAGCGTAATCTTTTAGTCCAGTATCAACATGATGACCATAAATATTTGTGACCTTATCCAAAAGATTATTCAAATACAGCCAACTAAATTTGTATGCCCGCTCTTCTGTAAAAAGATAAACATCTTTGCAGCCATCCACACCCAAAATTGCGGTAACATTTCTATCCCCTTCACTTATATATCCGCCAAAAAGTGAAAGGTTTGCTGCCGTTTTATCTTCCATAGCCGATTTTAACAAGTCAATAATCTGTTTTGCAAGTTTGACATTGGCAATCATCTCCACCCCATTAATGTTTTCAACAATCTGCTTACCTTGCCAATTTTGCCCCAAGGCTTGAACAATCCGCTCATCATCGCGGAAAGCAAAGCCGTATTTGCCAAAATATTGCACCATACTTACAAATTTTATAACCTTATCCATTTTTCCTCCATGCGCTTTATTATCGCACAAAATGCAAAACTTGTCAATACCTAAAAAAATTGGCATCAAGCCAACCTTTTATTTAACATTTTTGTTGTCTTCTTTTAAATCTAAGTCATCAAACTTTTTGGTGTATTCGCTAAATTCTTGTTGCGCGGATTTTATTTCTGTTTCCATTTTTCGCTGCGCATTTGCAATCATCTTTTGAATGTAACCCGTGCCGTACTCGTTTTTTAAAATTTTAAGCCATTTAAAAGACAAACTTAAATCTTCTCGCGTTTTTACAACCGTGTCGTAAACGGTATATGACCAATAAACCGAATCTTCAGTAAGGTAAAGGCTGCGAAATTTGGTCACCATGTTAACGGCGGGGATGCACTCATCTTCATTTTGCAACACACCCACGGTTATCTGCTCTGGTTCAAGCTTGTCGCCAAATTCGTTTTTAAGCGTCTCAGCAAATTTTTTCACACACATTGGGTCGGCAATAAATTCGCAGTCCAGCATATTGGCATTTATCCAATGATCACGCTGGCGCGCATTAGCAAGCAGAATTTGGGCTGTTTCTTTTGTTAAGGTGTCAAATTTATCTTGAACCATTCTGTATCTCAGCGGTTTATAATTCATTATTTCTCCAAATGTTGTGACGATTACGCGTTTAAATTTTTGCCATATTTCTTTGCCAAAATATCTTGCCAAAGTTTTGTTAAATCTTCATCTTGATAAATTTTTTTGTTTTGGTTCTCTTCGCCAGAAAAATATACTGTAAAGCATTTTGATTTGGTTAAGATTAAACCCGCCATTGTGTCGTCATCTTTCATGTAATTATGCCCATAATAATATTGCATTACAAGGGCAATTTGTTGTTTATCGCCATTTGTTAAAATTGAAACATAATCGCCATTGCTGCCTTTGTTGATAATGTTTTCCTTTACAAAAAACGCACGCACCAACTCATCCAATTCTTCTTTTAATTCCCTATAATCGCGGATAAAATTACATTCTTCAATTTCTTTATCAAGTACCGCCATTTTTTCAAGGGTTTGCTTATTTAAAAAATCTTGCCTACCTTCCCTTTTTCTGTAAACGCGTTGAAAATCGATGTTTTTAATAACTTTGTCCATAAAATCCTCCATACGTAGTTATTGTACCACATTTTTTTTAAAATTGTCAATATTAATTATTGTTTAATTCTGCACTAATTTCCGCTTCAACCAATTTTGACATGTAGTCGTTGTATTTTTGTTCGACTTGTTTAATTTGCTGTTCCTTTCCGTTTTGCGCCATAATGGTCAGTTTTTGCAACAAGCCAATGCCAAATTTTTGTTTTAAAATTGCCAGCCAGTCAATTGACATTTCCCTTTGCTCAGCAAAAATGAAATCACCTTGCATTATGTTTACCTTATCTATGCTGAACACAAACAATTGCTTGTGCGTGTTTATGCAAATTGCGGGGGTAAAACTAGATTTATCGTCAATATATCCGCCAAAAGTTTGCACAATAGGCTTGTTGTATTTTTCTTTAAACAGATTGTTAAGTTTGAAAAAATATCCCCTATCCATAATAAAATTAAAGCCATCAATTTGGTTTAAAATCTTATAGTAGTCCACCCCAGTGTGTGAAATAAACCAGCTGATTTGCCTGTTGATTTCCATCCTTCCCACATCTTGCAGATTGCTTATAACCTTTACAAATTTCATATTTCACCTAAAACTATTATAACATATATAAATATTTTGTCAATACAAGTTAAAAAATTTGATTTTGTTTTTTGTTTGTGATATAATAAAAAGTATTAATTGGAGAATTTTATGTTAGACAACAAGTATAATTTTAAAGAAAAAGAAGCAAAATGGAGTGCATTTTGGCAGGATAATGGCATTTATAAGTACAACAAAATTGCATCCCGCCCAACCTATTCAATTGACACTCCGCCACCAACAGTAAGTGGTGAGCTGCACATTGGGCATATCTCGGGCTTTACGCAAGCGGACATGATGGCAAGGTTTTATCGCATGCAAGGCAAAAATTTGTATTTTCCGCTTGGTTTTGATAACAACGGACTTCCAACCGAGCTTTTGGTTGAAAAGCAAAAGAAAATTGCGGCGCACACCCTTCCGCGCGAAGAATTTACCCGCATTGCGCTTGATTTAGTGGCAAGTTACAATCAAAGTTATCGCGATATGATTGAACGCGCAGGGATAAGTTGTGATATGAGTTTGGGTTATAACACCATTGACAACCGCAGTCAAAAAACCAGCCAAAAAAGTTTTATTCGTTTGGCAAAAGACGGCATAGCATACAGAGAAGACAAGCCTAGCCCATGGTGCTGCAAATGTCGCACATCGGTTGCTTCTGCTGAGTTGGAGGACACCGAACTAAACAGCGTATTTAATTACCTTAACTTTAAATTGGTTGACGGCGGAACAATCCCTATTGCCACCACTCGACCAGAATTTTTGCCAGCATGTGTGGGGATATTTGTTAACCCAGAAGATAAGCGGTACAACAATTTGGTCGGTAAACTTGTAAAAGTGCCGCTGTTTGAAGAGCGCGTGGTTAAAATTTATGCGGACAGCAAGGTTGGCATTGACAAGGGTACGGGCATTGTTATGTGCTGCACATTTGGTGACCAAACTGACGTTGAGTGGTGGAAAGAGTATAAATTGGAGTTAAAGCAAGCCATTGACGATGGCGGGCGCATGACAGATATTTGCGGCAAATATGCGGGCATGAAAAGCATTGATGCGCGCAACGCGGTTATTGAAGATTTAAAGTCAGCGGGATATATTTACAAACAAGACCCAATTGTGCACTCGGTTAAGGTGCATGAGCGGTGCAACACACCTATTGAATTTTTGTCTAAAAAGCAGTGGTTTATCCGCACTTCCACCCCAGAGTTAAAACAGATTTGGCTTAAACAAGGGGAAAAGTTGAATTGGCATCCTGCAAGCATGAAAGCGCGCTACGATGCTTGGGTGAACAACCTTAATCAAGATTGGAGCATTTCGCGGCAGAGGTATTTTGGTGTGCCTTTCCCAGTTTGGTATTGCAAAAATTGTGGCGAGCCTAGTTTTGCGGACGAAAATGATTTGCCAGTAAATCCGCTTACCAGCATACCAAAGCGCGCGTGCAAGTGCGGGTGCAATCAGTTTGAACCAGAGGCGGATGTTATGGATACTTGGGCAACAAGTTCGGTTACCCCACAAATTAATTGCAACTGGGCGGAAGATGAGGCTGAATGCAGCAAGCGTATGCCAATGGATATGCGTTTTGCTGGGCGCGATATTATAAACACATGGTGTTTGCGCACAATAATTAAAGCCTACTATCATCAAGGCACATTGCCATGGAAAGATTTGTTTATTAACGGCTGGGTTATGGCGGACAAGGGGATAAAAATAAGCAAACATTTGGCAAACAGCAAAATGAAACTTACCGATTTGTTGGATAATTATGGCGCGGATGTTATAAGATACTGGTGCGCAAACGGGGCTTACGGGCGCGATGTTATGTTTAGTGACGAGGGGCTTAAAGATGGCTACAAGTTGCTTAACAAATTGTGGAATGCAAGCAAATTTGTGCTAAGTTTCTTGTACGATTACAAGCCAAACAAGCCAGCAAAAATTTTGCCAATTGATTGCTATATCATGCAAAAATTTAACGAAACATACAAAAAAGTGATTGGGCAATATAGTCAAGTTGAAATGGGTTACGCAAAAACTGAGATGGAAAAATTCTTCTATTTCTTCTGCGACAACTACATTGAACTTGTTAAAAACCGACTTTATAAGCCAGAAATTTTTGGTGAAGAAGCAAAACAAAGCGCGCAATGGGCGTGCTATAATGTGCTGTTAAATATGCTTAAAATTTTGGGCATTACCATGCCGTTTGTTTGTGAAGAAATTTATCAAGACTATTTTAGGCAGTTTGAAAAGACGGAGAGTATTCATTTGACTGTGCTGTCCCCTATTGATGTTGACGATAAACAGAATTTAATTGCTGACGGCGACAAGGTGGTGGAAATTGTGTCAAGAGTGCGCGCATACAAAAGCGAAAATAAATTAAGCTTAAAAACCGAACTTGATAAGATTGTTATTTGTGACAAAAATGTTGACTTTATTAAACAATGCGAAATGGATGTTAAAGCAGTAACTGGCGCACATGATGTGGAATATAAAACGGGCGAATTTGATGTTGAAGTTGGTAAAGTGATTGAATAAAAACTTAATAAAAAAGACCTTCTATTTTAAATTTTAGAAGGTTTTTTATTTGTCATCTTTATGTTTATAAATTTATTTTTAATTTAAATGATTAAACAAATAAGATAATTTTTTATATTACAATATTCGATAGATAATTTTGTTTTTATTTGTAAAATTGCAAAAAATTTTTATAAAAGTTTATAAATTTAGCTGTTTTTTAAGCGTTTTTTATGTTATTTATTTTAATTTTTCATTTTGTTTAGTTGAATTTTCTTCAACAACCACACATTCAGTTGTAAGCAAAGTTGATGCAATGCTAGCCGCAGTTTCAAGCGCAGTGCGGGTAACTTTAAATGGGTCAATTATACCCCCAGAGAGCATATCACTATACTCGTTTGTAAGTGCATTATATCCATAATTAATATCATCATTTGACAATACCTGTTTAACCACCACCCCATCATCAACACCTGCATTTTTTGCAATTTGGCGGATTGGGGTTTCTAGTGTTTTAGCAACAATTGTTGCACCAAGTTTTTCATCCCCCGTAAGGGTATTTATATATTCGTCCAATTTGGGTTTGCATTTTAAAAGCGCAATACCCCCACCGGCTACTATTCCTTCTTCAATTGCTGAGCGGGTTGCATTTAGTGCGTCTTCCATGCGAAGTTTGTTTTCCCTTAGTTCCAAATCGCTAAGCGCACCCACATTTATAACTGCCACCGCGCCATTAAGCATACTTATTCGTCCGTTAACTACTTGCAAATCAAACTCTTGGGTCATCTGCTCACGGTCGGCTTTTAACTTTTCTATACGCTCGTTTATTGCGTTTTTGTCGCCCGCGCCACCAATAATTGTGGTGAAATCTTTATCCGCTTTAACCTTTTGCGCCCTGCCTAAATCGTCAACTGTGACGCCGTCAAAATTTGGATAGATGTCGCCCGAAATATATTTTGCCCCAACACTTAATGCAATATCGCTAAGCACACGCTTGCGCCTATCTCCAAAGTATGGGGTTTTTATTGCCAAACAATTAAACGCCTTGCGCATGTTGTTAACTACAAGTGCGGTAAGCGCATCGCCTTCAACATCTTCCGCAATAATAAACAGGCTGGCATTTATTTTAACAAGCTCGTTAATAAGCGGCAAAATGTCGTTTAAATGGCTGATTTTTTTGTCGGTTACAAGTATGTATGGGTTATCTAAAACCGCCTCCAATTTGGTTTGGTCGGCGCACATGTATGGGCTTATGTAGCCGCGATTTATACGCGTGCCTTCAACCACTTTAAGTGTGGTGACTGCGCTGTTGCCATCTTCAACCGTAATTATCCCTTCCGTGCCAACTTGATTGTACGCATCCGCAATAATATTTCCCACAACCTCGCTACCAGACGAAATGGAAGCAAGTTGTTTTATTGCGTTGTTGTCCGAAATTGGCTTTACATGTTTTTGCATCTCTTCCACAACAAATTTTGCCGCCTTTTTAATGCCGGTGCGAAGTTGAATTGGGTTTGCCCCAAGGTTGAAACTTTTAAGACCTTCACTAAAAATGTTTTCGGTCAAAATTGTAGCTGTGGTTGTGCCATCGCCCGCGATGTCGTTGGTTTTTGTACTTGCCCCGCGTATTACCTCCGCCCCCATATTTTCAATTTCGTCTTTAAGGGCAATTTCCTTGGCAATTGTAACACCATCGTTGGTTATGGTTGGGTTTACATGCAAGTGGTCCAAAATTACATTTCTGCCCTTTGGACCAAGCGTAATTTTTACCGCATCTGCAAGTGTTTTTACTCCCTTTAAAAGTTTGCTTCTTGCCTCATCCCCCATGCAAATAATTTTACTCATCAAACACCCCCACAATATCAATTTGGCGCATTATAATGTAGGTTTCGTTTTCAAGTTTAATTTCGCTGCCCGCATATTTGTTGTAAAGCACACGGTCGCCAACTTTAACTTTCATATTGGTGCGGTCAAGTTCCAAACTTTCGCCATCGCCAACCGCAACAATTTTACCAATCTGTGGCATGTCTTGTGAAGTGGACGGCAAAATTATGCCAGTTGATGTTATGTTTTCCTTTTGTTCGGGAAGGATAACAACCCGGTCAAATAATGGTTTTAATTTCATACTACCTCCAAAAAAATTATAAACTTGCCTTGTTTGATTTTTACCAAAACATGTCATTTTTTGCAAAAATTAAAAAATTTTTATGCAAATTAACAAAAATTGAGTAAATTTACATGGTTTTTTACTCTTTTTAAGTAATTTTTTTAAAATTTTTTTATTTTTTAAATTCGCCGCTTTGAATTGCCTTTCATAATGCAGGCAAAAATTTAATATATTTTATTATGGCATACGTTTACGATGACTACATCTATCAACAAAAAACAAGGCGCAAAACGGGTGGATTTTTTGCGCTTATAATTTTAGTTATTTTGCTGTTTTGTTTGGCAGTTTTTTTAATACCTAAACGAAAAGAAAAACTAAATTTTTATTTTGTTGAACTGGGTAATTTTTTAAACTATAATCAAGCGTGCAAACTTAATGATGAGATAATTTCAAAACAGGGGGCGGGGTATATTTATTTTGATGGAAGTTATCATGTTTTGGCAAACTTTTATTACAAAAAAGATGACGCACAAAAGGTGTGCGAAAATTTAAAATCGGATTATCAAAATGCGCAAGTTTTTACAATTGAACTTGACAATTTTAAAAAAATTAAATCCAACAAAATTTTATCCGCTTTTTATTTTGCCACTGACAACTTTTTAAATCAACTATCCATTTCAAACATAAACTACGACAACGGGCAAGACAGTGTGCGCGTATACTCCACCAATTTAAAGATTATTGGCGAAAGATACAAAAGCGAGATAGACGATTTTTTAAAAAATTTTTCGGACAAACAGCATTACAACATAATTAAAAATTGCAACGAGATTTTGTCGCGCATCGATGAGTTTGACAAGATGTTTTCTTTAAACAATTTTAGCCAGCAGATAAAATACAACTCAATTGATATTGTTATTAAATGCTATCAAATTTTTGCTGAGTTTTAACTATTTGTTTGAATTTTTGTTTGCTTTGCCCTCTTTTATCACCATCACCGCTTGATAGATTGCAAGGCAAATTAAAAACACGGCAAACATTTTTTTTAGCACGCCATTGCTAAGTTTTACTGCCAACAACGCACCCAACAAACTGAACGCACAGCCAACAACTGCCAATAACCAAGTTTGCTTAAATTTTACCAACTTATGTTTTATGTGGATAATAAGTGCAAGCACGCTCATAGGCAAAAAAGCAATTAAATTTATCCCCTGTGCGGCAAGTTGTTTAAAGTGCAAAAATATGGTTAAAATGGGTATGGTAAGTGTGCCTCCACCCATGCCCATACCAGCCACAATTCCACCAAGAACTCCCGCAAAAATCTGCCAAAAAATCATACGCCCTACCTAAACAAAAGCACTATTCCGCTTAGTGCCATAAAAAACACAAAAAATCCTTTTAGCGCCTTGTTTTTGATTTTGTTAAGCAAAAGCGCGCCCGCAACTCCGCCCAAAATTATGCCAACAATAACGGGCCAGCCAGTTTTAAAGTCGATAGAATTGTTGCTCATATACACAATGGTGCTAACCAAACTTATTGGCAAAATTACAAAAAGTGCGGTGGCTTGCGCTTGTTTCTGCTCCATTTTAAACAGCTTGTTTAACACTGGAACAACAATCATTCCTCCCCCGCCGCCAAAAAATCCGTTTATTATGCCAATTATCGCGCCAAACAAAAGGATATGTATTTTTTTTACCTTTTTCATGCTGATATTATTTACATTTTGTTTAAAATTTATTTGCTTTTTTTTATTTATTATATTATAATTGTTTTGATTAACGGAATAATTATTACGAGGTTGTATGAAAGTTAAAAGTTTTACAAAATTTAAACGCATTTTTTTGGTGTTGCTTTTGGGCATGCTTATGTTTGCTGCAAACCTTGGCATATTTGGCATTTTGCGTCCAGAACGCCGCGTTTTTGCTGCAAGCGATATTTCTAATGGCGAATTCAATCCGCCAAGCAGCAACAGCACAAACCACACCGCACCTTCTTCTTCCGACTATGTAACCACTGTTTCTAGCGACACAGTGCGTGTAACTTCGGGGATTGTAAACTTAAATTCGGCTGAATACAACAAATATCCAAAGCGCAATTCGGGTACAACCGACCAGTATGTGCTTGCAATAAGCAGCACAACCAAACGCACCCTTAAAGCGGAAAATGGCGACCCTGTTGAGGTGGAAGAATCGCGCCCAACCAATTTTGGTTACAAAACCGCGTATTCAATCACACTGCAAAAAAATAGGTATTACAAATTTAGCATCTCTGCCTACACTTCAAACCGCAACGGCATTGGCAAAATTGCCCTTTTAAATGCCGATGATGGCGACAGCGTGCTGGTTGAAAAATCCGCAATTGTAACACCAAACAACCTCTGGCAAGACTTTTATTTGCTGGTTTCCACCACCGATGTTGAATATAACGTTAAGTTTGCAATGTACTTGCAAGGCGAAGGCGTAGTGCTTTATGATAGTTTAAAGTTTGAAACAATTGACAAAGCCGCTTTTGATGCCGACTGCAAAAACACCTATCAAAGCGCGTATTTTGCTGACGAGTACACTTTTGACAAGCGCATTGAATCAACCGATTTAAGCTTTGTTGGCAGCACAACCCAAGCGGGTGCAGAAAATGGCGCGCTTAAAGTCAGCCTTAACAAAACCACCACAGTTGGGGATATTGTTGGCTCACAACTTGAAATTGAACGCAACATCCTTTATAGGATTAGCGTTTACGCTAAAGCGGTTAATTTAAGCGGAAAGGTTGAATTGCAACTTGCACCTAAGGATGAAGACGAGCCGGACAGCGCGGATGTAACCAGCTTATCGATAACAAACTCGCAAGACGAACAGGGTTATGAATTTTACCTTCACGGTCACCCACTTGAGGCAAAAAACTATATATTTAAACTTTCTTGTGACAACGCAAGCGGGCAGGTTTATATAAGCCACATTGTTATAAATTATTGTGACGACAACCAATTTTCTAACGCAAGCGCGGGCAGCACACTTGCAAAACTTGATTTGGCAAGCAATTTTGCAAACGACACTATCTCTTCCAACTTTGTAAGCAACGGCACTTTTAACAGCGGAAAAGTTAACGATTCAAAAAATCCTTATCCGCTTAGTGCAAACAATTGGACGGTTATAACCGACCAGCAAAATTCGATTGCAAACGCGCAACATTATGGCATTGTAAACCTTGCTGACAAGGCTAAAATGCAGGAAAAGGGTCAGATTTTTGCCCCAACTTTGCCAGAAACCGACCCAATGGGTCAACAAGGCAACGTGCTTATGCTCTACCCCGCTGCTGGAACTTTGTCGTACATTGGTCCAACAAACAGCGTATCAAGCGGATATTTTAAATATGTGCTTAACATACGCACGCAAAAAGATGCCACGGTTGAGCTTATTTCCACCAACAGCAATGGCGAAATTGTGCTTTTGTCAAAAAAGGTGGAAGGCGCACAGTTCTGGTCAAGCAGCAGCGGATTGGTGTTGTATGGTCGCGCGGGATATGCAAGCAACGATGTTTGCCTTAAAATAACAGCAGCCAACAACAGCACCACCTTTGTGGATGAAGTTAAATTTTATAGCAATGTCAGCGAAGAAGAATTTAACAGCGCGCAAAACAAGGCGGATTTAAAGGTATTTTTAAATAAAGATTTGTATTCGACATCAAATGTTGAGCTAAGCGTTGTTGACGCAGCCAACTATCGGTTTGAAAACGAATCAGTTATGTCCACACTTAACGAACAAGCAGCAACATGGGAAGATAAAATGGCGCTTGAACTTAGGCAGTCACAAGCACAAGCGGGCAAAATAACTTCTAGTTTGGGCTACGCGTTTGAAAATGGGAAATATTACAAATTATGTTTTGAAGTGTACACCAATTTGATGGAAGTTAGGCAGGGCGAATACGATGGCGATTACGGGCTTAACATAAGCTTGTCTGGGTTTAATGATAACGCGATTGCAAATGTGGTTACGGATAGATTTGTCACCTACACCTTCTTTGTAAACGCAACCAACTCCACCACATCCTACCTTACTATCGAAATGGGCAACAGCGATGTTTTCTTGTCGGGGGAAGCGTATATTGGCAACTTTAAGTTTGAAGATGATTTGACCGAGCAAGAGTTTAAAATGCAATCGTCAAACAGCACAACAAAGGTTTTAACCACCCCAGCGGAAGAAAATGATGACAATAACGACAATTCAAGCAGCGATGACGAAAAAGAAGATACCAAAACCCCAATCAACTGGAACGCACTAATGTATGTTATTTCTTCAATTATATTTGGCGTGGCACTTATTATTGCCATTATTGGCATTGTGCTTAGAAGGGTTAAATTTAAAAAGCCAGTTAAAAAATCCAAAAACGAATACGACCGCAACAAAACGGTTTCCAAACAATATTATGCGCGCAAGGCAATTGAACTTAAAGAAGCTAAACTTGCCGAACTTAATGCCGAACTTAAATCGCTGACTGAAGAACGCAGCAAGTACGAAGATAACTACAAGGCGGATTTATCAAAATTGCGTGAGGCTAAAATTAGGCGGGCGGACAAGGCAGAAATTGGCAGGTTGGAAAAAGAGTTGAAACAAAATCAAAAGGCATCCGCATCAATTGGCGTGTCGATTGCGCGTGTGGAAAGCGATATTGATTATGTAAATTCTGCTTCGTTTATAAATGCGGTTACCCGCCAGTTGGAAAATGAACAGCGGTCTGAAATTGTTGACGACAGCCAAGATGACCAACAAGAAGTTGAAAATAAGCCAGCGGAAAAGGTTGACAAAAAGAGATCGGCTACAAAATCCGCAAGCAAAAAATCAACCGACAAAACAACCAACAAAAAATCTACTGGCACAAAAACAGCAAAAACCAAAAAGCCAGCCGACGAAACTAAATAAAAATTAAAATAGGCAACCTCGCCTATTTTTTTTGTTTAATATCCGTTAATAGATTTTTATGTGATAAATCGTTAATTTTTTTATATTTTTTATTAAATTTTGGCGATTTTGATATGATTTTTAAATTAATTATAAATTTTTAGGCGTTGACCTATAAAGAGTTTTGGGCTTGTTAAATTGTTGTCGGCTGAAATTTTTTCGGACGAAATATTATAAATTTTTGCAATGTCGTCCAGTGTTTGCGCGGGCTTTACAAAATGCGTTTTGTAGTCGTTGATATTAATTTCAACATACTCGCCACAAAAAATTGGATATGCATTATTGTTGCGCACAATGTTTTCGGTTTCAATATTAAAATCATTGCACAGTTGCTGCTCGTTTTGATTTTCAACCCGTAACAAAAATTGCTTTTTTAATTTTAATTCCATTTTCCTTCCTTAAAAGTTTATTGTATTTATGCGGGGCAAAAAAATTTTGATATTCTAAGCACAAAATTAAAATTATATAATACATTAGGACAAGTATGAAAACATTTTTTAAAGCGGTGATGATAACCACAATATTTTCTGTTTTAACGCGCGCGCTGGGTTTTGTTTTCCGCATTTATTTTTCGCGCAAACTGGGGGCGGAAGGATTGGGGTTATTCCAGATGGCGTCAAGTGTGCTGGGCATTTTTATGACGCTTGTGTCAAGTGGGATTCCGCTTTCAACCGCAAAACTTGTGTCAAAATACGAGGTTGGCGGGCAACTTAAAAAGCGCAATCAGCTTGTGGGTTCGGCGTTGATTGTTGCGCTTGTTGTGGCTGTTTTATCTAGTTTTTTAATTGTGATTTTGCGCGCATTTTGGGGTGTGGTGCTAACCGATAATCGCGCGGTGGAAATTTTGATTATCCTTGTGCCGTCAGTTGTGTTTAGTGCCATCTACGCCGTGTTTCGCGGTGCGCTTTGGGGGCAAAATGACTATTTTAGTTGTGGGTTGACCGAACTTGTTGAGCAGATTTTTAGATTTGTGCTTACCTTTGTTATGCTTAGAAACATAACCGACTTTTTTGTGTCAAGCAAATATGCGGCAATTGCATTTAATTTAACCTGCCTTATTTCCGCCTTACTTTCTGTGTTTATCTATTTTAGACGGGGCAAAATTGGGGTGGCAAAAAGCGAATTTAAATCGATTATAAAATCCGCCGCGCCAATAACCGGAGTGCGGCTTGCAAACTCGCTTGTTCAGCCGCTGACCACATTTATCATCCCCACCATGCTTATTGTTGCTGGATACACAAAAAGCGAGGCGGTGGCAAGTTTTGGTGTGATTATGGGCATGACCTGGCCGCTGTTGTTTGTGCCGATGACTATAATTGGCAGCATAAGCATGGTGCTTATACCTTCCATAAGCGCGATGGCAACAAAAAACATGGGCGAACAAATTGCAGACAATGTGCAAAAAGCACTTGAAGTTAGCATGTTTATAAGCATGCTGTTTATTCCGGTCTACCTTGCTGTTGGCGACCTGATTGGCATTGTGCTGTACAACAATCAGCTTTCGGGCGTGCTGCTGCAACTGGCGGGGGTGTGCGTGCTGCCTATTACGCTTTGCAACCTTACGGGAAGTGTGCTAAACGCGCTTAATTTGGAAGTTAAATCGTTTGTAAATTATCTGCTTGGCTCGCTTGTGCTGTTTGCTTGCTTGATTGTTTTAACGCCAATAATTGGCATAAATTCGGTTATTGTCTCGTTCTTTTTATCGATGACCACAATCACCCTTTTAAACCTGCGTAAGATAAAGCAAAAAGTGCCAAGCCTTAAATTTACCGTGTTTGCAAACAGTTTTAAATACACGCTTATTGTTGCGCCAATAAGTTTAACTTGCCATTTTGTTGCAAACATTTTGCGGCATGTGTTTAATTACTTTATCTGCGCTTCAATTTCTGGATTGCTTTGCGTTGGACTGATGATTTTGTTTGTTAAAATATTTAACATATATGACCTAAAAAATTTATTCGCCCTACTAAAACGCAAAAAGAAAGTTAATTAAATTTTAAAAAAGTGAGAAATATTTACTTTTTGTGAGCAAAAAATAACAAAAACACTTACTTTTTGTGAGCAAAAAGTAACAAAAACACAAGTTAAAGTAAAAAATCAAAAATATAAAAAAATATAAACAATAATACTTACTTTTTGTGAGCAAAAAGTAATAAAAACACAAGTTTTTATGCAAAAGTGATAAAAAAAGATTAAATTATTTTTTGATGTAAATAATTTAGTTATGCTAATTGTTTTTGTAAGAGTTTTGATTATTTACCTAACCGTGCTGGTGTTTATGCGCATTATGGGCAAGCGGCAAATTGGGCAGATGCAACCGTACGAGGTTGTTATCACCCTTATTATTGCCGACTTAGCCACCCTGCCGATGAGCGACAACAACATTCCGCTTTTAAACGGAATTTTGCCGCTGGCGGTGCTGGTGATTATTCATTTTGTTATTACATTTATTACGCGCAAAAGTGTGGGTGTAAGAAATTTTTTAAGCGGCAAGCCAGTGGTTGTAATAAGTCCGCAAGGTATTGAATATGACGCGCTAAAACAACTTAATATGAATATCGATGACATTTTGGAGGCCATGCGGCAAAACAGCTACAATAGTTTTGACCAAGTGCTGTTTGCGATAGTGGAAACAAACGGGACAATAAGCATAATCCCAACCAGCCAAAATGCGCCCGCGACCGCGCAAGATGTGGGGGCAAAAAATCCGCCAACCAAACTTACGCATGTCATTGTTAGCGACGGGAAGATTATTAAAGAAGAAATGCAGCAGATAGATTTGCAAATGGATGTGCTGGATAAAATTTTGCAGCATCTTAAGGTTAAAGCAAAACAATTAATTTTGCTGTGCATGGACAAAGACGGCAAAATTTACTATCAGCAAAAAGGCGAAAGTTACAAGGTTGTGCAGAACATTTTTAAAGAGGTGAAGTTATGAGAAATGTGCCTATCTTTATCCTTATTTTTGCCGTTATAGGTTTTGTTGTTTGGGAGAGTGTAAACACACATCAAGTGTTTAATCACCTTACAAAAGAAAGCGATGCCATTTATTTGCAACTTGAATCGGGCGAAATTGACGAGCCACTTGAACAAAAAATTGGCAACCTTAACAATTATTGGACAAAAGAAATGGATAAACTTGCCATAAGCATTTCCAAAAAGGATTTGCAACCAGTTAGCGACTATTTGCAGTATTTGGTGGCGGCAGTAAAAAACGACAGCGCGGACGATGCCCTAACCTACGCCCGCCTACTTGACTACAACATTGACGGCCTTAAAGAAGCCAGCGGCATAACTTGGCTAAATTTATTGTAACTTTTCTTTGATAGAAAAGTAACTAAAGAACTACTTTTCTTTGATAGAAAGATAACAAAAGAACTACTTTCCTGTGACAGAAAAGTAGCAAAAGAACAAGTAAAAATACCAATTATAATAATGATATTTGACGTAATATTGAATTTAGCGTTGATTTAAATAGTTATATTAATAAATAAAATATATAAATTTCTATAAAAAACACAAAAATTTAATGAAAAATACAAAAAAATTAAGGTTTTTGCCTTAATTTTTTACTTTTTTGCGGGTTTTGTCGCTAATTTTTCTTAGCGGTTGATTTTTTAGATGTTGTTTTCGTGACTGGCTTTTTTGTTTTTGCGTCATCACTTTTTGATGATTTTTTTTGTGTCCGCACTTGCTTTTGATTTTTTATTTTCTGTATTGCTATCTACCGTTTTAGATTTAGTGGTTGGCTGATTAAGGTATTTTTTAAGATATTGACCGGTGTAGCTGCCTTTTACTTGGGCAACTTCTTCTGGCGTGCCGGTAGCAATAACTTTGCCGCCACCTTCCCCACCTTCTGGACCCATATCTATAATATAGTCTGCTGTTTTAATAACATCCAAATTGTGTTCTATCACCACAACAGTGTTGCCCTTGCCTACAAGTCGTTGCAAAATGTTGACCAGTTTTTTAACATCGTAACTATGCAGCCCGGTGGTAGGCTCGTCCAAAATGTAAACCGTGTTGCCCGTGTCACGCCGCGTTAATTCAGTGGCGAGTTTAAGGCGTTGCGCCTCACCGCCCGAAAGTGTGGTTGCGCTTTGACCAAGTTTTACATAACCAAGCCCAACATCCACCAGCGTTTGCAGTTTGGATTTGATTTGCGGAATATTTTCAAAAAATTCATATGCCTCGTCAATTGTCATTTCAAGCACGTCGTAAATGGATTTGTCCTTATACTTAATCTCCAGCGTTTCGCGCGAATAGCGTTTGCCGTTGCACACCTCGCAAGGAACATACACGTCAGGCATAAAATACATCCTAAGCCGCTTTACACCATCGCCCGCGCAGGCTTCACATCTGCCGCCTTCCACATTAAAACTAAACTTGTTTGCCCCATATCCTTTGCTTTTTGCCGCGTTTGTGGATGCAAAAAGTTCGCGAATTTTTGTAAACACGCCCGAATAAGTAACCGGGTTGCTGCGCGGAGTACGGCCAATTGGGTCTTGGTCAATTTGGATAACTTTATCCACCTTGTCCGCACCCAGCAGGCTTACAAAATTATTTTCTTGCTGGCGGCGGTTGAGTTTGTTGAACAGCGCGCGGTAGAATATATCGTCAACCAAAGTGGATTTTCCGCTTCCGCTCACCCCAGTTACAACGGTAAGCACGCCTTGCGGAATGGCTACATCCAAATCTTTTATATTGTGCTGGCGGCAACCAAGCAAACGAATAAATTCCTTTTTAATTTCGCGCCGCTTTAAAGGGACTTCAATCTTTTCTTCCCCCGACAAAAATTTGCCCGTTATGCTGCGCGGAGATGAAATAAGGTCTTGCACACTGCCCTCTGCCACAATTTCGCCACCATGAACGCCCGCTTTTGGACCGATGTCAACAATGTGGTCGGCTGCGCGGATGGTGTCTTCGTCATGTTCAACCACAATAAGGGTGTTGCCCAAATCTCGCAAATTTTTAAGCGCGGCAATAAGGCGGTCGTTATCCCGCTGATGCAAACCGATGCTTGGCTCATCCAAAATGTAAAGCACCCCGCTAAGCCCACTGCCAATTTGAGTTGCCAACCTTATGCGCTGTGCCTCGCCACCCGAAAGTGTGCTTGCCGCACGCGACAAACTAAGGTAAGTAAGCCCAACATTTATCAAAAATGACAAGCGCGCCTTAATTTCGTGTAAGATGCTTTCCGCCACCTGCTGCTCGGTTTTGTTAAGTTTTAAATTGCAGATAAAATTGTACAATTTTTCAATTGACATTTCGCACAAATCCGCAATGTTTTTGTTGTTGATTTTAATTGAAAGCGCGGCGGGATTAAGCCTGCGGCCATGACATTCTGGGCAGGTGTCTTGCGACATAAGTTTGTAAATTTCTTCCTTCATCCACTCGCTGTTGCTTTCGTTAAAGCGGCGCAATAGGTCGGGAATTATCCCCATAAATTTATAGTCCGAACGCAACAGATATTGATGCAAATTTGGCGCGCTTTCTTGTTCGCCCTTTTCCCCGTTTATAAGTGCTTGCCTAAGTTCGGTGCTAAACTTGTAGTACGGCGTGTCAAGTGTGTAGCCGTATTTTTTAACCAATTTGTTAAGCGCTTTTTTTGTGATGCCGGTGGCGTCAATGTTAAAGCCAAGCACGCTAAGCGCGCCCTCGTTGATTGAAAGCCTATCGTTTTTAACAATGGCATTTTCACCAATTTTTATTACATACCCCAGCCCGCCGCATTTTGGGCATGCGCCTTGGTGGCTGTTAAAACTGAAAAATGATGGTTCGATGTCGGGCAAGGATATTCCGCAATCCACGCACGAAAATTTTACGCTAAACAGGTGAGTTTTTTCGCCGTCAAAAATGGTCACCAACCCGTTTGCCAATTGCAAGCATTTATCCACGCTGTCGGTAAGGCGGCTTACAATGCCCTCTTTGTTAATTATCCTATCCACAACCACGCTTATGTCGTGGCGTTTGTTTTTGTCCAAATTAATTTCATCGTCAAGCGAAAGCACTTCGCCGTCCACCATAACGCGAACATAGCCGTCCTTTCTAAGCGCATCCAACACCTTTTCTTGACTGCCCTTTTGCGCGCGCACAATTGGCGCCATAACAAGCAGTTTTGCGCCTTGTTCCAATGCACAGATGTGGTCGACAATTTGGTCAATGGTCTGCGCGGTTATTGGCTTGCCGCATTTTGGGCAATACGGCTTGCCTATGCGGGCAAAAAGCAGACGAAAATAGTCATAAATTTCGGTTATTGTGCCAACGGTTGAACGCGGGTTGTTGTTGGTTGATTTTTGGTCGATTGAAACAGCTGGACTAAGCCCATCTATACTTTCCACATCGGGCTTGTTCATCTGCCCCAAAAATTGGCGGGCATAGCTTGACAAACTTTCCATATATCTGCGCTGGCCCTCAGCAAAAATTGTGTCAAACGCAAGTGTGCTTTTTCCGCACCCGCTTACGCCAGAAAAAACAATAAGCTTATTTTTTGGCAAGGTTAAATCCACATTTTTTAAGTTGTTTTCCTTAGCGCCTTTTATAATAATGTTGTTAAGCATTTATCCTCCAAATGTATCAATTATTATTATACCACCATTTGCAAAATTTTTCAAGCATAATATAAAAATAAATTTTTGAACTTAAAAAATATAAATTTAAGGCGATTTTTTGCATAAAAAAAGCCCCAGCGGGACTTTTAATACTTTTTGCTTGGAGCAAGGATAACTAGCAGCAAGGCAAGCACGCCAACACCAATTGAGACGCCCATCGCCACATTGTTGGTTGCGTTAACTGAAACTGCGCCGCCAAAATTTGCAACCGAAAGTTTGAAGAATGAATCAATTGTAAGTGTTTCCTTAGTTTTGTCTGTGATTTGGATTTCAATGGCGTTTTCTTTAAAATTGATTTTGTACTTAAATGTATCTTCATGCTTGGTGTCGCCAATTTTCAATTCCCTTTTAACCTTGCCGTTAAGTTGGAAGGTGTAAGAAAGTTCTTGCCCCTCAGTTTTGTATGTGTATTTTGTGTAAGGCAAAATTATGGTTGGCCAACCAAACCCAACCACAACAAAAGCCAAACAAAGTATCAAAACAATTTTACGCATAACTCCCTCCTATTTTTTGTTATTATAACATTAATAGTGCGCAAAGTCAATAATTTATGACAAAATTTGCAAAACAAAAAACTATTTTTAAAATATTAATATTTTAACTTGACAACAATTGGTTAAAATTTTAAAATAAAGATAGGAGAAATTATGTTAAATAGAAATGAAGTTCCAGCACAGTACAAATGGAAGTTGGAAGGGTTTGAAACGGATGAGGCAATTGAAAAAGTTTTTAAAACTTTAACCAAACTTACAAACGAAATGCCAAAATATAACGGCAAGTTTGAAGACGAAAACGCGCTTTACGAATATCTAACCAAATACGAAAAGGATGAGATTTTAATTCACAAATTTTCGCACTACATTTTTAATTCGCTTAGCGTGGATTGTTCAAACACAAAATTTTTGAAGTTGCGCACCCGTTTTATGAATGAGTACAACAAGTATTGCGAGGCATGTGCCTTTGTTACGCCACAGCTTAACAAACTTCCGCTTGCCTATTTAAAGGGGCTTATTAAAAACCCAAAATTTAAAAAATACACCACTACTATTGAAAACATTATCCACTATAAGCCGCACCGCGTGGATGAAAAAACCAATTTGATTTTGACCAAACTTGGCGCAGTTTTGGGCGATAACGATTCGGTTTTTGACATTTTTACTGACAGCGAAATGCCGTTTGACGATGTGGTTGACAGCAAGGGCAAAAAGCACAAACTGTTTAATTCCAACTATTCTGGCTTTGTGTCAAGCCACGACCGCGTGCTTAGGCAATCCGCTTTTAACAGCATGATGAACGGGTACGGCAATTTTATTAAGACTTTTGAACGCCTTTATTTGAAGGATATTGAAACGGACAAAATCCTTGCCAAAATGCACAACTACCCTAGTTGTTTGGACGAGGCGTTGGATGGCGAGTTTATTCCACGCGCGGTTTTTGATAAGGTGATTGAAGAGACGAACAAGAATATCCCGCTTTTGCAAGATTATGTTAAAACCATTGCAAAGCAAGAAAATATTAAAGGGTTTGCCTATTTTGACCTGTTTGATGAGGGCAAGTTGAACAAAAAAATAACCATAGAAAGCATGAAGCAGACGGTTTTGGATGGATTAAAGCCGCTTGGAAGCGAGTATTTGGCGCACCTTAACAAAAAATTTAACGACTTTTCAATTGACTTTTTGCCAAACAAGCACAAGGCTTCGGGCGCGTACAGCAGCGATTGTTATGGCGGAAAAAATGTTGTGTTGATGAATTTTACTGGCAATTACGATTCGGTAAGCACGCTTGCGCACGAAATGGGACATTGCATTAATGCGGAATATTACAACAACACCCAACTTGTTAACGATGCGGGGGTATACATTTTTACTGCGGAAATTGCAAGCACGGTGAACGAACTTATTTTAAACCAATACATGCTTAAAAACAGCAGCGATAAAGAAAAGGTGTTTTATTTGCGCCAATTTTTAGATAGAGCGCGCAGCACGATTTATAGGCAAATTTTGTTTAGCGAGTTTGAACTTTGGGCGCACACGCAAGTGGAAAACGAAGTGCCAATAACCTATGTTGAATTGTGCGACAAATATTATGAGCTTAACAAAAAATATTATGGCAACAGCTGCGTTTTGCCAAAAAATTTGCAAAACGAATGGGCGCGCATCCCACACTTTTACAACGCGTATTATGTTTACTGCTATGCAACTGGTTTGATTGCAGCGATGAATATTGTTAGCAATATAAATGCTGACGCAAACTATGTTAAAAAATATATTGAGTTTTTAAAGAATGGCACAAAGGTGCACCCTATTGAAATTTTGCGCAAAATTGATATTGATTTAACCACAGATGAGCCTTACAAAAAAGCGTTTGATATGTTTAAAAAATATCTTGATGAATACAAAATGCTTACAAAAAACGCAAAAAAATCTAAAAAATAAGCAAAAATTAAAAAAATATTTTGTTTTTTAACAGATTTGCAGGATTAATTAAAATTTATAATAATAATTAAAAGTTTGCAAAAAATATATTAATGTGCTATAATGGGAGTGAATATGCTAGATAAAAAGTGCGGCGAAGTGTTGCGAGTTTTAAAAAAACTTAACGCGGAAGAAAGTTACAAGGTTGTTACGCTTGAAGAAATTGCAGGCGAACTTAAAGGGTTTTCGCTGGCTGTTATTAAGCAGTGCATGGATACCCTTGCCCGGGAGGGGTATATCAACATTAAGTTTTGTGAAGACAACACATATTGCTATTCAATAAAAAAGCAAATAAGTGCGCAACAAGAAGTGGCAGCAAAACCAAACAACAAACTTATGTATCTATATATCTTCCTTGCCGCGTTTGCTGGCAGCTTTTTGGCTTTTATGTTGGTGGCATTAATATTTTAAGGTGGAGTTATGTTATCCTTTAAAGAAAAGTATGTTATGGAATTTGTTTATCAGCGTTGCCAAGGCAAAAAATCTTGCCTTATTTCCCCACGCGAAATTATAAGTCACGCGGCGGACAAATATGTGCTTTACGCTGACGAGCTTGAAAAGATTATGACAAATTTAAGTTACGACAATTACATAGAGCTTGTTAAGTCGGACAAAAAGGGCGCGCCCGTTTATTGCGTGTCACTTAAAATTAAGGGCGAAGGTTTCCATCGCGAACTGTCGATTGGTAAGCGAAATTTTTGGCTTTTGTTTGGGCGCACATGCTTGTTTGCCATGGTGGGCGCAATTGTAGGTTGCATTATTAAGCTTATTTTGTTGTAGGTGGCTATGGAGTACAGAAAGTTTGAATTGGTTTCTAAATACAAACCCACTGGCGACCAGCCCGAGGCGATAAACGCGCTTGTTGAGGGAGTAAACGATGGGCTTAGCGCGCAGGTGCTTAAAGGTGTTACGGGCAGCGGAAAGACGTTTACTATGGCAAATGTTATTGCTGCGGTTAACCGCCCCACCCTTGTGCTTGCCCACAACAAGACCTTGGCAGCACAATTGTGCAATGAATTTAGAGAATTTTTTCCAAACAACAGAGTGGAATTTTTTGTTTCGTACTACGACTATTATCAGCCTGAGGCGTACATCGTTTCAAGCGACACCTACATTGAAAAAGACATGAGCGTAAACGATGAAATTGACAAGCTTAGGCACAGTGCAACCAGCAGTTTGCTTGAGCGAAGTGACACAATTGTGGTGGCATCCGTATCGTGCATATATGGTTTGGGCGCGCCGGACGAGTATTTTAATTTACAAATTTCAATGCGAATTGGCGACAAATTTTCGCGCGATGAACTTATTAACCGTCTTATTGCCATACAGTACACCCGCAACGAGATTGATTTTCAGCGTTCAACTTTTAGGGCGCGCGGCGATGTGGTGGACATTTTTCCAGCCGACAGCAGCGAAATTGCGGTTAGGATAAGCTTTTTTGATGACGAAATTGAAAGCATAAGCGAATTTGACCCAGTTACGGGCAAGGTGCTTAACAAGCTTAAACATATTGCCATCTACCCCGCCAGCCACTACGCAGTTGGGAGCGAAAAGTTGCAGCACGCGCTTGACGAGATACGCAAAGATGCCGCTGAGCGTGAGGAATTTTTTAAGAGACAGGACAAACTTATTGAGGCGCAGCGCATACGCGAACGCACTAATTACGATTTGGAAATGATGCAAGAAATGGGATATTGTTCGGGGATTGAAAACTATTCGCGCTATTTTGACGGGCGCGAGCCGGGCATGCCGCCATACACCTTGCTTGACTATTTCCCTAAGGGGTTTTTGCTGTTTGTGGACGAAAGCCATATCACCCTTCCGCAAGTGCGCGGGATGTACAATGGTGACCGTGCGCGCAAAACAAGCCTTGTGGACTACGGTTTCCGCCTGCCTAGCGCGTTTGACAACCGGCCGCTTAATTTTGATGAATTTAATGCGCGGATTGGGCAGACGATTTATGTTTCTGCCACGCCAAATGACTACGAACTTAAACTTGCCGGCCAGGTGGTTGAGCAAGTTATTAGGCCTACCTACCTTTTGGACCCAGAAATTTTTATCCGCCCAAGTGTTGGGCAGGTGGACGATTTGCTTGAAGAAATTCGACATGTAACAAGCGAGCATGGAAAAATTTTGGTTACCACGCTTACCAAAAAGATGGCGGAAGATTTGTGCGCGTATTTTGAAGAACAAGGAGTGCGGGTAAAATATCTGCACAGTGACATCGACACGCTTGAACGCGTTAAAATTCTTAACGAATTGCGCGCGGATGAGTTTGATGTTTTGGTAGGTATCAACCTTTTGCGCGAGGGTCTGGATTTGCCCGAAGTTATGCTTGTGGCAATTTTGGATGCGGATAAAGAAGGATTTTTGCGCTCTGCCACCAGCCTTATACAGATTGTTGGGCGTGCGGCGCGCAACAGCAAAAGCCGTGTGATTATGTACGCTGATATGATAACCGACAGCATGCAAAAATGTATTGATGAAACAAATCGCAGGCGCGAATTGCAGCAAGCGTACAACAAAAAGCACGGAGTTGAACCACAAACTATTAAAAAGGAAATTGTTGACACGCTTAAAATTCGCATGGAAAATGACGAAAAACCTTCTTCTAAACAAGATATTGCAAAACAAATTGAACAACTTAAAGGCATGATGAACACTGCCGCCAGCCAGCTAGATTTTGAAACTGCCATAAAATTGCGCGAAGAAATCGCCAAACTTAAAAGAAAACTGCGTTAACTCTTTTTGTAAAAAGAGTACCAGAAAAACCCGTCATTAATTATTATAAATTTAAATAAACAATTTTTATTTTACTCTTTTTTGTAAAAAGAGTAACAGAAAAACGGGTCAAAATACAATAATAGTAATAGAAAAACAAGTCAAATAAAATTAAAACCTTATTTAAAGTAAAAAAGCCACGGAGTGTGGCTTTTTTTATTTCATTTAATCTTGTTTGTCAGCGTCTTGATTGTCAGCGTTGTCTTTGTCGGCTGGTTCTTCTACTTTTTCTGCTTTGTCGTCTGCTTTTTTGCTTTTGCTGGCAGATTTTTTGGCAGGTTTTTTGCTTGTAGTTTCGCTGGTTAATGCTGCTGGTTTTTGTTTTTTGCTGCTTTTGCCAGTGAATAAGAAGAACATAATTACGCCAATCAATATGATGCTAGAAACAACAATCAATATAATGCCAATTTTTGAATTTGACAAGCTGGTTGGCTCTGCCTTTGCTGTTACGCTAAACTTAATTTCGTATGGGTCGCTTTTGTTCTGCTGATTATCTTCCGCAGTGAACACAAATCTGTATGTGCCAATTGATGAAATTGTGTAGTTGTAAACAGTAAAGCCGTCTTCTATTGTGCTGGTCTTACTAACCTCGTTGTCTTCGCTGTCAACAAGTTTAATTGTCAAGCTGCTCCAACTGTAATTGTCGCGCTCGCCTTGTGCTGGGTCTTCCGTATTTTCAACAATTTTAAAGTTGACATTGTCCTTTTTGTTGTTGCTGTTGGTGTAAGAAGTCCAAGTGTACAAGTTTTTGTTGTCTTGCGTTGCGGTGATGGTCATAATTTTATCAATTGTGCTGAATTTAACTGCAATGTTGATGTCACTGTCAGTGTAAGTTATTTTGTCTTGCAATGCACCCGCATTTACCCTAAATTTAGGTGGAATATTGTCGCCATAAGTTATGGTCAATTCTTTGTGGTCGTAATAGTTGCTTGGAGCATCGGTATATGTTTCGTAACTTATATTGTACACGCCTATGCCCGAAGTTTTAATCACCCAATTTTTGCCAGATGCATCCCTTGTTGCCTCGCTCCAACTTGTTGCATTTTGGCG
Organism: uncultured Clostridia bacterium; assembly: GCA_947630745.1. Taxonomy (GTDB): domain Bacteria; phylum Bacillota; class Clostridia; order Christensenellales; family UBA1242; genus Onthoplasma. The sequence goes on from CANRIT010000006.1 coordinate 45,044, forward strand.
TTTGTACAACAACTTAGTTTCACTTACATTGTACCCTTCTTGTGTTGCAACCCATTGCGGAATAATCAACTGCTTTTCTTCGTTGGCTGCGGTGTAAGAGAAGTATTTTGGAAGGTTGAAATCTTCATCCCAAACAATGCTTGCCGTACCGTCAGTTGCATGTTGTGCCTCCACAGTAACGGTAATTTCGTATGGTGGAATTACGTGAACGCCTTTATCTTTAGTTTCGTCTGTCCAACTTACATTAACTTCAAATGTGTAGCGGCCAGCGGTGAACAATTGCCATCCGCCGTTAACTTCTTCGTAATGTTTGCCTTGAACCTTGGTTGGAACAATTTCTATGTTAAGGTTTTCATCATCAACAATTTCCTTGCTGTTGTCGTTACCATCGTAAACATGTGGGGTGATTTGCAAAATGTCGCCCACTGTTGCTGTGTAGCTTGAGCCGCTACCCTCGCAATTTACATACACATCCAAAAGTGGTTGTGCGGTTGATACAACCTTAAACGAATAGTGCGCAACTGTGGTGTTGCCCGCATCGTCAGTTGCGGTGTAAACCACAACATATGTGCCAACTGCGGTTGTTGTGATGTGACCAGACACCTTGCCCTTGTATATGGAATATTCATCCAAATATTTGTAATTTTTGTGGAAGGTTAAATCTTTAACATCAGTGCTGATATCGCCTTCTGGAATGATGTAATAGAACACGCTGGTTGACAAATTTTTATCTTTCACGTCGCTAAATTGAACGATTGGGATTTTTACATCAACCCCTTGTCCTACTGGTGTAGTGTCACTCGAATCATTTTCAAATATTTGCTTATGCTCATTGCTTTCGTATTGAACAGAATTAATGGTTGGCACATCAGAGTCTTGTTCATCAGCAATATAAAGCGAAGTTGTGTCAAACTTAACCACGCCATCGTCATTTATTGTTAATGCAAGCACATAAATTTTGCCGTCCTCGCCTTTGCTTACATTTTCTGGTATAGTAGTTTCAAACTTAGTTGTGCTGCCGTCAACAAGGTCAAATTTATAAACATTTGTTGCGCCGTTTAGTTTTGTTTTTAAAGCGTCAGTCAATAAATTTATAATGCTATCTGTGTTACCTTTGACCTTTTTTGCCTCGTTTATAACTTCATCAATTTGTATGGTACTGAAATCTTTATCTGAATAGTACATTGCGTTAACAAGGCGCAAATCAACATCGTCATTTGAGTTGACAGTAAAGCTCACCTTTTCACCCTCGTAAACAGTTGGATTGTTGTTGTTTACAATATTGATGGATAAGTTGGTATCTTTTGCATCGCTGCTTACAATTTTAAACGAATATTCAGTTGAAGATTGCTCGTAAAGCGCATTTCTACGCGTATAGGTCTGCGAAGATGATTGATAGGTTGATTTCACCTTAACTTCGTAGCACAAGCGGTATTCTTTATCCAAAATGCCATTAGGAACTTCTGCGCCGTCTTTAGCAAATTTGAATGTTGCGCTTTTTGCAAGCTGTTCAAAATATTTCTTTTGGCTTTCTGCATCGTTGGCTTCAATTGGCTTATTTTCTGCATCGTAAACAAAGTTGTAGCCGTCATTTTCTGTAACAGCAACATACTTATCGTTTGCGTAGTCAATTTTTACGCCATCGATGTAGTATTTTGTGCCGCTTTCCTTTTCAGTAAAGTAGCGCACAACCATAAGGTCGGTATAGTCGTCAACTGGGCTGTTGAAGTACACTGCTGGGAAGACCAAACCGCTGTCTTTGGTGTAATTGTATTCCGCCTTAATTTCTGCCACTGCGGATTTAACTGCATTTTCGCCCTCGTCAGTTGCAACAAAATTGCCGTTTCCATCAAAAATTGTGTAGTCATAAACCGCCTTAACAGTTGGGTTTATGTTGTTGCGGCTGAAATAGCCTAAATCGTACACCTTTTCAATTGGAGTTTGGCTGAAATAGTCTTGAATTGTGTATTTAACTTTGTAGTTTTTGCCTTCAAGTTCTTGATAAGTGTGGTTGCCAAAGCCATCATCACCCGTGGTGAAATTGAAGGTGAAATTGTTGTTTGTAAGGGTTTGTTTGATTTCTGGGTTGTCTTCTTGATAAATTTCAATTTTAATTACATTTTTAGCAACATCGGTTTGGCTGAAATTTTGCAAATTATAGTCAACTTGTGGATTGCGCAAAACCACATTTTTGTCGCCCAATTTTGCGGTTGGTGGAGTTGGAGTTTTGATGTCGATGTTGTCCGCAGTTGGTGCAACAAAGTCTTTGTCAACCGTAATTTCTTTCTGCACAGGAGTTGCTTCTTTATATGTGTAAGTTATAACATACTTGTCTTCGTCTTTAAAGGTCAGCACGCGGGTGTCTTTGTTATAGGCACTGCCCTCTTGTGTGGTGCCGTTTTCTGAATTGTAAATTTCCACGCCGCCATAGCTGATGGTGAATGGTACTTCTTCAAACTTCTTTTCCTTACCATCTTCCACCGTTTGATAGCCGTACAATTTTGGCACGGTGAAGGTTGAATTTAAAGATGCCATTGTTGGGAAAAGCACATTTAAATTGGTTTCAGTATACTTGCCGTCCGCGTAGTCTATTTGTTTTTGTTCAATAACATATTTTGCGCCAATAACTTCAACTTTGTAATCTTTTGAAAAATATGTTGTGTTGTTTTGGCTGTCAATTTTGATGTAGTAGATGTTGTAAGTGTTTGTTGTTTTGTCCAAGATTTTAACTGCGTTATTTTCGTCATCCGCTTGGAAGAAAGTTGTGTCTGTGTTAAATTCTGTGTCACTTTTTTTATCTTTTACTTTAAAATCACGCACAAAACCGCCCTGGTCTACCACACGGATATAGTATTCGCCAGATTCGTCTTTTAAATATGGGATTTTTAGTTCTGCATTTGAGTCTTTGCTGTAATCCACCTTTTTAGGCATTTTAACTGAATTAAAGGTTGCTGTTGGTGTTTTGCCTGATTCCCAATCTTCCGCTGCTGCCACACCCGTTGGTATAAGTTTAAGTGGGGTTAAAGCAAACATAAAACTGCATGCTAAAAATGCAATAAATACAAATAGTCTTTTAATATGCTTTTGTAAAACCTTCATAATGCTCCTTTTTTGCAATAGCAATATATTTATACTTAAATATTGTAATAAAATGCCCAAAAAATGTCAAACAAATTAGGGGCATAATTCACAATTATTTAAAATTTAGTGTAAATAGTTTTTGCAAATTTATTGTACAAAATTTTAACTAGTTTTGTCGAAAAATGTTTTTCCCGCCCGCATGCCTTTCGCCGCGGTTTTCAGCAAGGCAAATTTAGTTCAATCAAGCTGAATATTCTGGGTTTTTCTGGTACTCTTTTCCCAAAAAGAGTACGGAGCGGAGGTTACTGCAAAGGTTGTTTAGAACGACCAGCCCCGACCGACTGGGTTTTTCTGGTACTCTTTTCCCAAAAAGAGTACAGATGTTTATGGTAAGGATTGTTTAAAACAACCAACTCTGACCTACTGGGTTTTTCTGGTACTCTTTTCCCAAAAAGAGTACGGATGGTTACAGCAAAGATTGTTTAGAACAGCAAGTTCGACCGACTGGGTTTTTCTGGTACTCTTTTCCCAAAAAGAGTACGAAGGTTTTTCTGGCAACTCTTTTCCCAAAAAGAGTTGGGGTGCGGGTAGTTTAATTAAAAAAGGAAGGCTAAATGCCTTCTAAAAGTTGAAGTTGTTGTTGTGCATACTCAGGCGAAATAAAGTTAAATTCCTTACTCGACGCCAAAAAGTATTGTTTTTGCCTATGTTGTTGCAGTTTTTGAATAAACTCTTTTGGCAGATATTTGTAGTGTTCAATCAAAATTTTGTTAAGCACGGCAAAATTAAGTGTTTTTGCTTGTTTAAATGCTTGTTTTGTAGACAAAGCCCACTCGTTTGGCTCTACCCTATCCACCTTTTTAAAATCGCAAATGACATTCATATCTTGTGGCGAACATACAAATCGCGTTATAATCTCAATTTTTTCCGCCACCGTGCGCGGCAATTCTTTAACCGCGTTGGCGTCCATATAATAAAATTCGCATAACTTTTCTGGTTCGCCAAAAATGGCGCGTGCGTTCCTTGGGCGTTTTAAAATGACTCTATCGCCGTACACGCCACGCCCACGTTTATACTCCAAAATTTCATAAAAATTGTTAATCAAAAAGTCTAACAATGGCCAATTTTCTACGTTAACCTTCATTAAACCACCTTTTAAGCAAGCGCATCCACCAAAAGAACTATGTTATTTTTGTTCTTTTTATCTGCATAATATTTTTCAAACGGACTTGGGGATTCAATCTCGCAATCGTATTTTATGGCACAATCCACCATAGCACAAAGCATTTCTTTTGCTTTAATGTACGCGCTAACCACGCAATCGCCTTCAGTAACAATTTGAAGGTCAGGTATTTTTATGGTGAAATACCCAGTATCTTCATCCTTATACAAAATTGCGGTGTAAACTAACTCTTTCATAACTTCCCCTTTACAGATACAATCATTTTAACATATAAATACAAAAATGTAAAACAAATTTTAATATTAAATAAAAAAATTTAAAACTTTTCAGTGTGAAAAGTTACAAAAGCAAAAATGGGTTTCGATTCCCCTTTTAAACCCACAAACGACTTACTTTAAAAAAGTAAGCAAAAAGTTGACATATAGCATTATTCTATAATGATCTTTTTATAACTTATAATTAATAGGTTTTATTTATATTAGTTCTTTTGTTACTTTTCTAGTTTAGAAAAGTAAATAAAAAAAAAACGCCCGCGTGGGCGCATGTTATGCTGTAATGCCTTGTTCTGCAACCTTTTCGTCTACTGATTTCGTTGGTTGCATTGCTTTGCTTAATTTTTTGCCAGCGGCTGCTGGTAATTTTTTACCTTTGTTTTTACTGAAACTTAAAGAAGTTTCTATTAATAAACTTGTTCTTTCTCTATTATCTTTAAAAAGAGCATGATTGGTTTTTGCAACCAATGGGCGAAGTGGTTTTTTGATTGAACGTCCAACTAAATGATTAGCATCAATCTGTTTACGCACTTCATTCAACTCGTTTAAATAATCTAATCTACCTTGAATTAATGTTTTAGCTGTTGCCATATGTATCCTCCTAATTCGCTTATATAATAACACAAAAAATTAAATTTGTAAATAGTTTTTTTAATATTTTTCCAATATTTTTTAAAAATTTTTTTATTTATTTTTTTGCCTATTTTTAAATTGATTTTTTACGCAATATATTGACATTATTTCGTTAAAATCAACTATATATTGTTGAAATTGCAAGTATTAAACAGTCATGCTTATAATTATTAATTGCATTATATAAACTATTATAAAGAAAAAGCAATGCGCTAATGACATTGCTTTTTTGTCTATTCGTAATAGGACGAGTTGTTTGCTACTCATCTATAGGACGAGTAATTCGTTACTCGTCAATGTCGTCAAACATGATGTCGACATTTTGATTTGCGGAAATATCGTCTTTGGTTTGTTTTGGAATAATATTCCTATACGCTGGCGAACCTGTGCCGGCTGGAATCATCTTACCGATTATGATATTTTCTTTAAGGCCGGTTAAGTGATCAACCTTACCCTTTAATGCTGCCTCAGTCAACACATTGCTGCTTTCCTGGAAGGATGCTGCAGACAAGAAACTTTCGGTGGTCAAAGATGCCTTGGTTATACCTTGCAATTCGCGTTTTGCGGTTGCTGGCATGCCACCCTCTTGAAGAGCTTTTTGGTTAGCCTCTTCAAACACGCGGTTATCCACAATATCGCCCGGCAACAAATCGGTGTCGCCAGCATTTTCAATTTTAACCTTGCGTAACATCTGTCTAATAATAATTTCCAAGTGTTTTGCGTTGATAGAAACGGATTGAGATTTGTAAACCTCCAAAACCTCGTTAAGCAGGTATTCTTGCACTGCTTTGACACCACGTGTGCGCAAAACATCGCGTGGGTTTAGTGGACCTTCGGTTAATGCAGTGCCCGGAGATACAACATCGCCATTTTTAACCTTTATGGTTGAGCCAAATGGCAAAATGTAACTTTCTTCCGTTCCGTTGCCCTTGATTACCACTTCAAAGCGCTTGTCAATTTGATTTATGCTAACCTTGCCTCCAACATCACAAATGACTGCTGCACCCTTAGGGTTGCGGGCTTCAAAAATTTCTTCAACCCTAGGCAAACCTGAGGTAATATCTTCTGCTGCTGCACCACCGCTGTGGAAGGTACGCAACACAAGCTGAGTACCAGGTTCACCAATTGACTGAGCTGCGATAACGCCGACAGCCTCGCCCACATGAACCACATCATTTGTGGACATGTCGCGTCCGTAACACTTGCAGCACACGCCAGATTTTGCCTTACATGTTAAAATGCTGCGGATTGGCACACGGGTGATGCCCGCGTCAACAATAATCTGAGCCAAATCGTTGGTTATATAGCAATCTGCTGGGCAGATTTCTTGTTTGGTTTTTGGATTTATAATTGCTTGCGAAGTGAACCTGCCCACAATACGATCAAACAGTGTTTCAATAACTGCGCCTTTTTGGGCAATTTCGGTAACTTCTATACCCTTAACTGATTCGCCTAAATTTGCAAAGCAGTCTTCCTCGGTAACGGTTGTGTCTTGCGCAATATCCACCAGCCTACGGGTTAAGTAACCAGAGTCAGCTGTTTTAAGTGCGGTATCCATCAGCTGTTTACGCGCACCACGCGCTGCACTGTAGTATTCCAACGAGGTTAAACCTCTTCTAAAGTTGTTTTTAACTGGAACTTCGCTTAGGCCACCGCTTGCCGAGTCCATGTTACCCATAATGCCGCAAAGTTGTTTTAACAAGTCGTCCGAACCACGCGCTTTTGAAGTCAACATAATTTTTAATGGATTGAATTTATCCATTTGGCTGGATGTGGCTTTAATAACCTTATCCACCGTTTCACGCCAAACTTCCAAGTTCCTTGAACGCTTTGCAGAGTATTCCATCAAACCTTGATTGTAAAGCTCGTTGTTTTCTGCAACTTTTTGTTCTGCCTCGTGCAAATATGTGTCGCGCTCTTTCGACTCGGTTAAGTCGAATATAGAAATTGACAAGCTTGCCAAGGTGCTATATTTGTAACCCATGTTTTTGATATCGTCAACCATGGTAACTGTTGTGTTGGTGCCATGTTTGCGATAGCATGTTTCAATAAGGCTGGAATAATCACCTTTTGCAACTGGTTTATCAATTTCAAATTTAAACGCATTTTCCTTTTTGGTGCGGTCAACAAAGCCCAAATCTTGCGGGATTATGCTGTTGAAGATAACTCTACCTAAAGTGGTTTGAGTGCGGCCGGTTAGTTGCTCACCTTCAAATTGTACGGTACGCCTTAAATTGATAAGTGCTTGCAGGCTTAACTCACCATTTTCGTAAGCAAGGTTTGCCTCGTCCACGCTGGCGAAAGTCATACCCTCACCCTTTGCACCTTCACGCACCATTGTTAGATAATAGTTACCATAAATCATATCCAAACTTGGCAACATATTTGGCTTGCCATCGCTTGGTTTTAATACGTTGTTAGAAGCAAGCAACAACATTCTGGCTTCGGTACGCGCTTCAACCGAAAGTGGAAGGTGAATTGCCATTTGGTCACCATCGAAGTCGGCGTTAAAGCCGCCGCACGCCAAAGGTGGAAGACGAAGGGCTTTACCTTCAACCAAAATTGGTTCAAACGCTTGAACAGAAAGTTTGTGAAGGGTTGGTGCACGGTTTAAAAGCACTGGATGCCCTTGAACAACTTCGGACAAAATATCGTACACAATTGGGCGTTCTTGGTCAATCATGCGGGTGGCTTTTTTAAGGTTGTTGGTTGCATTAAGTTCCAACAAACGCTTAATGATAAATGGACGGAACAATTCAAGTGCAATCATCTTTGGAAGACCGCATTGATAAATTTTAAGTTCTGGTCCAACAACGATAACGCTACGGCCAGAATAGTCCACACGTTTACCCAATAAGTTTTGACGGAAACGGCCGTGTTTACCCTTTAAGGATGCGGTTAACGATTTTAAATCACGCTGGCGGCTGCCTTGAACTGCCCTGCCACGCTTGCCGTTATCAAACAGCGCATCAACTGCCTCTTGCAACATACGCTTTTCGTTACGCACAATAATTTCTGGTGCGCCAAGCTCCATAAGCTTTTTAAGACGATTGTTGCGGTTGATAACACGGCGATACAAATCGTTTAAGTCGGATGCGGCAAACTTGCCACCATCAATTTGCACAAGTGGGCGCAAATCTGGTGGGATAACTGGGATAACATCCAAAATCATCCAGCTTGGTTTGTTGCCAGATTTTATAAACGCTTCAATAACATCCAATTTTTTGGTTGCTTTAAGTTTGCGCTGACCTTTGGCTGTGTGCATAATTTTGGTAAGTTCTTCGCGTTCCTTTTCCAAATCGATGTCGTTTAAAAGTTCCTTAATCGCTTCTGCACCCATGCCGGCACGGAAACCATCTGGACCATACTTTTCAACTGCATCGCGATATTCCCTATCACGGATTACTTGTTTGTAAGTGAATTCGGTGTTTTTAGGGTCAAGCACAACATAAGAAACATAATACAACACTTCGTCCAATTGTTTTGGGCTCATGTCCAAAATAAATCCCATGCGGCTTGGCACGCCTTTAAAGAACCAAATGTGGCTAACTGGGCAGGCAAGTTCAATATGCCCCATGCGCTCACGCCTAACTTTGCTGCGGGTAACTTCCACCCCACATTTGTCGCACACCACGCCTTTATATCTTACTCTTTTATACTTACCGCAATGGCATTCCCAGTCCTTTTTAGGTCCAAAAATGCGTTCACAAAACAAACCATCTTTTTCTGGCTTTTGTGTGCGGTAATTTATGGTTTCCGGTTTGGTGACCTCACCGCGAGACCAACTTCTAATCATCTCTGGTGAAGCAATGCCAACGCGGATAGAGTCAAAATTGTTTAATTCAAACATTTCTTTTCCTCCTAATCATCCAAATCGTCGAATAAATCGGACTCATCAAATGCGGTGTTGTTAACATCATTTTCGTAATCTTTTGCAATATCGTCAAATTCAAGAGTGACATCTTCAAGCACTGGTTTGTTAACTGGTTCAACTGCGCTAACCTCTTCGCCCTCGTCACCAACTTCGTTGATGGTAAGCTCGTGATTATCAGCAGTTAAAATCTTAACATCTAGGCACAAGCCTTGCATTTCTTTAACCAAAACCTTAAACGATTCTGGCATGCCGGGCTCTGGGATAGGCTCACCTTTAACGATTGCCTCGTAAGTTTTAATACGCCCTTCCACATCGTCCGACTTGATTGTAAGCATTTCTTGCAACAAGCGCGATGCGCCATATGCTTCAAGCGCCCACACTTCCATTTCACCAAAACGCTGACCACCAAGTTGGCTGCGTCCGCCAAGTGGTTGTTGTGTGATAAGTGCATATGTGCCAATGCCACGCGCGTGGATTTTATCGTCAACCATGTGGTTAAGTTTTAACATATACATAACGCCAACCGTGGTTTTGTTTTCAAACGGCAAACCAGTACGTCCATCATAGAGTTGCATTTTGCCATCTTCCGGAAGGTTGTTTGCTTTAAGTAATGCTTTAATATCTTCTTCACTTGCACCATCAAAGGCAGGGGTAGCAATTTTCCAATCCAAATGCTTTGCTGCCCAACCCAAGTGCATTTCAAGCAACTGGCTTAAATTCATACGGCTTGGGATGCCAAGTGGGTTGACAATTATATCAACCGTTTCGCCATTTGGCATGTATGGCATGTCATTTTCTGGCAAAACAACCGAGATACAACCCTTGTTACCATAACGACCGGCAAGTTTATCGCCCACTTGCAAAATACGCTTTTGTGCGATGTAAACTTTAACCATCATATTTACGCCAGCATCAAGTTCGTCTTTATTTTTCCTTGACAAAATTTCTATGCCGACAACCACACCTTCTTCGCCATGTTTAACTTTAAGCGAGGTGTTTTTAACTTCTTTTGTCTTTTCACCAAAAATGGCTTTTAACAAACGCTCTTCTGGGGTAAGGTCGGTTTCACCTTTAGGGGTAACTTTACCAACCAAAATATCGCCAACTTTAACCTCAGTACCAATGCGGACAATACCATTTTCGTCCAAATTTTTAAGCGCATCTTCGCCCACACCAGCAATGTCGCGTGTAATTTCTTCATCGCCCAATTTGGTGGTTCTAGCCTCGGTGTGGACTTGTTGTATGGAAATAGATGTAAACGCATCTTCACGCACAATGCGTTGGTTGATTAAAATTGCGTCTTCAAATGTATAACCTTCCCAGTTCATAACTGCTACGGTCATGTTTTTGCCAAGTGCCAATTCGCCTTTATCAGTTGAAGCACCATCGGCAAGCACATCGCCTTTTTTAACCTTTTCACCCTTTTTAACAATAGGTTTTTGGTTAAAACATGCCTTTTCGTTAGTGCGTTCAAACTTGCGAAGTTTGTGGTTGATGATGCTGCCATCTGCATATTCCATTGTGATGTAATCACTAGAAACATATTTGCACACGCCATCTTGTTCTGCCAAAACCATAGCACCCGAATCAACTGCGGCTTTGTGTTCTACACCTGTGCCGACAATTGGGCTATCCGAACGGATAAGCGGAACAGCTTGGCACTGCATGTTTGCGCCCATCAGCGCACGGTTACCTGTGCTGTGTTCAACAAATGGGATAAGGCTTACGCTGATTGAAAGCAACTGCCTTGGGCTTAAATCTACAAAATCTATCATGCTGCTGTCAACATGGGCAGTTTCCCCATTGTGACGGCAATCAACAAATCCATCCAAAATTTTGCCATCTTCGCTTTGTGGTACGGTGGCTTGGGCGATGTAATGCCCAGTTTCTTCATCCGCCATCATAAATACTATATCGTTTGTGATTTTGCGGGTTTTTGGGTCAACCTTTCTGTATGGGGTTTCAATAAATCCATACATATTAATACGCGCGTACGCGGTTGGGGAATCCATCAAACCGATTGCCGAACCTTCTGGTGTTTCTGCCACACAGATACGGCCGTAGTGTGATGGGTTAATATCACGCGCTTCCGCACTGGCACGTTCCTTCCTTAAACCGCCTGGTCCAAGTGAAGAAAAACGCCTTTTATGCCTTAAACTTGCGGCTGGGTTGATTTGGTCCATAAGCGCGCTAAGTTGGCTGGTTGCCATAAATTCTTTAAGGGTTTTGTTTATATACCTTGCGTTTACAATTTTGCTTGGAGTAGCATCGGTCAAATCGCGTGACTGCAAATTTTCCCTAACCTGTGTTTGAAGTTTAAGCATACCACGCCTAAACTCGTCTTTTAACAGCTCACCACATCTTGCCACGCGGCGGATTGAAAGGTTGTCCACCTCGTCCGTGCTTCCCAAACCGTCAATAAGGTTAAGGTGATAGCTTATTGTTGCAACAAAGTCATCCAAGGTAACTTGAAAATCTTCCAACTTATAAACATTTTGTTGAATGGCTTGTTTAAGGCTTGCTTCGTCCTTATTTGCCTTCATAATCTCTTGCAACAAAGGAAGGTAAACAAGCTCGGTTATGCCCAATTCTTCCGGATTAAGTTTTGCATATGCTTTAAGGTCAACGCGCTTGTTGCCCACAACATGCACCACTTTATCGTTAACTAAAACATCAACTTCGTTTATGCCTGCATTTTGGATTGCAACTGCGGTGTCATGGTCAATAATTTCACCTTTTGTAACAAACACCTTTTTGCCAAGCTTAATGTCGTTTGCGGCAATTTGGTCGGTTATGCGGTTTGCAACGGACAATTTTTTGTTAAGTTTAAACCTGCCCACCTTTTCCAAATTATACTGCTGAACATTGAAAAACCTGTCGTTAATATACGCCAAAGTGTTTTCTGGGTTAGGGATTTCACCTGGGCGTGTTCTGCGACCAAATTCTATAAGTGCCTCTTCTTGAGTTAGTTGAGGTTCTTTTTCAAGGGTGTTTACAATAAATGGATGGTTGCCAAAAATTTGTTTAATCTCTTCATTTTCATAACCAAAGCATTTTAAAAACACGCCAAGGCTCATTTTAAACTTTCTGTCAACCACAACGCGCATTGTGTCGCCCGTAACTTGTTCGGTTTGCATCCACATGCCGTGGCTTGGTTGGATTGAGCCATGATAATCCATTCTGCCATACTTGTTAAGCGCGCCATCAAAAAGCGCACCAGGAGATTTAACCAACTGGCTTAAAACAACACGCTCTACCCCATTGCAGATAAATCCGCCGTCATTTGACATGTATGGGATGTCGCCAAGGAAGACTTCCTCGTCAACAATCTGCCCAGTTTCTTTAACCAAAAGGCGAACATTTACTTTAAGTGGAACGGTGTAACTTGTCTGTTTAAGTTTGCACTCTGCCCACGAATATTTTGGGGTTTTGTCTATGCTATAACCTAAAAAAGACAACTCTGCTTTGTTAGAGTAGTCTACAATAGGATTAAATTCATTCAAAACCTCGCCAATGCCGACGTTTAAGAAATGATTATAGTCCTCCTTAACGTCATTAAGCCAGTCTGGTATCACGTATGGGACATTGATTTTAGCAAAACTCATGCGTTCAGCCTTGCCCTGCTTAATTTTTTTGATGTTGAGTGTTGAATCCATCATTTAACTCCTTATTAAGTTAATTTCTCTCTATTTTATAGGTGTTTTTTGGCAATTTAAAAATTAAGAGAATTTTTGATACTAGGTTATTCTAACACAATAATCAATTTGTGTCAATAGATTTTTGGTATTTTTTTAAAAAAATTTTTATAAATGTCGGTTTTTTGTAATTATTGCCAAAATTCGTCCAAATAAAACAAAAAAAGGTGCGCTTTTCACCTTTTGTTGCAACTAATTAATTTTGATTGTTTGCGTTTTTAACCGCCTCGTCAACCAGCTGCTCTGCCGATTTAAACTTCATGCAAAGCGCGGCAATCATAAAGCCAACAACAATAAGCGAGCCAGAAATTGCATTTACCACAAGCAGTGTTATAATGTTGTGTTTTCTGTTGCTTAAATGCTTTGCATCCAAAATTACGCGTATGCCAAAAACCAAATCAAGCGCGGCAAGTATAAGCGACATTATCCCTATAAAAATAACCACTTTGCGCAGCATGTCGGTAACAAGTTGAAGATCTGCGGTTGTGTAACCCATTTCGGTAAGTTCCGCCTCTGTAAACAGGTCGGTAACATTTAAAATTGATGAGCTTGTTAGGTAAATAATCGCCGCAAAAATCAAAATGCCAGCAAACACAATTGCAAGTATGCCGCCCGCACGCATTAAACCCTTTTTTGTTTTGTTCATATTGCCTCCAATCAATTATATTTTAGCGCGGTTTAAAAAATAAGTCAAACAATTGGATGTTGGGAATAAAATATTAATTATAAATGCCACCAAACCCTTTGCAAAATTTTAAGTTTGTGTTATAATTGAATTATGATTTGCTTAAACAACACAACCTTATTTAAAAATATAAAACTTAACAATCACCATGCGTATTTGTTTTATTCGCTTGATGAAGAGTTGAATAATTTGGTGGCGGAAAATTTTGCCAAGATGCTTGTGTGTGAAAATGGCAATATGTGCAACAATTGTTACGCTTGCCGCCAGTTTGACACAAGCACACATCCAGATGTTACAATTTTAAAGCAAGACAGCATTAAGGTGGACGATGTAAACAAAATTATTGCCAAACTTTCCACCACCCCACTTGCAGGCGACAAAAAGGTGTTTGTAATTTTGAATGCGGAAACTATAAACGAAATTTCGCAAAACAAACTTTTAAAGTCGCTTGAAGAGCCGGCTAAAAACAATGTGTTTATTTTGACCACAACCAAAACGGACAAACTTTTGCCTACCGTTTTAAGCCGACTTAACAAAATTTATTTGCCTTCGCTTGATGCGGCGGACAGAAAGTTGATTGTTGATGCGTATTTGGCTGCTGGGCTTGATATTAAACAATTTTTGCAGCCAGATTGCACGCTTAGTGAGGCGGTTAAATTTGCAACTGACAAAAATTTTATTGCCACGGTAAACAGCATTTTTGATTTGCTTAGCAATTTAAACACAACGGCGGACATTCCGCGTGTGGTTGGCGAGTTGAAAGATTTTGATAAAAGCATATTTTTTGCGTGTTTGCAAGATGTGTTTATAAGTTTGGCAAACAACAGCACAAAATATCCGCGCATTGATGAAATAAAATCAAAATACCCCCCACGGGCATTAACAAAAATTATCCCGCTTGTTGAAAGGGCGTATTTGTATCAAAATTCAAATGTAAACTTTACATATATTTTGGATAATTTGTTGTTTAATATTTTAAAGGAGAAATTTTTATGCAATTAACCGAACTTGTTATGTTTAACAGCCCAATAAATCTATATGCCCCCGCGGGGGATTATAAACGCGGACAGCGCGTGGTTGTTTCTACCCCAACTGGCCAGGAACTTGGCATTGTTAAAGGAGTGGTTGAACGGGAGGATGCTGACCCGGTTGACATTATCCGCGCCGCAACAAAGGAAGATAACGCAATTCACTGCGAAAACTGCATTTATGCGCGCAAATTGTTGCCTGAAATTAAAGAAGAGGCCAAAAAACTTGGTTTGGATATGAAAGTTGGCTTTATTTCCACAAATTTTGAACGCACCAAACTGGTGGTCAATTACACTGCGGATGAGCGTGTGGATTTTAGGGAACTTATTAAAATTTTAGGTGCTAAATATAAAACCAGAATTGAGATGCGCCAGATTGGCAACAGAGATGAAACTAAGACCATAGGGGCCATGGGTATTTGCGGGCGTGAATGTTGCTGCAAACTTTACTTGTCCGATTTTGATAAGGTTAGCATAAAAATGGCAAAAAATCAAAACCTTGCGCTTAACCCTACCCGCATAAACGGAATGTGTGGTAGACTTTTGTGCTGCCTTAAATACGAAGACGATTTTTATGACGAACTGCAAAAGAAAATGCCACATGTTGGCAGCACTGTTATAACTGCTGATGGCAAAGGCACGGTAACTACCACTGACTTTTTAAAAGAAACTGTTACTGTAAGTTTTGTTAAGGATGACACAACTGAAGTTAAAACCTATCCGCTTGCCGACATCAAGCAAAAAGATAGCGCGAACAAATAATATACCCCACCCCCGCATGTTTATTATTGCAAAATAATTTTAAAACTACATATGCTCGCAAGGGGTATATTTGCTTAGGAAGAGTATGAAGATAGAAAATTTTAAATTAGAACATTTTGATAACGGAATATCAATCTATCAAAGTGATGATTTATACAAATTTACCATGGATGCAATTTTGCTTGCCAAGTTTTGCAACATTAAGCACAGCGACAATGTGCTTGAACTTTGCGCGGGAAGTGGAGTTATAAGTTTTTATGCCTACTCGCTTTGCCCGTTTAATCATCTATATTTTAACGAAATTCAAAGCGAAATGTGCGTAATTATTGAACAAAACATAAAATTTAATGGTTTTGGACGCAGAAGTAAAATTTTTAAGTGTAATTTAAAGGAATTAAAACCGGCTGATTTTGTTAAACCACTTGATGTTGTTATCTGCAACCCGCCTTATTTAAAGGTTAATGGCACAAGCAAAATTAATGCCAAAAAAGAAATTGCACTTGCAAGGCACGAAATTGAAGCCACGCTTGAAGATATAGTAAGCAAGGCAAGCGAACTTTTAAAAGATAAGGGGCGGCTGTATATGGTGCATCTGGCAAGCCGAGTGGATGAAATTGTTACGCTTTGCCACAAATACAATATTAATGTTAAGCAGTTGAAATTTATTTTCCATGGCGAAAAGGATGCGTATTTGGTGCTTGTGGAAGCGGTTAAAAATTCGCAATTTGGTGTGCGAGTTACAAAAAATCAGGAGTAGATATGTTTGATGATATAAAAATTAATTGCCATAGTTCAATTTGCCTTGGTGGGAACATTTATGTTGACCCGTTTAAAATTGAAAACGCGCCACACAATGCCCGACTTATTTTTATAACCCACTCGCATTATGACCATTTGGAAATTGAATCGATTGACAAAATAAAAAACGACAACACAATAATAATTTGCACGCCCGACAGCGAAAAAATATTAAAAAATGCAAAAATTTCAAATAAAATTGTGATTGTAAAGCCAAACGAACACAAAATTGTTGATGGAGTTGAATTTGACACCTTCCCTGCATACAATGTTGGGCATCATCATTTTAGGGAATTAAATTTTGTTGGCTACACATTAAATATTGATAATACAAAAATAACAATTTGCGGTGATACGGATTTTACACCCGAACTGGCAAAAATAAAAACCGACATATTGCTTATACCCATAGGGGGTACTTACACAATGGACGCATGTGAGGCTGCAAACGCCACAAACACAATTAAACCAAAACTTGTTATCCCCACCCACTACAACACCCTTGTTGGCACTAAGGCGGACGAAAAAACATTCATTCAAAATGTAAACAAAAACATTCAAGTTAAAATTTTAGTAAATTAACACTTTTTTAAGTGTTTTTTTATTTACAAATTTGGTTGACATATTTTAATATTTTTGATACATTTATTGTATGTTATATTTTGTTGGCACGCCAATTGGAAATTTGGAGGATTTCACTTTCCGTGCGGTGGAAGTTTTAAAAAATGTGGATGTTATTGCATGTGAAGATACTCGCCACAGCAAAATTTTGCTAGATAATTATGGCATTTGTACAAAAACAATCGCTTATCACAAGTTTAATGAGCAAGCGAGCGCGGACGGCATTGTTGAGCTGTTAAAAAGCGGAAAAAATGTGGCGGTAATTTCGGATGCTGGCATGCCAGTTATTTCCGACCCGGGCAATGTCCTTTGCAAAAAGTTGCACGAAAACAATCTGCCTCACACGGTAATTCCGGGCGCAAATGCTGGGCTTAGCGCGCTTATTCTTTCTGGTTTTGATGCCACAAAGTTTGCATTTTTTGGCTTTTTAAGTGAAAAGAATAAGGAATTAAAGGTTCAGCTTAGCGAAATTGCAAATTTTTATGGTTCAATAATTATCTATTCAAGCAAATACAATATTAATAAAGATTTACAAAATTTGTATGCAGCGCTCGGTGGTGTGCGTGTGGCTGTGGTTAGCGAGATAACCAAGATGCACGAAAGCGCGACCATCCTTACCCTACCCGCGCAAATTGACCAGCCAAAAGGCGAATATGTGTTGGTGGTGGAAAATGTTAAGCCTGAGGTGTCCGCGCCCGATGACAAGCAAATTTTGCGCGAACTAAATGAACTAATTAAAAGCATGCCAAAAAATGAAGCGATAAAGCAAATAAAACAAAAGTATAATTTAACAAAATCTTATGTTTACAATTTATTTGAAAATAACAAATAGCGGGCAACCGCTTTTTTGCTTTGATTTATTTTTTTATTTTTTAGTTATACAGTTAAATTTTTATTGATTTTTAAACTTATTTTTGATGATTTTAAAAAAATTTTTGCAATTTTACAAAATTCAACAAGTTATTTAAAATATTTGATAATTATTTTTTGTTGTGGTAAAATTAATAATAAGTTGATAATTTTTTACAAAGGAGGAATATGGATAAAACGCGTGTTTTGTTGACATATATGGAATCTGGCATGGGGCATATAACCAGTATGAAAAGTATAAGCGATGCGCTTAAAAATATGAATCTGCCAAATTTGGAGTTGATTGACTGTTATATTATGCAAGAGGACAACGACCCAGTTTTAATTAAGTTTAACAATTTTATTATTCACCAAACCAAGCAAACAAATTGCATTCGTGGATATGGCCCATTTGTGTTTTGGTGGTTGGAAGTGCTTGGCAAGCAAAAGTTTATGGTGTTTGTGCATCATTTGTTGTTTAGAAAGGCACTTAACCACACGCTTGAAGCGTTTAAAAAGCGCAACCCAGATGTTATTGTAAGCACGCATTATTTTACGACGCTTGCTGCTGTTGAGTACAAAAGGCGGGTAAACAAAAACTGCATTGTAATCACCTACAACCCAGACAACAATGTTCATCCTTGGTGGGACAACCGCGATGGTATGTTTGTGGTTAACAACGATGTTTGCTTTAACGAAGCAATAAAGCGCAGGCATTTTAAGGCGGAAAATGTTAAGCAAGTCTATTTCACCGCGCGCAACGAAGTTATAAACGCCGCCATTTCGCCAAACGAATACCGCAAAAAGTACAACATTCCGCAAGACAAATTTTGTGTTATGATTGCGGATGGTGCGTATGCAAGTGCGCGTTCGGTTGCCGTGGCGGAAGAACTTTTAAAAACCGATTTGCCTCTGACAATAATTATGTTGGCGGGCAAAAATGAAGAGGTTTACAACAAGTTTAAAGCACTTGAAAGCAAAACTAAGCCAAACATCACCCTTATAACATCAGGCTTTACCACCAGCGTGCATGAACTTTATTGCGCAAGCGACTTGTTTGTTACCAAGGCGGGTCCAAACGCAATTTTGGACAGCGTGTTTATGGGCACACCTATTATTGTCGACTTCTACGCCCACCCTATTGAAAAGGCGACAACCAAGTTGTTTGTTGACGATTATAATGTGGGCAAGGCAATTTACAAGCCAAAACAAATCCGCGCGCAGATTGAAGAGTTTATAAAAGACCCTAATCTGCTTGCCCCATATAAAGAAAATTGCAAAAAGTTTGATAAAAGCAAAAATGGTTCGCTGGATATGGCAAAAATTATTGTGGATGAAATTAACAAGCATAATTCTAACGCATCTTAATTTGATTGTTTATGGAAAAATTGGAAAAATCGAACATCAAAATCGACCCAGAAGCCATGAAACTTAATCCAAATTCGCAACAATACAAGCAGATTTTGGAAGAGTTGGCAGCTGAAGGCGAATACGATGTTCACACAACAAAAATTAATACAAAAAATGTTAAGGATATAAACGAAAAGTATATTTACAAGCCCAAAAATCCGCTATACAAATTTACGCGGGCGATTTGCAAATCTATCCTTTATGTTTTTGGACCGGTTGTGAATAAGGTGGCGTTTAACCTAAAAATTAAGGGCAGAAAAAATTTAAAAGGGCTAAAATCCGCGGTGACAGTTAGCAACCATGTGCATTATTTGGATGTGCTGATGAATATGCAAGCGGTAAGGCGGAACAAGTTTTATGTGGTGTGCGCAAACCACAACATGAAACGCGGGGTCGCTGGCTACCTTTTTAAAGCCAGCGGGGTGTTGCCTTTATCTAACAGTGTGGCGGCGTCTGTCCACCTTAACCAGACAATTGACGACATTTTGCAAAAAGGCGGGTTTGTACATATGTATGCGGAAAGTGCGCTTTGGTTTAGATATGAGCGCAGCCGTCCGCTTAAATTGGGCGCGTTTAAAATTGCAGCAAAAAACAATGTGCCAGTTGTGCCAATTGTGATTTTGTTCCGTCCAAAAGCCAAATTTGAATTTTTCCGCCACAAAAAGACGGTGACCATGGTTATTGGCAAGCCAATTTACCCTAGTGCGGATTTGAATTTGAATGAAAATGCAAAGAATATGCGCGACATATGTCAGCAGTATTACAACGATACGATTTGCGACTTTTATGGTTACGATAAAACCAACTACTCGCTTAACGAAAAAATAAATCCAGATTAAGGATTTATTTTTTGCTTAGTTAAATTTTTATATTTTGTTTATATCAATTCTTTATTTTAGATTTATATTAGTTTGAGTTGATTTAATTATTGTTTTTATGCTTTTTTGTAATTGGTTTAAATTGTATCAATTTAATTTTGTTTTTTGTGCGCGTTTTTATATTTTATTTTTACAGCCCGTTATTGTTTTCTTCCCCTACATCGTTTGTATCATAAACATCTTTGCTAAAATAACGCTCATTGTAGCCATAGCGCACAAGTCCTTTTTCCACCTCGTCCAATTTGCTGTTGACCAGAATCAATTCATCCCTAAGCGCGTCAATCTTTTTTGTTAAAACGAAGGCTTTGTACCCATACTCTTGCTTTCTATCGCTGTTCAACTTAGATAGATGTGAAATAATTTGCCTTCTTCTTTCATGCAATTGCGCATATGCTATTATCAAGTTTTTCTTTGTGTACTCTTTCATAATGTTTTCCTATAATATTATTATACCACATAGCGCAATTTTGTCAAAAATATTTGGTGCATTACATAAAAAACTGCCCAAAAGGCAATTTTTTACATGTTGTCAATAATATCCTTTCGCTTTTTGTCGTACTCTTCTTGCGTGATTATGTTTTTATCCAACATGGTTTTAAGTTCAGCAAGCTTTTCTTCTGCGGTTTTCTTGTTTGATGGCTGAACATCATTTTCTTCCATCGCGTCAACAAAAGCATCACCCAATCCACCGCGGCCTCTTGCAGCTTTGCGCCTTTCAACCACACGCAAAATTGCGTTTGAAATGCCGATGTACAAAATTGAAAGTGTAAGTAAAGTAAGCACCAAGTGGTTTGTAAGCAAACCAGTGTTTGCCGTCCAATCAACGCCCGAAGTTGACATTTTTATGCCGCTAAGTGCGTAGCAAATATAGAAATCCAAGAACAAGTAGCTTAGGTCCATAACAATTTGGAACACAATCAAACTCTTTTTATATGTTAAGAATGTGCGGCCAATCATGTTTGCAACCAGTGTTTGGAAGGATATGATAAACACAACCTTTAAAAAGTTTAAAAGAGTTATTGTTTTGGCTTCGTTAACGTCTTGCGTAATTATGATGTTGTAAATCAAAATTGCGGAAATAAGCCAAAGTATAATGGTCACGCCAATTACGCCAATAAACACCCATGATACAATTCTATAACGCTTTTCCGAAATCCATTTTGACCATGGCAAGCACAACAAGCAGCCAACTGAAACAATAAGAATAAGCGCGGTGATTAAAACTTGCATCGCAGTTATGTGGCCGTAACTTGTTTGAAAAACAAAGTATCCAACAGCAATAAAGATGCCCGCAATGCCCAATGTGGTTAGCAGTTTGTAAAGATTAAAGCCAGATTTTTGTTTGGTTTTAATGCTCATATTCCCCCCTTAATTTTTATTATTCTAACATAAAATAAAGTATAAAGCAAATAATTTTTAACAAATACACCATTATTTTGTGCAAAAAACATAAAAAAATTGCCTTATTTATATATTTTTAGGCAATTTAAAAATCTTTTACTTCGTTTTTAAAATTTAACCCCATTTTCACGCCATAATCAAACATAATTTCGCTATATTTTTTTATTAAATTTTCATAATATTCTTGTACCGCCTTTTTAAGTCTATAATATTTATCATTCAAATCAAAATTCATAACAACTCTAAAATCACCTTCCATATCATCCAGCGCTTTACTCAACTCCTTATCCGCGGGAATATCAAGGTTTTCCAAAATTTTATCCGCCAAATCCATAATAACTTGCTCCATACCCAACCTCCAAAACAATTATATATCCAACTATTTGTAAAAGTCAAACGATTTTTGAGTATTTCCAAACTTATATAAAAATTTTTATGTTCTATAAAGTTGGATATAATGAATTTATGTTTAGTGATATTTTATGTGAACTTATGAACGAAAAAAGTGTGTCACCACAAGATATACAAAACTATTTAGAGGGAACAAGTATTTCTAAAATATATGCTTGGATTGAAGGGAGAAATATACCTTTGATTGATAATTTAATAAAATTAGCAGATTACTTCAATTGTTCAATAGAATATTTAATTGGTAGAACGCAAGATGTTGGCAACAGCAATTTTAAACCAGCGCCGCCATTTGATTTACAATTTAAAAAAATTTTAAAAGAGAAAAAAATTTCTCAATATAGATTATTAAAAGATAAAGTTATTTCTTGTGGAAATATTGACTTTTGGTTAAATAAAAAGAAAATTCCTTCCGTTAGTAGTATTGTGAAGCTTGCCGATTATTTACAAGTTGATATTGATTATTTATTAGGTAGAGTGTAATGTTTAATCAAAGATTAAAAGATTTAATTGATGAAAATGGATTAACTATACAAAAGTTTATAAATTCTAGTAATTTTAAGCCATCAATTGTATATACATGGTTACAAGGTAAAAGTGAACCGACATTAAAAAATCTGGTCGCTGTTGCTGATTATTTTAGTTGCTCAGTTGAATATCTTATAGGCAGAACAGATGATTTAACTTTTGGAAAATTTAAGCAAATCCCACCATTTGATGTACAATTGAAAAAAATTTTAAAAGAAAAGAAGATTAGTCAATATTCTTTGCTAAAAAATAACATTATTACTCGCGGGCATTTAAACGGTTGGTTTAATCGTAAATCTTTACCAACAATTAAAAATCTTGTAACCCTAGCCGACTATCTCCAAGTTGACATTGACTATTTGTTAGGTAGAGTGTAGAAATATCATTTTGTTGACCTCAACAAAATGATATTTTCCTATATGTTACAATAATCAAACAGATAATACAGTCCCTAATTATCGCACACTTTATCATTTTGTTGACCTCAACAAAATGATATTTTTTGTTAAAAAAAACTCTACTGAAAATTAAACAAAAAATACCTATTCTAAGTGAACTCTGTTTATAATCAAAAAAAACTCTGCTTTTCAGCAGAGTTTGTAGGTTGATGGCAACTTCCTATCTTCCCGGGCCGTCTCCGCGTCGTAAACTGCGCATTTGCTAAATTAATTTGCAGGACAAATTAATTGTAAGCCTATGTTTGTTTACTCCTTTCCCCATAAAACAAAATTTTGTGGGGACCCCTATTGTTGGCTGGAGACATAATAAAAAAACTCTGCTTTTCAGCAGAGTTTGTAGGTTGATGGCAACTTCCTATCTTCCCGGGCCGTCTCCAGCCAAGTAGTTTCGGCGTTTAAGAGCTTAACTTTTGTGTTCGGAATGGGAACAAGTGGAACCTCTTAGCTATTATCACCATCATGGTACATTGAACATCAATCTAAGATTGATTTAGAACAATGACAACTGCATATTTTTAAGTGTACGGCATTTTTGCTTACGCTACATCATGGACACTAAATACAAACGATATAATTTTGCAAAAATCATTTCTCAAAAGGAAGGCGAATAAGCCCTCGACCTATTAGTATCAGTCGGCTGAATACATTACTATACTTACACCTCTGACCTATCAATCTCTTAGTCTAAAAGGGGTCTTACTAACTTATGTTATGGGATATCTTATCTTGTGGCATGTTTCACACTTATATGCTTTCAGCGTTTATCACTTCCGTACTTCGCTACCCTGCTATGCTGCTTGGCGCAACAACAGGTGCACAATAGGTACGTCCACTCCGGTCCTCTCGTACTAGGAGCAGCCCCACTCAAATATCCTACGCCTGCGATGGATAGGGACCGAACTGTCTCACGACGTTCTGAACCCAGCTCGCGTGCCACTTT
>CANRIT010000007.1 GCA_947630745.1 uncultured Clostridia bacterium
CAAGGGGTTTTTTAAAATTTTTTATAAAAAAAGCAAAAAATAATAAAAAAAATAAGCGGGATAACCGCTTACTTGTGGAAGAAATAATCCCCTTCAACAAAAAAGTTGTCGTAGCACTCGTTAAGTTTTGCAAGCAACTCATCAAAATTAGATGTTTCTAAAGTGATGTTGGTAGATTTTCCATCAGTCAATTTAAATTCTTTCCCATTTTGGTCTAAAACCAACTTTTTATTTAAAACAGCCAACAAATAAGCTAAGCGGTCAGCTGCAAAATAAAAGTATTTTTTTGATTTAATTGGCTCAGTTGTAAACGTGCTTAAAACGTTTTCAGAAGCATCAATCTCCCTTTTTTCGCCATTAACTTTTGAAAGTAAAACAAATTTTTTACCTTCGCTCCCGCGCATTTCACCTTTTAAAATAATGTTTGAATCAGTCATAATTATTCCTCCTTGACTTTGACCATTTTAGCACGCAAATTTTAAGTTGTCAATAGAATTATTAAATTTTTTTGATATTAATTTTTTTACTTGAATGGTTTGAAATCAACACTACAATATATAGTAATTTGAATAAAAATTTTTTAAAACACATAAATTTTGTTTGTTTTTTACGCAAAGATATGTTAAAATATAATTAGTAAAAGGAATAAAGATGTCAACTATTTCTAATAACTATTATTTGGATAGAAACCGCAAAAACATGCAGAAACTTAACCAAATGTTGCCCGAATTGCCTGCATTTTGTAGTATATTCTTTATAGGTATACAAGATACAACCACGCCGTTAACGCGCCTTAACTATGCGGTTGACTTAAAAACCTTTTTTAACTACCTTGTTACATACGAAAGTGACTTTTTAAACAAGCCAATAAAGTCGCTAACAATAAACGATTTGGATTTGATTAATGCCCAACTTATTGAGCGATATTTGGCATACCTATCCTATTATGATAAGGAAAATGGCACGGTTTTGTCCAACGGCGAACGCGGAAAGATGCGCAAACTATCTTCGCTGCGCGCGTTTTTTAAGTATATGTTTAATAAGGACATGATTAAAGCCAATGTTGCCGCCAAGGTTGCCAGCCCAAAACTGCACGAAAAGCCTATTATTAGGCTGGAAAATGAAGAAACAACCGAACTTATGTATGCTTGCAACACGCTTACTGGCTTTTCCGACCACCAGCAAAAGTATAACGAAAAGTTTAAAATGCGGGATAAGGCCATTGTTTCGCTGTTTTTAGCAACTGGAATTCGTGTAAGCGAGTGCGTTGGGCTTAATATTGACGATTTTAACTTTAATTTAAACTCGTTTAGGGTTACCCGCAAAGGTGGCAACCAAGTTATTTTGTACTTTGGTGATGATTTGGCACAAATTTTAAAAGAATACCTACAATATAGGGAAAGTTTAAACATTCCAAAAGAAGAACGTGCGCTGTTTTTATCCAGCCAAAACAAGCGCATGCAAGTGCGTGCAATGGAGTATTTAATTAAAAAATATGCCAAAATTGCCACTCCACTTAAAAATATAACACCACACAAATTGCGTTCAACTTATGGCACAAATCTATATAGGGAAACTAAAGATATTTACATTGTTGCTGAGGTTTTGGGGCATAAAGATGTAAACACCACCCGCAAACACTATGCTGCAATAAGCGACGACGCTCGCCGTTCAGTTGCTGGCAAAGTTAAACTTGACCAGTTTGATGTTAACAATATGTAGTGTATTATATATGCTACATACCATATATTTAGACTTGTATTTGTAAACAATAAGCAGGACAAAATTTATTAAGTTTAATAAGAATTACAAAATTTAAAAAAATTTTTAAAATTTATCGAACAAATGTTTGACAAATAGTTTTTTATTTGATAAAATACTTTCAAAGGATGAGTATGGATAAAACAGAAGAAACCTATAATTTTATAGAAAATTTTATTAACAGAAACAACTACCCGCCTACTATACGGGAAATTTGCGCCAATTTAAATTTGGATTCCACTTCAAGTGTGGTTTATCACCTAAAAAAGTTGGAAAAGCAGGGCAAAATCATTCGCAATAACAACAAAAATCGCTCAATTGAACTTACAAACCGCCCAGCCAACAGCATTACCCTATCCGTTTTAGGCACAATTGCCGCTGGGCAACCTATTTTTGCCGAGCAGAATTTGCTTGAAAAATTTTCTTTTTCTGAAAATATGTTTACTGGTTCCGACCTATTTATCCTTAAAGTTAAAGGCGACAGCATGGTAAACGTGGGCATTTATAATGGCGATTTTGTGGTTATAAGCAAGCAATCTGTAGCAAATAATGGCGAAATTATTGCCTGCCTTATTGACAACGAAGCTACGGTTAAGCGTTATTATAAAGAAAATCACTATTTCCGTTTGCAGCCAGAAAATTCGTTTATGCAACCAATTTACACCGACCATTTAACCATTTTGGGCAAAGTTGTTGGGCTTATCCGCACAAAAATTTAAATTAAACTTGATATCCTAAATACAGTTTTAACACAAAATAACACTAGTTGTTGGGTAGATAAAGCGTAAAATTCACAATTTATGTATTTTTTTGCGATTTTTTATTGACTTAATCGCCCTTTTTTTATATAATAGTACTATGTACTAAACAATTTAACTCAACTACTATATTCAAGGGGTTGTATGAAAACTGTTGATTTAATTCCATTGATTTTGCTTGAACTTAACGGCGGAGACAAATATGGTTTGGAAATTACTAAAAATATAGAAACTCGTTCGGCTGGAAGAATTGTTATTAAACAGCCTACTCTTTATACCATTTTAAAGAAATTAGAAAAAAGCAAATTTATTTCGTCCTATTGGCTTGACAGCGACATTGGCGGCAAGCGTCATTATTACAAACTTACAGAAAATGGCAAGCAGCAAGCGCAAACCTTGCCTAACTACAATGTTGTGCTGGAAAATATTTTGGCAAGCGAAGAAGAAGAGCCTATCGACCAGCCAGTTGAAGAAAAAACCGAGCAGCAAAAAAAATCGGCTGAAATATTGTTTTCGCCGGTTGAAGAACAGGCTGAGCAAACCGAGCAAGTTTCCATTATGGACTTGATTGCGGTTGAACAAAAAGAAAGCATTTTGCCTACCCAAGAAGTGTTTGATTTAAACAATATCGACAACACCACTGAGGCGGACATAAATCAGCGCAACACCAGCATTTTAAAGTCGGAATCGGAAAATAAACAAGAAAAATTTGCAAATAATACCAGTGTATCCTCTTTTGCAAGCAAAAAAGAGGCTTTAATTTCGGACGAATATAAAGACCAATTAAAGTCGATTTATTCATCTACAAACAGCAAATTTGACAGCGCGGAAGTGGTTGCAACCAATCCGGACTACTCAAACATCAAGTATGTTGACTATTACGATTTTAAACAAAATCCGTCCTACATAAAAAGCAAACGCACAGCAAAACTTTTGTCCACCCGCATGCTTATAACCTGCTGCTACATGCTGTTTATGCTTATTGCCACTTCTTTTTCGGTTAAATTTGCGTCCGATGCGTCTGTTTACTACATCGCGCTTATTTGCGGGATACTTTGCCTTGTTTTCTACCCTATTTTGTTTGCCCTTAATCAACAAAACTGGCATCTAAAATGGGAAGATAAACCATATAAATTCAACATTAAGCGTTCAATTATTGTTTCAACCGCGGTGTTTGTGGTTGCCCTAATTGTTACCGTTGTGCTTAACTTAACCCTTGCTAAACTAAAATTTTCAGCCATGTTTGCGGGCAAAAACTTTGCAAATTTCTACACCCCAATTTTAATTGCCCTTGCCGCATATGTTGACACACTGGCTGGGTTGATATTAATGCGTAAAATAAGCAAATAAGGAGTGTTATGAAGCCTGTTTTAGAAGTTAAAAATTTAACAAAAATCTATTCAAACAGAAAAGTGGTTGATAATGTAAGCTTTTCACTTTTTGCTGGGCAAATCTTTGGTTTTGTTGGCCCAAATGGCGCGGGCAAATCCACCACCATCCGCATGATAACCGGGCTTACCACAGCAAGTGAAGGCGCGGTTAGAATTTGCGGCTACAACATAAACTACAACTTTAAAAAGGCAATTGAAAACATTGGCGCAGTGGTTGAAATGCCACAACTCTACCCATATCTGTCTGGGCTTAACAACCTTAAATTGTATGCTAGTTTTTACGGAAACAAGGCAAAATCTCGCATTAATCAAATTGTAAAACTTGTGGGTATGGAAAACCGCATTAAAGACAAGGTGTCCACCTACTCGCTTGGCATGAAGCAGCGTTTGGGCATTGCGCAAGCGCTTTTAAACAAGCCAAGCCTTCTTATTTTGGACGAACCTACCAACGGCCTTGACCCTAACGGAATTGTCGAAATCCGCAATATTTTGCGTGCATTGGCGGATAAAGAACACATTGCAATCATCATTTCCAGCCACAATTTAGCCGAGCTGGAACTTGTTTGCGATGTCATTGCGCTTATTAACAACGGCAAACTTATTGAATATCGCACCATGGCGGACATAAACAAATTGGTGGAATCCAAGCAGCGCGTGCAATTTATTTGCAACTACCCTAACTATGCTGCCATGCTGTTAAAACAGAAGTTTAAATTGCCAAGCAAAGTGGTTGGCAACTCGGTTATTTGCCCGCTTAAAGAAGAACATTTGGCAACAGTAATTTCGTTTTTAACTTATAAAAAGATTAAAATCTACGGCATTAAAAAGATACACAAAACACTTGAAGAGTTGTATTTTGAACTGCTTAACAGCAGCCGACCTTCAAGCAGTATTTTATAGGAGGAAGCATGTTTAAGGTTATTGGTGCGGAAATTAAAAAAATGGTTTCAAAGCCGGGCATTTACATTCTGGCTGCTTTTTTGGCGGTTATTTTGGTGCTTGGCGTGTTTATTTACAAGCCAGAAGTTAAAACATCAACCGATGTTTCCACTAGTTTCACTGAGGGTTTTAGGTTGACGGGTGATAGAAGTTACGAAGACCTTATAAAAAACAAAAACGATGCCAACATTGCAAAAACATTGGCTGTGGTAAACTCCTACTCGCAAACCCATACTGAAGAAGGAAATCTGGTTTTTAATGAAAAATTGGACAACTATATTGAAGCGCGCGGACAGTTGTCGGGCGCAGTAACCTATATGGGGAATACAGAAGCCGACCAAAAAAGCGCAACAGATAAATTTATGCAGACAATAACCGATATCAACAACTTTTTACGCCAAGACATTGGTTCGGACACCAACCCTGCAACTGGGCTGCAATCGTTTGCAATATTTACAAGTGACGCAAACCGCAAAAAATTTAGTGAATACTATGGCAAAATTTACGAAGCATATAATAGCATTGAAGATTCGGGCGAAGTTAACAAATACAAAGCATTT
Organism: uncultured Clostridia bacterium; assembly: GCA_947630745.1. Lineage (GTDB taxonomy): Bacteria > Bacillota > Clostridia > Christensenellales > UBA1242 > Onthoplasma. The sequence continues at coordinate 5,410 of CANRIT010000007.1, forward strand.
TACGAAAACTATGAAAACAACTTTTTATCCGCGTTTGATGACACATTAAACAAGTATTATTTCCCAGTTTTGCCAAGCGAAACAATCGCCGATTACACAACTTTGTTAACGGATAAGGGCGACACAAAATACGGCACGCTAACCAAGCATTTAAACGAAATTGATACTGCTATAAGAAAATTGTTTGTAAACTCCGACTCGCTGTCCTATTCAGCAGACGGCAGCAAGGTTGACCAATTTATTCAACTTGTAAACGAATATCAAAACACCGCAAATTCGTACATATACATGGTTAAATATGAGTTGATGTCAAACGCGTTTAAAAGTTTGTCTACAAAAAATCAGCACATTTTAACCGATTTAACCAACGAAACCGAATTTAGCGCAAACACAAATTTAATCAAATATCAGTATATGTTTGACCACAACAAGGTTGAAGAAGACTTCTCTAGCCCACTTGCGGTTGGCACAACAATTGGCGCAAAAATCAGCGCGTACGACTATGCTTATTTCATTTTAAGGCTGTTTTCAATTGTAATTTTGGCGTACGCAATTATGTCTGCTTGCCACACCATCGCGGGCGAAATTAAAGAAGGTTCGATGCGCTATTTTGCCATTAGACCAATAAGCAGAGGCAACATTTTGTTTGGCAAACTTTTGTCGATAATTATAATGACCATTTTGATGTTGCTGTTTAGCACAATAATCGCGCTTGTGGTTGGCGGCGGCGTTTACGGCTTTGGGGTAAACAACATTTTAACCATATTCAACGGCAAAACTGCAATGGTTATTCAACCACTTGGCATGCTTTGCTTGTACTTGTTAAGCTTTATTGTTCAAATTGTGATATACAGTTCAATTGCGCTTATGTTGTCCACATTAATTAAATCCGACCTGCTTTCAATCACAATAATGCTGCTCATTTACATTTTGAACTTGCTTTTGCCAGTGTTTGCGGGCGGGCTTAACAGTTGGCTTATGTTCTACCCATTCAGCCACATATCCTTCTTCGCACTGTTTGGCAGTTCGCTGTTTGCAAATTCAAGCGACCTATTAAGCAGATTGCTTGCGGAAAATGTTTATGCTGGCACTTCGCTTGTAACTATAAGCATTGTTAGCCTTGTGCTGATAATTGTCCCACTTGTTATATCCAAATTGGCATTTAAAAACAAAGAATTATAAGGGCCGCTTGGCTCTTTTTTCTTGCCTTATTATCTTTGCGTAAAAAAAAGAGTTATTCACTCTTATGCTTTGCAATTTCACCCGTGGCAAGCTGGTCGCAGCGATTGTTGTACTTGTTGTCCGCATGACCCTTAACCTTAATCCAGTTAATTTTGTGAGTGTTATTAAATTCAATCAATCTTTGCCACAATTCGACATTTTGCACTGGCTTTTTGTTGGACGATTTAAAGCCATTTAACTGCCATTTTGTCACCCACCCCTCGTTAAAGCCATTTATTAGATACGCGCTGTCGCTGTACAAATCCACCTCGCACGGCAGTTTTAATTTGTCAAGCGCCATAATGGCTGCGGTAAGTTCCATTTGATTGTTTGTAGTGTTTGGGTTAAAACCGCTTATCTCTTTTGGCGGATTATCCTTATAAAAAAGCATGGCACCCCAGCCTCCCGCGCCCGGATTGCCACTGCACGCGCCGTCAGTGTAAATTGTCACCTTTTTCATGCTTATATTTTACTATTATATCAAAAAAAAGTCAAATAAAAAACAAACCTAAATGGTTTGTAATTATCATTCTTTATTATTGGTTGTAAACTCAGTGTTTGTGGTGTTTAGCGGAAACTCTTTAACAGCCGGCCTTTTTGTTGGTTGTTTGTTTATTTTGCGATATTTTGGCTTTACATGTGTTTCGCGTTCTGCATTGATATAGTAGATGATTTTTGGATAGACCTTTACAATTTTGAAATACTTTTTCTTTTTCATAAAGCCATCGCAAACCAAGAATATGCTTACAAAAGTGATTATTGTGCCGACAAACACACCCACCAAGCCGTTGTATAAATGCTGATTTTCAACTGGCAAAAAGGACAAAATACCTACGTGTGCCAAGGTGATGTTGTTAAACGCTGTGGCAAAATTGGTGAACTTGTACTCTTTAATAAGCATGGTTTTGCCTTTGGTGTGAATAACGCCCCAAAAGCTCATAGCCACGCCGTAGATTGCGTAGCCCGAGATGATAATTGCAATTGGCAAGTTGTAGTTAAATTCGGACGCAAACAAGCCAAACACTTGAAAAAGTGAATATGCAATGTAAATTAAGCTTGAAACTGCCAAAATTATGCCGCCGCGTATGTAATTATGAATGTCTTTTATGTTTTCCGTGTTATGTTTAAGCCCATGGCTGCAATTGTGCTTAACCATGCCGATGCAAAGGCCGTACAAGGCGATTGCAATCACAAACCAAGAATGGAAGACAATGCCGACAATAATTTTAAACAAAAACACGGACAAGCTTTTTAAAAACGCCAACTTGCCATAAACAATAATCTTTTTTTCCTCTGGAATGTTGCGATATTTCCTAATTAAATTCCACATTTTTGTAAATTATTTTTTTTGCTCTTCCACCTTCTATATTTTTATTATAACATAATTGTTAAAAATTTCAATTGTTTTTTAATAATTTTAACAAATTATTAATTAATCTAGTACATTTTATGCAAAATTCTAATTTTAGTTAGAATTTTTGCCGCCTAATAACAACTTTTCACCTTCAACATAACATCCATTTCCAAAGGACAACTATCCTCTTTTTTTTTATGCTCTTTTCCCAATTTACATCAAACATTTTTTACTCCTTAGAATAATTAAAACACAATTTTAATCATTTGTCAATATGCTAATATTGCTTGCCAAAGTATACGCGATAAGCGCTTGGTTTTCCGCAATAAATACATTTGTGGGAGTTGTCTAAACTGTGAATTACGCGGGTTTTTATTGTGGTTTTGTCTTTAATTTCACTTTCACACTCGCTGTTTCCACAATGATATGAAAGCGCAACTTTGCCGGCGTTTACTTGGTCAACCATGGTGTTAAAATCGTCTGTTTCAACAATTGCGTTTTTCATATTTTCTTCCGCTTGTTTAAGCATGTTGGACTGAATTTCGTTTAACAAATTGGCTACCAAGTTGGCAATATCGCCCAGATTTAACTGAGATTTTTCGTGTGTGTCGCGCCTTACTGCTGTTGCTACCCCATTTTCTATGTCGCGCGGACCAATTTCCAAACGAAGAGGCACACCTTTCATCTCATACTCGTTAAATTTCCAGCCTGGGGTGTTGTTGCTGTCGTCAAGTTTAACGCGAATGTCGCTGTTTTCAAGCAGTGTTTTAATCTCGTTACATTTATCAATCACGCCCGCTGCCTTGCTGGCAATTGGCACAATAACCACTTGAATTGGGGCGACATTTGGTGGCATGCGCATACCGCGTTCGTCACCGTGCGTCATAACAAGTGCGCCAATCAAACGCGTGCTTACACCCCAACTTGACGAATACCCATACTCCAATTTTTCGTCCTTATTTAAAAACTTGATGTTGCTTGCCTTTGCAAAATTTTGACCCAAATAGTGAGTTGTACCCGCTTGCAAACACTTGCCGTCTTTCATAATCGCTTCCATGCCGTATGTAGCAACCGCGCCGGCAAACTTTTCATTTTCTGTCTTTCTGCCCGTTAAGGTTGGGATTGCAAGCAAATTTTTAAGGCAGTTTTGATACACTTCCATCATGGTTTTTGCATCGTTATCCGCGCCTTGCTCGCTGTCGTAAACGGTATGCCCTTCTTGCCACAAAAATTCGCTTGTTCTAAGGAAAGGACGAGTAGTTTTTTCCCACCTAACCACATTGCACCACTGGTTCATCTTCATAGGAAGGTCGCGGTAGGATTTTATCCATTTAGAATACATCTCACAAATTATAGTTTCGCTGGTTGGGCGGACAATAAGTTTTTCTGCCAAATCTTCCCCACCCGCATAGGTTACAACCGCAACTTCTGGGGCAAAACCTTCAACATGCTCGGCTTCGCGCTTTAAAAAACTTTCTGGGATAAACATTGGGAAATACGCGTTTGCCACCCCTTGCTTTTTAAACTCTTTATTTAGATAGTTTTGGATGTTTTCCCAAACCGCGTAACCATATGGGCGTATTACCATTGTGCCTTTAACCGGACCATAATCCACCATTTCAGTTTTGATTACAACATCGGTGTACCATTGCGGGAAATTTGTGTGAATATCGGCAATGTCGCTAACAAATTCTTTATCCTTAGCCATTTTCTTCCTCCTCAAACTGCTTTTTTATCATTACAATTTTACCCTTCGCCTTTTCAAGCTCTTGCAAGCAAAGTTTTGCAAGTTTAACCCCTTCTTCATACAATTTTAAACTTTCGTCCAAAGTTTTGCCTTGCTCTAACAAGGCTGCAATTTCTTCCAATCTTTTAATATCCTTTTCTAACATCAAATTTCTCCTTCTTTAAAATTTCTGCGTCAAATTTAACTTTATCCGCCACAATTTGCACCACATCGCCAACCGCCGTGTTATTGCTGCTAATTTGCCGATTTTGGTTTGTTACATAACTATATCCCGACTGCAACAATTTAACTGGATTTAGCTTATCTAGTGTATTTAATGCACTATCTACCCTATATTTAGTGTCTTGCGCTGTCTGTTTTATGTTTTGGTTAAGGCTGTTAAATATGCCGTTGATGTGTAAAATATTGTCGTTTACAATGTCGTTAATCTGCCTATCTATGTTGTAGATTGATGTGTTGATTTTTGCGTTTACACTTTCAAAGGTTGCTTCTACATCCTTTTGAATTGTATATTCTAGGCTATAAATATACTGCTTTAATTCGTTTAAATCATAGGTTACAAGTTCGGCCGCCGCGCTTGGAGTTGGTGCGCGCAAATCGGCAACAAAATCCAAAATTGTAAAGTCGGTTTCATGCCCTACCGCGCTTATAATGGGCTTGTTGCAAATGTAGGCAATGCGGGCAAGTTTTTCATCATTAAACGGACTTAAATCTTCAATGCTGCCGCCACCGCGCGCAACGATAATTGCATCCACATCGCTGAAATTGTCAAAATAACTTATCCCTTCAATAACCTGCTCGACCGCGTAATTGCCTTGCACCTGCGCATCGTAAACATAGATTTGTAAATTAGGATTTCGCCGTGCGGTTACATTTTTAATATCTTGCAGCACTGCGCCCGTTTTGCTTGTTACCACCCCAATTGAATTTACAAAGCGCGGGAGTGGAATTTTGTGTTCGGCATCAAACAGACCCTCTTTTTCCAACTTCTCTTTAAGCAAAAGGAATTGCTTGTACAACTCCCCTTGCCCGCACGGCTGAATGCTTAGCACATTAAAACTAAGTTTGCCGCCTTTTGGGTAGTATTTAATATTTCCCCTACACTCAACCAAATCACCAATATTAAACGCGCTTTTTGCTCCAAACTGCACACAACTTAGCATGTTGTCGTTATCTTTAAGGGTGAAATACGCAATGTTGCGCGTAATGGAAAAACTTGACAACTCTCCGCTAACTGTAATATCTTCCAACACAACTTCGTTGTCAATAAGGTCTTTAATCACTCTATTAATTTGGCTTACGGTAAAAACTTTCATTACTTATAAATGTCTGCAAGCACTCCGTTTATAAATTTAGGGCTTTTTTCAGTTGAAAACTTTTTGGCAAGGTTAATCGCCTCGTTAATAACAACTTCTTTAGGTGTGGTTTTTATGTAACTTAATTCAATAATTGCAACTGACAAAATTGCCAAATCCACCTTGTAAAGCCGCTCAACCGTGTAACCTTTAAGGTGCTGAGTCAAAAGGTCGTTAATCTCGCTGTAATGCTTGCCAAAGTTGGTTACAATTTCGCGCGTGAAATTAAGCCCCTCTTCATCCGCATTTTTAAACAAATCGCTTGTGTCTTCTTTGTTGAAAAAATTGGAATATATGGTTTTAAAAGCCAGTTCTCTTGCATCTGTGCGTTTCATACTTTCTCCTTAACTTATAAATGCAAAAAACTCTCACTAGAGAGTATCTGCTTTTTCTGCATCACGAATGTGAACATTGATTGCCTTAATTTTAAGTGGCAAAAGTGATGACATGCTGTTTTTTACATTCTGCTGAATTTGATAAACCACTTCGCTTACTTCAATATCGGTTTTAACAACCACAAACAAATCAATTATCACGCCAGACTTGGTGTATTTAACCTTGACCCCTTTGCCTGCGTTGCTGCTGAAAAGCCGCCTAAAGAACAGCCTTTTTGGGGCAAACATATCAACTACGCCCGGAATTTCTTTGGTTGCAAGCGAGATGATTGAAACCACCATGTTTTTGTTTATATAAGTGTTGTCGTCACCATTTATACTGGAAATTGCCATAAATACCTCTTGGTTAAAAACTTTAAACCATAAGTATTATACCATATCTTTTTTATTTTAGCAAATAAATAAACAACTATTCTGATGGAGTAATGATAATTTTGTCAATTTCAACGCCAAATTCTTTTATTGCAATGGATGCAATGCGTGCAACCTCTTCCTTAGTTAGTTCGGCACATTTAACAAAGATGTTGATGTTTTCGCTTGATGCGGTTATAACTGCATCGTTAAATCCGCTGCCAATAATCATGCTTTCGGTAACCAGCTCTTTTTCCATCTGTTTTACAAGTGCCATTTTGTTGTCATAGGCCTCTTTTTTGGCATCTTCGCTGTAGGCATCGCTGTTTATAATGCTGTCATAAAACTGAATTTCTTGTGCGCGAGTGGCATCGCGTGTGCTGCGATAGTTTGCGTAGAAACTATATGTGCTTACTGTTGCACCAGTTTGTTTGCTTACCCCGCTTGAAAAGCTGTTGTTAAGTGCCACATTAACAAAACCAGTTATAAGCAAAAGTGCCACCATAACGGATAAAATAATGATTTTTTTCTTTTTTGATAAATTTTTCATAAAACCTCCTAATTGCTCGACAATATTTGAACATTGCCATTTTTAACATCTAAAACTGCTTCAATAGCGTGCAAAACTTTAACTTTTACTCCAACATCCTCCACCCCATTTGCCGTTACCAACACTCCTTTAATTGGTGGCATGACTGTAAGAGTGAGCTGCTGGTCGGTGATGGTTGAAGTGGACATGTCTAAAGTAATCATAACCTTTACATTTGATACACCTCCAATGTTGGATAAAATATCCTGTAAATTGTCTTCCAAACTTTGAACATAGCCAGTTATAGATAATTCATTAACTGTGGTTGTTTTTGTCCCGCTGCTTGACTTGTTTGATGAAAAGTTTGATAAATAAATAAGCAACAAAATCACAATAAATATAATTGCAATGTAAATTTCAATGTGTTTTATCTTTTTAAGTTTGTCCCACCAAGAAAATTTACTGCTTTTTTCATTCATCAAAAACTATCTCCTCCGCGCTTAGATTTGTAATCGTTTGAACAACTTTAATAATGAATTCATACTTATTATTATGCTGGAAGTTGCTTGAAGTTTCCAATTTTTTTAAATTTATTTGGCAAGAATTTAAAATTAATTTGTCATCTTGTAGTGAATAATCAAAAGTTATGTCAACATTTTTAAGTCCAGCATCATTTAGCGTGTTTTTAATGTCGGATGTGTAAGCATTTATCTTTTGTTTGGTTAGATAGTTTAAAAGCGGCTCAACTACTTGATATTCGTTATAATTAAAATTAAAGTCGCTGTGATTGTTAAAAAATTTGATTATTGGGTTTAAAATTACCATAACAACAAAAATGGAATATATGCTTTTTATAAATTTGTTTATTTTGCCAGACGGGATAATAATGTCAACCAGTATGCCAACCACAACCACACCCAAAATTGCTAATATGTAAGCTTTCATGGCACCACCACATTTGATGTTGTCATAATTAAGCCAACCGATATTAAATACATAAACCCAATTGCTATAAGGCAGGTTGAAAGCATGGTTACCGATTTAGAAATTGACAAGCAAAAATTTGAGGTTTTGTCGTTGCCAAGTGGTTGCAATATGGCAGAAACCAGTTTTAAAAGCAGGGTGAATATAACAATATCGATAAGCGGCGAAATTATGTTGCCCAAAATCAGCAGCATGCCAACAAGCCCAACCGCGTTTTTAATAAGTATGGTGCTGGATAAAATTATATCCATGCCATCCGACAGATAGCCGCCAATAAAAGGAATGTAGCTTTTTATAGTGTATTTTGTGGTGCGAATGCTTACGCTGTCAAAACTGCCAGCCGATATGCCTTGAATGGTAAAAATAGCAAAAAATATTGTAAACACTGCCCCAACCACCCATTTAAATAGGCTTGAAATAAAACTGTTAAAGCGGTCTAATTTTATGTTGTTTGATAGATTTGAAATTATTGCAAACACAAAGCTGAACATAAACAGCGGCAAAATAAAAAACTTAAAGAAATCCGCAACATATGTAGACAAAATTGCCACAATTGGCTGATACACCCCCACACTTGCGTGCGCACCAAGTGCGGTCATAAAGGTAAGCAGAATTGGAAAGATTATATTCATTTGATTGGTCATGTTGTCAATCGATTTTTTTGTTATATTGCTTAAACTAGATATCATGCCAATTGACAGTATAACCACGGACAAAAAGCAGACCAAATGAATTAAATCGCCCGTTGATTTTTCGTTAAACTTGCTTTTTATCCCGCCTAGCATGTTACTTATTATCCCAATTGCCACAATAAGCGACAAAAGCGGCAGGTATTTTATAATCTTTTCTGTTACAATCGACAGCAGGCTTGCAATAAATGTTTTGTAATTGACCGCATCCTCGCCCGAAATTATGGCGTAGATTTTGTTTTTTATGTTGGAGATTGAAAATATGTTTTGCTGCTCACCAAAATCCGCCACCATTTCGTCCAGTAAAGAAAAATCAATTTCGTCAAGCGTTTCGGCAACCGAAGTTTGTATGTCCTTACTTAATTCAACCACATTTTGGCTGACACAAAAGGTTTTTAGCGGGGAGATTATGCTAAAAAGCGCAAACAAAACAACAAGCGAAATTATTGTGATATTGGATTTTTTTTGTTTATAGTTTATCATAGCAGCCCCACCACCATATCAATCACTCGATTTATTATTGGCAAGGCGATTAATAGAATAATAAGTTTGCCAGCAAACAAAATTTTGTCCGCGATGCTGTTTGCCCCAGCGTCCAAACAAATGTTCGCCCCAAATTCAACCACATAGCCAATTGCAATTATCTTTAATATAGGCAAAAGTATTGATGCGTTAACCCCAGTGGCTTCAAAAATTTTGTTAAACTGAGTTATTACGCTTGTAAGCGTGTTTATTGAAAGCAGAATAATTAAAATGCTGCCTGCAATGGATATTAACATAGCAATTTCTGGGCGGGTCTGTTTAACAAGCAAAAAAGCCACCACCGTAACTAATGCCACACCCACAATTTTAATTAAGTCTGCCAAATTGCCCCCTAAAACACAAACAATGCCTTTACCGTGTTAAATAAATCTTGCACCAGATTAACCACCATAAGTAGGCTGATTATGAGCCCAGCAAGTGTGGTTATTGATGCAATTTCTTCCTTGCCAAAATGCTTTAAAATTTGGTTGACAATGGCGGTGATTAGCCCAATGCCAGCAAGTTTAAATATTATTTCCATGCTCCTCCTTTACACCAAAAGTATGCTAAGCCCAATTGCAAACAGCAGCGAAAGTTTGATTATAAGCGGGCAGAGTTTGTTTTTGTCTTGCTCCGCCGCCGCGCGCTTTGATTCTATCTCCATAATAAATTGATCTAGCTGCTTAATTTCGTTGTTTGCATCAAATCTGCCAATGTTTTTAATTATGTTGTTAAGTTCGCCCTTTTCTTCGTCCGACAAAACCGAAATCTGCGATAAATCAAGTTTGCCAGTTTTTAGATAATTTTGATAGCTTAAAACAAACAATTTAAACTGTTTTTTGGGTTTTGTTTCGTCTAAAAACTGCATAACTTTGTCTTGTTTAAACGAGATGTTTAGCTGAAACTTTTTTAAAAACTTAGTTAGGTTTACATAAAAATCCAGCCTGTCCCGATACTGGTTGCTGACCGAATACGCAATAAGCATTATTGTGGAAATAAGCACAAAAATTAAAAACCATTTCATATTCTACCTACAATAAATGCACTCCAAATGCTCGTTGTATATGTTTTTAAGCGTGCCCGGACCGTCATCGCTGCAAAGCACAACAAAGCGCGAAAAATATCTGTTTTGGATTATCTCACTAAACCCAGACTTAACCTTTAACTGCTCGATGTCTTTTGCGTGGATTGTCGCCACCACATTAACCCCGCAATTTATTGCTTCAACTATACATGGCAAATCCTTTTTTAGGTCCAATTCGTCGGTTACAATAACATCTGGACACATGCTGCGTATTCCGCACTTAAAAGCAAATTCTTTACTACAATTTGTGTATATATCGCAAAAACCGCCTATATTTAGTTGTGGCGCGCCCGTTACGGTTGAAGAAATTTCGTTGCGTTCGTCCGCCACAAGCACGTTTTTTGAAATGTTATGCTGATAAAGTTGAAAGATTAAATCGCGTATAAAAGTGGTTTTTCCGCATCCGGGCGGAGAGATTATAAGGGTGTTTTTGATATTGTTGTCGCAAATCAAATAATCGTAAGCAGCAAGGCTGCAATTTTTAACAAAATGTGGGATGCGGATGTTTACCGACTGAAACTCTTTGATGGTGATAATTTTGTTGTCGTTAACAACCACCTTGCCCGCAACCCCCACCCTTATACCTTTTGGCAGGGTTAAATAGCCTTGCGTTATGCTTTCGTTTGACGCGTAAAGCGAATGTCCGCTTGCCCTAAGCAAAAAATTTTCGATTGTCTGCGCGCTTGCTTTAACAAAACTGCCATCGTCATCCTTTAAATAATACTTTTTGTTTTTGATGACCACAATTACATTTTCGTTAACGCGCAATCTAACTTCGTTTATATCGTTAAAACTGAATGCTTTTGTTATGGCAGAATAGATTTCGTTATCCAAATATTCTTTTAGCATAATAAAAAATATTAAAAAATCCGCTTTAAAATGCCAAAAAAAATATGATACCCTAATAGTATCAAATTTTCGACTTAAAACTACTTTTTAACAAAAATAGTTTACCGTATAAAACAAAAAAACCACACGCTGTGGTTTAAAGTCTTTCCATATATTCGCCCGTGCGAGTGTCAACACGAATGCGGTCGCCCTCGTTGATAAAAAGCGGAACAGTTAAAGTGTAGCCAGTTTCAAGCGTGGCTGGTTTGCCACCAGTTTTTACGCTGTCGCCTTTTACGCCCGGTTCGGTTTTTGTAACGGTTAATTCAACAAACATAGGTGGCTCTACACTAATTGGCTGGTCGTTATAAAACTGAACTTGGCAGTTTGTGTTTTCCACAATAAAGTTAAGCGCGTCCGAAATAGTTTCTTTATTAAATGGCACTTGGTCGTAGGTTTGGTTGTCCATAAAATAATAAAGCCCGCCATCGTTATATAGATACATCATCTCTTTACGCTCAATTGAAATGTCGTTGATTTTTTCAGTTGGGTTATATGTGCGGTCCAAAGTTTTGCCAGTAAGCACATTTTTTAAAGTTGTGCGCACAAAAGCCGCGCCCTTGCCCGGTTTTACATGTTGAAAGTCAACCACCAAAAACAAACTTGGATTTTTTGGGTCGGTTGAACTGCCGTCATCAAAAATTATACCCTTTCTAATATCGCCTGCTGTAATCATTTATCCTCCTAAAACTAATATATTATAACATAACAAAAATTTATTTGCAACAAATTAACCTAGAAATATTTGCATTTTTGCCTTTTTATTGGCAATTTTTGCAATGGCAACTATATTTTTATTCTGCGTAACAAAATATTCGCCATCAATTTCGTCCACTAACAAGGTTTGCCCGTTAAGTAAGTTTGAAGTCTGCTGGGCGTCAAGTTTTAAAATTGGATAGTTTAAAACCTTGTCAATCGATACAATTTTGCTTGTAACATTGTCTTTGTTTAAATCGGCAATTTCAACACAATCAGCTAGTTCAAATTCGCCCAATTTTGTGCGCGTTAGTTCGGTCATGGTTGCCAAACTGTTTAGTTTAATTGCCAAATCGCGCCCAATTGCGCGTATGTATGTGCCAGAAGAGCATGTTATATCTAAGGTTAATTCGGCGTTTTCAAACCCAACTAAATCAATATCAAATATCGTTATCTCTTTAGCGGGAAGAACAAAATCGACATTTTTCCTTGCCAAACTGTATGCTCGCACCCCACCAATTGACTTTGCGCTGTAATTTGGCGGAACTTGGCTTATTTTACCTTTAAATTTGGGTAAAACTGCTTCAATCTGCTGCCGTGTTGGTATCTTTGAACAACTTTCCACAACACTACCAGTTGCATCCAAACTATCGGTTGAATAGCCAAATTTGAACTTTGCCAAATAGGTTTTGTTTTTTTGCTGCATTATATCAAACAATTTTGTGGCTTTGTTTATGGTAATCAAAAGCACGCCAGTTGCCATTGGGTCAAGGCTGCCAAGATGCCCAACCTTAAAGCCAGTTAGATGCTTAATTTTGTTTACCGCATCAAAACTTGTCCAGCCCGCCGGCTTGTTTACTGGAATTATCCCGTTAATCATCCTTATCCTCGGGCTGTTCTACATTAGTTGAATATGTTATTGTGTTTAAAATGTTTTCTATCTTTTGCGAATATTCCACGCTGTTGTCAAGCCTAAATTCCAAACGCGGAGTTATCCTTAACTTAACCGCCTTTGCAAGTTTGCCGCGAATAAAGCCCGCTGCGCCCTTAATGCGGGCAAGAACTTCGGCTTTTTCTGTTTTGCCAACGCATGAGATATATACATTGGCATTTGCTAAATCTGGTGTAATTTGCACCTGAGTTACACTAATTATTGCATCTATCTGCGGGTCCCTAAGTTCGGTTTGGATAATGTGATTTAAGGCTTTTTCAATTTCACTATTAATGCGTTCCAACCTAATATTTTTCATTATTCTTCAATCCTTTTAAGGGTGTAGCATTCAATTCGGTCGCCAACCAAAATGTCGTCAAAGCCAAGTTTTATGCCGCATTCCCTATCTTTAAGTGCCTCTTTAACATCGTCTTTAACAATTTTAACCGATTTGATGTCGGTTGTGGCAATAAGGTCATCCCCGCGATAGATATGCGCGTGTTCGTTGCGGACAATCTTCCCGTCTTTAACCAGACTGCCGGCAACAATACCCGCGGTTGAAAGTTTAAACACAGCAATAACTTCCGCTTTGCCAAGATAAACTTCTTCGTACTTAGGCTCTTTAAGCCCTTTAACTACGCGTTCAACTTCTTCAAGCAGCTCGTAAATGATTTTGTAGGTGTAAATTTTAATTTTCATGCGGTCGGCAAGCGTTTTAACCTTGCTATCCTGACTAACATTAAACGCAATCACCATTGCATTTGATGCCGATGCCAAAATTAAATCACTTTCGCTTATTGCACCCACTCCGCTGTGCAGAATGTTGATTTTAACCTCTTCGTTATTAAGTTTTAATAGCGAAGATTTTATTGCTTCAAGCGAGCCGTGTACATCTGTTTTAAGCACAATGTTTAAGATTTTTAAGTCTTTTTGGCTGGTTTTTTGCAACAAATCTTCCAAACTGTTGCCGCCCGATTGCTTTAATAATTCTTGTTTTTGGCGCGCTTTTCGCTCTTCCACAATCTGTTTTGACAATTTTTCATCAACCACAGTGAAGGTTTCGCCCGCCTCTGGCACTTCATTAAAGCCAAGCACGGTTACTGGCATTGATGGTGTGGCGTTTTTAACTGCAAGCCCGTTTTCGTCAATCATGGCTTTTACCTTGCATATGCTTGTGCCAGAGATGATTGTGTCACCCACATGCAAACTGCCGTCCATAACAATAAGCGAGGCAACTGCGCCTTTGCCCTTGTCAAGTTTAGATTCCAAAATTGTACCCATTGCTGGCGTGTTTGGATTGGCTTTAAGGTTTTGAACATCGGCAACCAAAAGGATAGTTTCCAAAAGTTTGTCAATCCCCTCGCCTGTTTTTGCCGAAATTTTGCAAATTATTGCATCGCCGCCCCATTCTTCTGGCAAAACATTATTTTCTGCCAACTGCTGCAAAATGCGGTCTGGGTCGGCTTGCGGTTTGTCTATCTTATTTATTGCCACAATCATTGGGATGTTTGCGGATTTTATGTGATTTATTGCTTCAACCGTCTGTGGCATAATGCCGTCATCGGCAGCAACAATCAAAATTGCTATATCGGTTACGCTTGCCCCACGCGCGCGCATTGCGGTAAATGCCTCATGCCCCGGGGTGTCAATAAATGTTATATATTTGTCGTTAACCTTAACCCTATATGCGCCAATGGCTTGGGTTATGCCGCCCGCCTCGCTTGATGTTACTTGCGTTTTGCGGATGTAGTCAAGCAAGCTGGTTTTGCCGTGGTCAACATGCCCCATAACGGTGACGATTGGTGGACGAACAACGGCAAGATTTTCGTCATAACTGCGGATTGAACTTTGCACATCTTTAAGTTTTTCTTCACTTGTTTTGTCCAATTTCTGCACAAGTTCAACGCCCATATCCGACATAACAAGTTCGGCTGTGGCAAAATCTATGGTAGAATTTATGGTTACCATCATGCCCAAAATCATAAACTTTTTGATGATTTCGCTAACCGGCTTTCCGCTGGCTTCGGACAAAAGTTTGATAGTTATGTTGTCGGTATTAATAATTGCTGGACCGGTTCTGGTTTCAACCACCTTTTCCACACTATCTTTCTTTTTAGGGCGGATTTTTCTGTTTACTGCACGGTCGCTATCATCTTCCACCTCCAACATGCCGCGCTTGATTAAATCGCGTTTGCTGTACGCATGCTTTTCTTCAAAGTGCGCATTGTCTTTCTTTTTGTTTACATTGCGTGCCGGACTTGATGTGATAATTGGCTGTGCATAGTTGATTGCTGGGCGTTTGTTATCCCTATTTTGTTGTGGGCGGGAAGCATTCGTGCGCTGATTTTGGTTTTGATTTTGATTGCGGAAATTGTTGAATTTACCCTGCCCAGTCTGCTGATAGCGATTAAATTGATTGCGGTTGTTTTGATTGTTTGGCCGATTTTGATTTTGCCTATACTGATTTTGATATTGACCTTGATTGTTGCGGGCAGAATTTTGACCAAAATTTCTGTTTTGATTTTGGTTTTGATTGTTTTGAACATTGCGATTTTGGTTTTGAACTGGCTGCTTTGTCTGTTCAGGCTTTGGTGCGATAACTTCTGGCTGCTCGATTTTTTCTGGTTTTACTTCAACAACTTCGGGCCGCTTTTCTTCCACCTTTTGCGCGTTTGTAATTAAAGAAGATTCCTTATCCTTAAGCGTGCGGGTAAGGTTGCTCATCTCCACTTTTAAATTGAAAAACTTTTCTGCAAGCCCAATAATCTGCTTGTCTTGCACCATGGCTTGAAGTTGTTTTATTGCCTTGTTAAATTCTTGATTTTTTGTTTCGTTTGCCAATTATTTCATCTCCTTTAAAATTGCGTTTGCCAAATTTTCGTCCGCTATGCCCAAAATTTTTACATCCAAAATTCCGCTAAGTTCAGCCAAGGGTTGCTGAGTTATTATATACGAACAATTGTGTTTTGTTGCCAAATTTTTTGCTAGGTCTACTAAATTTTGGCTTGCAGTTTGACAGCACATAATAAGGTATAATTTTTGCTTAATATACTTTAAATGCGTTTGTCCGCTAAACAATTTGTTTGCCTTTTTTGCAAAATTTAAATAACTAGATACTTTGTTCATACTCTCCTATCAACTGATATATCTCGTCCCCAACATTGGATTTGAATGCTTTGTTAACTGCTTTCTTTTTAATAGCTTGCTGCAAACATTGTTTGTTTTTGCAGATGTATGCCCCGCGCCCGCCAAGTTTAAAGTTTAAGTCAAGCACAAATTGATTGCCAATTTTTGCTAAGCGCAACAATTCCGCTTGCTGTTTTGGCTGCCTACAAACAATACATCGCCTTTCTTGTTTTATGTGCATTTTGTGTAATTTCTCCTTACTAGTCTATATCACTAAAGAAGTCATCATCCAAAATTATATTTGCGTTTGATGTGCTAACCACATCGTTTGTTGAAGCAACTTGCTCTTTGGTTGGCTTAACATCAATTTTGTAGCCAGTAAGTTTTGCTGCAAGACGGACATTATGCCCACCTTTACCAATTGCAAGCGACAATTTATTTTCTGGCACAAGCACATTTGCTATGCCGGCTGCCGTGTCAACCGTTATTTCGCTAACTTCGGCTGGGCTTAATGCTGCAACAATATAGTCCGCTGGATTTTCGCTGTAATTAATAATGTCAATCTTTTCACCATTCAACTCGTTAATAACCGAATTTATGCGCATACCTTTGTTGCCAATGCAAGCGCCAACAGCATCAAGATTAGGCACTTTTGCTTGCACGGATATTTTTGTGCGAAGACCAGGTTCACGCACAATGTTTACAATTGAAACTTCGCCATTAGTAAGTTCTGGCACTTCCATTTCAAGCAACATGCGCACAAAGTTTACATGTGTGCGAGAAACTTGCACAACTGTGCCGCGGAAATCGTCTTTTATGTGACGAACATACACCTTTATGCGGTCGCCCGGCTTTAAATTGTCAGACGGCAAAAGGTCGCGCTTGGTAAGCAAGCCTTCCAAAGTTGTGCCGCCAATTTCCAAGTAAACGTTGTCAATATCAATACGCTTAACAATGGCAACCACAATTTTGCCCTCTTTTTCCGCAATGTCTTTATAAACCGACTGCTTTTCAATTTCCTTAATCTTTTGGGTGATAACCTGCTTTGCGGTTTGCACGGCAATGCGATTGAAATCTTTTGTGCTTTCTTCTTCCGCAACAATATCGCCCACTTTGTATGAATGCTTTATCTGTTTTGCCTCTTCAAGGCTGATTTCTTTATCCATATCGTCAACCTCGTCAACAACGGTGCGATAAGAATAAATTTTAATTGTGTTCTTTTCCGGATTAAGTTTTACTTGCGCATTTTTTGCCATACCACAATTTTTTTTGTACGCTGCGGTAAGTGCTTGTTCTAGTGCTGCAATAAAAACCTCTTCATTAATACCCTTTTCTGCTTGTAAATCTTTTAATGCTTCAAAAAAATCTTTGTTAACCACTTTTTTTCTCCTTTTAAAATACCTTTTAAATTAATACATATTGTGTATTACATGCGTTAAATACCCAAAATATTGATAAGTTAAAAATCAATATAAGGTGTGATTTGTGCAACATAAACATTGTCTAGGTTAAGGTTTTCACCATCAATGCTAAATGTAAAATCGTCTTGTGTAAAGCCAACAAGTGTTGCCACAAATTCCTTTTTGCCGTCAATTTTGCGATAAAGCGAAACTTTTACCTTTTGATTTAAATACTTTTTAAACTGCCAATCGTATTTAAGTGGCCTATCCAAGCCATAGGACGACACATCCAAATGATAAGGCTCACCGTCTGTTGGGTCAAGTTCGTCAAGCAAATCGCTAATCTGATTGCTTTTTGCCTCACAATCGTCAAGGGTTACACCATTGGGTTTATCAAGATAAACAATAAGGTGCATGCCATCTTGCCGTTTAACATACTCCACTTCAACCAACTTTATGTCGTCTTTAAAAAGTGGAGTAATTGCATCTAAAACTTCATCTGCAACTTTCATTTTAACTCCTAAAAACTAATTTAGGAGTGGCTAACCACTCCTACTTTATTATATTATATCACATTAAAATCAATAAATCAATAGTTTTAAGCAAATTTTTTAATTTTGTTTGCTACATAAGTTTTATAAACACCTTTGCCGTTGCGGTTGCATCGTCTGTGGCGGTGTGGGCATGAATAAGCGGAACATTCAATTTTTCCGCAATTGTGCCAAGTTTGTAGTTTTTAAGTCCGGGCAGTTTTTGGCGCGCCATTTCAAGCGTATCCATTTGCGGATTGTCGAAATTGTACGAATAAAGTTTACCCAAAAAATGCAAAAACGAAATATCAAACGCTATATTTTGCGCAACAAGCGTGCTGCCGTAACAGAACTTGTAAAAGTCTGGCAACACATAGTTTATGGTTGGCGCGTCTTTAACCATTTGGTCGTTTATTCCAGTTAGGGTTGTTATTTCGTCTGGAATGTGGCGTTGCGGATTTACAAGGGATGCAAATGTTTCAACAATTTTGCCGTTTACAATTTTGCACGCACCAATTTGGATGACTGTATCCTTGTTGGCATCAAAACCAGTTGTTTCCAAGTCAAACACCACAAAACTTCCGTCAAACTTTTTTTCTTCCTCATCAAAAAGCCCACCCTGCTGATATTCCACATAAGTTTGCGGGAAAACGGTGTGATAGTTTTCGTTAACGGATTTTATGTGCTTAATCTCTTCACGCTGATAGTCGCAGCGGGCAATTGAAATTGCGGTGAAATTAAGTTTGCCATTAAAGCTTCTAAACGAGCCAAAACAACTAACACTCATACCAACTTCAATTAAATCACCCTTGTTTTCGTCCGCCTGACGCGGAAAAATGCTGCAGTACAAAATTTTGTCCTCATTTTTAAGGGCGAAACTGTAAAATGGGCGTTCTTCACTAACCTGCTGCCCGTCCTTTTTGCGCTGGCGGGTGTATGTGCGCTTGCTTATGTTTGTAACCGTGCCGCAGATTACCACGTTTTCAACCGGCTGGGTAATTTTGGTGTAGTCGATGGCAAGCGTATAGTCGTTTTTGCCAATTATGTTAGAGATGTTGGATAGTTTGTATATAGTTTTGTCGTCAGCCTTTTTTATGGAAGAGATAAATTCCATATTATTTTCTATCTGGCTGGACGCGATTTCATCTTCCTTTTTAACGAAATTTACAACAAAATCCGCAAGAAAACTCTCTTTAAGTTTTTTTGCAAGCATTTCTTCGCGATTATTTGCCGTGGCATATTCGTACGATGAGGCGGAAAGGCAGATGCTTAATATCACCTTAACCCCGTCAATTTCAACTGCAATGTCGTTGAAAGTGAAGTTTTTGCTAAGCGCGGGGAAGTTGTTTACAAGCGTCATATAGGCGTGATTTGCAATTGCGCGCTTATCAAGCGGACAAGATATAAAATTAAGCTCGTATCTAACAAAATCACCCACAATTTCAAGCACTTTGTCGTAGATGATTTTGCGGTTCTGCTCGTTTATTTTAAACACTTGTGGATTGTATAAAAAATTTATGGTACATGTGTTTGTACGCTCGCTATACTCTGCATCTTTAAATTGTAAACCGTCAAACAAGCGGTTTAAAATGTCTAATTGATTTTCCACAAAATGTCCTTATAAAAGGATTATATCAAAAAATTGCGCATTTGTCAAGAAATGTGCAAAATTAAATTATAAACTGGATTATATCCACAATTATAACAAAGCCAAACAGGACAATAAGTCCAACATTGTTTATTGCGTTTATAACCTTTTGATTTATTGGCTTTTTGCGTATCCATTCAATCAGCACAAACAGCATTTGGCAGCCGTCAAGCGCAGGGATTGGCAGCAGGTTGAACACGGCTAGGTTTACTGCAATTAGCGGCAACAGCACAAGCAGATAATTTATGCTAGCGCGGCTATAATTTGCAATCATTTTAACCGTGGTTACCGGACCGCCAAGCGCGGTGATATCAAGTCTGCCAGTAAACAGCCTGCCTATAATTATAAGCATTTTGTACGCCCATTTAAACGAAAATGGCACGCTGTTTAAAATAGCCTCGCCAAAGCTGTAACGATAAGTGTCAAGTGTAAGTTCGCCTTCATTGCTTGTGTCGACCAGACTCCAACCCACATACTCGCCCGCTTTTGTGGTGTTGCCGTTTGTAGTAAAGTCTTGCGCGGCGTAAAGGGCGTAAACTTTTGCATCCACCGATTGCTTTTTGCCCGCGCGCTTTATGTCGAAAGTTATATCTTTTAATTGCTGATTGTACGCTTTGCCATTGATTGTAACTTGCACAAATTCGCCATCCGCATCGATTTTTGGATAGGTCTTTATTGTATAATCTTTAATAAGTACGCTAAGCGAATCGTCGTGGACAAAGTCAATTTTATGCCCATCCACCCCAGTTAGCACGTCGCCCGCTTGCAAAAAACTATAATTTATGCTGGTGTTGTCAACCGACTTTACTTGAACCAAATCGTAGCCGTTAGCAAAAAGCAGCACAAAACTAAAAATTATTGCGCTTAAAAAGTTGAAAAACGCGCCAAAAAACAACACGATAAGCCGTTTCCATGGCTTTTGATTGTTGAAAGCGGTTGGATTTTGCTTTCCGTCAGCATCGGCATCTTCGCCGTCAAACGCACAATATCCGCCAAGTGGAATGGCTCTAAGTGAAAAGATTTCGCCATTTTTCTTTTTCTTCTGCAAAATTTTAGGGCCAAAACCCACACTGAATTCATTTATTTTAAATTTGAGCATTTTGCCTGCGGTGTAATGCCCCAATTCGTGAATAAGCACCATAAATAGCAAAACAACAATGGCCAAAATTATAAAGCCAATGTTTGTCATCACACTTGAAACTGAAAGCAAATTACTCATCTTCATTATTTTATTAAACCCGCGATGCGTTTATACTATTATTAGCAGTTAAATCAATAATAAAATTATGTACAAATAAAACACATTAAAGATCATGGCATCAATTCTATCCAACATGCCACCATGACCGGGAAGGATGTTTCCGCTGTCTTTAACCTGAGCGCGGCGTTTAATGAAACTTTCAAACAAATCGCCCGCTTGGCACAAAATTGAGCCAATCAGCCCAACAAGCAAGAAATGCCACCAAGCAATGCCATTTTGAATTAAAAATGCTTGCAAGCTGTTAACATTGTAGATTAACGCGTACACCAGCATTGCCCCGCCAATTCCGCCCAGCACGCCACCTATTGCGCCAGACACATGTTTGTTTGGGCTAATTTTAGGTGCAAGTTTTGGACCGCGCAGCAGCAAACCAAAGCAATACGCCAGTGTGTCGGTTAAAAATGTTATTGCAATAACCATAAGTATAAAGGCGATGCTGATGTTTTTGTAATTGAAAAATGCTTCTGCGTGGTTAATAATTGTAAAGCAACCAAACAGCAAGCTTGGGTAAATACATGCCAAAATTGTGTTTAGGCTGATTTTAAATTTGGTTTTTGCATTGGATTGTTTAAGCGCAAGTTCGCCACACAAAACCACAACAAAATAGATAACCAGCCCAAGTAACTGAATAGGCAAAACATAGTACAATTTAAGGTATTTAAGGCAAATCATGCACACCAAATAGTTAAAAATTGGATAGGCAAACGCAAGCACCCTATTTACTGGTTTGTTAAGGTTGTCCAAAAGGTTACACATTTCAAAGGCGGCAACCATGGTTAAGCACAAAACAAAAAAGTCAAAAATATAATCGCCAATTGTGTATGGCAAAAACTTTGCACAAATTGCAAGTGCAACTGTCAAAACAATAATTGTACTGGTTAATAATCGTTTTTTCATACTATTCCTTAATTGCACCAAACCGTCTGTCGCGCTTGATGTAGTTGTTAAGTGCCTTTATCAAGTGTTTTTTGTTAAATGATGGCCACGGAGTTTTGTCGAAATATAACTCACTATACGCGGCTTGCCATGGCATAAAATTGCTGGTGCGCATCTCGCCCGATGTGCGGATAACAAGGTCAAGTGGCAACATTTCGGCTGTGTATAATGCGCGGCTAAATTGTTGCTCATCAACCATTTTGCCCGCTTTAATAAGTGCGTTGGTGGCGCGCAAAATTTCTTGTCTGCCTCCATAATTTATGCAAGGATTTAAAACAAATCCGGTTTTGTGCTTGGTTTTTTCCATAAGCTCGTGTGCACCCGCACTAACCTTTGCTGGAATGCGCTTATCATCCAAATCGCCCGAAAAAATGATGCGGACATCTTCGTCAAGATATTTTTGCTTAAACTCGTCAATCATATTTTCAAAAAGGTTTTTAATTAGATAATCAACCTCTTTTTGTGGTCTGTTCCAATTTTCTGTGCTAAAACAGTATACGGAAAGATTTTTTATGCCTAAATCGCGCACATACTCAATCTGCTTTTTAAGCATATCCATGCCCGCTTTGTGCCCCATGCTGCGTGGCAACCCGCGTCTTTTGGCCCACCTTCCGTTGCCGTCAATAATAAAAGCCAAATGTTGCGGAAGTTTGGGGTGTTGCCTTAATTTTTCAAAGTTCATGGCTACACTTCCATAATTTCTGCTATTTTTTTATCACAAGCGGTATCCGCCCTTTCTGTATATCCATCAAGTTTTTTCTGCACGTCTTTTTCTAGCGAATTATACTCATCTTCACTTATTTCGCCATTCTTTTTCAACTCTTTAAACACATCCAAACAATCGCGGCGCGAATTACGCATTGCAATTTTGGTTTCTTCCAACAACTTTTTTGCATCTTTGCTGGCATCCCGCCTGCGCTCTTCGGTAAGCATAGGGAAATTTAAGCGAATAATTTTGCCATCATCGCTTACACTAACTCCTAAATTTGCTGCTTCTATCCCGGTGCGGATTGCTTTTAAGGTAGAAGGGTCCCACGGGCTGACAACAAGCGTGCGCGCATCTTCCACAATAATATTGCTGGTTTGAATAAGTGGCGCTTTGCTGCCATAATAGTCCACCTTAACCTGTTCAACCACCTTTGGATTTGCCCTGCCCACACGGATAAGCAAAAGTTCATCAATCAAATGATTGAATTGTTTGTTTAAATTGTCTTCCATCTCAGACATGGCAAGTTCAACATCTTCGTTCATAATACTCCTTAAACACAAAAAATAAATATAAATATCTATTTATATAATAATACTTGATTTTTTTAAAAATAGCAAACAAAATGCTTGTAATTTCACAATTCAATTTTTTATTTTATATGCGGATTGCAAATTTATTGTAAAAATTGTAAAACAACTTACATTGTGCGGGCAAAAAAGAAAGGATGTGCTCCTTTCTGATTATTTTTTCATTTGTGCGGCGACTTCGGCTGCAAAGTCGTCATTGCGTTTTTCAAGCCCTTCACCCATTTCCCAACGAGTGAAACGCGCAACTTTAAATTTGCCTGCAATGTATTTTTCAACTGTTAAACTGTCATCTTTAACAAATGGTTGTTTAACTAAGCATACTTCGCCGTAAAATTTGCTAAGTTTGCCAAGCACAATTTTTTCAAGGATATCTTTTGGCTTGTTGGCATTTTTAGGGTCATTTTGCATTTGAACAAGCATAATTTCCTTTTCTTTTTCAATTCTATCGGCTGGAACTTCG
Source organism: uncultured Clostridia bacterium (assembly GCA_947630745.1). GTDB lineage: Bacteria > Bacillota > Clostridia > Christensenellales > UBA1242 > Onthoplasma. The sequence continues at coordinate 28,813 of CANRIT010000007.1, forward strand.
CTTTCGCAAACAAATTCTGGTTTATTTGCTGCAATCTGCAATGCAACATCGTGCAAAACTGCCTCTGCGCCAGCGGAAAAATCAACAGCCTCTACCATAACGCCAATTTTGCCACTCATGTGCAAATATGCTTCCAACTTGCCGTTTGTTTTGTAAACTTCAAAGCGGCGGATTGAAATTTTTTCACCAATAGTTGCGGTTTGGCTTGTGATGTAGTCGGCAATTGTGCCATCTTCAAACTTGCATGCATTTAAAGCATCCAAATCTTTTGGTTGATTTTTAACAATAACTTTTGCAACATTATCCACAATTGCGTGGAATTTGTCGCCCTTAGAAACAAAGTCGGATTCGCAGTTAATTTCAACCAAGGCGCCTACTCCGCCTTCAACATAAGCACCAACCACGCCTTCGGCTGCAATTCTGCCTTGTTTTTTGACTGCTTTTGCGATGCCTGCCTCGCGCAAAATTTTGATTGCTTCGTCAACGTTGCCATTAGCTTCAATAAGCGCGCGTTTGCAGTCCATAAGGCCTGCACCTGTTATTCCGCGCAAATTGGCAACTTCTTTTGCTGTAATTTCCATATAATCTCCTTTTAATTACTATAATTATTCTTCACTAGCTGGTTCGGTTTTGTCTTTTTTAACTTCTTTTTTAACTTTTTTGTGAGCAGCGGTTTTAGGCTCTTCTTCCTCTTCAACTGCAACTGGTTTAGAAATGCCTACGCGCACCATTTCTGCCATAGACATATCGTCAACATTAGCCTCTGGGTCGTGCAAAACAACGCCATTTTTAGCTTCCACAATTGCATCGGTAAGGGTGGAAAGAATAAGTTTTAAACTACCCAAAGCGTCATCATTTGCTGGCACGCAGATGTCAACATCGTCTGGGTCGCTGTTTGTGTCAACAATGCCAACGGTTGGGATGCCCAAAATTTTTGCTTCTTTAACTGCAATGTGTTCGGTGTGTGGGTCAACCAAAATAATAAGGTTTGGCAATGCGGTCATATCCTTAATACCGGTAAGGTTTGCAGCAAGTTTGTCGCGCTCAGCTTTAAGTTTGATAACTTCTTTTTTAGGAAGAAGTTCAAAATCGCCAAGTGCCTCCATATTGTTAAGCTTGTTCATGCGGTCAATACGCTTGCGAATGGTAACAAAGTTGGTAAGTGTGCCACCAAGCCAACGCGAATTGATATAGTACATGCCTGCGCGTTCAGCCTCTTGCTTTACCACTTCACTTGCATGCTTTTTTGTGCCAATAAACAGCACATTTGCGCCAGCCAACGCCTTTTCTTTAATAAAAGCGTAAGCGGCATCAATTTGGTTTTGGGTATCTTCCAAATTTATGATGTGGATGTTGTTCCTATCCGTGAAAATGTACTTTTTCATTTTAGGGTTCCACTTTCTGGTTGGATGGCCAAAGTGACAACCTGCCTCCAACAATTGTTTCATAGAAATAACTGACATAATATACCTCCTGTTTTCGTCTTCCCTACCCGTCAACTTGATTTACACCGCAAATTTAAGCACAAAGTGCACGGAACAGACTATCAATCGGGATAGGTGCTATTTTTATTTAACTAGATTATTTTATCAAAAACACAATTGATTGTCAATACAATTTAACCAACTTTTTTAAATTTATATAAAAAAAAAGGGCGGTTGCCCTAGTCGTCTAACATTTTTTGATAGGCTTCCAAAACGCGGTCGGTGATTTTTGGGTCGTCAACCACATTTAGGCTGCCTTCTTCTGCGTTGAGTGCGTAGATTACGCCTTCGCCCTCTTCCACCCCTTCAAGTTTGGTGACTGGAATAAGGATGACATAGATGTTGTTATCATCATCAAGTTGAATGCGGGCAATCTGTTCAAATTCAATTGGCTTGTTGCTTTCGTCATACAAAATGATGTTGCTGTCATCCTCGTCGTCCAAGATTTGGGCAATTGGGTCTTTAACCTTAACGGTTTTTGGTTTTTGATTTTTCTTTTCCATATAATCCTCCCATAATTTATCTCCTATCCAAATAATCTTGCAAAATTATGTTGGCTGCCACTGCGTCTAAAAGTTGTTTACGCTTTTTGTAATCTCTATATTTTTTTGCCAAAATTTCTTCCGCCATAACCGAAGTAAAGCGCTCGTCCAAAAAGGTAATTTTTGCGCTTGTTTCAGCGGCAAGTTTATCCATAAATTCGCGGGTTTGCTGGGCTATGGTTTGCTCTTCCCCACGGGTGTTTAGTGGCAAGCCGCACACAATTTCATCCACCTTGTTTTTTTGGATAATTTCTTTTAGATGAGCAATATCATCCGCTATGTTTGTGCGATGATAAGTTTCCACTGGGGTAGCCAAAAACTTAGTTTCATCCGACAGGGCTATGCCAATGCGTTTAAGCCCAAAATCTATGCCCATCGCCTTCATAACCCCTCCATAATTATTATACCACAAACAAAAATAATATCAAAACCTTTTTGTGTGGTTTTTAAAAATAAAGCAAAATAGTTAAAAAAAAACACACCGCAGTGTGCTTTACAAAAATTCGTGCAAACCTTCTTTTTGGGCATGGTCGCGAAGTTTGCGTATTGATTTTGTTAAAATTTGCTTTATGGCTTGTTTGGTGATGTTTAGCATTTCGCCCACTTCCGACATCGATTTTGGTTGATTATCATCCAAACCAAATGTTGCAATTACAACAATTCGTTCCCTTTCACTTAGCTTATTAAGGATGTTTTTAAACAAGCCTTTAAGCATAACTTGTGCCAAAATTTCGTCCGGCTGGGCGGTTGCAACCACATCTTCCAACTCTTCTAGCCAATCATCCTTTTCTTTATCAATCTGCACGCGGGTGTACTCTTTGTCACTATCCGAGGTTTTCATCCTAGAAATTAAACTGCGCTGCTGGCCGTAATAACTTTCGCTTGTTAAATAATATTTGTTTGAATTGGCTTGCAAAACCTTGTTTAAAAATGTATTCATTACATATGCATTTTTTGCCGAGAAGCTGTTTACATTTTTATACCAGCCACCCCTAGTTAGCCTATAATCAAAACTTTCAATAAGTGCAGTGTACAGCCCCGACATGGCATCTTCAAAGGTTTTGTGGTCAAGCTCGTTGTCCGCGTAAAATCTGGCAAGCTCATCAAACTGAGCATAGGTGTAATTATACAGCTCTCTAACCGCAATTTTGCCCGTGCCGCCAGCCGCAATTTCGTTGTTTATGTTTTCCGCTATCCTAGAATAATTTCTGCCAAGCCTTTTTAAATCTGGGAAGGTTTGGTGGATTTTTTCTATATAATATTCGTATGGTTTTTTCATATCGTTTCCTTTTATATGCTGATTATATGACATTCGACATAATTTGTCAATACCTATTTTAATATTTGTGTAAAATAAAAAACACACTTTGGTTAAAAAGTGTGTTAACGAAATTCTCTAAGATATTTGCTTCTTTTTGGATGACGCATTTTTCTAATTGCCTTATCTAAAATTTGTCTGACACGCTCCCTCGTAACGCCAATTTCTCTACCAACTTCTGCCAATGTTTTAGGTTTATCATCCTTCAATCCAAAGGCTGTTTCTATAACCATTGCTTCCTTAGGAGTTAATTCATCAAGCAAATTATGCAACAATTCTTTAAGAGTTTTACAAGCCAAAACTTCATCTGGCTGGGCTGTTGCAACAACATCTTCCATCGTTTCTAGCCAGTCGATATCCTTTTCAGTGTCTATTTGCACACGTGTAAACTCTTTATCATCCTTCCTTTTTTGAGTTTTTGAAATTAAACTGCCTTTGGTTACATTATCCTTGGTTAGATAATATTTATTGGAATTGTTGGCTGCCAATTTTTTAAAAAGATTGTTTCTAAATGTTACAACAGAAAAATAAAAACTATTGTAGTCTTTAGACCAATGCCCATCGTCTAATTTTCTATTTAAATACTCCATCAATTCAAGGTACAAAATAGACATATCATCTTCAAAAGTTTTGTGGTCTAATTCATTATCCGCATAGAATTTGGCAAGGCTTAAAAAACTTGTAAGTGTGCGATTATACAACTCTTTTACTGCAATTTTGCCCGTGCCACCAGCGGCAAGTTCTGCGTTGATTTTGGATGCTATCCTTTCGTAATCGATAATAGAAAGTTTTTTAAGTTCAGGATAGGTTTTGTTGATTTTTTCCACATAATATTCGTATGGCTTTTTCATTTGATTACCTCGCTAATATTCTATCGCATTTAGCGCGTTTTGTCAATACTTATTTATTTATTTTATAAAATATTTAAAAAAGCAACCTAAGTTGCCTTATTGGTTTTGTTTGGCTGGCTTTTTGTTGCTTTTTGATTTTGCCTTTGCTTTGGCTTTTTGGGTTTGAGTTTTGATTTCGTCTTTGATGTCGGTGATAATTTCTTTGCCCTTTTCAACACCCTTTTCTACAGTGTTTTCAACTTGTTTGTTGGACTTGACCAAAACCGCACCAACAACAACGCCAATGCCCATACCAATTAATAGTTCTTTCATAATCCCTCCAAATATATTGTTTGCAGTTTTTATACTATTATGTAAAAAAATGTATATACCCAATATTTCCCATTTTTTCTCTTTTTTATAAAAGAGCAACAGAAAAACCCGTCAAAATATTAATAAAAAAATTAAAAAAAACATGTAAAAAAAATAATTTTCTCTTTTTTGTAAAAAGAGAAACAGAAAAACAAGTCAAAAATTAAAAAAAACAAACAGAAAAACATATAACAATTTAAATTAAAACAAAAAAATAATTTCCTCTTTTTTGATAAAAGAGAAACGGAAAAACAAGTTAAAAAAAATAAGGCGAACGCCTTACTTTTTGGATTTTGCTTGTTTTTCTACATAATTTTCAATTGCCAAATTTAAGCATTGGATGCAAAAGTCAATGTCAATATCCAATTTTTCACCCAAACTTGCAACAATTTCCGCCTTGTCAATGTATGCCGCGTCAATTGGTTTGTTTAAAGCAGCATTGGTTATTTTTGAACATACTGCAATTATGTATGGATTGGCTTGCGCGCGAAATTTGCACGCTGCAATTTTGCCATCTTCCACCTTAATGGAAAATTCTACATGCGCGGTTTGGTCGGCATTAAACACATCGGCAATGCCGTCTGCCTTAGAAATTCTGCCCGCATTTTCTGGATTATTAAATAAATTTAAAACCTTTAAGTTATACATTATTTAGCCTCCTTTTTCTTGCGTGTTTTGCTGCCATAGGTTGAAGAGAACGCCCTTAACTCTTCCACCGACTTAACTATGATTGTAATGGCTTTGTCAAGCTCTTCATACGAATTGTTTTTGCCCAAACTGAAACGGATGGTTGAGCGCGCGTCATCGTTGTTAAGCCCAATTGCCGTCATAACATGGCTGACAGTAAGGCTGTTTGATGTGCATGCGCTGCCGGTTGAAACCGCAATGCCGTTCATATCCAATTTAGTGAGCAGACTTTCGCCATCCACACCAACAAAGTTAACCGAAATTATGTGAGGAAGTTTTTGTTTTGTGTGCGCGTTAAACTTGATATTTTCCACTGCGCCGGTTAGTTTGGAAATAAAGTATTCACTAAGCAGGCGAAGTTTGTGATTGTTTGTGCGCATATCGCGTTTGGCAATTTCACAAGCCTTGGCAAAGCCAACCACGCCAGCAAGGTTTGTTGTGCCGCCGCGTTTGCCGCGCTCTTGATTGCCGCCAAAGATTAACGGTTCAATTTTGATTTTGTTGGATACATAAAGCGCACCCACACCTTTTGGCCCGTAGATTTTGTGTGCGGAAATGGTAAGCGCATCAATGCCCAAATCTTCCACATCAATATCCATATTGCCATAAATTTGCACTGCATCTGTGTGGAAAATGATGCCCTTTTCGTGTGCGGTTTGTGCAATGGCTTTTATGTTTTGGATTGTGCCAAGTTCGTTGTTAGCGAACATAACCGAAATCATAATTGTGCCTTGTTTTATTGCCCTAAGCAAGTCAGCAAAACGAATAAAGCCATTTTCGTCCACATCAAGATAGGTAACTTCAAAACCATTACGCTCCAAATACTTGCATGCTTCCAAAACAGAAGGATGTTCTATTTTGCTTGTGATTATGTGGTTGCCCTTGTTGTGATTTGCGTTTGCAATGCCAACAATTGCCCAACTGTTTGCTTCACTACCCGATGAAGTGAAGTAAATTTCGTTAGAATGCGCATTGATGGTTTTTGCAATTGTGTCCCTAGCCTCATCCAAAAGGTTGCTTGCTTCACGCCCAAACGAATGGATGGATGCTGGGTTGCCATATACCCCAGAAAGCACTGGCATCATGGCATTAAGCACTTCCGCGCCAAGCGGAGTGGTTGCAGAATTGTCCAAATAAATTTTATCCATAATTATCTCTCCAATTATATTTTACCACATTGAAAATATTATGTCAATAGTCAAATTTTAAAAAATATAAAAAAAATTGCCTGAAACTAAAAAATTTTTATAAATTTTGTGCAAATTTTTGTTAAAACGCAAAATTTTTACATTTTTTGTTTAAATTTTTGTAAATTTATTAAATTTAATTATGTTTTTTTTACATGCTTGCATTTATATTGTTTGCCCGTTTGTTGACTTATAATTTGCTTGATGTTTTAGTTCTGGCTTAATTTTTTGATAATAACCATCTTGGTCTTCACCCGTTAAAACACAATTTAACATAAACTGCTGCCAATCGTTGTGATAAGCGCGGTCGTACTTTTCGTCCGGCAAAAATTCAATTGCAAAGTCATCGTGGAAACGCCAATTATGCACGCAATTTTCTTCGTCTACAAACTGCGCATCAATCGCCAAATTTAGGTACGGGCAAGCGTTAATAAGTGTCATTTTGGCTTGCTTAACCTTTTGTACAAACATTGTCAATTTACTTTGCGCTTTAAATACATACTTCATATTTACCTCACCTTTTTAATAAAAATGCCTTTAAAAAATACAGGTCAAAAACCTGTAAATTGAAAAATTAGGATTTGTCACACCTTGTAATAAATGCCAACATATCATCGTAACTGTTAAGACCAACGATGCTGTCAATTTTTTTGCCATCTTTAAAGCACACCACGGTAGGAACGCTGAAAATGCGATAACGCTTGGCAATTTCTTCACTCTCTTCAACGTCAATTTCGTAAAAGTTTATGCTTTTTTTCTGCCCTTCAATCTTTTCCATAATAGGTTTTAACATCCTACATGGCATACACCAACTGGCAAAAAATTCAACAACCGACAATTTTTCTGCATTAATTGCGTCATCAAATTCGTCTTGCTTAATATGTTTCATACCCCCTCCATAATTTTGTTTATTATTTTGGCGCACATTGCGCATGCCATACTCACTGGATAGTATACCACACTGCCAATTTTTTTGCAACTGATTTTTAAAGATTTTTCTTTAGTATAACAAACATCCAACTTTTTTATGCCTTGTTCAACACAAAATTTGCGCAAAATTTTGGCAATTGGGTCGTAACTGGTCTTTGTTATGTCGGCAATTTCAAATTGCGGAATATTTTGATAGCGATTGCCTGCACCCATCGCACAAATAATGTATTTTTTGGCTTGTTTTGCGTTTTGAATAAGCAGTTTTTTGGCTGAAATATCGTCAATGCAATCAACAATTATGTCATATTTATTTAGGTCAATTAAATTTTGTGTTTGTAAAGAATATTTAACATTATATGTGTTTATTTTAGCGACTGGATTTATACTAAGCAGCTGTTTTTTAATTTCGTCCACCTTTGATAAGCCAACATTATTTATGTTTGAAACAAGTTGCCTATTTAGGTTTGTTATATCGATTGTATCAAAATCCACCACATCCAAATTTGTTATGCCCGAGCGCACCAAAAAGTTGGCTAGCGCGCCGCCAACCCCACCCACGCCAAAAACAATAACGCGGGCAGATGTTAACTTTTTTGCTTGCGAACTGGTTATCATCAACAAAAATCTATCTAAAAATGTTTCCATCGACACACAAATTACAGCACATACTTTTTAAAGTCGTGGGTGTGGATTATATGTTTCATCGCGTTTTCAACAAATGGGCGGTCAATTGTAACCTTTACAAGCGGATTGTTGTCGCTTGCATTAAACGAAATATCTTCAAGCAGCAGTTCTATAATTGTTTGAAGTCGCCTTGCACCAATATTTTCGCTGCTGTCATTTTCTTCTTCCGCAAGTTCGGCAATAAGGTCAATTGCATCGTCTGTAAATGTTAGGTCAACATTATCCACTTTTAAAAGTTCTTGATACTGATTTGTGATTGCGTTTTGTGGAATGGTTAATATCTTTTTAAAATCTTCCTTGCCCAAACTATCCAATTCCACTTGGATTGGGAAACGCCCTTGAAGTTCAGGTATAAGGTCGCTTACACTTGCAATATGAAAGGCTCCCGCCGCTATAAATAGTATATGGTCGGTGTGAACTACCCCATATTTGGTATTGACCACACTGCCTTCAACAATTGGCAAAATGTCGCGCTGAACACCTTCGCGGCTGACATCTTGACCATTTGTGCGCTTGGCTGCAATTTTGTCGATTTCATCAATAAAGATAATGCCCTCTTGTTCAGCACGGAAAATTGCCTCTTTATTAACAAGTTCTGGGTCAAGCATTTTGTCGCATTCTTCATCAAGCAAAATTTCCTTAGCGCGCGCAACTGTCATCTTTTTAACCTTGCGCGGACCTTTAAATGCCCCGCCAAAAATTTGACCAATATTAATTTCCGCTCCCGCACCGTCCATAAGGTTGATTTGTTTTGGCTGGTCTTTAACATCAATATCTATTATGTCGTTATCAAATTTGCCCGCGCTGTAGTCGGCATAAAATTGTTGGCGGAAAGCATCAGTTTCTTCTTGCTCGGGTTTTTGCTGTTTTTTAAGCGGATACAAAACATCGGTTATCTTTTTATCAACAGTAACCATTGCTTTATCTTTAATTTTTTCAATCTGCTCGTTACGCACAATGCGCACGCTTGCTTCGGCAAGGTCGCGAATCATACTTTCCACATCCCTACCAACATAGCCCACTTCGGTGTACTTGGTGGCTTCCACCTTAATAAAAGGCGCGTTTACAAGTTTTGCAAGCCTGCGCGCAATTTCGGTTTTGCCCACCCCAGTTGGACCTTTTAAAATTATGTTTTTTGGGCAAATTTCGTCTTTAAGTTCGTTTGAAAGTTTGCTGCGGCGATACCTGTTTCTAAGTGCAATGGCAACCGCGCGTTTGGCTTTGTCTTGCCCAATGATATAGTTATCTAAGTTGTTTACAATTTCTTTACAAGTTAACATCTAAACCTCCTCAACCACAAAGTTGTTGTTGGTAAACACACAAATTTCGCTTGCAATTTCCATCGCCTTTAACGCAATGGTTTTTGCGTCAAGTTTGGTGTTGTTTATAAGTGCTTTTGCGGCAGACAAGGCAAAATTACCCCCACTGCCAATTGCACACACCCCATCATCTGGCTCAATAACATCACCCGCGCTGGTTAGCACCAAAAGTGTGGACTTATCCGCAACAATCATAAGTGCTTCCGAATTGTTATGCCCGCCCGAGCGTATGCTTTTTGCGTATTCCACCGAACTGCGCATCAAACTGCCCGAATATTTGTTAAGCATTTTTTCAAACTCTTCACACATAAAAAACGCATCGGCTGTGCCACCAGCAAAACCAACCACAACCTTGTCGTCATAAAGACGGCGAACTTTGTGTGCTTTGCCCTTAAAAATTATGCTTTGCCCCATTGTAACCTGACCATCGCCAGCAATAACTGTTTTGCCATCGCGCTTAACTGCCACAATGGTTGTACCTTTAAATTGTTCCATAAATCTCCTTTTAGTTTCAACTTTGATTATATCACAATAATTTACATTTTCCAAATGATTTAAGCATTAATTTGTTTTAATACGCGTTCAATTTCCGCAATAGAACGAGCGTAGTATTTTTGATTGCGGGTCTGCTTGTTTTTGTCCGATATTGGGTTAAGTATGCCAAAATTTGCGTTTATTGGCTGAAAATTGTTTGGATTGGCGTTGGTTAAATAGTTGTATAGCCCGCCAATTATTGTGTCGGCGGAAAAAGATATAAGTGGCTTATTATTTAGCATATTGTACACATTTATTGCGCAATATAGCCCACTTGCTATACTTTCAACATAACCTTCCACCCCGCTTAGTTGCCCGGCAATAAAAATGTTGCTATCTTTTTTTAAGCGGGAATATTTGTCAAGGCAAACGGGAAAATTTACAAAATTGTTGGTGTGCATAACGCCATAGCGCAAAAATTCGGCTTGTTCTAGCCCGGGGATTAAACTGAAAACGCGCTTTTGTTCGCCAAATGTTAGGTTGGTTTGAAAGCCAACAAGATTATACATGGTGGCGTTTATATTTTCCTTTCTAAGCTGGACCACGGCAAACGGCTTGTCGCTTTTGTGCAAATTGGTTATTCCAACTGGTTTAAGCGGACCAAATCTAAGCGCATCAAAACCGCGTTTTGCCAAAATTTCAACCGGCATACAACTTTCAAAGATGTGGTTTTTGTCGAAATCGTGCAGTTGTGCTGTTTTGGCAGAAATAAGTTGATTGTAAAAATTGGTGTACTCCGCCTTGTCCATAGCACAATTTATGTAATCCGCCTCGCCCTTACCATAGCGGCTAGCACAAAACGCCTTATTCATATCAATACTTTCCGCACTTACAATTGGCGCGGCGGCATCGTAAAAATACAAAAAATCCTGCCCTAATTTTTGTTTTAGCGCATCACACATCGGTTTTGTTGTAAGTGGTCCGGTTGCCACAACTGTTATTGCATTTTTGTCGAAAGTTGAAACTTCGTCACAAATAACATTAATATTTTTGTTTTGTTTGATAAGCCTAGTTATTTCGCTTGAAAAAGCCTCTCTATCCACTGCAAGCGCTTGCCCGGCGGGTACACTAAATTTATATGCGGTTTTAATTAATATGCTGCCAAGTTGTGTAAGTTCGCGTTTAAATACACCAGATGCTGTGGTGATATCATCGCTTTTAAAAGAGTTGCTGCACACAATTTCGGCAAAATTATCGCTGTGGTGCGCGGGGGTAAATTGTTTGGTTTTTATATCGAATAAATTTACCTTAACCCCCTTGTTTGCCAAATACAGCGCGCACTCGCTACCCGCAAGCCCGCCACCAATAACGTTAACTTCTTTCATAATTGCAGCCTTTGTTCTCGCATACTACAATCTGTTTGCCGCGGCTATATTTTTTAAACAACTTGCTGCCACATTGCGGGCAGATTTCTTCAAGCGGCAAATTCCACGAGATATAATCGCATTTTGGATAGTTGTTGCAGCCAAAAAACAGTTTGCCATTTTTGCTGTATTTAGCCGCCACCACCCCGCCGCACTTTGGACAGATGCCGGTGTCTTCCACCTTTTTTGTTGGCTCTTTTAAATTTTTGGTATTTTTACATTTTGGGTAGTTGCTGCATGCTAGGAATCTGCCAAATTTGCCATCGCGATAGACCATCATCGCACCACATTTTTCGCATTTAATGTCGCTAACTTCCGGCACTGGCTTTTGCATAACCACGCCCGATTGTTTGCTTGCGTAATCCAGTTGTTTTGAAAAATCTTGATAGAACCTTGCCACAACATCCTGCCATTTAACCTTGCCAAGTTCAACATCGTCAAGGCTTTGCTCCATGTCGGCAGTAAACTTTATGTCCATGCAATTTTTAAAATATTCTTCCAAATACTCGGTAACCTGCACACCCAACTGAGTTGGCACAAGCGCGCGCTTTTCGCTTTTAATATACTCGCGGTTGTAAAGCGTCTGTATGGTTGCCGCGTATGTGGATGGACGACCTATGCCCTTAACTTCCATTTCGTGCGCGATTGTGGCTTCGTTAAACCTAACTGGCGGTTTGGTAAACTTTTGTTCGGTATCTAGCTTTTTGTTTGTCAGCTTTTCGCCTGTAACAAGCGGAGGAATGTTTATCCCCTTTTCTTCTTCTTGCGGCTTTAAAAGCTTTTGGTAGCCGTCAAAGATAAGTGCCTTGCCACCCGCTTTAAAGATATAGTCGTTTGCCTTTATTTCAACCGACAAACTATCATATTGCGCGTAATTCATCTGGCTTGCAACAAAGCGGTTGAAAATAAGGGTGTAAAGTTTAAGTTCCGCCTCGCCAATTTTGCCTTTAAGCGATTCTGGTGTGTAATTAAGGTTTATTGGGCGGATAGCCTCGTGCGCATCTTGTGCGTTGGCTTTTGCGGCAAATTCGTTAAACTTGCTTGGGCAGTATTGTTTGCCATATGTGTTTAAAATATAGTCGTGCGCCATAAATTGTGCGTTTGGTTCAACACGCGTGCTGTCGGTACGGATATAGGTTACAAGCGCGGTTTTGCCTTCGCCCGCAATGTTTACCCCTTCATACAGCGTTTGCGCCACCTTGGTTGCGCTGCTTGATGTCATTTTAAGTTTGCTTATGGCGTCTTGCAACATGGTGCTTGTTATGTATGGTGGTTGTGGCTTGCTGTAACTAACTTGGCGTTTAACTTCACCTACCACATATTCCGCATTTTCTAGCGATTGTAAAATTTGGTCAACTTGCTGTTTGTTTGCTACTTCCAACTTTTTGTCTTGATACATGCTTAGGTCGGCTTTAAAGTCTTTGCCGTCTTTTGTAAGGTTGGCGGTGATTGTCCAATATTCCTTTGGCACAAAGTTGATAATCGCCTTTTCCCTATCCACAATAAGTTTAAGCGTAACCGATTGCACACGCCCCGCGCTTAGTTTGCCGCGGATTTTTTTTGACAGAAGCGGGCTTAGTTGATAACCCATAATTCGGTCTAGCACACGGCGGCCTTGCTGTGCGTTTACCAAGTTTTGATTGATAGGCTTTGGATTTGCAATGCTTTCCATAATATTCTTCTTGCTTATGGCATTAAAAGCGGTACGCACTGGTGCGTTTGGGTCTAAATTTAATATGGTTGCCAAATGCCAAGCAATCGCCTCACCTTCGCGGTCAGGGTCGGTTGCAAGATAGATTGCATCCGCTTTTTTTGCTTGCGCTTTAAGTTGTTCAACCAACTGCTGTTTGCCAGCAATAATCTCATATGTAGGCTGAAAATTGTTGTTTATATCTATTGCAAAACTTTTGGCGGGCAAATCTCGCACATGCCCCTTTGTGGGAAAAACAACATAATCGCTGCCTAAATATTTTTTAATTGTGTCGCGTTTACCCGGTCCTTCTATAAAAACTAACTTCATAAAACTCCTAACTCTTAATATAACTGTTGTTTGCTAATTTGGTAATTATCCCTTCAAGTTCCATTTGCAAAAGCATGCCGTTTAATTCGCTTGCTGGAATTTTGGTATACTCGCAAATTTGCTGGAAGGTCTTTTTTTCCGCATGGATATAATTTAATACAAGTTGCTGATTAAAGTCAAGTTGTACGCCTGCCGTTTTTTGAATTTTTTTGTTGTCAACCCCAAGACGGGACAACATATCGTCCGGATTTAAGGTTATGCTGGTGGGATAATCAAAAATAATTTGGTTTGTGCCAGCCGAAGTTTCGGAAGTTATTTTGCCCGGAACAGCAAAAATATCCCGCCCATAATCAAGCGCGTATTCTTTGGTGTGCAATGCCCCACTTTTTGCACCCGCCTCGGTTATAAGCACGGCTTTGCTAAGCCCGGCGATAATGCGGTTGCGCAATGGAAACTGATAGGCTTGCGGATTAATTTCGGGCGCAAGTTCGCTTAAAATAAGATTGTTTTCCGATATGGTTTTTGCAAGGTTGTAGTTGCTGGCTGGATAAATGTGATTTAATCCACCCGCCAAAACAGCAATGGTTTTGCCCTCGTTTTCAAGCGCGGTGCGGTGAGCAATGCTATCCACCCCAGCTGCCAAGCCAGACACAATGGTAAAGTCCGCCTTGCACAGATTTTCCACATACTGTTTTGTAACCACCACACCATAATCGGTCAGCTTGCGCGTGCCAACCACAGCAACGCATGGTGTGTTTAAAAGTTGAAGGTTTCCGCGACAATACAAACAAAGCGGTGGATCCTTTATATCTTTTAATATGGCTGGATAGCGCGCGTCATGTATGGTGATTGGCAAAATGTTGTTGTTTTGCATCTTTAATAGATAAGCATCAAACTTATCGGGCGCGGACATGGCAACCATCTTCAATTTTTCTTGCTCGGTTAAAATGCCGTCCAAATTGGCAGTTTCAATTGCCGATGCAATGTCTTTGTTAATTGAAAATATAGAAAGCAATTTAACCCGCTTAGCATAGGTTAAAAATGGGAACATATCAAGCCAAATGATGTTTTTGTTGAAAATTTCCATAGCACCTCTAAATTGTGTACTTTTTGTCCAGCGAACGATACTGTATTGCTTCCAAAAGGTGTTTTGCCTCTATGTTTTGCTTGCCGTCAAGGTCAGCAATTGTGCGGGCAACCTTTAATATGCGGTTGTATGCGCGCGCGGACAGGTTAAGTTTTTTAAAGGCAGTTTCTAGAAGCTCACTGCATTTATCGTCAATGGTGCAGTACTTTTTAAAGTCTTTTTCGCTCATTTTTGCATTTGAAAAGGTGTTTGAACCCTTAAACCTTTCAAGTTGGACTTGGCGCGCTGCATTAACGCGCTTTTTTATCTCTGCGCTGGATTCTTCCAAATCATAATGAGTTAAATCTTCGTACGCGATGCTGTCAACTTCTATGTGCAAATCGATACGGTCAAGCAGCGGACCGGAAATTTTGTTTAGATATTTGTGTATTGCGGTTGGGGTGCATTTACATTCGTGTGTGGTTGAGCCATAATACCCGCATGGGCATGGGTTCATGCTGGCAACAAGGATGAAATTTGCGGGATATTGAACTGTTTGTGCGTTGCGGGCAACAGTTATCACCCCATCTTCCATTGGTTGGCGTAAGGTTTCTATTGTGTTGCGGGCATATTCTGGCATTTCGTCCAAAAACAACACGCCGTTGTGCGCAAGACTTATTTCGCCCGGCTTTGCCTTTAACCCGCCGCCAGTAAGCGCAATAAGGGTGGCGGTGTGGTGCGGACTTCTAAACGGACGTTCAAGCACAATGCCTTGCTTTAAGTCTAGTAGACCTGCCACGCTGTGGATTTTGGTGACCTCCAAACTCTCTTCAAAGGTCATGTCTGGCAAAATGGATGGAAAACATTTTGCAAGCATGGTTTTACCCGCGCCCGGAGGACCTATTAAAATAACATTATGCCCGCCCGCTGCGGCAATTTCCATAGCACGCTTTGCGCTAGCTTGACCTTTTACATAGGCAAAATCGTGCGCAAATGTGTGCTGACTTAGCGCGTTTTCGTACACCTTGTTGTTATTTTTCTGCAAAACCAACTCGCCATTTAAAAAACTTACCACTTGCTTTAAATTATCAACTGGATAAACATCAATTTTGTCAATAAACGAAGCCTCGTTGGCGTTTTCTTTTGGGATTATAAATTTTTGATACCCCATCTGCTTGGCAGATATAAGCATAGGCAAAATGCCGTTAAGTTTGCGGATTTCACCATTAAGCGCAAGTTCGCCCAAGATTACGTAATCTTTCAACACACCATTTTTTAATGTGCCTTGCGCGCCAAGTATGCCAAGCGCAATTGGCAAATCATACATGCTACCCTCTTTTTTGGTGTCGGCCGGGGCAAGGTTGATAATTATTTTGTGGATTGGATAGTTGAAGGTGCTGTTTTTAATTGCCGCCTTAACGCGCGACTTACTTTCCTTAATAGCAGTGTCGGCAAGACCAACCACTTCGTAACCCGGCAAACCCACATTTAAATCAATTTCAATTTCTACTGGATAACCATTAATTCCGTTTAAACCAAATGACAAAATTTTTGATAACATATTTTACTCCAACAAAGATATTATCATAATATGTAAAATTTTGTCAACTAAAAATTCAAACATTTGTTCGATAAAATAAATTTGTTTTAAATTTTGCTTTTGAAACTGTTGACATTTTGTTTTTAATAGAATATAATAAATATAGCAAAGTAAAACAAATTTCTTTACGGCTGTCATCTAAAAGTTGGGCAAGCCGTTTCTTTTTTTATTGTCCTTATGCGAAAGCAAAACGCGGCGGGAACTGGTTTGCGCAGGGCGCAAACCGCGGCGGGCAAACTGCCCGCCGAACAAAACCCACGGTTTTGTAGTTCCCGCCGCCCCCAGCCGCATAAAAAAACACCAGCCTATACTGGTGAATTTTATCTGTTTGTTGTTGTTTCTTGTGGCAATTCCACACCCGAAATGGTAAATAAGCCGCCAAGATTTCTATAAGTAATTTTGTTGTTACGAATTTCATAATACAGTTTATTTGCTGAATCATTAATGGAAATCGATTCATAGTTTTCTTGATGTACGCCTTTTATTATAATATAATTATAGCCTTTTTCAAAATATAAAATGGCTTCCCTTTCGTCCGCACCAGTGCTGCCAAAGAAAGGAAGTGAAATAGAATGCGACATAAATTCATTTCCACTTTTTGTATCAAACAAAGCATAGTCCCACTCTCTATATTTGGCACCTCTAAAGTTAGGATTTTTGGAGACTAAAACCTCATTAAATTCATCCACCTCTTCTTGTGAAATAAATTTATCAATATTAGTTTTGTCTAATAAATCTGTTGGTATATATTTGCTAAGTTCGCCCCAATTAATCATAAATTCCTCCTTTGAATTGACGATATAATTTTACCACAAATTTTTTATTTGTCAATACAACAACCAAAAAAATAAAAATAAAAAACAGGCTTATTTCTGCCCGTTTTTATCTTCTTTAACTTTGGCTGCTTTGCCAGACAATCCACGAATATAGTAGATTTTAGCGCGGCGAACTTTACCTTGGCGAACGACAATAATTTTGTCAATGCGTGGGCTGTTGATAGGGAAAGTTCTTTCCACACCAACACCAAAACTGATGCGGCGAACGGTGAAAGTTTCCTTAATGCCACTACCACGCCTGCCAATAACCACGCCTTCGTAAGCCTGGATACGCTCCTTGTCCCCTTCCTTGATTTTGTACATAACGCGTACAGTATCTCCAATATTGAAGGAAGTTAAATCGTTGCGTAATTGTTCTTTTTCCAACTGGTCAAGAATGTTCATACTACCTCCTAATGAGATTCACCCATCCGTTTTGTTATAAGGAAATATGGAAAATGGATTAACAAAACAGATGTAATCTCTTTGGCGTTCTTGCGATTGGACCGTAGCGGACCGCCAACAACTTTGCCATTATATCACACAAAAACAAAATTTGCAAGGGTTTTTTACAAATTTTTTTAAAAATTTTTATACATCAATGTTTTGAATTAATTTTTTATAAGTGTTGACAGACTTAAATTTTTATTGTATAATATTTATGTTCTTACGAACTATGCATTGCATAAGGCTTATAGCTTTTGTCTATAAGCACGCGGGACAGTTGTGCGCCCGCTTTTTTTTGTTAACATTTTTTACTGCAATTGCAGTTATTTTTTTAATAAATCTGGGCGGAACTTGGCGGTAAGTTGTTTGGATTGTTCTTTTCTATAGTCCGCGATTTTTTTGTGGTTGCCGCTTAGCAAAACTTCTGGCACAGATAGGCCGCGGAAAGTTGCTGGGCGGGTGTATTGATTGTATTCTAATAGATTGTTAGAAAATGTTTCTTCCACCGTGCTTTCTGGGCTGATTGCGTCTGGAATTAAGCGGATAATTGCATCGGCAACCACCATGGCGGGCAATTCACCACCCGTCAGCACATAATCGCCAATTGAAAGCTCTTCCATTTCAAAATAGTCCAAAACTCGCTGGTCAATCCCTTCATAATGCCCGCAAACCAAAACAATGTGCTGTTCGCCTGACAAATTTTTTGCCATGTTTTGATTGAACACCACACCGCGTGGCGACATATAGAAAATTTTTGTTTTTGGCTTTTTTAAACTTAATTTTGACAATTTTTCATCCGTTTTTTGTCCAGTGCAAATGATTTTGTTCCTATCACTAAAATATTCAACATCCGCTTTGTCTAGCACACTTTCTAGGGCAGCAAAAAGAGGCTCGCACATCATAACCATGCCCGCACCCCCACCAAAAGGTTCATCGTCACATTTAAAGTGTGGAGGGTTGGCAAAATTGCGAATATCCACAATATTAATTTTAATTAGCCCTTTGTCTGCTGCACGCTTTATTATGCTTTCTTTTAGCGGGGCAAACATTTCTGGGAATAATGTTAAAATATCAATCTTCATACTATATATTATGTATTTTATATGCTACTTACCTTTTATATTGATAGCAAAATTAAAAACTAAACGCGCACATCAATAAAGGTTTGCTTGTTGATTTCAAAAGAATTTTTAGTGCGATTATAAGTTACAATATCGTCAACATATGGAATTTGATAACTTACCGCGCCGCACTTTATTGTTAAAATTACAGACGCACCATAATCATCATAATCGAAAAGTTTGCCCAATTTGTTGCCATTTTCATCGCACACGGGCGCGCCAATTAAATCGGACAGATAGACTTTGTCTTTAAGTTGCGGGTAGTCCGCCCTATCAACAAACACCGACTGATTTTTGAATGTGTCCGCTGCGTTTACATCTTTAACAATGTCGATTGCAACTGAATAGGCATCGTTGTTAAGTGGTTTAATTTGGGTTATGTTGGCGGGCTGTTTTTTAATGCCCAAATACACGCGCTTAAAAATGGAAAAATTCACGCCATCTAGGTAACTGATAATTTTTACAGCGCCTTTAATGCCGTGAGATTTTACGATTTTGCCAATTTCAAGCAAATTACTTTGCATCAAATTTTATGCCCACCCTAGACTTGCCAGTGTTAAGCGATTTAACAACTGTGCGGATTGAGTTTGCAATGTTGCCATTTCTGCCAATTACACAGCCTAAATCTTTGCTGTCAACCTTAACTTTAAAGTTGATGCCGTGCTTGTCGGTTGTGCTGGTAACTTCAACCACATCTGGATTGGAAACCAAACTTTTAACAATGTACTCTAACATTTCTTGCATAGGTTACTCCTTACGCTTTTTTCTTTTTCTTATTGTTAGTTTTTGGCACACTGTTACCTTTAACTTGCAAAATGCCGGCTGTTTGAAGCAAGGATTTGGTTGTTTCGGTTGGAACAGCGCCATTTTTTAACCATTTTTCTGCCTTTTCTTTGTCCAACTTAATTTCGGCTGGATTTTTAAGCGGATTGTATGTGCCAATTTGTTCAATGTATTGACCATCGCGTGCAACACGCGCATCGGCAACAACCACACGATAGAAAGGTGATTTTTTATCCCCTAACCTGGTTAATCTAATTTTTACTGCCACGATATACTCCTTTTAACTTTACTAACACTATCTGTAAAGTATTTTACCTTTACACTATATCACATATTTTTTTATTTGTAAAGTGTTTTTTGCAAAATTTTTATATTTTGCATAAAAAAAGATGGATTAATATCCATCCTTAAATCCCATAATTACTTTTTTTGAGGGTTTCTTCTAGATAATCATACACTTTTGCAGCTGCTTTTATACTAGAGTTTGCTAAACTTTTTATTGTTATTGCATCAGTATTAACAATTTTGCGTTTAAAGTAAACAACGGCAATATATTCTAAGTTATCACTATACAAGCCATTTTCATACGCATTTGTTGGTGTTGGGTTTTGTATAATTTTTTTCATTGCATTGCACCTTTCAGTTAAAAAATCAACCGCAGCGTCAAAACCGCCAACATCTCGAACAAGGCTATCCAATTTTAATTCCAATTTTGCTTTTTGTTGAAGTTTTTCATCTCTTTGTTTTCTTGCGTCTTCTTTATCATGTACATTGGTCGCCTTTAAAATATCCTCGCCCGCGTTAGCGATATCTTCTAAGCAGTTAGAATATTGGTCACACAACAAATCCAACTCACCTAATGTGCTGTCTGTATCAAATTCATATTTACCATATTTTTTCATGGTTTCCTCCTTACCTCTATGGTTATTTTACCATAGTTTGTATTTTTGTCAATACCTTTTTAAAAATTTATTTTTAATTTTTGCCTTTTAAGTTGATAGCATATTCGTCAATCATTACATATGTGTTGCTATTATTTTTTTCCATAAAAATATTAAATACAATTTTACAGACCTTTGGAAATGCAGTTGTTGTTTACATAGTCAAGCGTTTTTTCTAACGAAAAGATGTTTTGTTTAATAAGGTCTTCAAGCATTTTGTCGTCAGAAAACACAACTGCTTCAACATAATTTTTGATTAATCCGCAACTTTTGGCATGCTCTATGGTTGGGCGGGCTTTTAGTTTGTTTAAGTTGTCAAGCTTATCTTGCAAAAAGCGGATAAGCGCATCGCCACCAATGGTGTTGGCAATTTTTTTAATCTTCCTTTCAGCGGATAAAATTAAGCGGAAAGCACAATCAATTTTTGTTTCTGCCTCTTCAATTTGTGCTTGCGTGCTGGCGTTTTGTTTTAAAAGTTTTGCCTCGGACAAGTCGATTAAACAATTGCCATACATCTCCACCAAGGTCATAAATTTGTTAGTGTCAAATCCGTTATCCAATTTAAAATTTGCCCTTTCCATATTCCACCTCGGTTGAATTATATCACATATTAATTTTTTTGTCAAGTTTTTGTGTTTTTTGTTGTTTTTTGCTTTACTTTAATTTTTTATAGTGCTAAAATTTTTGTGTCGATATAAAAATTTAAAAAAGGAGAATTTATGAATTGGAGCAATACTTGGAACACAATTTGGAATGATGTTGTATCATTCTTCAAAACAAACGGCTGGCACATTTTTGGCTTTTTTGTCGCTTTGTTTTTGGGCATTATCCTTGTTAAAATTTTGATAAGGATATTTAAAGGCCTACTTAGAAAAACCAAATTGGAATTGATTGCGCAAAACTTTATTATGGTTTTTGTTAAATTTATTTTGTACCTAATTTGGTTACTAGTGCTTTTGTCATTGATTGGCGTAAATATTTCGGGCATCATAACTGCGTTTAGCGCCTGCTTATTGGCAATCGGCTTGGCACTGGAAAGTTGCATCGCCAATGTTGCAAATGGTATTATTATCGTTGCTAACAAAATGTTTAAAAACGGCGACTACATCTCGGTTGGCGGAGTTGAGGGCAGCATTGTTGGCATAAACTTCTTGTTTGTGACCATCGTGACCACAGACAACAAACGCGTAACCCTACCTAACAGCACAATTGTCAATTCGGCAGTAATAAATGCCGGCGCGAATGACACAAGGCGTGTTGATTTCACCTTCCAAGTTGCATACGAAACCGATGTTGAATTGGTTAAGAAAATTGTTACCGATGTTATGGTAAGCAATGGCAATGTGCGCTTAGACCCAGCGCCTTTCTGCCGCCTTAAAACACTTAATTCTAGTTCAATCGACTTCTTTGCAAACTGCTGGTGCGACCGCGAAGATTATTGGGACGTTTACTACTACATCATTGAAAATGTGTACAACGAGTTTAAACGCAACAACATATCTATCCCATACGCACAAATGGAAATTAGAGATAGAAAAGACAAAGTTGTTATGCCAGTAAACAAAGCTAAATTGCCTGCTCGTGTTGAAAAGGTTCGCGCTAAACAAGACAAAATTGACTTGGAAAATGATTCACTTGCAACCATCTTGCATAAGTCTAAAAAACAAATAGACAGCAAGAAAGACAACAAAAAGCAAGCAAAAGCAGAACGCAAACAAAATAAGAAAAACAAATAAATTGCGTTTAAAAGCAATAATTAAAAAGCAAGGCTAATCACCTTGTTTTTTGTTTTGTATAAATGCAATATTTAATTAGAGCCTTTTTATTTAACTCTCGCCTAGTTAACAACAATTTTGGAGTAAACTAAATCTGTATTTATAAAAATTTAATTACACCTTAAAATTAAATTATAAATTTTACTAGTTTAACCTATTTATTGTTAAAAATATATGTGATTAAATCGTTAGCAATAAATTCACAATAAGAATCATCAATTACACCTTAAAATTAATTTTACTGATTTTGGCAAATTTATGCAATTAAATCTTTTGAATTATAAGGTACGAGTTGGAAAATTTGCTGGAAGTGTCCTTTGTTACGGCAAATTTTAGGGTTGATTTGTCGTTTGTAACGCGATAAAAATAGATACCGCCCAAAAAACATTTGCCCGGAATGGTGCTTTCGCGTTCGGTTTCATCTTGCTTTGTGCTGTCGATTTCAAGCCAAATTTTTGCGCTGGTTGAAGTGGATGCGTCCACATTTGCTCCGTAGTTTATAAGATAATATCCGCGTTTTAGCGTGAATGTGTTTGGGTTGGGTTCGTAAACTACTGAGTCTTGATTTGACGGGTATTCGACTTTTATGTTAAACAGCGGGTCACTGTTGTTAGTTTGCGCGGCGGCAACATAATACGCCACCAAATTTATTGCGGGCAAGCCGGACGGACCGGGTGCGCCTTCTGCTCCTTGCGGACCAAGCGGCGCCAAAAACTGCCCGGCTGAGATTTTTGAATTGTCCGACATGGTGAAAATTAACTCCCAATAACTGCCCGCCTCAGTGGTCATTTTGGGGTTAACTTTTGCGGATATTACACTTTTGCCATCCTTGCCTGCCTCGCCTGGCTGACCGGGAACGCCTGGCTGACCTTGTGGACCGACTGGTCCAGTATCGCCGGTTGCGCCCGTTTCGCCTTTTGGACCGGGCACGCCCTGTTCGCCCGTTAGCCCGCGCGGGATTTTTAACTGAATGGTGTGAAGGTTGTCGGCGTAAGTGTCAATAACTTCGGCGGGCTGGTCGTAAGCCACCATTTCGATGTTTGAAATTGTTAAGCGGTCGGCTTGCCCAGTTTCGCCTTGTTCACCCTTGTCGCCTTTGTCACCCTTATCCCCCTTGTCGCCTTTTATACCCGGCACCCCTTGTTCACCTTGCTCGCCCTTATCACCTTTTTCGCCACGGTCACCCTTTTCACCTTTTGGCAAAACAAAATCAAGCGTATGATTTGGCGCGCCCGTGCGGTCAATAATTTTGCAATTGTCTAGCGTGTCAGAAAAAGTTAGGTTGCCAATTTGCACGCTATCCGCATTGCCCTGTGGACCGGTTGGACCAGTTGCACCAGTTGGACCAGCTATACCCCGTGGCCCTATTGGACCTGTGTCGCCTTTTGGTCCGATCGCTCCTATTGGTCCGGGTGGTCCCATTATACCCCTATCCCCTATTCTGCCAGCCGGTCCAGTTGGACCAACAATGCCAGTGTATATTATTTGATTATATATTCTTTTTGGTCTATTACAATATGGATTTTTGTTTAAGTAATTCATAAAAAACTCCTAGTTAATTCATAATATGTAAATCCATTTTTAATGTTAAAAAAGTGAAGGATAACTCCTCCACATAAAATTACAATTTTTTTTAAATTTTTTTAAAAATTACGCGATTTTTTTATAAATTTTTATGTTTTTTAATACTATTTTAGGTTTTTGTTGTAAAAATCCACAATTTTATCAAACGGAATAATGTCAAGCCTATCGTATTATTCGTTTGAGGTTTCGTACAGACTTTTGTAATATTCGCTTGTTTTTATTAGCTCTTTATGTGTGCTGCCGCCAACAACTTGCCCATCTTTTATCAAAATTATACGGTCGGCAAAAGTTATGGTTGAAAGGCGGTGTGCAATTAGTATGATTGTCATGTTTTTGGAAAGTTTTTCAATAACTTCCATAACTTCACTTTGCGAGGTGTTGTCAAGCGAACTTGTCGCCTCGTCAAAAATCATAATTTTTACATTTCGGCAAAGCGCACGCGCAATGCAAAGTTTTTGCCGCTGCCCACCAGAGAGTTGGCAACCCGCCTCGCCTATTATGCTATCAAGCCCTTTTGGCAGCGTTTGAACAAAACTTGTTAGCATAACCTTGTCGCACAAATCTAAAATTTGCTGGTCGGTGATGTTTTTGTTTATCATTTGGAAGTTTTCCCTAATCGACAAATTGAATAGATACGGAAATTGGTTTACAATTGCGATGTTGTCGCGGATAAATTGTTTGTTTAAGCTGTCAATTTCTGATTTGCCAAGATAAATTTCGCCCGCATCCTTATAATATAAATGCCCAATTAAATTTGTTATTGTGCTTTTGCCGCACCCGCTTTCGCCAACAAAGGCAACTGTGGTTTTGGGTTTAATTTCAAACGAAATACCCTTTAAAACTTCAACTTCTGGCACATATGAAAACCTTACATCTTTAAAAACTATTCCGCCGTCATAATTGTTTTGATAATTTTGCCCATAAATATCTATGTCATCCTTGTTTGGATAAAGTATGGCAAACAGCCGCTTGGCACACACTTCACTTTCTGCCAGTTTATATCTAAAATCGCCAAATTCGTTAGCAAGGGTGAAGGTGTGGTCTTTATACAGATAACAAGTGTAAAATACTGTTGCGGTAATGCTGGTTTTTAGCATAAGAAAAATGCTTAAACCCATAAACAGATAATCGCTTACTGCAACAAAAATATCCGTTATATTGCACAACAAGATGCCAACATAATATTCATGGTTATCCTTTTTAATAAATTCTTTTTGCGCCTTACCCACCAAAGTTAAAACATTTTCGTCACAATTTAGGGTTTTTATATCCTTAACCGCGCGCACTGTTTCGATAATTTTTGAATTTACCACCTCACGCTGCGCTTTGACAGCCGGCTTTAATTTGGATAGAAAGTAAATCCTTATTGTATACGCAAGCGACACTATTACAACCGAAACAAACACAAACAGCCCGATGTATAAATTTAAAAAGAATATGTAAACAAGATAGGACAATCTGCGGATTATGTTTACAATTTTTTCTGTTAGCGATTTAAACCTTTCCGAAATGTGGTCGATATCCGATGTTAGGCGGGTTACAATTACGCCCGAGCCAAAATTGTCGTAAAAACTCATTTTTATGTTGAGTGAAGATGCGATAATGCTTTGCTGAATGTCAAATCTAACATTGTTTTCCAAATTTTTGTAAAAATAAGTGTTTAAATAAGATAGCATATAGCTAGCAACCAAAATGGTTAAATTTATGCTGGCACTTACAAACACTTGGTGAAAATCTTGCGACATCATGTTGGCTATTATGTCTGCCACCAACATCGCGCTGAAAAACGAAATTACCGCTTTAATAAGCAAAATCACAACAAAGGCGATGTAAAAGCCAATGTGATTTTTGTAAAATTTTAAAAGTTGTTTTAGTGCGGATTTTTCTTTTACCTTAGCCATGTTATAACCTCGTCATTTTGTATGTATTTTTTGAAAATTTTGTTGTGGTTCTTAAAGTTTTTGTCGCTTGCTGCCTTGTCAACAAATTGCTTGGCTTCGCGCAGATATTTTAGCATAATTGAAAATTTTATTTGACCTTCTGTTTTGGATGAATTGTAGTGGTCGCTTATATTTTGCATGTAACCTTTTATAAACCCTTGAATTGCTCGATGGTGACCGCCAAAAAATGCAAAGCAAATTATGTGCTGAAAATTTAAAATTTGATAGCTGTTTACCACCGATTCGTTATCAACAAAAACAATATTTTTGCCGTCATACAAAATGTTGCCAAATTTTACATCGTCGTGGATAATTTCTAGCGGCTCGTCATCAAAACATTTTAAATATTTACTGCCAAATTTTAGCATTTGTTGCTTTGTGCAAGGCAAATATTTGCTTGCTTGTTCGCTATCAAAACACCTATCAACTAGCTTTATAAACTCGCTGTTAAGTTTTTGGCAATTAACTGTGTCAATGTCTAAAAATTGGTGATTTTTTAGCTTTTTTAACTGATTTGCAACAATTTTTCCAAATTTTTCGCCTTGAGCGAATGTTTTTGCAGACTTGGACAGCTCGGGATAATCAACATATTCAAACAACGCCCAAAAGTTGGAAGTTGATTTGCATTTGCCGTGTGCATATATTTTGCAAATTGGCACACCACAAGTTTGCAAAACATTGTAACTAGCTAGAATCTTTTTAAACCCAGCATCCGATGTTTGCATAATTTTTAAGAAATATGTATTGTTGTTTTGCGTGCATTTAAAGGTTAAATTTTGTGGCGAATAACTGCCGTTTGCAATGTAAAATGTGCTTCCCTTAAGGCGGCTAAAATCAGAAATTTTTGCAACTTTTACTAGGCTTTTATTTATGTGCAATTTCCCGCGCGAAAGATAGTTTTTGTTTACATATTCAATCAACTTGTTTAGCTTGTCAAACTCAGATTTTCTAATATATTCTTCCGCGTAGTGGCACATGTTGAACATGTAAATATAATTGGCGCAATTTAATATGTTTTGCGGCACATCAAAATTAAAAAGTCCGTCAAGCCAGCCAGTTGCAAAGGCGTGATTTTTTTCGTCCTTAAAATCAGCGCGCGCAATGCTCCACAAAAGCGAAAGCGACAATTCTTTGTATGAAATTCCTTCCAAATCAACCGCATAAATTTTGCCGTCAGAAAGCATGAAATTGCTTGGCTTTATATCGTTGTGGCTGTACACCATGGTGCTGTTTTTAAACAAATCTTTGTTGTTGGTTAGATAGTTAGTAAGATATGTTGTAAACTTTGTTTGCTGCTTATTTAGCGCGGTTTTGCTGTTTGACAAGGCGGTTTTTAACTTGTCCAATTTTGTTTCAACTTCGCGGATAAATTTGTTATAACAAGTTTTGCTTACTGGTTGGTCAGGATAAATACGCCTTAAATTTCTAAATTTTTCACCAAGTTTAAAACCAAATTCGTAAATGAATTTTGGTGCGTAAGAATCAAGTTTCTTTTTTAAATTTTCCCCTTCAATATACTCTTCAATAAGATAGTTGCTGTGCTCATCAATTGCGCCTAAGTCAACAATTTTTGGATGCGGAATTTCCGCTTTTGTCAAAATTTGCTCTAAGTCATTGTCAATTTTAAATTTGCCAATTTTGATAAAATATTTTTTATCGTCTTTTGTAAACAAAAATTTTTGTGCGCCACTAAATCCCTCGTCAAACGGCTGAATGTCTTTTGCACCTTTTAAAAATTTTATCTTTTGCAAATCCATTTTTCCCTCCGATAAAATTATATCACAGCAAAAGAATATTTTAACATTAAAATATAAAAAATACTATAAGTTTTTCTTATAGCAACCAATAAGTTATTTAATTAACGATTTTAAAAACTTTACAAACTTTTTGGCAAACAAATTGCTGTTTAAATAACTGGCATAAACTGCTCTTTTTGTCGGGGTGAAATTTTCAACATCCAAGGTTTTTAAGCCAAAATTTTTTGCATATTCCTTTGCATAAACCCCAATGCCTGCCCCATTTTGAATGAGTTCTAGGCACTGATTGTCACTTTTGCACGAGATAAATTTGTTAAACGAAAATTTTATCCACGAATTATCGTTTTTGCCCGTGCGATTTTTTAAAATAATTGGGTATTTGTTAAGCTCGTCCATCTTTATGCTGTCTGGCAAGTTGAAGTAAGCGGGATTGTAAACAAAAACATAGGTGTGCTCACACAATTTGTCAAGCGCAACCTCTTTTACAATGTAGCTGTCGCTCGATTTAAAAATGGCGACATCGTACTTGCCCTGCTGCAGATTTTCAACTGCTTCCGCATCAATGCCAAAATCAAAAAAATCAAAATTAGTGTCTGGGAATTTTGCTTGAATTTCCCTTATGTGCGGCGCAATAAGCACGCTTGCAAGTGATGAATGGATGGCAATTCTAAATGGTTTTAGTGTGCTGAATGACTTCATGCGCAAAGTTTCTATTATTGCATTTTTAAACTGCTTGTCACCTTCTAAAGCGCTCTCATACAAAACTCTACCTTCATCCGTCAAAATTATGCCGCGCGTGTTGCGTGTAAATAACGTTATGCCCAAACTTTGCTCCAAATTTTTCATCGACTGGCTTAGCGCGGACTGCGAAATGTCTAACGAATTTGCCGCCCTAGTTAGACTGCTGTGTTCGGCAACGCACAAAAAATACTTTATGGCATCGTAATTAAATTTAGAAACATTTAAATTTTCCATACAACCATTATATCACAATCGCAAATTTTACCAAACAAATCTTTGCCAAGCGCAACAATATTTTACAATTTATGTTATAATTAATATGGTAATTTAGAGGTTAAATGATAATTGATTACAACAGCCGTTATGATGCTAATTGATTGACGAGTTGTTGGCATACGCGTCTATGAGGCGTGAAAAAGTATGCTCCTTAGTCGTGTTTCAGTTAGGTATCTTTTTATTTCGATAAATTTTTATGTTATGGTACGATTTTTAAGGTTAATTTTTAATTTCGTCTTTGTTTTTGAATTGGATTTTTATTGGGGTGCCGGCAAAGTCAAAGGCGCGGCGGAAATTATTTTCCAAATAGCGCACATAGTTGTCATCAATCAAACTTGCGTCATTGCAATAGATGTTAAATGTAGGCGGATGAACACCCACTTGTTTGCCAAATATAACCTTAAATTTTTTGCCATGTTTAGTCGACGGTTGCAAAGTTGCAAGCGAATTTGTGATAACATTGTTTAAGGTTGACATTGCAATCTCTTTATTAGCATTGTTAAGCACGTAATCCACACTTTCCATAATTTTGCCCACGCGTTGCCCAGTTAGGCAGGAAATATATATGGTTACATAGTATTTCATAAACGCAAGGTCGGTTTTGAATTGTTGTTCAAATTCCGCTTTTTTTTCCGCGCTGTTTTCAACCAAATCCCACTTATTTACCACAATCACACTTGGTTTGCCTTGCTCATGAATAAGTCCGGCAATTTTTATGTCTTGATCGGTTATCCCCTCGCCCGCATCAATAACTAGCACGGCAACATCGCAGCGTTCAATTGCGTTTAGGCTGCGGATAACGCTATATCTTTCTATACTAGAAGGCGCAATTTTGGATTTTCGCCTAAGCCCAGCCGTGTCAATTAAACTATATTGTTTATTGTTCCAATTAAACGGGCTGTCAATTGCATCGCGCGTGGTGCCAGCAACCGAACTTACCACCATTCTATCTTCGCCCAACAAGCGATTAGTTATGCTGCTCTTGCCCACATTAGGTTTGCCGACCAGTGCAATTTTAATTTCGTTTTCGTCCTTAGAATAGTCAATTTTATCAAAATGCTTAACAATTTCATCCAAAAGGTCGCCAATACCCTTGCTCTGTTCGCTAGAAATTGCAAACGGTGTGCCAAGCCCCAACTCATAAAATTCATATGTTTTTTCAACTTCATTATTATCCAGCTTGTTAACCGCCAAAACTTTAGGTGCTTTTGCTCGCCTTAAATGGTTTGCCACTTCCATATCATGCGCATCCAGCCCAGCGCGCCCGTCAACAAACATAACAATTACATCCGCCAAATCTATTGCCAAATTAACTTGCTCTATTATGCGCTTATTTATTTCATCATCCTTGCCAAAATCAAGCCCGCCCGTATCCACAATTTGAAACTGGTGCCCGCACCACTCAGCGTTTGCAAAAATCCTATCCCGCGTAACCCCGGGGATATCTTCCACAATGCTAATTTTGCTGCCGGCAATCTTGTTAAAAAAGGTGGATTTGCCCACATTTGGCTTGCCCACAATTGCCACTAATGGTTTTTTACTCATAGTGGTATTATATCACAAAAATCAAACAATTTCAATCGTTTTAAAATAATTTTGCAAATTAGTGTTGACAAATAAATTTTTTGTGGTAGAATGCTGATAGTATATGGAGGGATTATGGATTACAATTACGAAAATTTGGTGGTTGGGCTGGATTATATTGAGCAGCTTTTCACCCGCAAAGTCCTTAAAAGGGAAACAATAATTGAAATGCTTAAAGATTATGTTGCCACTGTGGAAGAAAATATGAAGCAAGCCGCTAAAAACAACGATGCTAACAAAGCTAAAAAACTTAAAATTTTACATACTTCAGCAAGTTTGGACATTAAACTTTTAAGCACAAAGCAAAACTTGAAATAATATTATGTTTGTGCGGATAAATTTAAATTTGATGTTTGTGATACATTTTAAGGAGAAATTATGATAACAGATGATGAGAATTTAGTATTTGTTAAAACTGAGTCGCTTAAAAATGCTGAAATGACCAACCTTGATAATGACGAAGAAGTTGTTGGCTACAACGATGTTTTGCGTGAACAAACTGAGTTTGAAAAGCTTAGGCAGGAATGTAGAGATTTGGTAAATCAGCACAAGAGCGGCGAAATTGACTATTTTGAATATTTGGATTCGCTTCAAAGCGTTTTTGACCGGCTTGAACCTATAATTTATAGATTAAATAGCTACTCTGCGCATGATGAAGAAACAAAACAACTTTTAATTAGCCTTGATGAGAAATGTGAAAGTTTATCACAAAAAATTCAAAAAATTTTGGTTAATGTTTATCACAAATAATGATAAAAATATAAAATTATAAGGAGAAAATTTATGGAAGAAACTGATGTGGATATTATTGTTTCTTACAGCGAAGTTGTGGCTGAAGTAAACAATTTTAAAAAATTGCGACAAGATTGCAAAGAAGTGAAAAATCAATTTAGAGATAGCGAGATTGATGAATATGAGTTTTTTGATTCTATTCAAGCGTTGTATGATAAGACTATGCTGTCAAAATCCAATATAAGTTGTTATGTTGGCGAAAATGCGCAAACAAAAAGCCTTTTAAGGAATTTAAGGGAAAAATATGCGTATTTATTGGATGAAATTGAATCCCTTCAAGACAAATTGAGCGAAAACGGAATTTTGGGTTAAGGTTTTACTACCCTATTGAATTGCAGATTTTATCTTTTGCATTTATTACAGGTTAAGCATTTGTGTTGCTTAATCCTTTTTGTTAGGTAAATTATGCTTAGAAGTATGACAAAGATTATGATTAGCGCGATGGCGGCAAATTTTATGCCGTGCAAAATGGATTGATAAAACACAAAACTGGTCAAGTACGCAATTGTAAGTTGACTCACTATTGAAAATGCGGTGTAAAAGCCACCTACTTCCTTTCTTAAGACGGCGATGTTGGATATGCACGGGCAGTAAAGCAAAATAAACACCAAAAACGACACCGCGCTGGCGGATGTGAAATGCACTGGGCTTGCGGCCAGTGTTAGGCTGGAAATTAGCGCAGAATTGGTTTGGGCGTTGTTTGTGATTGATAGCGTGGAAACAACAAGTTCTTTTGCCATAATGCCAACAATAAGCGCGCACACCACACCCGCGCTGTTAAGCCCGATTGGGGCAAAAAGCGGGGCAATTTTGTCGGCAAGGAAAAACATTATGCTTTCGCTTATTTGCTGGGTGTAGGCAAATTTAAAGTTGGTGTGAGTTAGTATCCAAACTATTACCCCCACCGACACCACCACGCCGAACACGCGCTTTGTAAAATCGACCGCGTTGGTTTTGACAACTACGCCGATGTGTTTGATGTCCAAATTGCGCAGAGGTGGAAATTCAAGCAGCATATTGTTGGACTTGGTTTTTAATATGGTCTTGTTTAAGATTAACGCCATAATTAGCGCGATTAAAAGCCCAAGCAGATACAACCCAACCACAACAAAATAAGTTAAATTGCCAAAGAACGCTGACGCAACAAGCACATAGACTGGAAGGCGCGCCATACAACTAACAAACGGGTTTATAAGGGCACATTTAATTTTTAAATTTTTTTCACTCATGTTGCGCGATATCAGCGTGCTCATGGTATTGCACCCTAGCCCCATAAGGATGATGTAAATTGCCTTGCCGTTAAGCCCAAGTTTTGTTAAAAAGTCGTCCATAACATACGCCATGCGTGAAATTAGCCCGCTGTCTTCAAGTATGGTTAAAAACAAAAACAACAAACATACTTGCGGCAAAAATGTAAGCACGGTGTTGATTGAAGAAAATACCCCCTCACTAAAAAATTGTATTATCCAAATGTTGTTTGCTGCCGAGTATAAAAAGTTGTTAATTGGGCTTATAAGCAAAAAATTTAATATACCCACCAGGGTATCGCTTAAAAATGGTCCGATTAAGAAAAATATAAAATAGATTGATGCAAAAAACACAGCCAAAAACCCAGCAAACATAATGGGTGGCTTAAGTAAAATTTTATCTAGTTTGCTTTTACCATAAACATAGTTTTTATTTAGAACAACCACACTTTTTATTATGCTATCAATAAAGTTGTATCGCGCTTGAATTAGTGCGGGTAGTTCGGCTTTTATAATGTCGGTTTCTTGTGGATTAAATCCAGCAAAATTTCCGTTTAATGCCGCGATTATTTCACTATCAGATTTTTTAATTTTTTCTTTAATTTTTGCTAAAATTTGTGCTAAATAGGTTAAATTTAGCCCAATTTTTTTAAATTTTAAAAAATTTTTATCAAATCTACATTTTTTTGCATCAACAATTTCAGCATCAAAAAATCTGTTTAATTCACTAATATTTATGCTGTTGTTATGCTTTTTAAAATAGCTATAGTTGTTGATTAAAATTTTAAAATTTATATTAAGTTCTTTAAGTTGCAAGCACAAATATAAATTGCGCCTTAAACTGCTGGCGTCACACACAACAAGGTTTAAATCTTTGTTGTTTAAAATTGCGTTTTTGCTTATTTCTTCTTCAAAAGAAAAAGGTAGCAAACTATATAGCCCGGGCAGGTCGACAATATACCACCCCTCCCCATCCAAATTTACAAGTTTTCCTTTTTCTTCAACAGTCACTCCATGGAAGTTGCCAGTGTGTTCGTGCGACTTGGTTAAACTGTTAAAAAGCGTGGTTTTGCCAACATTTGGGTTGCCAATTAAAAGTAGTTTACGCATAGTTTATTATTATCCCATTTGCCACATCGGTTTTTATTGTAAACACAGACGAATTAAAAACAACAAGCATGGTCTGTTTAAGCACGCTTTTGTTTTCCACTCTTAATTTTGTGCCTAAAATAAGACCCAATTCCATAAGGCGAATTTTGGTTTTTTCGTCTGCAATATTAATCTCTTTAACCACGCAATCGGTGTTAAGTTTAACCTCGGACAAACTCATAATTTAACATATGCTTGGTTTATTTTGCACATGACTAACTTTAATAAATTGACAATAATTTTATTTTGTGATAGAATTTTTGTGTGAAAAAAATTTTTAAACCATCAAATATAATTACAATTTTGGCAATTGTTGCAGCAACTGTTTTGGCGATATTTAATTCGTCTGTATTAACTTGGATGATTTGGCTTAGCACAGTGTTGGGTTTGTTTTCATCACAAGCTTTGTCCGATGCCAAAATTGGCAGTTTTGTGTTTGAAATTTTAAGTTATGCTGTTTATATCTATGTTTGCATAAAACAAGCATTTTTTGGTGAGATTATCCTATCGTGCATTATAATTGTTTTGCACATAATAACTATTTTTGAATGGAATAAGCACTTAATAAATAAGCAAGTTGAAGTGTCAAATACCAACAACTTAGAAATTGTTGTTTTAATAGTAATATCAATAGTTTTAGGGATATTATATTCATTATTTTTATACAAAATAAATAGCGCTTTACCAATTTTGAATGCAATTCCAACTATCACCTATTTGTTAAGTTGCTATTTTTGTTATAGGCGTAGCATTTTGCAATTTGTTTGCACAATTATATATGAAATTTCGTTTATGGTGCTTTGGATTGTTCAAGCAAGCTGGGGAGAAATTAGTGGTTTAATATTTTTGATTGGTGGAATTTATGAATTTATTTATGCATTTATTTCAATATCTAAATGGAAAAAACTGCAAAAACAACAAAAAAAATAAGCCGTTAGGCTTATAAGGTTATAAAGGTGATTTGGTTGGTGACTGAGATGGTTTTTGTTAAAAATTCTTCCCGCTCGCCGTCAACTGCAAACGCTTCGTTGGAATGATTTTTTATTTCACAATTATCTATGTCGGCAACAATAACTTTTTTGCTTTTAGTTACTGATTTTATGCCAAACAAAAACATCTTTATAAATCTAAAAAATGTTGCAATAGGGTTACCCCCCTCCACTATCGCCAACTTCACGCTGTTGTTGGCAAGGTCTTCACCTTTGTTGATTTTAAAGCCAGCCACACTTGTACCATTCATAAGCAGGATAAATGCAACTTTTCCATTGTACCTATTTTCGCCATATGTGATTGTGAGCGGCAGATATTTTGATTTAAACAAAATTTTAAACGCGTACAAAAAGTATGCAAATCTGCCAAACCGCTGTTTAAGTTTGCTGCTTGCGGAAAAACTTACTGGGGTAAAATAGCCTGCAGCAAGCGAATAAGAAATCTAGTTTG
>CANRIT010000008.1 GCA_947630745.1 uncultured Clostridia bacterium
CCAAAAAAATAACCAAAAAAATAACCAAAAAAATAACCAAAAAAATAACCAAAAAAATAACCAAAAAAATAACCAAAAAAATAACCAAATAACAATAAAAAATAAATAAATTAATTTATCAATAAAAAGAAAATTTATAAATAGCGAATAGTTGAAAATAGCAAAATCACTAATCAATAATTAACCAAGAAATAGCAAAAACCTATTTGCTATTTTTTGACATTTTATTTAAATCCTTTTATTATTTATATATTGAAATATCTTATTAAATATTGAGAAAAAACAATTTTATTGATTAATTTAAGATTAATTTCTTTTGTTTAATTAATATTATTTTAATTATTTTCTTATTATTAATTATGGTTTAATTTTATTTCCTTAATTAAATTAAATATGCTAATGACTAGTTAATTTATAATTTTAATTATTTGTCTAGTATTAGTTGTTTTATTTATTAAAAAATATTTAATCAACAATTTAATATATTATTAATTATTTTTATTTGATAATTTATTTTATTTTATTACATTTTTTGATTTTTTATAAATTAATTTTTAATTTAATTTGTAGATATTTTATTTGATTTATTTTTTGTTTTGTGATATAATATTTTTATGTTAAAAAATAACAACAATATTGACGTTCATAATTTTATTAAGGTTGCAAAGCGCATTTCAATTACCGTTATCGCTTGCCTGCCGTTTTTGCTGGTGTTCAGTTATCTTATGCGCAAAAAAATTACCGCATCTTGGGCGTATATTTTGATTTATTTGGCAGTGTTTTTAATTGTTGTTGGCATAGAAGAATTAATTGTCCGCCATAGGGAAAAACAAAAAGCCGAACGCGAACGCCTTGGCAAATCCCGCGATGTATTTAAATAATTCTACACCCAAAAATCGCAAGCGGTTTATTTGCACAAAAAATCCAAACAAAAATACAATTGGGCAATTTGATTAACTTGCCCTTTTTTAATTTACAAAAAAATTATTTTGTTGTAAAATGGTTGTAAATATACTGGGAGGAATTATGGCTTCAAAAGCAAGGATTATGCCAAATAATTTGGAGGCGGAACAAAGTTTGTTGGGATGTTTATTTATTTCGCAAGATGCGTGCGCGGACATTTTTCCAATGTTAACAAGTGCGGATTTTTACAGCCAATCGCACCAAAAAATTTATCAAGCGATGTATGACAACTATCTGCGCGACATTGCGGTGGACTATATCACGGTAAGCAATCGGCTTGAAAATAATGGCGAGTTGGAAGAAGTTGGCGGGCTTAGTTATTTAACCGATTTAACCAACTATGTGCCAAGTGCGGCAAACTACAAAAACTATTACCAAATCATCAAAGCGGACAGCGTGCTTAGGCAGATAATTGATGTAAGCCAAGCAACCATAAACAAGGCATTTGAAAATGCGGATGCGGAAGATGTGCTTAATTTTGCTGAGGATGGGATTTTTAAAATTTCGCAATCCAAGCAAAACAACATGTTGCAGCACATAAGCGCGGGCGTAAACGAGGTTGTGGATTTGATGGAAAAGGTGTCGGCAGACCCTAACTACAATTTAGGCATTAAGGTCGGCTTTCCAACCCTTGACCGCATAACAAACGGATTTAAGCCGGGCGAACTTATTATCATTGCCGCGCGCCCGGGTATTGGTAAAACCACGCTGGCAGTCAACTTCGCGGTTAACGCTGCGCTTAAATACAAAAAGACGGTTGCCATGTTCGACTTGGAAATGAGTGCCCTGCAAGTTGCCCAACGCTTTTTGTGTTCAACCGGGCGCGTGCCTATGGACTATGTTAAAGGCGGAACAAAAGACAACAGCATTTGGTCAACCATGCTGGAAACCAAAAAGATTTTGGAAGACAGCAACATATATATTGATGACACAACTTCAATTAAACCAGCCGACATTTTGTCGCGTTGCAGACGGCTTAAAGCAAAATCTGGGCTGGATATGGTTATTATCGACTACCTTCAACTTATGAAGGCGGAAAAGCAATCTAAAGACGGCAATCGTCAACAAGAAGTGGCAGATTTAACCCGCAACATCAAACTTGCCGCGCGCGAACTTGGCGTGCCAATACTTTTGCTTAGCCAGCTTAACCGTGAAAGTGAAAAGCGTGCCGACCACACCCCGCAACTTAGTGATTTGCGTGAAAGTGGTAGCATTGAACAAGACGCGGATATTGTTATGTTTATATCCGACCAAGCTGCCGAGGGGCAAGAGCAATCAAGCAGCGATGACGACGCAATTGATTACAGCCTTGTTATTGCAAAACACCGCAATGGTCCACGCGGCACAATTCCAATTAAGTGGAAGAGTGAATTTACCCAATTCTATGAGCCTAACAAAGATAATCGCTACACCAAAAACACCTCAAAGGTGCAGGATAAGGCGGTGCTTACTCCAACCGAGGCGGACGACATCAACGATGTGTTTAAAGAGTAATATTGTAACCTAGTTAAAAAATTTCCAATAAAAAATTAAAAGGAGTTAATATGTTAAGTGAACAAATTAAAAAAGATAACATCCAAGCGATGAAAGAGCATGATAGTGTGGCGCGCGCAATTTATGGCGTGGTTATGAACAAGGTGCTGTTAAACAGCATTGAACTTAAAAAGGACGGCAAGGTGCAAACCGACAACGATGTTATTCAAATTTTGCAAAAGACCATTAAAGAGTTGACCGAAGAAAAGGAAAACTACATCAAGGTTGGCAACAACACCGAGGCGGAAAATATTGAAAAGCAAAAGAACATTTTAAATAAATATCTGCCACAAATGTTAAGCGAGGCGGAAATTAAGGCAATAATTGATACACTGCCAGACAAAAGCCTACCTGCGGTTATGAAACACTTTAAAGCCGAGTATGCAGGCAAGGTGGATATGGGGCTGGTTAACAAAATCGCGCGCGGATAGATATAATTTGTATTGTGCGGGTAAGTTAAAAGGAGAAATTTTGGAACATTTGGTTAACACTGGGCATCTGGTGCAAGATAAGGCAGTTAAAAAACTTATCAAAAAGCTTAAAGGTGAAGAAATTAAAAAGATGATTGATGCGGGCAGCGGAAAAAATTCTGCCAGTATTTTGCTTAAATATTTCCCAAACGCCGAACTGGATGCGATAATTTACCCGGGTGACAATCGCAAAAAAAATCCGCTTCAATCCACCATTGGCAGCGAAAGGATGAATATTATTGAACTTGATATGTGCCGTTCGTGCATACGCAAAAAATACGACTTGTGTTTGGCGATGCTTACACTTGGCGAGGCACAAAATTTTGGCAACCATTTTGAAACACTTTTTCACCGCATAATGGATGTGCGCGCAAAATATTTCATTTTGTTTGATATTTGGGAAGACCCTTGCGTGCATTATCGATACATTGATGAGTATTTAAGGGAAAAGGGTTTTAAGGTTTTAGTCAAAAAGAAGTTTAGAAATCCGCATCCAGAGCATTATCCAAAGGTTAAGTTTGATAAATACAAACTAGAATTCGACAGCAAACATTACATGGCATATCTTATTAAAAATCTTAACATGTTTGATTAGGATTCTGGTTTGCCAAATAAAACTAGAATTTGACAGCAAACACTATATGGCATATCTAATAAAAAATTTAAATATGTTTGATTAAAATTTTAGTTTGACAAATAGAACACCGCAAGATAAAATAGGAAGATAAAATGGAAAAAATTGAAAATGCAAATTATCTTGTTCGCTTTCCAAAAGGGATTGAACAAATTGTTAAAAATGGCGTGGATTATGCTACAAAAAAGAAGCGCGAGTATTGCAAGGTTTTTGGCTGCAAAATGGGGGATATTCCACAAATTAAAGCGTCAATTTTTTTGGATAGGGAAGAGTTTGTAAGCTACATAAAACAATTTACTTCCGACCCCGTTGAGCCTTGGGTTAGCGGTTGCTATTACAATGACGAAATTCAAGTTTTTGCGGACGGAAAAGACCATGTTGAATTGAATAGGCGAATGGGTACAATTGCACATGAAACTGTGCATTTGATGTTTAGTAAATTGATATACGAAAAATATAAAATTGAGCGGGTTGTTTGGCTGGACGAAAGTTTTGCAAATTACTTAGACGGCGTATCTTTGGCGTGGACGGATGATAGTTGGCAAAAACTTGCGCAAAGGGTAAAGCCACACAAAAATTTTGATGTAAACAAACTAAACAACATAAACAAAATTGTCACAAGCGAATATGACGGATATGATATGTTTCATATAATTGGCAAATATATTTTTGAAAACAATTTGCAAAACCAAATTTTGGCTACACTTATTGGCGATAAAAAACAAATTGTAAAACTTGGCAAAACAATTTTATCCACCGCAATTGATTGGTTTTTTAGTAAACAATAAATTTTTAATTTAGGTATTGACAAGTTGGTGTTTTGGTGGTAAAATCATATCAGAGGTGGGGTATGAGTATAATTTCGTTAATTGTGGCGGTAGGCATGATTTGGATGCTTGTGCCAAAACCAAAAAAATAGATGCCATTACATTTAAAAATCGAACAATTTAATACTATTTAAAATTGTGTAAATTTTTATCTTTTAAAGATTGTGCAAGTTAATTGCACTTTTTTAATTTTGCATTTAAGCACAAAATTATATAAGGGATGCGATTAAATAAAAAAACATAAAGCAAAAACAAATATGCAAAATATTTTAAACCAACAAAATTTAGTTTGCAGAATTGATATTTTGTGATATAA
This sequence comes from uncultured Clostridia bacterium, assembly GCA_947630745.1. Classification (GTDB taxonomy): domain Bacteria; phylum Bacillota; class Clostridia; order Christensenellales; family UBA1242; genus Onthoplasma. The sequence goes on from CANRIT010000008.1 coordinate 4,744, forward strand.
TATTTGTGTGAAAAATTATTATAGATTTAATTCCAAATACTTGATGCGCAAAATTTAGATTTTGTTTCTTTTTGGTAAAAATTAAAAAAATAATAAAAAAATCGTTAAAAACTATCAAAAAATGATAAAATTATAAAAAAATATTAAATTTTAGGTGAAATTATTTTAGCGCATGCAAGCGCAGATTAATACATAATTAACCTTACATTTCACGCTGCAAAATTATTTGTTTGCGGCAATAATTAAAAGGAGAGAACAATGCAAAATACTTTTTATATAACCACACCAATTTACTATCCAAGCAACAAGTTGACACTTGGCAATTGCTACACCACAATTTTGTGCGACAGTTTGGCGCGCTTTAATCGTATGGCGGGCAAAGAAGTTTTTTATTTAACTGGCACGGACGAACACGGGCAGAAAATCCAAAAGATTGCGGAAGAAAATGGAGTTGACGAGCTTAGTTATCTTCAACCCGTTATTGACGACACAAAAAATTTGTGGAAGTTGCTTGACATAAGTTACAATAAATTTATCCGCACCACAGACGACTATCATGTTAAAACCGTGCAGAAAATATTTAAAAAATTGTACGACAGCGGCTACATTTACAAGTCTAAATACAAGGGACTTTACTGCACGCCGTGTGAAAGTTTTTGGACGGAAGAACAGCTTGTTAACGGCAATTGCCCAGATTGTGGCCGCCCAGTTGAACCAATGGAAGAAGAGGCATATTTTTTCCGCCTAAGCGATTTTCAAGACAAAATTTTAAAGCTGTATCAAGACAATCCAAACTTTTTGCGTCCGCGCTCACGCGTCAACGAAATGATAAACAACTTTATCAAGCCCGGGCTTAAAGATTTGTGTGTAAGCCGCACCAGCGTGAAATGGGGCATACCAGTTGATTTTGACAGCAAACACACCATCTATGTTTGGATTGATGCGCTGCCAAACTATCTTTCCGCGCTTGGATATTTGGGCGAAGAAGATGCTGACTTTAAAAAGTTTTGGCCGTGCGATGTGCATGTTGTGGGCAAGGAGATTGTGCGCTTCCATGCCATAATTTGGCCAGCAATTTTGATGGCGCTTGATTTGCCGCTTCCAAAACAGATTTTTGGGCATGGTTGGCTGCTTTTTGGCAACGATAAGCTTAGCAAATCCAAGGCGGTTGCCAGCAAAGAAGTGGTTGACCCGCGCGTTTTGGTTGCCCGCTATGGGGTGGATGCGGTTAGGATGTTTTTGATTAAGGAAATTATTTTTGGGCAGGATGGGCCATACAATCAAGAGCTTTTCTTAAACAGTTACAACACCAATCTGTCAAACGAATATGGCAACCTTGTTAGCCGCACATGTGGAATGGTGCAAAAATATTTGGGCGGGGTGCTAAACAAGGCGGAAAATTTAACCCAGCAAGACCAGCAGTTTAAGGCGTACATTATGGATTGCCGCGCGCAGGTTTTTGCTTGCATGGACGACATAAATCCAACCGGCGCAATCAACAAAATTTTTGAAATGTTTTCGCGTTGCAACAAGTTTATTGACGAAACCACTCCGTGGACGCTGTTTAAGGAAAATAATTTATCCCGCATAAACACTGTGCTGTGTTTGATAAGCGAGGCATTGCTTATTGCCAACACGCTTTTATGTGCATTTTTAACCGACAAACCAAAAACAATTTACGCCAACTGGAATTTAAGCGCGCCAACCTTGTTTGACGACTATAAAGATTTTGGCTTTATTAAAAACAACACATCCGTTACCAAAGGCGAAAACCTATATCAACGCCTAGACATTAATAAAGAAATGCAAGAACTTTACGATTTGGCATAAAATACCCTAAGGGGTATTTTTTTGTTCGCTTTTTGTTTTTTTTGAAATAATTTTAAAAAACAAAATAAAATTAATCAAAATAACAATTTGCATAAAAAATTCACGCAAAACGCACAAAATATTGCAAAATTTTACAAATATTAACCTAATTTAACAAAATTTAGTATTGACAAGTATAAATATGTGTGGTAGAATTTCAATTGTTTAGGGGGCAAAAATGTACAATACGGACGACGTAAATAATTGGGTGGTTAATATTGACAAACTGTTGGAGGCAATAAAGCAGGTTAATGATGCCAAAAACGGCGCGTGGCAATACCATGAACATAAAAAATTGGTTGGGGAAGAGGCTCAATACGCGGCTGCAATTTTAAACAAGACCAACGAACTTTTGTTTTTACTCTATAAAAATGCCAAAAAGCACAATCAAGCCTGGCTTAAAATCAACGATTTGGCGGTTGATGAGGGCGAAGGTCCGCTTAATGCTGAACAAAAGGAAAATTACAATTTGCATCAAGCAATATTGGATAAAAAATCCACAAATGTTGCGGACAACGGCGTGGGTAGTTGGCTTATAACCGTGTACGATTTAATTTCCGCCGCGCTTGAAGTGGAAAAGGATGCAAGCTATCAAAAATTGTTGGAAGACAAAATGCTTAACAACATCATTGATGTGGCAAACATTTTTGGGTGCGAATTTGCCCTTATTCAGTCAAACGGCGTGCAAGCCACAAACCTTGTAAAAAAGGGTTCAAATGTTCCACTTATAAAACAAAAATCAAAGGCCTAACCGCCTTTTTTTATTTTGCAAATATTAAAATAAATTCGCCGCTTAAAAAATTGTTAAAACAAGCCAAATAAAAGCAAAAAATACCGTTTAAATTAGTTGATTTAAATTTTGGTTTTTGGTAAAATATATTATATATAAATATATAATATATATTTTTTTATTTTAGCCAAAAAATTTTGTTAATTTTATTGTTTGAAACAAAACCAATTTGGCTAACGGCAATCAAAAAGTTTAAAAGGAGTTTTACATGGTTGACGATTTAAAAGTTACTGGCAGTTATGGGGCGGAAGCTATCCAAGTTTTGGAAGGGTTGGAGCCAGTGCGCAAACGCCCGGGTATGTACATTGGCAGCACGGACGAGCGCGGACTTCATCATCTGGTTACCGAAATTGTGGACAACTCGATTGACGAGGCGTTGGCTGGATACTGCAACGAAATAAGCGTAACAATTCTTGAAGATGGTTCGGTAAGCGTGCTTGATAACGGGCGCGGTATCCCAACCGGCATACACGAAAAAGAGGGTATTAGCGCGGCCGAACTTGTGCTTACCAAATTGCACGCGGGTGGCAAATTTGGCGGTGGCGGATACAAAATTTCGGGCGGCTTGCACGGGGTTGGTTTAAGTGTGGTTAATGCGCTTAGCGAAACACTTATTTTGGACATTTTCCAAAACGGCAACCACTATCACCAAGTGTATCATCGCGGCGTTCCAACGCTAAGGTTGGAAGTGGTTGGCACAGCGGACAAAACTGGCACGCAAATTACCTTTAAGCCAGACTTTGAAATTTTTCCAGTAACCGAATTTAATTACGATATATTAAAATCGCGTTTGCGCGAAATTGCCTTTTTAAACAAAGGGCTTATAATCAATTTAAAAGACGAGCGCGAGGGTAAGCAACAGGAAAATAGTTATCGATTTATGGGTGGCATACAAGAGTTTGTTGCCGACCTAACAACAAACAAAACCTGCATTTTCCCCGAGCCTATTTACATTGACAAGGTGTATAAATACAAGCGCAAGGACGAAAATGGCAACAGCGTGGATGCTACAACCGAAATTGAAATAAGTTTTCAATACACGGATAGTTATAACGAAAATATCCACACCTATTGCAACAACATCAACACGGAAGAAGGTGGCAAACACCTTGACGGGTTTAAGTCTAGTCTGCTTAAAATTATAAACGACTACGCGGTCAACAACAATATAATTAAGGAAAAGGACAAGTTTAGCGGGGAAGATACGCGCGAAGGCATAATTGCGGTTGTTTCGGTTAAGGTGGAAGAGCCTCAGTTTGAAGGGCAAACCAAAACCAAACTTGGCACAGAAGAAATCCGCGGATTCACTGCCAAAGCCATGGAAGAGGTGTTTAAAGATTATTTGGAAGAACACCCAAAAGAAAGCAAAGATTTGGTTAACAAATGTATGGCAGGCAAGCGTGCACGTGAGGCGGCAAGAAATGCGCGTGATGAAACAAGGCGTAAAAGCGCGCTTGAAAATTCCACTCTGCCGGGCAAACTTGCCGATTGTTCAAGCCGCAATGCAAAGGATTGTGAGATATTTATTGTCGAGGGCGATTCGGCTGGCGGCACGGCAAAGTCGGGCAGGGATAGGCGTTTCCAAGCCATACTTCCACTGCGCGGCAAAATTTTGAATGTGGAAAAAACGCGTTTGGCGCGTGCGCTTGAAAACGAAGAAATAAATGCCATGATAACCGCATTTGGTTGCGGCATACACGAAAATTGTGACACAAGCAAATTGCGCTATGACAAAATTGTTATTATGACAGATGCCGATGTCGATGGCAGCCATATTGAAATATTGATGCTCACCTTCCTTTATAGATACATGCCAAAATTGGTGGAAGAAGGGCATGTGTATGTTGCTCAGCCTCCACTTTACAAAATTACGCGCGGCAAGCAGACCTTGTACTTTTACACGGAAGAAGAAAAGGACCGTGCCGGCATAAACGAAAACGACAAAAATGTTCAGCGCTACAAAGGTTTGGGTGAAATGAATGCCGAACAGCTTTGGGAAACTACTATGAATCCAGAAACTCGCACACTTAAACGTGTGACCATAAACGACTTGGTTGCGGTTAACGAAGTGTTTGAAATGCTTATGGGCGACAATCCAGAAATTAGGCGTGAATTTATTGAGCAAAACGCCAATTTGGTTGAAGACCTTGATGTGTAGAGTATATAGGAGAAATTTCACATGAAAGATAATAAAACAGTTTTTGAAAAGATAGATAACACGCATTACATTGACATTGATGTTGAGCATGAGATGAAAAAATCGTTTATTGCTTACGCGATGGCGGTTAATGTTTCGCGCGCAATTCCGGACGTTAGGGACGGGTTAAAGCCAGTGCATAGACGCATACTTTACAGCATGAACGAAACTGGACTTACAAGCGACAAGCCAACCAGAAAATGCGCCAAAATTGTGGGTGAGGTTTTGGGTAAATATCATCCGCATGGTGATAGTTCGGTTTATGACGCGCTTGTTAGATTGGCGCAAGATTTCACTATAAACGAGCCACTTGTTGACGGGCAAGGCAACTTTGGTAGTGTGGATGGTGACCCAGCAGCGGCCTATCGTTACACAGAGGCAAGGCTTAGCAAAATTGCGGACGAATTGTTGCGCGATATTGATAAAAATACGGTTGACTTTTACCCTAACTTTGATAACTCTACTTTGCAGCCCGTTGTTTTGCCAAGCAGATTTCCAAACTTGCTTGTAAATGGTAGTGACGGCATCGCGGTTGGTATGGCAACCAACATTCCGCCACACAACCTTAATGAAGTTATCGATGCGGTTGTTGCAATGATTGACAATCCAAACATAACCATTGACGAACTTATGGACATTATTCCTGCACCAGATTTTCCAACTGGGGCGGAAATCTTGGGCAATGCGGCGGTTAAACAAGCCTATCGCACCGGGCATGGCGCGGTTATTATGCGTGCAAAAACCGACATAGAAAGTTACGATGACGGCAAGCGTTGGCGCATAATTGCCACTGAAATTCCTTACCAAGTTAACAAAGCCCGCCTTATTAAACAGATTGCGGATTTGGTTAAGGATAAGCGACTTGAAGGCATTTCGGACATTCGCGATGAATCGGGCCGCGAGGGCATGCGCATTGTTATTGAAATTAAAAAGGATGCAAATCCACATGTAGTGTTAAATCACTTGTTTAAAATGACCCAATTGCAACTATCTAGCGGCATAAATTTTTTGGCGCTTGTAAATAAAGAACCAAAAGTGCTTAATTTGCAAGAGATGATTTATTACTACCTAGATTTCCAACGCGAAGTGGTTACTCGCCGCACAAAGTTTGACTTAAACAAGGCGGAAGAGCGCGAACATATTATCAAGGGCTTGGTGATTGCGGTCAACAACATTGACGAAGTTATAAAAATTATCAAACAGAGCGCGGACAAAAACACAGCGCAAGCCAAATTGCAAGAAGTGTTTGATTTGTCCGAACGCCAAGCAAACGCCATTTTGGAAATGAAATTAAGCCGCTTAACCGGGCTTGAAGTGGAAAAACTTAAAGACGAGTTGGACGAGCTGGAAATCACCATCGCCGACCTTAAAGACATTTTGGCAAATCCACAAAAGGTTAGCGACATTATCAAAACCGAGTTGTTGGAAATTAAGGCAAAATATCCAACTCCGCGCAAGTCAAAAATTGTGCTTGACTATGACGACATTGACATTGGCGACTTGATTGAACGCCACGAAGTTATTGTTTCGCTTACCAACCAAGGGTACATCAAACGCTTGCCAGTTAGCGAATATAAATCGCAAAACAGGGGCGGCAGGGGTGTTAATGCGCACAAGACCAAGGAAGAAGATTTTGTTATTGATATGTACGCCTTCAACAGCCATGACGATTTGATGTTCTTCTCAGATTTTGGCAAGGTGTATGTGCTTAAAGCGTACAACATTCCAGAGGCGGGCAGACAGACCAAAGGCCGCGCGCTTATAAATTTGTTGCCGCTTGAAGCGGATGAAAAAATCAACACAATTCTTAAATTTGAGCATAGCGATGATGCGTACTTGATGCTTGCAACACGGCAAGGCATTGTTAAAAAGACGCCGCTTACTGAATACGAAAACATCCGCAAAAATGGCAAAATTGCAATCAAACTTTTGGAAGGCGACAGCTTGATAAGTGCGGCAATTGTTCACGCGGGTGACGAGCTGCTTTTGGCAAGCGACAACGGCAAATGCTTGCGCTTTAACGAGGCAAATGTTCGCCCAATGGGCAGAGCATCGCATGGTGTGCGCAGCATGAAGATGGAAAAGGGCGAAAACCTTATTAACATGATTGTGCTTAACAAAGATATGGACATTTTAACCGTGACCGAAAAGGGTTATGCAAAGCGCAGCAATCCGGAAGATTATCGCTTGCAGTCAAGGCGCGGCAAAGGTATAAAGGCCGGCGTGTTTAACGAAAAAACGGGCAAGGTGGTTTGCATGCGCCCAGTTACCACAGATAATGATATTTTGGCAATTTCGGGCGAGGGCGTTATGATTCGCACACACGCGGACAGCATCAACTTGGTAAGCCGCACAAGTTTGGGCGTAAGGCTTATGAAGGTGGCAGAAAATGACAAGGTTGTAAGTGTGGCGATTGTGGATAGACAGGAAGATGAAGAACCAGTGTCTGAAACCGAAAATTCACAAGCCGAACAGAATTTAGATGCGCAAAATGTTGCGGTTGAAACAAACGAAACTAACGAGCAACCAAACGATACACAAGAATAAAATTTTAAGTTTTAGCAAATTTAAATTTTTGCAAAGTTTTGTTAAAAATTACAAAAAATTAACAAAAAAACGCAAAAAATCGTTAAATTTTGGCTAAAACTTTTAATTTTTAATAAAAACCTGTAAAATTAACAACAAATTAAAATTGCAAAAAATTATAAAATCATATTAAAAAGGTGGTAAAAATATACTAAGATATGGTAAAGTTTGCTAAAAAAATTTCAATACTAATTGTTGTGTTGTTGTCAACCATATCTTTTTGTGCGTTTGTTGGCAAAAGTTTTTTGGGCGATAATTTTGTTTTTGCAAATTCAAAATTAAGTTTAGGAGCGCAACAAAATTTGGTTGCGGATAAATTAGATGATAGCCAAAATGCAACTAAAATTTTAAACACCACCACGCGGGTGGAAATGGTGTATAACGATGATGATTCAATTGTGCAAAATTTTTACGTGACGGTTTTTAAGGGCGGGTTTGAAGAAGATTATGCCGCCATGCAAAGTTGTATTATAAGCGCGCTGCAAGAAGAACTGCAACGGCAAAAAACCAGTTTTGTTTTAGAGCCAAACAATCTAATTTACAGAAACGACATAAAAATTTTGCAAACGCAATTGCTTGACGATGAACAGACTTTTGTGGCGGCGTTGTGGTTTAAAGAACAAAAAATCTTTAACAAATTTTACAATTTAAGCACAAAAAATTCGGCCGAATTAAAGCAGGAAAAGCATTTCTTTTACACAAAAGTATTTCAAACTGGCTACACAATTTTGTCAAATCCAAAACTGGAACAAATCTATTATCTGGTGGTAAGCAATGTTTTAACAAACCCGCTGTTTGAAGGCGTGGAAAATCACAACGAAATCCGCTACACCATGATTGCCGACACAAAAAGAGAGCATTCCAACGCGGACATAATCGAGCAGAAAGACGGAAAATTTTATCACACTTGGATTTTTACCGACATACAGCAAACTATTACCGTTTACTTTATTATGGCAAATCGCGCTAACTGGATTTTGGTGTGCTTGGGGGTTGGACTGCTGGTTTGTGCGGTTTTGTGCGTAGTTGCAGTGATTGTTGTTAAAAAGCGAAAGAGGAAGAAAAATGAAAGTCAAAGTTCTTAAAAAATTGCCAAAATCAAAACACAAAAAAGTGATAACGGCAAAAAGAGTTGCACCCGTTTTGGAAAACAAACAAAGGGAGCAATATCTAAAATTTTATGACGATGTTAAGATTGAAGGGAATGGCAAAAATGATTGGTAGCGCTTGTTAGTTGGGGTTTGTTTAGGTGTGTGTTGGGAATTGCACACTCACTTAGGTGCTACGCAAAGTCGTGAGTGTACAACACCCAACGCACAAAAGCACAATAACCCAATCAAACTGCGCGCAAGGTCCTAGGGTGGAGCAAGAGGGGTTTAAAAGGATAGATTTAAGTCGTTCACGCATAACACTTTTATCCCCAATAGCTAATGTACTTTAATCAAACTGCGCTTTGGGAGTGCGGGCTAGATAAGTATGTCTTATAAGGATAAATTTTAAAATCGTTCACCCGCAACCTAATGCATGCCAATTGCTAATGCACTTCAATCAAACTGCACACCAGGTTCTGGGGTGGAGCAAGCGGGTTTTAAAAGGATAGATTAAAGTCGTGAGTGCGCAACACCAAACGCGCAAAGTCACAATAACCCAATCAAACATCGCGCACGCTTAAAAGGAGAAATTATGAGTAAAATAATTATGCTTGGCACGGGCAACGGCGGAACACTTGATTTATATAACACTTGTTTTGTTGTTGAGAATAATAACCAAAATTTTTTGGTTGATACGGGCGGCAGCATTGAAATAATAAGAAGATTAAAGCAATCTAACATAGACTACAAAACAATTAAACATATTTTTATTTCGCACAGTCACACTGACCATATATTAGGCTTATTTTGGCTTTTCAAAAAGATTAGCCGGGACGCCATGCATGGACTCATTAAAGATAAAATCAACATTTACTGTAATGATGTGGTTTTTGAAGCTATAAAGGTTGTTTCTAAACAAATTTTGCCCGATAAACTTATGGATGCTATTTATAGTGTTGTAGATTTTAAAGTTTTGCAAGATAATGATAAATACATGATAAATGGAGTTGAATATACTTTCTTTGACATACACGCAAAAGGCACAAAGCAATTTGGTTTTACTTGCGTTTTAAACAACAAAAGATTTGCCTTTATGGGAGATGAAACACTAAATCCAAATCTCTATGATAAATTTATTGGCTATGATTATGCTATGCACGAAGCTTTTTGCTTGGAAGCAGAAGAAAATATTTTTCATGCTTATGAAAAACACCACTCTTCAACAAAGAGCGTAAGCGAAACAATGAACAAATTGAAAATTAAAAATTTGATCCTATATCATACAGAAGATAGTCATGGGGACAACAGAAAAAGCCTTTACACAAATGAAGCTCAAAAATACTTTAAAGGCAAAATTATTGTTCCAAATGATTTAGAAATAATTGAAATAGAATAGATGATAAATGAAAATAAATTGAAATTTAAGAGACTTTAATAAAATGATGTTTTTATTAAAAAAACTCATAAATTTTGCAATTTTTATGAGTTTTTGTTTTTTATAAAGCGCGTGCAGCGGTTGTTTCTGTATCAAAATCTTTAAAAGCTTTGCTGCGTTTTTCGTTTAGTGGGCTTAACACAATTTTGCCGCTTTTTAATGTTGCTGGCACGTCAATAACTCGTTGATTACTGCTGCCCTTAAAGCGCAGGGTGATGTCTTTAAGTTGATATTTAAATTCGCCGTCAACCATAATGTCAAAATACTTTAAAATTTCTGGCGTAATGTTTTTGTTGTAAGCGCGACTTGGTTTTTGCAATTCTTCGTCAAGCAAATATCCAGTGTAGCACCAAATTGTTTTGTTTGGATACAGCTGTTTAACTCGCTTAACAAATGGCAACAACGCTTGCTGATTTACAACTTCCATTGGCTCGCCACCCAGCAGCGTCAAGCCGTTAATATAGTCGGGTTTAAGTGCGGCAATAATTTTATCTTCAACCTCTTTTGTAAAAGGTTTGCCATAATTAAAGTCCCATGTCTCTTGATTAAAACACTGCGGGCAGTGGTGAGTGCAGCCGCTAACAAACAGACTTACACGCACCCCTTCGCCATCAGCAATATCATTAAATTTTATGTTACCATAATTCATAAGCAATCCTCTTTTTACACAAAATTTTTTTTAACAAAATTTTACTTTTAATAGTTAAAATCTTAATAGGTTGGTTTACGCACCACTTTTTAAATTTATCCTTTTAGAACTTACTTGCCTTACCCTAGAACTTTGAGTGCAGTTTGATTGGGTTATTGTGACTTTGTGCGTTGGTGATTGTGCACGAACGACTTTCCTTTTAAATCTTTCTCGTTCGACCCGCGCCCCCAGAGCGCAGTTTGATTAAAGTACGTTAGCAATTGGGATGCAATGGATTGCGGGTGAACGATTTTGCGTAGCACCTTAGTGAACCCACAACCCGTTGCATCCCACTCGTAACTAATTTAACTAACAAGCGATTTTAAAGATGGAGCACCCTGTCTCTTATTTCTTGCGTGCGGCCTTGGTTCCAGAACTGGCTGCCGATATATCCACAAGTGCGGCGGGCAACATTCATCTTGGTTTGGTCGGTATTGCCGCAATTTGGACATTTCCAAATTAATATGCCGTCTTTATCTTCTTCAATTTGAATTTCGCCGTCATAGCCACAAACATGGCAGTAATCCGACTTGGTGTTAAGTTCAGCATACATAATGTTGTCGTAAATAAACTTTATAACTTGCAAAACGGCTTCCAAATTGTCTTGCATATTAGGAACTTCAACATAGCTTATAGCCCCGCCAGTTGAAAGTGCTTGGAACTGGCTTTCAAATTTAAGTTTATCAAATGCGCTGATAGGTTCGGTTACGTGTACATGGTAGCTGTTGGTTATGTAATTTTTGTCGGTTATGCCAGGGATGATGCCAAATCTGCGTTGCAAACTTTTTGCAAACTTGTAAGTTGTGCTTTCAAGTGGAGTGCCATAAATTGCAAAGCCGATATTTGTTTCCTTTTTCCAGCGGTTGCAAGCCTCGTTCATGTGTTTCATAATTTCAAGTGCAAGTGGAGTAGCCTCTGGGTCGGTCATAGATTTGCCAGTTAAATATTTAACGCATTCATAAAGCCCAGCGTATCCAAGCGAAATGGAGGAATATCCGCCGTACAAAAGTTTGTCAATCTTTTCGCCCGGTTTTAACCTAGCAATTGCACCATGCTGCCACAAAATTGGGGCAACATTGCTGGTTGTACCTTTCAAGCGATTGTGTCTGCACATAAGCGCTTCAAAGCAAAGTTGCAAGCGTTCGTCGAAGATTTTCCAGAAAGTTTTTAAATCCCCGCCGCTTGAAAGTGCAACGTCAGGAAGGTTGATTGTAACCACGCCTTGGTTGAAACGGCCGTAGAATTTGTAGTTGCCGTTTTCGTCCTTCCAAGGGGCAAGATTGCTTCTGCAACCCATAACTGGGAAACAATTGCCTTCTTTAAGCTCTTTCATCTTCTTTTCGCTGATATAGTCTGGCACAAGGCGTTTTGCTGTGCATTTTGCTGCAAGTTTGGTAAGGTAATAATACTTGCTGTCTTCATGAATGTTGTCTTCTTCCAAAACGTAGATAATTTTTGGGAAGGCAGGGGTGATATACACGCCCTTTTCGTTTTTAACGCCTTGATAACGCTGTTCAAGAGTCTCTTCAATAATCATTGCAAGGTCGTCTTTTTCGCGCTGGTTTTTTGCCTCACCAAGATACAAGAACTCGGTTAAGAAAGGTGCTTGGCCATTGGTGGTCATAAGGGTGATGATTTGGTATTGTATGGTTTGCACACCGCGATTTATTTCTTCACGCACGCGTTTTTCAACAATTTTGTTAAGGACATTTTCGTCAACTTTGCCAGTTGCCATTTTAAGTTCTTTTTCAACTTCTTTGCGGATGCGTTGGCGGCTTACATCAACAAATGGGGCAAGGTGCGCCATGCTTATACTTTGACCGCCGTATTGGTTTGATGCAACTTGCGCAACAATTTGGGTGGCAATGTTGCACGCAGTTGAAAATGAATGTGGCCGGTCAATCATCGTGCCAGAAATAACAGTGCCGTTTTGCAACATATCTTCAAGGTTAACAAGGTCGCAGTTGTGCATGCGCTGCGCGTAATAGTCAGCATCGTGGAAGTGTATTAAACCTTCTTCGTGCGCCTTCCAAATGTGTTCTGGCAAAAGAATACGCTTTGTAAGGTCTTTGCTCACTTCGCCCGCCATGTAGTCACGCTGAACACTGTTTACAACTGGGTTTTTGTTGCTGTTTTCTTGCTTAACATCTTCGTTGCGGCAATCAATAAGCGACAAAATTTGTTTATCAGTTGTGTTGGCTTGTCTTGCAAGGTTATGCTCGTATCTATAAATGATGTAATTATGCAAAATTGTATAATTATTTTGCTTCATAATGGCTTGCTGCACCATGTCTTGAATTTCTTCCACGCTAGGTGCTCTGCCAAGCATTTCACATTCCTTGGTCACTTGGTCGGTTATTGCGTGAATTTGTGCCTCACTAAGTTGCAAATTTGGGTTGTCAGTCGACTGATTTGCTCTGCTTACTGCAGAAAAGATTTTGTTTGGGTCAAAGGCAACTTTCTCGCCACTACGTTTAATTACTATCATAATTTCTCCTTTTAATTTGAAAATGTAATTGATTTGTTCCCAGCGTAGCGGGAACTTAACTTGCAAACGATTGATTTTTGACAATGCATTGGCAACAAAGCAAGCGGTTGTCAAGTTAACTTCGTTTGTGTTTTCACAAAGGAAGAAAATCAATGAAGTTTGCAAATTATTGAGAATTTATATCCGTCTACACTTACGAAGGCTCGACTTGGATATAACTCCTTTTTTTTGAATTTGTTACCAGAAATGTTGTTCATTCCTTTGACAAATCCACTCACATTATACTATAATGATTGTAGAAAAAGTGTTGTTTTTACAACAAAATGGGGGAAATTTGGAACATTTTTCGGATTTAAAAGCCACAAAAATTTTTAAAGACGCAAGCGAACAAGAATGTCAAGCGATGATGTTTTGCTTCAAAACTCGGTTTAAAAATTTTGCCAAAAATGAATATATTGTCGAACAAGGTCAACCCATACAAGATGTGGTGTTGATGGTCAAAGGTTCGGCTAATGTGGAGAATTTGGACACCATTGGAAATGTGTCAATTTTGATGCAGGTAAAAAAGGGCGAGGTGTTTGGGTTGGAGTCGGCTTTTGCGGGTGATGAGGTGTACAAAGACAGCTTGTTGGCAAAGGAAAAGTGTTTGGTGTTATTTATGGACAGGTTTAGGTTGACCCGCCAGTGCGAAAATAGGTGTAAGCGGCACGACCAAGTTATTAAAAACCTTATGCAAGCGGTGGCGGAAACCAACAAAGACCTTATGGATAAACTTATCCACATGTCGCAAAAAAGCACGCGCGACAAATTGCTGTCGTATTTCAGCCTTATGAGCGAGCGTGCAAAGTCCAGTTATTTCGAAATTCCGTTTAATGTGACCGAACTTGCCAATTATTTGTCGGTGGACAGAAGTGCGATGTCAAACGAACTTAGCAAACTTAAACGCGATGGCATAATTGACTACGATAGAAAACAATATCGCCTTATAAAGCACAGCAAATACGATTAAAAAATATGAAAATCAAACAAACAACAAAAAAAAGGGCGTTATGCCCTTTAATTTTTAAATTTATTTGTTTAAGTCTTCTTCTTCAGTTTCTTCGCTGGCAGCTGTGTCACCATTTTTGTTGTCAGTAAGGGTTAATTTTCTGTTCTTTAAATATTGGTGAACTGTTCTTTTAACTTCTGTTCGTTGACCTTCTGGAAGAGTTTCTAAATATTCGTTAAACGCACTTTCGTCTGCAATGTCTTCATCATCCAATTTAATTGGTGCATGGTCGCCATATTCAAAAATTTTTACTTTTGTTTTATATGGTGTAGTAAGAAGGATTTTTGAAGATTCCTCATTATTGGCAAACATATTTTTTAACCTAGAAAGCAAACTCCTCTTTTTGGTGGTTATGGTCATAACAAGTCTGCGGTTAAATTTTTTAGGTTTTTTATTTTCTTTTTCTTCGTTATTCTCTGCTGCATTGTTAGTTACGCCACCAGTTGTTTGTTCTGCTTGCTCAGTTTGCTCAGTCTGCTCTTCTTGCTCAGGCTGTTCAGTTTGTTCTTCTAGTTTTGCTGGTTCAGCTTGTTCTTCTGGTTTTGCTGGTTCAGCTTGCTCTTCTTGTTCAAATTGAGAAAGGTCGGTTTTTGGTTTAACTGGTTTTCTAGGTTGTGGCTTTTCACCTGGCATTTCTGGTTTTTCAGCCCCGTCAACCAAGCCAAGACCTTGCAAAACTGCTTGTGAATGCGCGTCGTTAACCGATTTGTGCCAAGCGTCTTGTTTTTGCTTATCTTCAATTGCTTCTTTTGCGTCAGTTTCTTTTTGGTCAACGGTGGCTCTAAATTGCTTTTCATCTTCAATCAATTTGTTGAAAGTTTCGTCATCTAAATTTTTAATTTCGCCCGATGCAACAAGCGCTTGAAGGTTGTTTACATCCACAATAAATTTTGTAACAAGCAAGGTGTTTTTAACGCTTGAATCAAGCACAAATTCGTCATCAAGCTGTTCAAGGCTGATTTTGCCATTTAAATAAAGATACATTGCTCTGCCGAGTTCGGTTCTTTCGTCCGCAATGTTGCCCAAAATGTCAACATATTGTTTTTTGCCTTTAAGTGTAACCAAACCAAAACCTTTTTGATAGTCTTGTGCGGTTTCAAACTCAGGGCTTAACTTTTTAAAGATGTCAACATATTGGAAACCAGAAAATGCAGATTTTTTAACCAACCCGTAGTTATCAACAAAATCTTGTGCCATAGCAAAAGGTTCACTA
Source organism: uncultured Clostridia bacterium (assembly GCA_947630745.1). Classification (GTDB taxonomy): domain Bacteria; phylum Bacillota; class Clostridia; order Christensenellales; family UBA1242; genus Onthoplasma. The sequence goes on from CANRIT010000008.1 coordinate 20,149, forward strand.
AGGCTGCCGTCAGCAAACAAATATCTGGTGTAGCCGCAATCGCTGTCCAATTTTACACGCCTAACGCCACATTTTGGTTCGCCAACAAAACTATATGGCTTGCCTGCCAAAACTTGGTCCACATCAAGCGTAACATTCTCTTTATTTTTAACAATGTTTAGAACGCTACCCAAAACAGCGTAGCTTGCATCCACTGCGCTTTTTGGCTGTTCAACCGCGTCTTTATTTTTAGAATTTACTTTTTTCATACCCACTCCTTAATAATATATTCAAATTTTAGCACAGAATATACGGTTTGTCAATACCCATTTTTAAAAAAATTTAAAAAAAGGATAAGTTTGCTTATCCTTATATATATATGCGCATGTACACGCGTACGCGCGCGAAGGAATTATTTTGCAAAGAAGAACACTGCCATAAGCCCCGGACCGGTGTGACAACCAATAACTTGGGTTAGGTCGGTAACAATTGGGGTGATGTTAAGTTCGGTTTTAATTTTTTCTGCCATAGCGCGGGCATCATCTTCGCACACTGAGTGGTTTATTAAAACGGTTTTGTCATCGCCAATTTTTTCAACCAAGATTTTGTACAATTCTTTAAGTGCAAGGCGGCGCGAAATAACCTTTTTATAAGGCACAAGTTGACCCTGCTCATTAACGCGCAAAACTGGCTTTATTTTTAACAAATTGCCAATTACGCCCGAAATTTTGCTAAGCCTTCCTCCGCGCACGAGGTATTTTAAATCTTGCACAATAAAGAAGGCGCACGCCTTGTTGCGAATGGCGGTTATTTCAGAAGCAATTTCGTCAATGGTTTTGCCCTCGTTTTTAAGTTTAAGCGCGCGCAAAACCAGCAAGCCTTCGCCCGCTGCCGCATTAAGGCTGTCAATAACCACAAGTTTGTTTTTGCCCTTGTTTGCCTTGTTAATTCCTTCTGCAACCTTTAACATGGTGGCGGTTGTGCCACTAAGCGCGCTTGAAAAACTTATGTGCAAAACATCTTCGCCCGACTGCATAAGTTTGGTTAAATATTCAGTTGCAGCAAATTCGTTAATCTGCGCCGTGGTTGGCACGCTGCCCGAACTCATTTTTGCATAAAACTCTTTAACTGGCAAATCCTTGCTTAAATCGTTGTAGGTTTTGTCGTCAAGGTTAATCTGCATAGGTATCATTTTAATGTCGTATTTTGTGTAAAATTCCACTGGTAAATTTGCAGTGGAGTCTGTGCTTAAAATCATAATTACTCCTTTAATTTTAATTTGACAACCGTCTCCACACTAAGTGTGTTTGGGAACATATCAAATGGTTTGATTGATTCTATTATATAACAATTTTTAATTTCGCGCAAGTCTTTTGCCATGGAAATTGGGTTGCACGAGATATAAATTAAATTTTTTACCCCGCATACTTTTTGCATAATTTTTTTGCCACAACCGCGCTTTGCCGGGTCCAAAATTAGGGTATCGCATGACGATTTATTAAATTTTACTAAAAAATCACCCAAAATGTTAGTTAAATTTGCAATTTTATTGTCGATTTTTAGTTTTTCTGCTTCTAAATGCGCGGATTTTTCAATTTCTATCCCTTCAACATGTCTGGCTTTTTGCGCTATTATTGCGGAAAGCAAACCAACTCCGCTAAATCCATTAACCACGTGCGCGTTGTTGTCAATTAAATTTTGCACATAAGCATAAAGTTTGTTTTGAATTTCTATGTTGGTTTGGTGGAAAGAATTTATACCTAAGCTATACTTTATGTTGAAATTTTGCGTTTCAATTTGCTTTATGCCAAAAATGTGGGTGATGTTATTTGTTAGCACAACCTTATCTTTACGCGTGTTTAAAACCAAATACAAGCCAACCTTTTTAAAGGCGTTTTTTAATAATTCCGCAAATGGGGCAAGGGGTATAATTTTGTTTGAAACAACTGCCACCAGAACTTGATTATCAATTGAGCGCACCACCAAATTTTTTATACCCACAGGGGTATATTCTTTTAAAAATTTATTAAACAAATTTAGCACTTTATTTATGTTGTTATCCATAAGGCGACAGTTTGCAATTTCAACTATGCTGTTGCTTGATTTTTTGTAAAACCCAACCAAATTGTCGCATACAAAACTTGCCTTGTTTCTATAATTAAATTGTTTATCCGCCGCAACTGTAGGCAGCACATCAGCATCAATGTCTGCCACCTTCTTTAAAGTCTTTTTAACAAGTTGCTGCTTAAACTTAAGTTGTTCAGCATACGCCATATTTTGAAGCGCGCATCCCCCGCAATCGCTATACCCGCATGGGGTGTTTATTCGCATAGGGGAGGGGAGTATAATTTTGTCAAGTTTTGCAATGCTGTAATTTGCGTAACTTTTTGTTATTGTAATATCTACTTCTTCACCATTAAGCGCGCCCTCAATCAGCACGATTTTGTTGTCTATTTTTGCAACTCCTTCGCCATTCATGCCATAGTCAAAAATTTTAACCCTCATACCTTAAACATCCTTGCAAACCGTCTTTAATAAGTTTGCTTAAAAATTTGGTTATATCTTCAAGCGAGCAGGTCATTTCGCCTTTCAGCCAACTTAAATACACTTCAATTCCGCCACTAACTATGTATTTAACCGCAATGGTAAATCGGTCAATAGAAAAAACATATTGCATAATTTTAAAGTTGTTTGACACCAGTTTTAAAACTATGTTTTTTATGTATTCAATAAAGTTGTATCCGCTGCTTGCCGCAATAACAAGTTTGTAATAATCCAAATCTTTAAGCAGTATTTTGTTAAGCCCGTCCAAAATAATGTCTGGGTTTTGTGCAATGTCGTACAACCTAAACGCATTTTCCAGCTGATTGAAGTTTTGTGCCAAATTTTCCACAATAAAATGCGACACATCTTGCTTGTTGTTGAAATGCAGATAGAATGTCCCGCGATTTATCCCAGCAAAGTTGACCAAATCGGTCACACTAAAATTTTCGCCATGCGTTTTTATCAAACTTAAATAGGCATGTGCAATTTTGCGTTTTGTTGCCAACGCGTTTTTATATTCTTGTTTCATATTCAAATTATACCAAACATAAACACAATTGTCAACAACTGTCTAGTGTTTTACAAAAATTTATTAAAAAACACCATAATTTGACCAGTTTAGTTGGTAAAACGGCTAAATTTAGATAGAATATAAGTGTAGTTTTAGATTTAAAAAAAATTAATTGAGGTGAAAAGTATGAAAAAAGTTGCACTTGTCATGGATAATTCGGCGGCATTAACGCCAAAAGAGGTAAAAGATTTAAATGTGGTAAAAATTGTACCAATTTCTTTTATTGTAAACGGGCAGGAATATTACGAAGGCGAAAACATGACCTACCAGCAGTTTTATGAGTTTTTAAAGGACAAAAAAACAAATGTAAGCACCAGCCAGCCCAGCATAGAAATAGTTAAGGAAGCGTGGCGTGAAGTGCTTAAAAAGTATGACGAAATTATTTATGTGCTGTTATCAAGCGGGCTTAGCGAAAGTTGCAACACTGCGCAAAATGCAAGCCATGAGCCTGAGTTTGAAGGTAGGGTGTTTGTTGCCAACAATCAAGCGGTGTCGTTTGCAAACAAATATGCCGCCTACGCTGCTGCTGAGCTGATTAAACAAGGCAAAAGCGCAAAAGAAATTAAGGATTATTTGGAAAAGCACCGCACAGAAAACGGCATTTACATCGCGGTTGACACGCTTAAATATCTAAAAAAGGGCGGGCGCGTAACCCCGGCCGCTGCGGCAATTGGCACACTGCTTAACATAAAGCCAATTTTGCAAATCCATGGCGGAAAGTTGGATGCGTACGCCAAAGTTATGTCAATGCGCCAAGCCAGAGCAAGGATGATTGCTGCCTGCAAAAAAGAGATTGACGAGCGTTTTAGTGAAGAGGCAAAACAAGGTATGGTAAGTATAAGCATTGCCCACACTGTGCCAGACTTGGATGCTAAAGAACTTAAAGAGTTTGTGGCAGAAGTTAAGCAAGCGTTTAAAGATTATCCATTTTTTGTGTGTGACCCATTGCCGCTGTTTATTGCTTGCCACACTGGACCAAACGCGATGGCGATGGCGTACTGCGTTGATAGGTTAAATATAATTAAAAAGTAAACATTAATCTTATTTATAAAATAAAAAAACAATAGGAAGAAAAATTAAATTTCTTCCTAATTTTTATATCTGTCAATTTTATTCATTAAATAGGGCGGCGGCGGTTTTTGTGTATGCGCGTGTTAATCCGCCCGCGCCAAGTTTTATTCCGCCAAAATATCTAACCACAGCAACAAAACAATTCTGCGCCTTTTTAAGTTTTATCACATTTAAAATTGGATACCCCGCTGTGCCATTTGGCTCGCCGTCATCGCACGCTTTTTCGCGCACGCATTCGCGGTTGTAAACATAGGCGTAGCAGATGTGGCTGGCTTTTTTGTGCTGCTTTTTTAGGTTTTGCAAAATGTTTTCCACATCAAACAAACCGCTTAGTTCAAACTTGTATCCATAAAATTTTGATTTATTAATTTCAACAAACGCTTCCTGCATAATATTATTTTTTATCCTTGTCTTTAAATTCCATACACGCTTTTTGTTGCAGCAAAATGGTTTTTGTGCTTAAATTTGGAAAAACCGTTTGCAAATAATTTAGCATTTTTGTAAGCAATCCATTTTTGTTAAACGAATAGCATTGAGTTTCGTTAAAAATAAGGTGGTCGTAAAATTTAATTTGCAGCATACAGCACAAATTTAGTATGCTTTGAGTGGTTAAAATATCGTCATTGCTTGGGTATACGCTGCCACTTGGATGGGTGTGGAAAATTGCAATTGCATATGTGTTGTTGCTGGTCAATTTGCTGGTTATATATGGCATGTCCAACGATATGCTGCAATCATCGTTGCCTTCAACAACAAATGTGCGGATAACATGGTTAAGCTTGTTAAGCATAACAAAATACAGATATTCGCGTGTGCGGATTTCAAAATTATTTCTAAAATAATCTATGCAATCTTGCGTGGTGTTTATTGGAAGGGCTTGGCTTTTTAATTTGCAAGATTTATACATTTCAACATACGATGGCAGTGTGGATAAAAACAATGCAGTTTCATCCCCAACGCCTTTCATCTTTTTAAGGTCTTCGTACCCTGCATCCAAAATATTTGCAAAATTGCCATATTCAAGCAGCAGGTTGTGGGCAAGTTTGTTTGTGTCTTTTTGCGGAATGGTGTAGGTCAACAAAAGTTCAAGTGCTTCGTGTTTGGAAAGCACCTTAAGCCCGTTTTGCCTAACTTTGTCTTTAAGCCGTTGCCTGTGCCCTGCGTGGACATTTTTTTCTTTTACTTCTTCTTTTGAATCTTCCATTTATTTAAGCATAGCACATAATTAAAAATTTATCAAATAATTTTAAAAATTTTTAAAAAATTGCCACATTTTGTGACAATTTACATCTCTTTAAGCGGGTCAATGCAAATTAAATTAAACCCAACCGCCAGCGTACTTTTTAATGCCTTTACCAAATTTATTTTGGCTTGTGTGGTGGCGGGGTCGCTATCCAGCACGCGGGTGTTTACATAAAATTTGTTAAAAGTTTTGCACATATCCATAATGTAGTTGCAAATTATGCTTGCATCGCGTTTGTTAAGCGCAACAAAAATTGTGTTTACAAAATTGTTTATCATAATTGTAAGCGCGGCGGCATCGTCTTTTATGCAACTGTAATCAGGCTCAACATTTGTGGCGGTGTGCTTGCGCAAAATGCTTTCAAGCCGGGTGAAAGTGTACTGCATGTAAGGTGCGGTTTCGCCATCAAAACTAAACGCCTTTTCCACATCAAACACGCAATCTTTTGTGCGCTCAACTTTAAGCACACTGAAATTAAGCACGGCGCGCGCAACTTTTTCAACCACATCTTGCGGATTTTCAATTGAAAATTTGCGGGTGGAAATAACCTCTTTTGCCTTGTTCTGCACATATTCAATAAGGTCGATAAGCACAGCTTGCTTGCCACGGCGCGAACTTATTTTCCCGTCTGGCAAACTGAATCTGCCATATGGTACATGCTCCATATTTTTGCTGAAATCAAACCCGCACAATTCAAGCACCTTAAAAATTTGGGCGAAATGCAAGCTTTGCGCCACATCGGTCACGTACAAAAGTTTGTTAAATTTATAATCGTCATATCTTATCATCGCGGCAGCCAAATCGTGCGAGGCGTAGTTTGATGTGCCGTCCGATTTTTCCGCAATGCAAACACCCAAATTGTAGGCGGATAAATCCACAATTTTTGCCCCTTCGCTTGTGGTTAAAAGATGTTTGTCGTTTAAGATTTTAAGCACTTTGTCCGCAAATGTGCTGAAATACATCTCGCCGCGATAGTCGTCAAATTTAAGCCCCAAAAATTCGAACATCTTGTTGGTTTCTTCCACCGCGATTTTAATAATTTTTTGATAGATTGGATAGATTTTTTCGTCCTTTTGTTCAATTTTTTTAAACAAATCACGCGCATATTGGCTAAGGGTAGGGTCGTGCTCTTCTTCTTGATTAAACTTTATGTAATATTCCTGCAAAGCGTCGTTGCCGCGCGCTTCCACTTCTTCCATGCTGCCCCACTTTAAAAGCCCGCCAATAATTTTGCCAAAAGGTGTGCCAAAATCGCCATAAAAATTAAGCCGCTTAACAGTGTATCCGCAAAACTCAAACATGCGCGCTAAACTTTCGCCAATAATGGCGGTTTTAAGATGCCCAATATGCAAAAATTTTGCAAGGTTTGGGCTGGCGTAATCAATAAGTATGGTTTTGTTGTTGCGTTTTTCTGGAGTAAGCGAAAAATCTGTTAAAATTTCTGCCGCAATTTTTGGCATGTTTAAAAAGAAATTTACATATCCATTAACCGCTTCCACACGCGCAACTTCTTGCCCAGTAACCACATTGCTTGCGATGTTTTTTGCAATGTCGGCTGGGCTTGTATGTAACAATTTGGCAAAGGCAAAACAAGGCAGACAATAATCTCCCTTGTCTGCGGATGCGGAAAGTGTAATATAGTCGGCAAAATCAATGCCCTCTATGCTGTAATTGATGTTCTGCAATATTTTAGTTTTTATATCCATAGTTTTAGTGTAGCATAAAATTTATTTTTTTTCAATAAAAATTTTAAATATTATCAACTTTTAATTAAATAAATTGTGTTTTTTAAATTTTAATCCAAATTATTAATAAGTTCTTCAATCTGCGCCAAGTTTTCAAAATGCAAAATCTCTTGTTTAATTTGCGTTGCGTTTTTGCTTGCGCGAACATACCACATAAGGTGTTTTTTAAAATAGGCAACCAAAGTTTTTTCTGTTTTAAAATATGTTTTTAAAAGTTCAAGGTGGTTGATAATCGCTTGCTTTTTGCTGTATGGCGGAGTTGTGCCTTTTAGTAAGGAAAATATCTCTGGGTTGCCAAGCGCGGCGCGGCCAATCATAACCCCAGCACAACCAATTTGTTTTGCGAAATTTGCGTCTTCAATGCTTATAATATCGCCACTCCAAAAAACGGGAATTTTTACTGCATCAATCAATTTTTTGTATGCGGATTTGTCCACCTTGCCCGCGTATCCTTGTTCGCGCGTGCGGGCGTGAAGGGTCAAAAATTGCACCCCACATTCTTTACACATCTTGGCAAATTCAAGATAATTTTCCTGCCCATTAATGCCCAGCCTAAATTTTACCGACACTGGTTTATGGCAGTTTTCAACGAGCGCGGAAATAACTTTTTTGCTGTTTTGTAGGTCGCTCATCATGGCGCAGCCGTCTTTGTTTTTAACAATTTTTGGCGCGGGACAGCCGCAATTTAAATCAATTATGTCAAAATTTTTAAACGATTCCGCATCAAAGACGGGTTTGATGATGTCGGCTTCGTGCGTAAAAATTTGGCAACATCTTATGGCGGAACTATCTTCCCTAAGCATCTTTGATGTAATCGCGCTGTGATTATACAACGCCTTTAAACTTATCATCTCGCTAACCACCATATCCGCACCAAAATCCGCACAAATCTTTCTGAATGCAAAATCGGTCACCCCAGCCATAGGGGCAAGGGCGTAGATAAATTTATTAAATTTAATTTGGTTGTTTTTAATTTCAATCGCTTTCATGCAAAAATTATATAAAAATTGTGCAAATTTTCAAAATAATTTTGTTGTTTTTACAAAAAATATGGTTATGAAAGCAAAAAGTATGTTGTCGGGCGCAATTATGTTGTCGATTGGCGGAATTTTGGCAAAAGTTTTTTCCGCGCTTTATAGGATTTTTTTAACGCGCATTTTGGGTGGGCAGGGCATTGGAATTTATCAACTGGTTTTTCCACTTTATTCACTTTGCGTGGTGCTGTCAAGCGCGGGCATACCAATGGCAATTTCAAAGGTGATTGCAAAAAATAAGGGTAATGATGGAGGGATTGTAAAAAAGTGTTTGCAGTTTTCAATTATAATTTCGCTTGTGCTTGGCATAATTGTGGTTTTGTTAAGTAAGCCGCTTGCAAGTTTGCAAGGGGTATGGGGTATATATGTTTGCTATCTTTTGCTTGCCCCAACCATAATATTGGTTAGCATTTCAAGCGTGTTGCGTGGATATTTTCAAGGCAAACAAAATTATACTCCCAGCGCGCTATCCAACATTTTGGAGCAAGCCACAAAATTTACTTTTGGCATTTCGCTTTCGCTTGCACTTGCAAAAATAAGCATGATGTGGGCAATTTATGGCGCAATTTTTGCCATTGTGTTAAGCGAGGTTGTGTCGCTATTGTTGCTAGTAATTTACATAAAAAAATACAAGCTGTCGCCCGCCAAGCAAAAGGTGCAAATAAAGCCTATTTTAAAGGACATTTTGCCCATAACGGCCACAAACGCAATTATGCCAATTGCAAGCTTTGTTGATAGTTTAATTGTGGTAAATTTGCTTGCAATAAATTTCAGCAAATCGCACGCGATTTTTCTGTATGGCTTGTCAACTGGCGCGGTGGGCAGTCTTATTGGACTTCCTACAATATTTTCGTTTGCACTGGCAAGTGTAATTTTGCCAAACATTGTGGGCAGAACAAATTTAAACAGCCAATTTAAACTTAATTTCACCTTAAAACTTGTGCTTATTTTAACCTTGCCGTGTGTGGTTTTGTTTGCAGTCGCCCCAAAACAAATCTTGTCAATACTATACGGAAATCGTATAGGAGTGGAGGGTATAAACATTTCTGCCATGCTGCTTGTTATATCGGGGGTGGGGGTATTGTTTTTGGCGGTGCAACAACTGCTTTCAACTGGGTTGCAAGCGGCGGAAAGGCGGCGCGTAACTGTAAAAAATCTGCTGGTTGCAGTTGCTTGCAAATTTGTTGTGGAAATTGTGCTTTTGCCAATTAAACAAATAAACATCTACGCGCTGGCTATTGGCAACACGGTGTGCTATTTTGCCGCCATGATTTTAAATTATTTCGACATTTTAAAGGTGTACAAATTTAATTTGCGCGGCGGATTTATGCTTAAACTAATTTGCGCCAACTTTTTTGTGATGCTGATAACAATTGTTCTGTTTAATTTTGGTTCGGGTTTAATATATAATTTGTCCGTTTTGTTGCTGGTGCTGGTTTTGTATTTGTGGGTTCTATATAGCAGCAAAATTTTCAGCAAAAAAGAGATGGCGTACTTTAAATATAGGGTATAACAAAAATTTTTGTTTAAAAATTGTTTTGCGGGATATTATTTTTACGGAGGAAGTATGAATAAAAATCAATTTGTAAACGAAGTGTATAGCAAAACAAAGCTTACCAAAAAGGAATGCCGCTTGTGTTTGGATGCGATTTTGTCTGTTATAACCGATGCGCTTTCTAACGGCGAAAGCGTGACCTTGTCCAATTTTGGCAAGTTTAAAGTGAACGAAGTTAAAAGCAAGCCGATGTATAGTTTTAAAACCAAACAAACTCAAATTTTTTCCGCTCGCCGTGCCCCAAGTTTTAAAGCAAGCGACAATTTAAAGAAAAAAACCAGCGCTGGCTGGTAATTTTTTACTTTTTGCGCTTGTTTTTGAAAAAATTTTTGATTAATGCCTGATTTTCTTCTTCGTAATCTGGCTCAAAAATTGCGGTGGTGGTGTGGTTTAAAGTGTTGTTTAAAATGTTAAATCGGCTTATTCCGCCACTTGAAATATCTTTTGCAGCATAATGCACCTCTTTTATACGCGCATTAACAATCGCGCCCGCACACATTGGGCAAGGCTCCAAATTAACATACATAACACAGCCGTCAAGCCGCCAAGATTTAAGCTTTTTGTTTGCCTTTTCAATTGCGCGTATTTCGGCATGGTGGGTGGCAATGTTGTCCTTTTCCCGCGTGTTGAATGCGCTTGCAATAATTTTGTTATCTTTAACAATCACCGCGCCCACTGGCACTTCCCCCAAACAATCTGCGGTGTAACCTAAAGTGGTAGCCTTTTTCATGTAATCCATAATTTTGACCTCTAATATATTGTTGCACATTTGGGGACAAAAAGTCAATTCTATTTGCGTATTCTTTTGCAAGTTCAAGCGCTTTTAGTGGAATATCTTTGTTTCGCTCGTAAATTTCGGGCAAACTATCCTCATCAAGCGGGTGGGGTAAATTTTCGTCACCAACTTCAAAGGTGTAGGCGGGTATGGTAAGTGAATTTATGCACCAATCCTTATACCCCCCAGAGCTATTTTCAGTAAACACAAGTGGATAGCCAGTTATTGCACTAAATTGCTCACCAATCGCTTGGTCGCGCTGTTGATTTTGCTCGCTCATCCCGTCAAAACCCCAGTAGATAATGTTGCCCTTTGTGTGGTAAGAAATTGTTAAAAGAGGCTTGTTTTTAAGTGTAAAAGCAATTAAATCGCGCACTTCGCGTTCACTTTCTGGGTAAAACCCAACAAAATCTTCAGTTGCGGGGCAAAAAACATTTTGGCTGCCCGTACCCCAAAGGGCATCAAAATTTGTGTTTAAATCCACCAAATTTATGTTGGCTTTGTATTGGCTGAAATCGGTACTTCCGCCATTTGCGTCTGTTAAATAATTGCGTGTAATTTGGCAAGGCACACTATCTATGCCGTCAAGCACAAGTTGCGCGCCGTCTGGGTCGGTTAAAAACACAAAATATATACCCCCACCCCGCACGGTATCGTTTAAAAACAAATTCCGCGCTTGCTCAACCATTAAAAGCGAGGTTATGTATTCGCGCGCATGTATTCCGCCTTGAATAATAACTTGCGGACCAGCGTATTCGCCAACATGGGTAGCCAAAATATTTTTGCCTAGTACAGATTTGCCGATGTTAAAAAGTTCCAAGCCTTCGTCTTGCAACTGCACAATTCTTGAAATAAGTTGTTGATATGTCATAAAACTCCAAAATCCATTGTTATTTATGATAACTTCACACTTTTTGTTAAAAAAATTGCCAGCGCGGCAATAAATTTTATATCTATTTTGTAACACAATTATAACTTAAATCAATAAGTTCTTTTAGCTTTTGCTTGGAAATTTGGCTGTTTAAAAGCACAGTAAACCAGTGGATTTTATTCATGTGATAGGCAGCAAAAATATTTTTGTTGTCAATGATTTTTTTAACAAAATTTGGCGCGGCTTTAAGGTTTAAAACATCCACCATGTTGTTGTGTTTTAATCCAAGTTTGTCCGCAGTTATATCCATAATTATTGCAAACCATTTTTGTTTTGGATTTTTAAATGTGCAGCAATTTGGATAATCCTCCCAGGGGTATTCGGGCAAAACACCATACTTTTGTTTTATATAATCAATAACAAACTGTTTTGTGTTATCAAAAACAAAGCAGTTGGCAACAATTTCATTTGCAAGGTGCGTCACTTTACTTCGCAGTTCAAGCACAAATCCGCTTTGCAAATTTTCTATATTCAGCATTTCGTAATCGGTGTTAAAATTTACATCAAAAAGGTTTATATCCAGATGATTTTGCTTAACACAAACCTTTGCAATAAAATCGTCATTTATGGGTTTGTTTAGGTAAAAACAATCGGATTTTTGCGTAAATCCATATTTTTTTGCAAGTTTTTTATCAAAATTGCCGCTTGATAGCAAAAAATCAAAATTCATATGTGTCCTTTTATTTGTGGTAGGCGATGTTGTTAATTATTGTGTACGCGCGGTAAAGTTGTTCCAAAAATATCACGCGCATAAGTTGGTGCGGGAAGGTTAAAAGTGAAAACGACATGCGCTCGTCCGCTACTGATTTAATCTTTTCGCTAAGCCCGTTTGATGCGCCAATAACAAAGGTTATTTCGCTTGTGGTCTGTGACAATTTGTCTAGCTTGCTTGCAAGTTGTGGGCTGGTAAGTTCTTTACCCAGCACATCCAAAACCACAACATAACCCTTTAAATATGGGCTTATCTTTTTTGCATCTTTTTCAAGTGCCAAGGTGATGTTTTGATTTACAGTTTCTTCAATTTCCACAATTTTAAGCGTGCAAAAGCGGGACAGCCGTTTTGCATACTCGTCAACGGCAGCCTTCCAATAATTTTCCTTTAAAAATCCCATGCATACAAGGTTTATTTTTATCATAAAATCCCCCAAACAAAACTGCACGCGGTAACAAGCCCCGCCAGCACAAGGCAGCAGATTACAAATATGTTGTCAACAAATTTAAACTTAAATTTTTCTTTAGTCGCGATTACGCTAAGCCCCCTTGCTTGCTGCAAAATATAGTTGGTTTGCTTAACTTTTTCTGCCATTTCCTCAGGCGGAAGATTTTCAAAATTAAGGTTTTTAACAATTTGCCTAACCTGCATTTTTGCCCGCTCGTGTTTAAGTTTTTTAACAAGCAAAACATACAGCCCCAAAATGCCCGCCACAGCCACAAAACTAAACAAAATATACAAAATTGGATTGACCGACAAAAATGTCAAAAATTTATAGTACGCGGTTGGAATTTTCCAATTAAGTTGCCCGCCATAATACATAAATGTGCTAAGCGCGTTGTTCATAAAATGGATTATCATGGTTGGATAAATGCTTTGCGAAGCCATCAAAACCACCCCCATCAAAAAGCCAAGTATTGCCGCGTAAAAGAATTGTTCAATGTTTAAGTGCATCAGCCCAAACAGCAAACTTGATATATACAAGCAATACCGGGGGTGGGCATAATGTTTGCCCGCAGATAAAAGTATGCCGCGGTGCAAAACTTCTTCACACACGGCTGGGAAAATACACCCCAAAATAAACTCTTGCAAAAGCGCGCCATAATTTGCGCTTGATGTAGCAAGGGTTTTAACCGACAAATTTATGGATTCATATCCAAAAAAGTGGATAACTGTGGCAAAAAAGCTTGCAACAAACGAGTTTAAAAAGTACAACAAAAAGCCAAGCTCAATGGCAATTATCAGCATAACCGCGCTTATTTTTTTAAAGCCCAAATCGGATAGCGTCTTTTTAAAGTCTTTTGAAATAAAAGCCGTGTAAAGCAGCAGCGGAATTGAAAGCATGGTTACAATTTGTATAAGGGTGGATGAAATTATGCTGTTTGTAATTATGCCCGAATAGCCCAAAATAAACAAGCATACCACCATCACAAGTGCTATGTAGTAGATAAGGCTGATTTTTAAAAAGTTTTTATTTCCCATTTTTCTCCTACGCCACAATTGAAAACACAATCCACATCACAATCATAATAGAAAACGCACCAATCACCCAAAACTTATCTTTGCCAAAATTTTGCGTTTTGCTGCCCTTGTTTTTAAAGAACATCGCGTACAAAATTAAGCCAAGGTAAATTGTCACCAACACAACCGCCAAAATTATATAACTAAAATGATTAAACACAAGCGGAATGTTGAAATACGCCACAGCAAGTGCCAAAAAGTTGTTGGTTAGGTGCATGGCTATTGTATATATTATGTTATTTTCTTTATACATTATGATTGAAAGCAGCATGCCAAACAGAATTGGATACACAAGTTGATATGGTGACAGGTGGAAAATTGCAAACGAAAGCGCGCTTAAGATAACGCAAACCGCCTTGCCATATGGCTTGTATCCGCGTGTGATTATTCCCCTAAACAGCAGCTCTTCGCCAATTGCGGGCAAAATTGCAAGCGAAAATATGCCAACAACAAAATCGGACGGGTGGCTTATGTCAATGCCGTTTGAATGCGCACCAAGTTTTGTTAAAAGGCTGTCCACGCAATTTACAATTGGATACAAGCAAAAGAATGCCGCAATTGCAATGGCAAGGTAGATAATCAACTTCTTTGGGCTGACTTTGTAGTTTAATTTTTCACTTGATTTTTTGTTGAAATAGATAAATATTGAAACAAACACCGTTTCCATAATTATGGTTTGGATTAAATAGGCATATTTGCCGTCCATAAAAATGTCAAAATTTTCCGTGTTGCCGGCAACAATTTGGCTGACAGTTGCGCCAATTAAGGTAAACGCAAGCAAGGCAAGCTGGCAAAAAACAAAGCCTAGCACCCAGGCGATTGAAGAATGAAACGCGTTTAACTCTAATTTCCCCATATTTAAATTATACAAAATAATTTAAATTTAATCAATTTAATTAGGTAATTTTTTTCGTTTATATTCATATATTTTAGTAAATTTGCAATTTTTTTGGAGTTGAAATATGGAATATGTGCAATTTGACGGGGAAATTGACCGCGCACTTATTAAAAGTTTAAATATAGTTATAAAAAATTCACAAATAGGCAAAGGGGTAAAAATTTACAGCAATGTGTGTGTTGAAAATAGCACGATTGAAGATGGTGCAACAATTGATGTAAATAGTTATATATGCGCGTCCAAAATAGGCAAAAACAGCTATGTTTCATCCAGTTTTGTGGAAAATTCGCGTGTTGGGGCAAATTGCAAGGTTGGACCATTTGCACATTTAAGAGAAAATGCAAATGTACAAGACAATTGCAGGGTAGGCAATTTTGTTGAAATTAAAAATTCCACAATCGGTTCGGGTAGTAAAATGGCACATTTGGCGTATATTGGCGATGCGGATATTGGCAAAAATTGCAACATTGGCTGTGGGGTGGTGTTTTGCAACTATAATGGAAAAATAAAACAGCGTTCGATTTTAAAAGACAATGTGTTTGTTGGCTCAAATGCAAATATAATTGCGCCCGTCACAATTGAAGAAAATGCTTTTATTGCGGCGGGCAGCACAATCAATTTAGATGTGCCAGCAAATAAACTTGCAATTGCTCGTGCTAGGCAGGAAAATAAAGATAGAAAAAATAATTAAAATTTTAAAAAATTATTAAAAAACATTAAAAAATCAATAAAAATTACGCAATTTTTAATAAAATTTATAAAAAAATTTACAAAAATCATAAAAAAACAAACTATAAAAAATATAATATAAATTACAAAGAAATACTAAAAATTAGTTTTATTTAAATTTTTAAATATATTTTTGGCTAAACAAATAATTTTTTTATTGATGTGGAGTAAAAAAGTTTAAAAAATTTTTAAAAATGCTAAAAAAATTAATATAAAATGATTAAAAATCAATAAATTTTATAAATTAATTGGATAATTTAAAAAAAATAGGCGATTGCCTATTTAGTATTTTGATTTAAATATTCATCATAAATTTTTTGTGCAACCTCTTCTGGTGTTAAATTTTTGGTGTTAATAACAAGGTCATAATTTTCCATATGTAAATTGTCAATCCCATACAGCTCTTGATAACGCACATTTTCCATATTCCAGCGATGTTTAAGTTTTTTTATTGCGGTTGGAACATCTTCTGCAAATTCGCTTTCTCTATTGTCGCCAACCAGTCGCTTGCCAGCCTCTTGCCAATCAATATCCAAATACACCTTAAAACTTTTTGGAATAAAGTGCCAAGCAAGTCTGCTGTCAACAACCAAATTGTCATTTAAGCGCGTTTTGCCAATTTCTATAAGATTGCTATCAACTTGTTTATCCACCTTCTTGTACTCTTCCATAGTAAAATTGGTTATACTTCCAAAGCCCAAATCCATGGCCGCCTTTCTAAACGCACTACCAGCGGAAATGTATTCAAACCCATATTTATCGCACAAAATTTTGCTTGCCGCCCCTTTGCCGCTGCATGGTTTGCCCGTTATTGTAATAATCATAACGACACCTCCAAATTATCAAATTTGTAAGTTATGTTTGCCGAACTGCTTACCTTGTCTTTAAGCTGCTCCAACTGCTGCTGTTGCTTGTTAATTTTGTTTTGCTTAATGTTGTTGTTTACAATAAGCGCAATGTTAACAACCAGCAACAAAAACAAAATGGCAAAAGCCAAGCCAAGCAAAAGTTTAATTTTTGTGGGTAGATTTTTCATTTTTAGTTAACCTCTTAAACAGATTATACCACTTATTTTGCAAAAACACAACTGATTTTGCACACAGTTTTTTAACCCAAAAAATCCCCAACAAAAATGCAAAAAGCAAGGCAGGCGGATATTTACCAAAATTATAAAAATTTATAAAAAATACATAAAAAATACCAAAAAATGCGCAAAAAATGCCATTAAAAATGGATTTTAAGTAAATTTTTTGAAAATTTTTTAAAAATATAACTGAAAAAATTTGATAAACAAATCCCAAAATTATGCCAAAAAATAAAAACAATAAAAAGCAATTTAATTGGTTTAGAGTTATAAAAATCATTTAAACAATTTCCTAAAAAATGGAATTTTTTCTGATTTATCCAGATATTTAATTGAATTTATTGTGCCAGAAATTTCCGCCTTAAAATTTGCGTTATCCAGTTTTATCAGCTCCAAATTTTGCCCAGAAATAGATAGTCCACCAAAATTTGTGTCAAGCTGAATAAGGTCGGTTTTAAGTGAAATTACCTTGTTTGTGCCACTCACCACCAGATAATTACGGTTGTTAAGCGTTAGGGTTTGCGATTTGTCTACTTTTTTATTATCTTCTAAATTTTCCATATTACATTATATTTTTTTTATATTTTTTTATGTTTTTTTATTTTAATTATTTGACAAATTACTACAATTATATTTATAATATAATTAGTTACAACAAAATAAAATAAATTTTGCAAAATTGGTTAGATTAATTTTAAGGGGTAATATGAAAAAATTTTGTTCAATTTTGGTGGTAATTTTTGCACTATGTATGGGTGTGATTTTTTCCGCCTGCAAAGATAACTACAAATTTGATATGAAATTTTATTTAAACGACAAAGCGGTTAGTGAAGTCAATTTGTATATTGACGAAAATGACCATACCGACACTATGCCGATGCGGGTGGAATTTTCCAAAATTAAGGCGGGCAAAATTTCGCCAGTTGAACTTACAATTGACCAGCCGGGCGTGGCATTAATAACAAACGAACAACTTAGCGGCAAAACATACAGTTTTAGCATAACCGCGCTTTCCCCAATTAAACAAGCCAAACTTACCATGCACCACTTGTCTTCAAACAAAACGGCAAGCGTAACGCTAAACATTCATCAGCGCAGCAAAACAATAACGAATCTAAACAAAACATATGTGGTAGGCATTCCAACCAGCGGCGCGCGCACAGCCACAATTGATGCAAAACAGTTACTAAATTTTAACGGCACAGAAGATGTGTACTTTACGGGCAATTTGCCAGTTGGCGTAAATGTGGACCAACAAATTTCCATTGACGGCAAAAACTACATTTCGTCCATAAGCGTGTCAAGCGAGGTGACAAATGGGACGGAAGTTGACCTTACCCCAGTGTTTAGCATCCCAGATTTTTACACGCAAGAGTTAGATGAAAAGGTTAGGATAAAATTTGTGCGCCTAATAAACGCGGACGACATAAATTTTGAACTTAACAACTTTAACACCCAACACCAAAGCCCAAGTTATCAAGCGGACTATTTGGCGGGCAAACCAATTGTGCTGCTTAATAATGATGAGCAATATAGGCAGTTAAAACTTGGCATTTCAATTGGCCAAACGGACAACGACAAGCGCATTTACAGCGCGCTTTACGCCCAGCCAGAATTTGACAATAGTTCGTGCTTCACTTTTGATGAAATTGAAGACGGCTTTAAAATAAGCGCAATTGCTTATACAGATAGGCAAACAGTAAATTTGCACTTCTATCCAAACGCGGATTATGTTGGTGAAGTTTTGCCAATAGACAAATCGCTTATCCTTTCAAGCCAATATCGCGCGCTTGATTTGGACGTGTATTTGCAGGACGAAAAGCAAAACGATTTAAACAAACTTACCATTTACGACACCTATTATAATCAACTTGGCGGCAAGTTTAATTTTGCTCCATATGTTGTTGAATCAAAATCGATTGCGGGCATAGCGCAGTTTAACTACATGCGTTTGGTTGTGCCAAACTATTGCTTGGACGCAAAAATTGCGGACGATGGGCTTAATGAGGTGTATTTAAATCACCAATACAACGCGGACGGCAGCGAATCGTTCACTCAGTTATTAACGGAAAAACAAGGCAATGTAAAATCAAACAAAACCTTACTTCAAATATTTAAAAACGGCCAACCAATAAAGTTTTGGTATGATAGCAATTCGTCCTCATTTATCTCGGAAAGTTTTGTTGAAACGGACGATATATTTATTAGATATACAGAAAGTGAGCAGCATACACATGAAGAAAATCCAACGCTTAAAATTGAAAACTTCTTTAAACCTAATGGCGAAAATGTATATTTTGAAAGTGCAACCCCAATGCCAAGCAACAAAACCCTTACCTTTAATGCGGATTATGGCGTAACCGATTTTGATTTGTTTGCTGGCACGGTTGATGAAAAAAATACATTTAATTATTTGAAAGCGAACGATGCTAACATCAAGGCGGAACATATTGCAATCAAAAAGTCAGACACACAAAAATACGCGCTTAACATTGCCAACGTTTTAGGTAAACTTGTAAACGGCGATGCGCGCAAGGTGGAAAACACCCAGTTTAATTTAACAATTGCGGGCAACGAAAATCAAACCAATTTGGTCAAAATTGGCGTGAGTCAAGCGGACTATAACTTCCAAGCAAATTTAACTAGCACAACGCTAGATTATGTTTCTAACAACACATTAAACAGCCTTATCTATTTAAATTTTACCGATGCAGACTTGGGTAACTACACTTTGACCATTTCACAAAACAGCGGAATAACAAAATCAATCCCAGTGTTTATCTATCAAGATGCAAGCGCTGAAGATTTTGGTGATTTAAATTTTGTTGCGGGTGGCGAATATATTTCAAACAACAGTGTGGACGGCAAGGTCTACGAAGATATCGAGGCGGACTACATTGTGCCAGCGGACGAAAACAATTCGCTTGGCATTTATGTGGACAATTTAAGCAAGTTCAATTTGACCTACAACCAAACCAAATTTTACAATTTCAGCCTGTCGCGCAGCATGCAATATTTTAATAATAGCGCGTCAAAAGAAAATAGGGAGGCGGAAGATTTTTCTAGCTACACCATGTTTGACAACGACTTTATGGCGGAAAACAACATTGCCTTTGGCGCGTACTTTACCTTTACCACCAACAAAAAAGAAAAACCAGAGGCGGGCTATTTTGAAGGCGGAAAAAACTATTTGCAACTTAATTTTGAACTTGCAAATAGATATAGTTTTGCAAACATTTTGTCCGAACCAACCGCAAATGAAGAAAACAAGATAACCAAAACAATTTCGTTTTACATTTACAAAAAGTTGAACCAAGCCGACTTTGAAATAACTTCAACCAACAACAACATTTATTACAACAACTATTTGGCATACAATTTTGAAAACGAGAGCAAGGTTAGTTTAAATTTAACCTGTTTAAAAAACGAAGATATTTGGTATTATCTTAATGAAGTGTCATGGCAACAGACAGCAGACTTAAACATTGCAGATGATGTGGCAAATTATTACACTCAAACTGAAAATGAAAAAGTCAACGAGTTCGCGACCAAACTTGATTTGCAATTTTTAAAACAACCAAATGCGGGCGCGTACTATGTGTTTACTGCCACGCTTACCCAGTTTAATAAATCGATAACAATTTACAAGCGGGTGGATGTGAGTGTGCCAGTAATTACAAACTCAATTTCAATTGACGGAATAAATTACGACCTAAACGGCAACCCATATTTAGACCTTCAACTTGACGCCATTGGTGAGGACGGCTACACACTAGGCTACAATCAAACACCAACTGGCAACATCACACATCCTGGTGTAAATTTGTTTGTGCTGACCTATAGTGAAGTTTCAAGAAATTACACCATTTCAGCAAACAGCGGAAACATTACATTTAATGGCAACAAAATTTTGGTAAGCGGCAGTTTGGGTAACAATTTAAAACTGCTGGTTGTGGCAAGCGATGTTATAAAAAACGATTTAAATGGTAGTTACACAACCATCACTGAATTCACTCAAAAATTTATAAATCCAAATGAGCTTGATTATAAAACGCTTACCAACAATCCATATTTGGGCGCATACAAAATTATTGACCTATACATAACTGATGGCAGTCAGGCCAGCCCAATAATTATTGATAGCGCGCAAGATTTTGCAAATTTGGAAAGTTATGCAAACATCAACGACAAATGGTTTGTTATAACCCGCGACATAAATCTGCAAAGTTTAACCGCACCAATTTCAAAATTTGGCGGGCATATAATCACTTTGCAAGACGAAATTGTAAACCTTGATGTTTCGCTTAACAACAACGTGCCAAACTTGATTACTCAAATTGTAAGCCAAGGAACAATTAAAAATGTTGCGTTTAATGTTAACTATAATTACAACTACAACAACGCACAAGGCACAATAAATTTGGGTGTTATAGGCAATAACGCGGGCGAACTAAATTATGTTTATGTAACCTTTGGCGGCAATGCAAATTTTGAGCAGACTGGCAATGTGTACTTTGGCGGGCTGGTTGGATACAACACGGGCAAAATTAATTATAGAACACAGCAGGCAACCAGTGCGGAAATTATAAAGTCAAACAAAAGCGCGGTAACAAATTTAACCACATTCAACCTTTTGGGCAATGCGGAAGTGTATTTTGGCGGACTGGTCGGCTACAACACGGGCGAGATTGGCGGGGAAGAATTTAACTCCAACTCAGACGGGTCAGAAAAGCGCGTGGAATTTGCAAGCAATGTAAGCAGTGGGGCAACCGCACAAATCGACATCAATTCAAATTTAACAAATCAGTCGTCAGCAGTGGGCGGATTGGTTGGCTACAACAACGCGGGCAAAATTAACAAGGTGCTTGTGCGCGGAAATATTGTTGGCACAAACAACCTTGGCGGCATTATTGGTAAAAATTCAACAACTTCCAAAAATGCACAAATAGGCTATCAGCAAGAAACAATAAACAACATTACACTTGGCGGGCAGGATGCATTTGAAATTTCCGATTGCATAAGTCAGGTTATAATTTCGGGCAATAACAACATCGGCGGCGTGGTTGGGCAGGACACAAATGGCAGATACTATAACTGCGCATATCAAATTTATCAACTTAACAGCGTGCTTACTGGTGACGATTCGGTTGGCGGCATAGCAGGATATTCGCTTAACGGTTGGTTTAATTATTGCTATGTGTTCAGCTACAAGTGGGATTATTCCGCACTGTCAACAATGGTGGAAAGCGAAGTTAATTCTGCTGACATAGTTGGCAAAAATTATGTGGCTGGCTTGGTGGGCAAGGCGGCTTCAAGTTGGAGCGACACATCTTCAACTTCAACCCAGTCGCTAGTTGTGTTACAAAGCAGCGTAAACGCCTACTTAAAAGCCACAGAAGCTAAAAACAACAGTTTATCTGGCATATTAAATGTAAGTGAAGAAAACTCAAGTCAAATTCAACTTTCCGCAATTTACAACGCGTACTTTATGGGCAAGTTGGACGGAAATTATCTAACTGGTACAAATAATTTAATTCTTTCAAATAAAATGACTGGCAGCCATAGGGCAGCATATGGCAATGTTTACTCAGTTATTTATGAAGGCGATAAAAATGTCGAGGCAAGTTATAACACGCCATTTGACCCAAAAACAACATCTAGTGAAATTGGAGTTTGGGGTAAAGACGAACAACTTAATGGCGGATATATCTACATATTAAAAGACGGCAAACCTTTGTTTGAACTTAGCCCAACAAACATTAATGCAACACTTATTGAAAACACAAATGTTCGCGGTGCGTATAAAATTAACGACAACACACTATATTTAAGCTATTACAACTTCAACCTTGGTTTAAGCGCGGACAATCAAACAATATTAAATGCGCTTCAAAGGTACAACACCTATCCAATTTTGTCGAACGGGCAGGATATTGTTGGGCTTATGAATTTTGATTGGCAGCCAGAAGAGATAAAAACGCTTAGGTTGTTAACACAATCGCAAAACAGCATTTTGCAAATTGTTGACGGCAATATTGTGGTTACAAATATAGGCACAACAAGCATAGAATTTTCTTCCCTATTAAACCCAAGCAAAAAAGCGGTGGTAAATGTTGTGGTTGGCTATCCTTTTGGCACGCAGTTTAGTTTAAGGGAAAGTTTAACTTCGCTTGCCAATTTGTCAAGCACATCCACCTTTAATGTTGGTGTAAACAAAACGCGTGAAATTGTATCAACTTTTGCGGGCGCAGTAAGTTTAGATAACGGCAATTTAACTAGCTATAACTATACCGTTTCAAATCAAATTAAGTATAAAGTTACTGCAGAATTTGATGACGAAGATAGGCAGGAAGAATTTGCGGAATTTATAACCAACAGCGTAACAATTGGCGGGCAAGGATTTGTTTTAGATGAAGATAAATATTCGCTTGTTGCAAATAATTTAACCATCTCGGTTTTCAAGCGTTTTGAAGGCGAAATTCGCTTTACTGTTTTGCCAGTTTTGGAAGTAAATTCATTTGGCACAACACTTGCAACCATAACTGACGAAAATATGGCGGTAGACTTTAATTTCTTCACCCTTGCGGGCGCAACCAAGGTGGAAACTCAAAGCAACAATTTGGTGGTTTATCCAAACACAGCATTGGAAGATAGCAACAGCTTTAAAGTTGACATTACAACCGACTTTGAATATAGCGAAGAAGACCTTGATTTCACTTCGCCTGATTCAAAACTGCAAATACAAATTTATATTGACGGCGATTTGGTTGGTTTGTCCAGCACAAACATTTTGGATATAATCGATTTTGCCACACTAGACGGCAGCAAAAAAATAACCTACAACAGCGCTACTCAAAAGCAGACCTTGTCGTTTAACATCAGATTTAACACGCTTGCAAATTTGGCTAGCGACAGCACGTCTCACAAAATTAGGTTTCAGTTTATTGTTAATAGCGGAAGTGAATACATGGTGCAAAACAGCGCGGTGTTCAACTTGTTGCCACAACAAATCCGCAACATAAACATCCGCAACTATCAGTACAATCCAAACAGCGAAGATAAAATTGTGGAAAGTTCGTATCTGTATCCAAGCACATCTTCAAGCGAAAGTTATGGTTTGATTATCATTGATATGTATCCGCTTAATGGCTATTTTGACTATCTTGAAATCCGCGACACAACAAACACTTCTTCACGCGTAAACTTTGTGCAAGTTGACAGCGAATTTAGGCGTGTGGGCATGGATACCCCAACCGCGGACGGCGGAAAACGGCTTGTTAAACTATCTGACTATGACGGCAAGGTTTATGCGCTTACCCAAATTGCCTTTAATGCGGAAGAAATTACGCACAACATTGAAGTGCGCGCGTACATAAACACAGCAAGCGGACCATCACTTTTACTTAGCGCAACCAAGCAATTTGAAGTAAGGTTGCAGCCCGAAGTTGTTGTTGAATATCTAACCCCAAGCCGTGCCTTGTTTGACCGCGCAATCAACAACGAGGCAAATCGCAAAAACCAACTGGCCTATGGGGTGGATGCGGAATTTAGGCTTGTAACCAACAACCTTTCTGGTTTGCAACCAAGTTTAAGTTTTGTTGATAGCGACCTAAATATCAGCGAGTATTTCAGTTTGCAAGCAATTGGTAATAATTATTATAGGTTATACAGTTTAAAACAAACCAACGACCTAATTAACAAAACCGTGCATGTTGGCTTTACTGGTGTGCGCGTGCTTAACACGGGCGAAGAGATTAGCACAACCACTGGTTTTGACTTGACCATAACTTGGTTTATGGTGTACGGGGTAAGCCTTACAAATTCGCGCACAATTGGGCAAGATAGGCAACTTATTGGCAACCTAGACAAGCCAATTGATTTTGAATTTTACTTTGCCTCGGGCGATGTAAGCTATTATTTAAACAATGGCGCATCTTATCATTATAGCGACAGCGTGGCAGATGCGGGCGAACAAAAAATTGTTAACATTTTAAAGGTGCTAAATGGTCAAAATGTGGACGGCAGCAGCGTAGACATTAGTGACTTATTGCACTGGTACGCACAAAACGACAATTTGGTTAGCGAAGACGATTTATCAACATATGGCGTAAATCTAAATAGGGGAACAACCCCACCACAATTAACGGTGGAAAGCAACGACATACAATATTTGCAGTTGCAATTTAAATTGATAGAGCAAAATAACTATAAAGAAGTGGCGGTTTTAGGCGAAGACGAAACTGGCTTTGATTACACTTATCAACTTAATTTTGTCCGTCAAGCACCGGTGTTTGATGCCGAACTTGTGGACAGCGAAAGCAAATTCTACACCATGGTAGGTGCAGGCACAAGGTACATTTTGGGTAAGGACCTGGAATTTAACAGCGACAACCCATATGTTCCATTCAGTTTGGATGTTGCTGAGTTTGACGGCAACGGACACACAATAAAAATCAGCGCGTTTGCCGACTTTGAAGGCAGAGATATAAGCGCGGGCTTGTTTACTGAAATTTCCGCCACCACAGTGGTTAAAAATTTGCAAGTGGAATATGTTTTGGGTGACATCCGTGGCGGAATTCGTCAGTTTGTTGCTGAAAATCCATACACTCTTGGCGGAGAAAATTCGCTTTACAACACAATAAACTTTGGTGGCATTGCAGTGCAAAACAACGGGGTAATAACCAATTGTAAAGTTACTGGCACGCTTGTGCTTAGCCAAACCAACATCGAACGCCCACAATCGGGTGTCAGCCCAATAAATATTGGCGGCTTGGTGTTTGAAAATTCATCAAGCGCGTACATAACCAATTGCGTAAGTGAACTAAAAATTTCGTCCATGGCAAACATTGGCGGATTGGCACACACCAACGCGGGCAAAATTTCATCTTCCTACTTTGATGCAAGCCAAAACAAAGGGCTTATCTACGCCTTCTTTACCTATGCACAAATTGACCCTAACACGGGCAGTTCGTACGACCTTGTTGCAAATTCGGCTGGCTTTGTGTATCAAAATAGCGGGGCAATTGATATGTGCTATGTGGTTTCTGGTTCAACTTTAAGCAGCCAAAACAATAGTACTCTTGGCAACTTGGCGTCTAAAAACGATTTTGCTGGCTTTGCTTACACAAACTCTGGCACAATTTCTAACAGCTACACCAACATTGAAAAAATCGACCTAAACCTTGCAAGCTTTGCGGCATTTGTCTTCCGCAGTTCAAACAGCATAACCAATTGCTACACATACATAAACTCGGGCAACCAACTAATTAGTAGTCAATATTCGTTTGCGCCAGACAATGCTTTGACGGGCGAAGTGAATAATTGCTACACAGTTGTTACAAACGATGCCCAAACAAATAACACAAATATTATTAAGAAAATTCAACTTAACAGTTTAACAACAAACGCACAAATTGAATCGCAGTTTAAAGGGTTTAGTTTTGGGGATAATGCGTCGGCTGTTTGGCAACTTAACGATACCGAATCACCAAAACTTCCAAAATTGTCTGCTACACTAGAAACAATGGCTTTTGATGACAAATTCGACACAAACCCTAACACCAACGCCACATACGATATTGACGGCACAACCAAAAAGGTTACTCGTTTCTATGGCTGGCGCGATGTGGTGGTGTTTGACGAGGCGGTTATAATTGACGGCAGCGAGCGCACTCATCTAATCCTCACAAAAACGGACGGCACAAAGCAAAATCCGTACACAATTTACGATGTGGAAACATTCAATGCATATTTTGCAAATGACAGCTTCTTAAACAGTTACTATCGCTTGGTTAAAGATATAGATTTCAACTTGCAAAAACCATACACTAGCGACAAAAAATTTGCAGGCAACATCCAAGGCAACGGACTTACAATTTCCAACTTTAGGTTGCACACGGAAGAAGATTTAACTTCAATTGGCTTGTTCAGCGAACTGGATGGCGAATCGGGCGACTATCAAAACAATGCAATCCGCAATCTTAAAATTGTTGATGCGGACATAAGCGCAATTAAAACCGAGGCGGTTGGTGCGCTTGCCGGCATTGTTACCAACTATCGACTTTACAACATAACAGTCGACAGTAGATACATAATTTTGGGCAAAAACACGGTGGGTGGACTGGCTGGCTTAATTCGCGGGCAGTTTGACATTCAAACCATACGCTCAAATGTAAGCGGACACAGCGAGTACGAGTACACCAACGGCAATTACATAATCTATCAATCACGGTTAAACAACACCAGCAGCAATTTAAGCAATGTGCATTACGCGGGCAGCGTGGCGGGCATTTTGGACGCGTATAGGGATATAAGCACAAACATTTCAGAGCGCAGCATCTCGGGCGGCAACCGAGTAAACGACATTGTGGTGGAAGGGCAGATTTTGCAGATTTCTGGCACGGTTGGTGGCGCGTTTGGTTTGGTTAAAGAGTACACAAACCTAAGCGATGTGTCGGTTAACCTTGTGGCAACAGAAGAAGAATCCAAACTAAACAAACTGTCTGGCTATCAGTACAGCGGCGGCGTGGTTGGTGAAAATCGCGGTGTTATAACAAATGCAACATTTAGCACAACTGTAACAAGTGTGTTTGATTCTTCCCGTGTGGTTTCGGCTGGCTTGGTGGCGCTTAACATGGGATATATCGGCAACTCAAAAGCCAATTTCAATGCAATAAGAAGCGATGCCGACAGCAACTATTCCAACACATCTGTTTTGGCTGGTTTGGTGGGTAGAGATGTAAACGGTTATCTACAAAATTGCACATTTGACGGACAAATTTTAAGTTATCGCAGCAACGCAACCGAAATTACAGCGGGCGCAATTGGTACGCGCTACACGGCAGAAAAAATGGTTGGCGGTGCGATAAGCCAGTTGTCAACCGAAAGCGCAAATGTGTTAGCGGACTTCACATATACCGACCTAGATGACACTTCGCACATCTACAATGTGCAAGTATCGCAAAACGCAATCAACTTCTGGTTAAACAATTTAAACAACATCTATGTGGTAAGGGAAAGCGGCGCATCGGTTGTGTTTGAAGGCGGGCGAGTGTTGGCAGCGGGTGTTGGTTTGCAAACGCAAGACGATAACGACTTTAACTACGCGTTTGATGCAAATGGCAACTTTGTTATAAACGGCACGGCTGACAACAAGGCGGTTATTGGAATGTTTACACAACCAACCATGTTTGACGGCAAGGTGTACGACGAAAGCGCAACCCCATACGCAAATGTGTTTGCATATAATGTTCCGATTGAAAATCAGGTTTATCTACTTTACGCAATCGGCGCATCGGTCAACGAATTTGACATCTGGACGCGCACAAATTATGCGGGCGAGATGATGCTGCTTAAAAATGACATTGCCGATGTTTCAAAATTATTTGTAAATAAAAATATGGAGCAAAACGAAGATTTGGGTGGCGCGTTAAGGATTAAAACTTTAAACACCACGCAAAGCATAAGCGAACTTACAGTCAGCTACACCATTTATGCAAGCGATTTAAACGACAGCGGCAACACATTTGTTGTTTACAGCAACGACAAAATAAGCAGTGCGGACTATTTCTACATATCAAAAGAAAATGTAGACAACGAGGCAGAGGCGCAACAAGCTCAAGACAAAGAAGGAAAATCTTATTATTCAATTTCGTTTGATAAGGGCGACGTTGTTAAGGCTATAATTAATGAATCAATTACACTAGAATTCAATTTTATCAGCCTTGACAAAAACGCATAATGTGATATAATTAGCGTATGAAAACTGACTACAACAAACTTTTTAAACAACAACTAGCCGTGCTTAAAGGTAAGCCACGGCTTTTGTTGCATTGTTGTTGTGCGCCTTGTTCAAGCGGGGTGATTGAACGGCTTAAACCATATTTTGATATTACCTATTTATATTACAACCCAAATATCTACCCAAAGCAAGAGTATGATTTGCGTAAGCAGCAGTTTGAAAAATTGGACATTTCAGTTGTGGATTTGGGATATAATCATAGCGAATATCTAAACGCGGTGGCGGGGCTGGAAAGCGAACGCGAGGGCGGGGCAAGGTGCAAAAAATGTATTGCCTTACGCATGCAAAAAGCGTTTGAATATGCTAGTCAGCACGGCTTTGATTTTGTAACCACCACGCTTTCTATAAGCCCGCATAAGGATGCTGAGTTTATAAACAAAACGGGCGAACAGTTGCAAAAAGATTTTAAAATTGCCTACCTTTACGCGGATTTTAAAAAGGATAACGGCTTTTTAACCACCACATTGGTTTGCAAGCAAAAGGGCATTTATAGGCAAAAATATTGTGGGTGTGAATTTGCTAAACCCAACACTGATTAAACAAAAATTATTTAATTGCGCCATGCAGTTAAATAATTTTTTAAAACAAAAAATGCGTTAAAAAAATATATAAATATATGCTAAATAAACTTTGTTTAAACGCAAAAAATCTGCTAAGCAATTTGCACAAAATAAAAAAGCACAACAAAAATTCAAAAATCTGCGCCATGGTTAAGGCAAACGCGTACGGGCATGGGGCAAAGCAAATTGTAAAACTACTAAATGGCAAGGTGGATTTTTTTGGCGTTAGCAGCATTTGGGAAGCTAATTTAATTAAGCAATTCACCTCAAACAAAATTATTATTGTTGCGCCAATTTGCCACAAAGATTTTGTTTTTAATACTCAGTTTAGTTACACCTGTTGCGGGATAGATGACATCAAATTTTTGGCGCGATTAAACAAAAAAATAAACATCCACCTAAAAATCAATTCGGGTATGAATAGGTTTGGGTTTGGTGGCGAAACAGAGTTTAAAAATGCGCTTAAAATCATAAAAAATTCGCGCCTTAAAATAGAAGGAATTTTCACCCATTTTGCCACAGACGATCAGTTTGTAAAAAAGCAGTATGCCAAATTTAATCGCTTTGTTAATATTGCGCACCAATTTGGATTTTCCCCAATTGTGCATGCAGACAACAGCGCGGTAAATTTAAAGCACAATCATCATTTAGATATGGTGCGGGTGGGGTTTAGCCTTTATGGCGCGCAAAAACCTTTTAGGCAGGTTATGTCGCTTAGCGCACGCGTTTTGCAAGTCAACCATATTTTAGCGAACGAGTGTGCGGGCTACAATAATCGCTTTATCGCCAGCAAAAACACCAGCATTGCAGTGGTAAGTTTGGGTTATGCGGACGGGTTTGGGCTTAACCTTATTGGTATGGATTTGTATGTAAAAAACACGCCGTGCAAGGTGGTTAATGTTTGCATGGATTGCTTTATGCTTGACGTGACAGATGTAAAAATAAAAAAAGGTGATATAGTTTGGGTTCTATCCAAATTAAACACCTTACAAAAGTACGCTAAATATTTAAATTCCACTTGCTATCAAGTTATGTGCCAGTTTGGTTGGGCGCGTGCGGATAGGGTGCTAATCTCGTCTGCCGCCCCCGCGCACCATAAAAATCATAAGCAACAATCTTACAAGCGAAAGCACACTTGTAACCAGCGCGGCCACATATGTCCACGCCGCAGCGTTTAAAACTTGTTTGGCTTGATTGGCTTCTTCCATATCCATTTCGCCCGTGGCAAGCAGCATTTTGTACGCGCGCTTGCTTGCGTTAAGTTCAATTGGCAAGGTGATTAAGCAAAACAAAATGTTAAACGAATACAGTGCAAGCCCAATGTATATAAGCCAGTTTGCCGCAGTGCTTGCGTACATAATTTCCAAAATCAAACCAATAAAAATAAATGGCCAAACAAAGTATCCCAAAAAGTTAATAATTGGCACCAAAATGTTTCTAAGCTTAATAAGCCCATAGCCAGTTTTATGCTGAACAACATGCCCAATTTCGTGCGCCGTTACCCCAACTGCGGAAATCGTGCTTTGATTGTAAACCGCATCGGACAGGCTTATTGTGTTGGTTTGCGGGTTGAAGTTGTCGGTAAGTTCACCGCGAATATGTGCAATTTTAACATCTGGGTATCCCGCTCCGTCAAGCATGTAGCGCGCCACCCCGCTTGCCGTTAAACCATGCTGTGTTTGCACGCTGTTATATTGATTAAATGTGGTGTAAACCTTGGTTTGCGCCCAAATGCCAAGTGCCAGCCCGGGCAACATAACAATGCCCAAAACCCAATAAATTGTGTAAATGCCAAACATAAATTCTCCTTAATAATTATAGTATCACAAAAAAATAAAAATGTCAATAAAATATGTTGCGCAAAAAATAAATAAAATATAATAAAAAATAATTAAAAAATAAACACGCCAATTTTTTATGCTTTATGTTGTTTAATTTTTATTTTATATATATTATAGTAAGTATAAATAAATAGGTAATAATATTAATATATAGGGTTTTTGCCTATTTTTAAACATATTTTTTAGCATATATTTTTTTGTTTTTATCCCTTTTTAAATAAGGTATTTTTTATTAATTAAAAAATAATTAAAAAAGTTTTTAAAAAAATATTTAAAAAATATCAAAAAATATTAGTATTTAATAATTTTTTGTGTTATAATAAAATTAATAAATTATTTTTAAGGGGTTAATTATGGATAATTTTATTTTCACATTTTTTAACAGCATAAGCGGATACATAAGCTTTAACCAAATTTTATTTATTACGGTCGGGCTGTTTTTGTTTGCTATGTTTGTTGTTATCTTCACCACAGCCAACAGCTATGAGGCTAAACTTATCCGTTCAATTGACATGTTTAACAACTACTTCAACAACAACCCTCAACTTACTGAAGATAACTTATTGCAGTTCAATGCGATGATGAAGCAAAGCAAAGTTCCACACTTACTTTGCAAACAATGGCAGCAATTTGTGTTGTATCGTGAGCAAAAGGCCAGCACCTATCTGTCATATGAAATCTGTGTAAACAGCCCACTTAAAAACAGCAGTTACAAGCGCGACATTAAGGTTTTAAATTGGGTAGCATACTTTATTGCAATCTTTTCGTTTTTAATCAATGTGTTTTGCGCGTACGAATTAGATATTGTGTCCGTGTTCCAGTATGTGTTCTTAGGCCCCGCAATTGTGCTTTTGCTAAACTGGCTTTTAACCATAATTTTAAATGTGAAATATAACGCAATTGTAAATGACATAAATCAAAATTTCCAATACTTCCAATCAAACATGGACAAGGCAACCCAAACCATACCAGAATATGTGGATTACGAAGTGCTGTTTGATAAAAACGAAATTAAGCGCGGCATCCCAATTTTGTACGCATACTTGCAAAAGCGTGCAGCGGACGAAAAGCGCGAACTTGAACGCGCCCGCCTTAAAAATGTTGAACACGAAAAGTTTAATTTTGACGAGTCGGGTGTGGAATCCAGTTTGGTGCTTGAACGCGCCATGCAGGAGGCGGAAAACTATATCGCCGAGCGCAAAAAGTATTTGGAAGACAGCGCGCAGGTCAACAACGAAATAAATCAAGAGGAATTAAATTACCGTGAAATCACCAAAGAATATCAACGCCAGATGCAGGTTAGTAAAGAGAGTTTTGACAACTTTAAAGACCAATTAAACGAAGTCAGCTCAACCATAGAAGCTAACTACTTAAAAAAGCAACAGCAACAAGAATTGGATAGGCAACGCAATTTGGAACGCGATTACGATGCAGCAACCGAACGCCACAAAAAGGCAATTGAAGGCTTGCAAAAAGAGTTAAGCGACCTTGAAAAGATGATTGCCGATTCGCGTGCTGGGCTGGAAAAGGCAATGATGAGCGAGTTTGGCAGTTATTCAAGCAAGGTTTACAACGCCGCACACAAACTGGCATCATATCGCGAACAAGCCAAAATTGACGACCTTAAAAAAGAAATCAAGGTGTTGGAAGAAAAGATTGTCTATTTAAAAAAGCATCCGAATGATGACGATGACGACAACGGCAACACGGTTGACAATCAGTTTGAAGCCTACAATGCAGAAGAACAAGATGATATCGACACTAAGGCAGAAGAAAGTAAAGAGTTACTTGAAGTAAACTCTGACCAAAAAGATAAAGACTTATTTGAAGTAAATACTAAGCAAGAAGATAAAGACTTGCTTGAAGTTAACGCTGAGCAAAATAACGCAAACACAAATGAAGGCGAAACCACAACTTGGGAATTTGATGATGATGACGAGCAAGAAGAGTCAACCGCCAAAAATGCAGTGGATGAGGGTTGGACATTCAACTACGATGATGAGCAGAGCGAGCAGACTGTTAGCGAAGTAAACACACAGGGTGAGCCAGCCGATACAGACGAAAAAACTGAAACTGCGGAAGAGACGGAAAACAAGCCAAAAAGAAGTGCAGGCAGACCAAGAAAGGTATTATCGCCAGAAGAAATTAACAAACCAAAGCGTCCGCGCGGCAGACCTAAAAAAGAGCAAGATCCAGACGAAGTTAACAAACCAAAACGCCCACGCGGCAGGCCTAAAAAACAAGAGGCGGAATCGGTTAAAACAATAATTATAACCGAGCAGCCAGTGACATCAACCAAAACGCACGGCAGGCCCAAAAAAGCCGCAAACGCAGCGGTTGAAACGGAAACGACTACACAGCAAACCGAACCTAAAAAGACGCGCGGCAGACCAAGAAAGGTGATTATTATTGAAGAGGCAGCCGAGCCAAAACCAAAGGGCAAGCGCGGCAGACCAAAAAAGGTGACAGTCATCCCAGTGTCTGACGGCGAAAACGCAAAAAATTTGGAGTCGGTAAACGATATTGACGAATACCTTAAAGCCATTGACGACCAGATTGCGGAAGAAAATTTAAAGATTGAACAAACTCAAAAAGAACTTGAAAAAAACACCAAAATAAGGCGTAGAAAAAAATAATAAAAATGCAAGAGCAAATCTTGCATTTTTTATAAATCGTACACTTTTTACGCGTTTAATGCCTTTAACAATTCTTCACAATCAATGCCGTGCACTTCGCATGCCTCTTCAAGCGTTTCCATTTGGCTGGCTGGGCAACCAAAGCAGTGGAAACCAAACTGAAAGAATATTTCAGCGGCATCTTCGCGCTTTTCCAAAATGTCAATAATAATGTCGGTCTTTTTAAAATTGTATTTCTTTTTCATAACTTCTCCTTAAAATTTCAAATTTTATAATAACAATAATATTATAACACAAAATAAGATTATTGCAACTGAAATTTAAAAAATATAATTAAATTTCATTTTAATTGACAAAAAGTTTTATATAATTTATAATTATTATATGGGGAAAACACTTTTAAACAAACTTTACATCACGCTATATTTTGTTTTGGGCTCTGTCGTTTTGGAGTTTGTTAATTTTGTTGTGCTTGATTTTGGATTTTTTCCGCAGTATTATTTTTACGATTTGTTAATCATCCTTTTTATTGCGATGATTATTTTTATTTTGCCGCACTACATAACTCAATATGTTTTTGCAACAATAATGCTGGCCATTCAATCGCTTTTGATTTACGCAAATTATTCGCTGTATATGATTTACACGGGCGATTTATTTTCGTTTGACATGTTTAACTTGCTTGGCGAGGCTATGGCAGCGGCCACATCGGGCTTTGTTTATTTTTCAATTATTTGCCAAGTTTTGCTTATATTTTTGTTTATTGGTTCAATTGGGTTTTTAATTTTAAAACACTGCCTTAAAGATAAATTTAAAGCAAAAAATCACTTTTCAATTGCATCCATATTCATTTTTGTTGGCATGCAAATTTTAACCTTTGGCGCATGCGCGGGTTTCCGTGGCACGCTAAGCCCAGAAAATTATGGCGATAAATTGCAAGATTTTGTGTTTTCCGATTCGTTTTACATGTACACCGATATAATTAAGGAAAATGGTTACAAAAAATTTGGCACATATGGCTTTTATTTAAACATGCTTTTCAACACCAACCATAGCCAAACGGACACAATTCAGCATGCCGCAATCGACTATTTTGACAAGGGTGACATATATTCTTCTAGTCAAGTGTTTGGCGTAGACAAGGGCAAAAATGTTATTGTTATTATGATGGAGTCGCTTGAATGGTTTGCGCTTGAAAATGGCGATTACAACTTCCCAGCAAGCCAATTTTCAAACGAACTTACCCCAAACATCTATCGGCTTATAACGGGCAAATATGTGGATGCGGACGGTCAAAATCAAACGGACAAGCAAGGGATTATTGCCACCAACTTCTTTGCAAAATCAAAAACCAACATATCGGAAAGTTATGGCATATTGGGAAATTTCCCAGTTGGGCAAAATTTGCAAAGCATATTAAAAAACGGCACCAGTCAAGATTTTGGCTACGCGCTGCCAAATGTGCTTAAACAAAACGGATATATTACAAATTATGTTCACTCAAACACCATTGAATTTTATGGCCGCGACAAAACGCATGAAAAATTGGGGTTTGACAAACTTACTGGCAAAGATAGCATTTTGGACGAAAATGGCAAACAAAAGTACACCGACTTAGACTTTCATCACTGGCTTTGTGAAGAAGATTTTGTAATGGATGCAATGGATAGCATTGTGCCAAAACAAGCGGACGAAAAAACATATGGGCAAGATAAGCAAAAATTTTACACTTTCTATCTAAATGTTTCATCCCATGGGGGGTATACTGATAACGAGCATAATCAAGATCAAGTTAGATATAAAAATTACATTATGTATGGCGAGGATGACTGCATTTTAAACGATGACGGCGCATGGGTGTTGGATAGCGAAAAATCTGAGCCAACCTATACAAATTGGTACAAAAATGTGTTAAAAAA
Organism: uncultured Clostridia bacterium; assembly: GCA_947630745.1. Classification (GTDB taxonomy): domain Bacteria; phylum Bacillota; class Clostridia; order Christensenellales; family UBA1242; genus Onthoplasma. The sequence continues at coordinate 55,297 of CANRIT010000008.1, forward strand.
TTATGGCACAAAGTCAGGTGAAGAATTTGTCGAAAACGAACTGACAAATCAACTTGTAAATTACATGTCGGGCGTAAAAGGGCTGGATGCAGCAATCGGTAAAATTGTTGCACAACTTGAAGAATATGGCATTTTGGACGACACAATTATGATGCTTTATGCCGACCATTATGCGTATTATGATAGTTTAAGCAATAGGATTAAAAACATCCAAAGCGCAGTAGACAGCCAGCATATTGAACTTAACACCTTGCCGTTTGTTTTGGTAAGCCCGGGGCTTAACAGCATGCAAAATGTGCCATACACAAATAAGGGTGAGGGGTATACCTATATGGACGCATTCTGTTCGGCGTACGACATAATTCCAACGCTGCTTGATTTGTTGGGCATAAAGTTTAATCAGCGATTTTATTTGGGTGATTCGCTGTTCAGTCCAATTAGAACAACCTATCGCGCGGAAGTTGACGGCGTTCAGCAAATCCACACTATGAAGGTGTATTATTCCAACATAGGCGGCATTTATTGTCAAGATTTGATAACATCAAATTTTGAAGACTTTATCGCCCAAAGCAAGGTGGATAATCAAACGCTAATTGATTTTATAAACCAAGCCTCAGAAAAAATTATTAATGTGTATTATTTGGATGTGTTAAACAACAATCTTTTGTACACCAAACTTAGCAATGCTTTTTAGCGTTGCTTTTTAACATTTGTTGTGATTTTACAATAAATAACTAATATAAATAGGAAAATTTGCAAAAACAAAAAATTTTAAAAAATTTTAAAAAAATTGTTGACAAGCAAATTTATTTATAGTATAATCATAACGCAATGCCTCGATAGCTCAATGGTGGAGCACTCGGCTGTTAACCGATAGGTTGTAGGTTCGAGCCCTACTCGGGGCGCCAGCAAATTGGGTGGATTACTTCCGCCCATTTTTTTATGGTTTTTGGTTAAGTGAAAAAAATATGCCCGTTGGGGTATTAATTTAAAAGGAAAAAATTAAAGTTTTGGTTTAAACTTAAAAACAACTGTCAAATATAAAAACAAGCAAAAAAACAAAAATTTTGCAAAAAATGAGGATTTTTGTGCCAAAAAAGTCAAAAAAATTGCAAAAAATTAAAAATTTTTACAAAAATGTGTAAAAAATGTTTGACATATATACCCCATGGGGTGTAAAATTAAGTAAACTTTCTAAGGAGGAAATATGAAAGAAACCAAAAAAGCTACAACTGCAAAAGTGGAAAAGAAACCAGCAGTTGCAAAAAAAGCTGCCCCAAAGGCAACAAAACCTGCTGTAAAAACCGCAGCAAAAAAACCAGCAACTAAAACTGCAAGCAAGCCAGCAAAAGTTGCAACAAAACCAGCTGTAAAAACTGCAGCTAAAAAACCAGCAACCAAAACTGCTGCAAAACCAGCAAAGGCTGCAAAGGCTACAAAACCAGCCGTTAAAAAAGAGGTTAAACCTGCCGTAAAAAAAGAAGTAAAGGCAGAAGTTAAACCAGCAGCAAAAAAACCAGCTGCCGCAAAACCTGCTCAAAAAAAAACGGCAGTAAGTCGCGCGGAAGAAGATAAAAAGGCTATCAAAAACCGCATTAACCGTGTAATTGGGCAATTGAATGGTATTGTCAGCATGGTGGACGAAGGTAGAGCTTGCGAAGATATTCTTATTCAATTGGTTTCAAGTTATAAATCGGTTAAAAGTATTTCCAACATGTTAATTGAAACGGAGATGAAGGATTCCATCAAAAAGGGTGCAGAAACCAACAATCCAAAATTATTTGACGAAGCAATGGAAATATTTAGACGCTATCAATAAAAATTGTGGGTTAGCCCACTTTTTTTATGCAAATTTTTGTTTTTAATGCGGATTAATGTTTTTTGTGGCGTAAAAACAAATTAAATCCACCACCTTTTGCCTGCCGTTAACTTGCTGCAAATTTAAATACGCGTTTTTGTAACTTTTTATATTTGCATAAAAATTGTAAATTTCGCTTTTTAATTTTTGGCTATCAAGCGCGCTTTGGTGCAACAATTTTGCCACTTTTAAATTTTGATAGTATTGCGCATTTAAAAGCTGGTCGCCGCGCGTGGATTTGTTTTCAAGCGGAATAAGCAACATGGGTATTTTTTTGTAAAAGCATTCGCTTGATACCCCCGCCCCGCTTCTGCCAATCACAAAATCCGCAAGGTTGTATAGTTCGGTCATGTTTTTATAAAACGGCAGCGCAGTGTAGTTAAGTCGGCTTTTTTCCTTAGTATTTTGCTTGCCCAAAATGTGGATAATGTTAAAATCTTTTATAAGTTCGTCCACAATTGGCTTAACAAGTTCGTTTATCGCTTTTGCGCCAAGCGAGCCGCCCAAAATTAAAATTGTGGGCTTGTTTAAATGCAAAACAAATTTGTTGGCTTTTGCGCTGCTGTCAAAACTTTTTGCAAAAATGGGACCAGTATACACAATTTTTTCGCTTTTTTGCTGCAAAATTTTAAAATTTACGCACATTTTTGTGCATAACCGCAAAATTATTTTGTTTGCCAAACCAAAACTGTAATCACTTTCGTGCGCAATTATTGGAATCTTAAGCATCTTAGCCGCCACGCACACTGGCAGCGAAACATATCCACCCTTGCTAAAAATTAGCGCGGGGTGGATTTTTTTAAGTATCTTCTTCGCCTTAAAAATTGCGTTCACCAGCACAAATGGTATTTTTAAATTGCAAAAAATTTTGCCGCGCGTAAGTTTCACCGCCGGTATGCAAAAAAATTCAACATCTTTTGGCACGCGCGCCATTTCCGGCCCATCGCTGCCAAGATAAACGCAGTGAAATTGGCTTTTTAACTCGTCAATCAAATATAGATTTGGCATAACATGCCCAAGCGTGCCTCCGCCAGTAAAAACAATTGTTTCCATACCATATTTTATGATTTTTTCCAAAATTTATAATGAAATCTTGCCAACAACCCAAGTTCTTCCAAAAAAACAAGGGTTAATTTGCCGTATATATGTAAAAATTTGTAAAAATTATCCTATTTTTTATTAAAAAAGGTTGACGGGGGGGGGCAAGTGGTAAAATAAGTATAGCAGGTGGACTAGGGTCCAATAAAAGGAGAAATTATGCCAACCAAAAATGCCGCAATGGGCGGACAAAAGAAAAAACTTACCGCAGAAGAAAAAGAGATGCTTAAAAAACCAGTGCAGGAAAAGAAGGAGAAAAACACTGGCAAAAAGGTAGCGATAGTAGTTGCGTCAGCCTTATTAGCAGCAACTACGCTTACCATTCCAGCAGTAATCTATTACACCAATCATCAAGATTTCCAAGTAGAAATCCATGCAGTTGGTGAAGATTTGTCATCCAACCAAACACTTAAATTAAAGAAAGGTTCAACTATAGGTGACATCCAAGCACCTAACAAAGATGGATACTTTTTTGCTGGGTTCTACTCAGACCAAGACTTAAATAACGAATTATCTACTGATACCAAGATTACAAAAGGTACAACTGTATATTTAAAGTATATAATTATTAATTATGTATTTACAAATGCCGATGTTTTTGAAAATGTAGAAATTCAAAACCTAACTGGTGAAAAACTAGATACCACTCA
>CANRIT010000009.1 GCA_947630745.1 uncultured Clostridia bacterium
CCTGCTTCATAATCTGATAATTCTTTGCCTTCTTTTTGACCTCTTTGATGAACTTTTGCTCTGCGTTCATCGGCATAGTTTTTGGCTCTTTTATTAGGCACTTGCCAACGCCTTTCAGTTTGTTTAGGCATAATCTCTCCTTTATAAAATAAAATTTTGTGTCCGTGTATTTGCCGATGACCCAGCGAAAAACAAAAATATTAAGTTGTAATTTTGCAATCATAAGCAAGGGCTTTCTTAAAACAACTCGTTCTTGTGCGATGTTTTGTGTAGGTGGCCACCTTTACGAAATTTCACGCAAAAGACATTCGCCATTTTCTTTGCCTTGCTTTTGATTACACTGTGAGTATAGAATATTGCCTAAACAAAATGAATGAACTAACTTAAACAAAACCCATAGAAAATCAATAGTTTTCATAAACAAACTTAAACAAAAATAAAAAAGCATAAAAAAAGGACTAGCACATAGCTAGTCCTTAAAAACTATTTTATATATTTTCTTTGATGCGAAGTAGAATGAATGCGCTTGCCATCAATATTTTTTCTATCTGAAAAAAGCATATTATAAAGCTTGTCAATTTGTTTGTTCCTAATATAGAATGTATCATTACTGAAAAGAATGTCTTGACCATCAATATTGGTGTCCATATATAAATCTTGCTTCACAATATAATTTTTTGTTCGATAAACATTAGTAGCGTCTACCATAAAATTTGGGAGATTTGTAGTTTTCATTTATCTTTCCTCCTTTATTTCAATATTTTTTCTTAAAAAATTTATAAGTTGCGTATGCAACATTGACACATATTCAACTGAATATCCTAATTTGTCTGCCAAAGACTCTTGCGTATTATTTTGTAAGTAAATACTTACATAAACATCATAAAGTCTTGGTGGAGCAAGACATATTACTTGATTATATTTTTCAACTTTTTCAAAAATAATGTTTGTTCCAACCGAAGATGCAGTTTTATCAAATAGTTCTTTTCGACTATAAAAATAGCGAATATCTCTTAAATCATCTCTAATATTTTTTGCTGTCATAAAAACTCCTTAATAATAATTTTGCTTGCTGGGAGTTTTAATAAAAAACGCCCAGACGAGTTTGTGATTTCTTCCGATAACCACATTCGTCAAGGCATCTTCATCCTTTTACACGAATCTTGCTTACAAAGTATTGAATAAGGATTTACATAGGCACTATTTCAACCCGACCTAAATTTTGCTTTGTAAACGAAAAATTATTTAATGTTGTATGATGCGAATAAGTCTTTCCTTTGCTGATCTTTCTTTGCTAAAAAATGTTACCTTACAATAAGGGCATTTCCCGGCAACGCCACCGTTTGGATGAACTGTAACATCAATTACATTAGAGCATTGAGGACATTTCATTCTCGGTTTTGGCTTTGATAAAGTAGTGGCTTTTGTCATTTCAAACCTCCATTTCCCATAAACACAATAAGTTTAGATTTAACAAACTATTTGCATGGTTGGGAAGTCCTATGCCATAGTCCATTATCTTTTGTGTTTTATATAACAAAACAAACGGGGCGATTGTTTTATTACCAAATTAAATAATGTCTTTAATGACTTTCACTGCAACACCTTGAATTTGTATTTTATCGAAATACATATCTTCCATAGTGTCATTTTCTGGATGCAAGCGAATTTTCTTTTTCTTATTGTCAAGATAATATCTTTTTAGAGTTGCTTCATCATCTATAAGAGCAACAACAATCTGTCCTTGTTCAGCAGTTTCCTGTTGGCGAACGATAACATAATCACCATCATTTATCCCGACTTTAATCATGCTATCACCACTTGCCTGTAAAACAAAGAATTGACCATTTCCTAAAAATTCACTTGAAATTGATAAATAACCTTGTATATTTTCTTCTGCAAAAATTGGCTCGCCACAAGCTATTGTTCCAACAATAGGCAGTTGCTTCAAATTGATTTTTTTGAGTATAGTCTTTGTCATAACGCTCCTATTTCCAGATTGTCTTACTACCATACCTTTACTTTCCATCTCTTTAATGTATTTGCCTATACAAGCTTCCGTTACATTAAAATTATTAGCAATTTCTTTGTGTGTTGGTATTCTACCTGTCCTGTCATAGCCTTGATCTATAAAATCTACAATGTTTTTCATCAAATCTATGCTTTTTGAACGCATAAACTTTTCTCCTTTAGTTCTATTGTTTAGTTTTCTAAACGATAGACATATTATAAAGTATATAGAGTCAAAAGTCAACTGAACAATTAAAGAAATTTTAATTTTTATTAACTAGGGTGGGACTTTTTTTGTCTCATTTTGTAGTTTCTTGTAATATTCACGAATTTCAAATTCAATTATAGAAATAAAGCTCTCATATTCTTTTTTAGGTATTAAGTTAATTTTAGGAATACCTGAAACAAATATTTTCTTTTTTTGATCTTTGCTTTCCATTATTCTCACTCCTTTTACAACGCAACTATAAAACAAAAAGTAAAAGAAGTTAATAAACTCACTTAAAGACAATCCGTAGAAAACCCATAATAATCCCAAAGAAAACTTAAACTGACTTAAAAAGAGATAAACAAATCTCCTTTATCTTTTGGCTGTAAGTCGTTTTTCGTCCAAGAGGCTATCAGAGTGCCCCAAATCTGTCAAAGGAAAAAAATATCGCTTAAAACAACAAGGTCTAAAAATTTCAAAGACAATGTTTTTTTCTTAATCTTTGACATCTTTGTTGCCCCCTGATTTTTTGAGGGTATCGAAAAACTTTCGATAAAGGAGATTTTGTGAATTTAGTTAAACTTGTTTCAAATAAAACTAAACTTAATTTAAGTTTGTTTAACTTTTGTATTAGTTTTCTTTGTCTAATGTTTAAGTCTGTTCATTCACATCTCCAAGAAATTTATTTATTTTCAAAATATAAAGGAGAAGAACAATGAAAACAGCAGTAGTTTATGCAAGATACAGTAGTGATAGCCAAACAGAGCAATCCATTGAAGGACAATTAAGGGTTTGTCAACAATATGCAAAAAATAACGACATTGTGATTGTTGGCGAATATATAGACAGAGCTATGACCGGAACAAATGATTTGAGACCAGATTTTCAACGCATGATTAAAGATAGCAATAAAAGACAATGGGATTATGTGCTTGTGTATAAATTAGACAGATTTTCAAGAGATAAATACGAAACAACAATACACAAACATACTCTCAAAAATAACGGTGTAAAGGTTATATCAGCTATGGAAAACATCCCTGACACGCCAGAAGGAATCATACTTGAATCAATGCTCGAAGGCATGAATCAATATTATTCAGCAGAGCTTTCACAAAAAGTTCACCGAGGCTTAAATGAAAGTTATATCAAAGGTCTGTTCACAGGTGGGCAACAAATCTATGGTTACGATGTAGTTGACAAAAAAAGTGTGATAAACGAAGAAGAGGCAGCTGTCGTAAGAGAAATTTTTACAAAGTTTGCACAAGGATTCACAGGTGTTGACATAGCAAAAAATTTACAATCTCGTGGAATTAGAACAAAAACCGGAAATTATTTAACAGATAAGGCAATATACAAAATAATTCAAAACACAAAATATGTTGGAAAAGTAAAGCATGGCGAAACTGTCTATACAAACATCTACCCGGCAATTATTGATGAACAAGTTTGGCAAAAAGTGCAAAACATAAGAAATGCTTACAAACACGCACATTGTAGAAAACAAGACATTTATAACTATATACTTTCAGGAAAACTGATATGTGGTTATTGTAAACATAAAATGGTTGGAGAATCTGGAAAAGAAATAAACAAGGTTATTAAATATCGTTATTATACTTGTTTGACAAAACGAAGAAGAAAGAACGAAAAATGCGAATTGCAAATTTGCAATAAAGAAAATCTTGAAAAAGAAGTTATGGATATAACTTGGCGAGTTTTGTCTAACAACGACAATCTAAAAACAATAGCAAAAAGCATTTTGCAATATCACGAAAAAGTTACAAGAGCAGAATCAAACCTTAAATCTCTTGAAATGCAGCGAGCTTCTTATCTTAAAGCTTCACAAAATCTTATAACAGCTATTGAACAAGGCATTATCACAGAACAAACTAAAATAAGATTGAAAGAGCTCGAAAGTCAAATATCACAACTAGACTATGATATTGAACAAGAAAAACAAAGGAACTACACATATCTCACAGAAGAACTTATTATTGACTATTTCAAAAAAATAATTTGTGGAGATATAACAAATATAGAAATACAAAAAGGAATAATTAAAACCTTTATAAGAGAAATTTTACTATACAATGACAAAATTATAGTTGTTTACAACTTTACTGAGCCACTACCTTCAAAAACAAATCCACTTGACAATGTTCAAGATTTAGAAAACAAATCACATGATAAAACAACATTGTTGACCGAAAAAGAAATAAATAACAACGCTGATTTGTCGTTTTTCTGTGATAATCAATACTTTGCAGTTATATCAAAAAGAAACAAAACATAGAAGTTTATTCTATGTTTTTTTAATAAAAACGCACCAAACACATTTGGTACGTCAAAAGAACTTTTGGCGGAGAGCTAGGGATTCGAACCCCAGGAAGCTTTCACTTCGGCAGTTTTCAAGACTGCTGTATTAGACCACTCTACCAGCTCTCCATATGTGACATTTTAACATATTTTTTGTGTTTAGTCAATAATTTCGAACAAAATTTTGTGGTTTTTAAATATTTTTATAGGTAGTCAGAAAAAAATAATAAATATCTAAACTTTTTGCAAGGCCGCCCGCAACGGAATGCACGATTTACTACGAAGTTCTGCACAGCCGCACGCAACGGAATGCACGCGAAAATGCGCCAAACACCTTTCCCGTGCTGACGAAAGGGGTTTGGCGTGTGGTCATTTTCCACAGCACTTTTACAGTAAAAAAAAGTGGCATTGCCACTTTACTTTTTAGGTTTTATTTTTTGCATTGCAAGTTTTGCCCCAACTGGCACAAATTGTTCAGCTGGTTGCGCTTCCACAACCTTAGCTTGCCTTGATGCAATTGCTTGTTGTGCTATGTTTACAGCCATTTTTAAAAGGTTTTCAGCCGCTAACGAATCATTTGCGCGTTGCTCTTCAGTATAAGAATCGCGTTGTTCCAAAAGTCTATCATAGAAAGTGGTGGTTTTTGCGATATCCCAAAAATAGCTATCAAACATGCCATCTCTATACTTCCAAGGTTTCATAAACATATTGTAGTGGATAAGGTAAAGTTTTTCATCTTCCAACTTTTGACCCATAGGCATTTTGTTCCAACCTGGCTCTAAGTATTTAACTTTGTTGCGGCAAGTGGTGTTTAAATAGTCTTGGTCAGGTGCAACTGGGCTTGAATTGCTGTTAAGCCAACGATAAAAATCCTCTTCAATATTGTTATCCCTAAACTTTTTAAGGTTCATAACAAGCGCGCCCGAATTGAAATATTGTTTTTCAGTTAAATCATAAACGCCCTTTACATAGTAAATGAATTTATCGTTAGAGTAAACCACTTCGTCCAAAATCGCGCCAAGGTAGTTATCCCCAATATTCTTTTTGTACATATCCGCAATGTCGTGATTAAGCACTATATCCGAATCCAAGTAGATTGCCTTGTTAAATTCTGGGAACAGTGTTGGGATAAACAGCCTAAAATAGATAGAAACCGAATAATAGTCTCTAAGCTGAACTTTATCTTTAATGCTTTCAATTTTAGAGTTTACATCCACCAACTGAATCATAATATTGCCGCGTTCCATGGTGCGAATCTCAGCAATGTCACTTTCTTGCAAGTTGTTTGTTAAGATGTAAATTTTATAAATGTTTTTGCTTGTTGCAAATTTTACCAAACTTTTAATTGCCACGGTTAGGTATGGCACATAATTTTTATCTGCTGCAAAATAAATAGGAATGATTTGTTTTCTCATATTCTCTCCTTGTCTAACGGCGCCTGCCGTTTTAAACATTGATATCTTATCACATTAATATAAAAAATTTTAGTAGAATACGCACATTTGTTCTATAATGTTTAAACCCCTTATTTTAGAGTATATTCTATTTTTGTGAGAGTTTAAAATTTTTATCTAATAAAAGTAGAATTTAACTAAATTTTGCTTGCATTTTCTTTATAAAAGTGGTAATATACTATAAATAAAGCAAGAAAATTCATCTATTTTACCCAAAAATTGATAGTTTAATAAAAAAATTGGAGTTTTTATGGAAAATGATGTAAATAAAATTATTGGTAAAAATCTGTTGACTTTGCGCAAGCTTAACAAGCTTACCCAGCTGGAATTGGCGGAAAAACTCAGTTATTCGGACAAATCTATATCCAAATGGGAAAAGGGAGAGTCGCTACCTAGCATAGAAATTTTGTACGAATTGGCAAAATTTTACCATGTTACGCTTGATGCGCTAACCACAGACGGCGCGGACTTTTCTTCCCCTACCCAGCAAGTTAAATCAAGGCGAGAAAAGTTTTTCCCTACTCGGCTTTGCGTAACGCTGCTGGCGGTTGTTGCAATTTGGCTTATTGCCACTGTTATGTTTGTGTCGTTTAAACTTGCGCTTGATAAAAACTTCTTTATGTGCTTTATTTGGGCAATCCCCGCGTCCGCAGTTTTGCTTATTATTTTCAACAGCATATGGGGTAAACCAAAATGGCTGTTTGTTATTTTAACCGTTTTGATATGGTCGTTTATAACCGCGCTATATTTGCAGCTTATTACATACAACATTTGGCCAATTTACTTTTTGGGTATTCCACTTCAAGCCGCAGTTGTGTTTGCCCTTGCATTGACCAAGCCAAAAAATAAAAAGCCAAAAGAAAAGGTGGCAAAAGTTAAAAAGCAAAAGCATAAAAAAGATAAACAAACTCGTGATGAGCAAGAAGAAGATTTTATTTTGACAAAGCGTGAAAATGATATGCAGTCAAATGTGCAATCTGACGACGACAAGGCGGACGAGATAAATAATTTGGCGGCGGACGAACAACCAACTTTTGACAAGCCAGTAAGCGAAGGCAAGATTGAAGTCAGCTTGCCGCAGATAAGCAGAATGCCAAACAACAACAAAAAATAAGCCAAGCGGCTTATTTTTTAGTTTAAAAATCGGTTGTCAAAATGCGTTTTGAAGTGGAAGATAAAACCTAAAATAAAGTCAATAACATACAGCACAATAAATAGCAAAACAAGCAGATAATGCGGCTTTACAAACGCAAACAAAATCACCCACGCAAGCGTTATAACCAGCGCGACAATTATTGGAATAAGGCTAAACTTGTTAAATTTGTATTTTTGTTTAAGCATTTTTGACGTGGAGGTATCCTCCACCCTAACCGTGCGCACCAGTTCGGGCGATATTTCAAACAATTTGTTGGCAAAATGGCTGCTTAAAAGTTGGGCAACGCATGGCTCGGGCAAAAATTGAAGTTTTGGGCTTGCCATGCTGTCTTTATTTTTAAACACCATTTTTACATAGCCGTTGTATATTCCATTATACGCGCGCTCAAATATATTGTAATTTGGCAAAACGTTTACAACCTTATCTTTTGCGCCAATTTTGTTTTTAAATTGGTTTATTAAACTGTTTTTTAATGTTAGGCTGGAATAATACATTATTATATCAGTTGGCTGGACATGTTCAAGCAAACGATGGACCACGCGCGCAATCTGGGTTGAATAAACCGCGTTTACCACCAAATCGTAACTTTTTACAAAGTTTACAAAAGGAGATTTAACCACATACAAAATGTCGTTGGTGAAATTTTGCTTGACTGTTTCTATTTTTTCTTTAAGATTGGCGATGCTATCAACCACAAAAACAACTTTCATACTATTATTATACACAGTTTTTACAATTTTTCCAAACCTTTTAAATAATTTGATGATTTTTGTTGCGGCGCAATTTAATTTAAAATAATTCTTTTTAATTTATTTTGACAGACCTTGTTTTTTATTAATTTTTGATGGAACTGATTGCGGTTTTGTGGTGAATTATAATTGTTTTTAATTTACCTTGATTTTTATTAATTTTTTATAATTTAAAATGTTGAATTTTGTATTGTATATTTTTTTACAAAATTTGCAAAGTTTGGAATGATTTGCAATAAGCAAATCATTGTTGAATTAGTTTGGTGGAGTACGGGGGCTGGACGGGGGCGGGGCGGCAAATGCGATCTGTCGCATTTGGGGCGTGCGGGGCGAATGCCCGCGCGCCTGCACGCAAATGAGATTTGCGTGCCCGCCCCGCCGCGGGCGTGCGCGAAGCGCGCGCACATTGCGGCCTAAGCCGCAATAAAAAAAACCGCAAAAGCGGTTTAATGGCAAGTTAGATTTTTTTAACAATGCTAACACATTTTCTGCCACGGCTATCATGCCCAAAGCGAACAACACCATCAATAAGAGCGAACAGTGTATAGTCGTTGCCCGTACCAACATTTTCGCCTGCGTAAATTTTTGTTCCGCGTTGGCGAACGATTATCGAGCCACCTTTAACAAACTGACCATCGCCAGTTTTAACTCCAAGGCGTTTAGAAACACTATCTCTACCATTTTGGGTGCTACCGCCACCTTTTTTATGGGCAAATAATTGAAAATTAATCATATTACTTCTCCTTAAAAATTACATATTTTTTATACTGATTGGCAACTTCTTTAAGACCAAGTTGGGTGTACTGCATAAGTTGTTGCGCTTTAACAATGTCCGATTTTTGCAAACCTTCAAGCGAAATTTTTATGTAAGGGGCATCTTCATCAAGTTCAACATGTGGAATAATTCCAACAATTGTTTTAAGCCCTTGCGCCAAATTTTGCGTAAGCACAGAAACCGCCGCACACACAATATCTTTACCTTCTGTTGCGTAGCCAGAATGACCAGTTGCCATAATGGATAATATTACATTATCTTTTTTTTCTACAACAATTTTTGTCATACTAACCTATACTTACAATTTCAATCTTTGTGTATGGTTGTCTATGGCCTTGTTTTTTGCGTTCGTTCTTTTTTGCTTTGTATTTAAAGACAATAATCTTTTTGTCTTTAACATGAGCAACAACTTTCGCCTTAACAAGCACATTTTTAACAACTGGGTCGCCGGCCTTAATTTTTTCGCCGTCAACAGTCATAAGCACTGGGAAAGTTACTTCTTCCCCAATTTCGTTAGCCATTTTGTCCACAGCAATGGTTTGACCAACTTCCACTTTGTACTGTTTGCCCATAATATCTGCGATTGCGTACATTAGTTACCTCCTATAAAGACTCACTTTAAAGGTACAATTCCGCCTAAAATATGGCAAAATCGATTTAAAAAAACCTCTTCAATGTGGTACTACGCGCTTATTATATCAAATAACAAACAATTTGTCAACTGGTTTACAAAAAAAACTTGCAAAAATTATAAGCTTAATTTTGCAATGCTCAATTAGTTTATCGTTTTAATCAATTTGTTAATTCAAACAGCTTTGTTTTTAGCGGATGATGGGTAGCAAACTTAATTATTGTGTCTTCGTCAATATAGCGCGGGGAAGGATTGTTAAAATAAAATATGGTGTAGTTTTGCTTGTTTATGCGCTTTATTAGCGAATATAGGTTGTCCTGCCCATCCACTTTTATTAGACGCACGGGCTGAAACTGCTTTTCTTTGTCCGTTTTAAAAATGGAAAAGGTGGGCATTTTTTTGGGATGTGACAGCACAAAAAACACAGCCATAACCAGATAAAAATAGTTTGTTGTGTTAAAAATTGAAAAGACAAAAAGTGCAGCAAAAATTCCGGTGAAGGTAAGGCGAATTATTATATCCAACTTTTTGTAGGTGCTGTCCTTTTTAACTATGCCGCGGAAAATTTTGCCACCATCAAGCGGATAGATTGGCAGCAAATTAAACACCGCTAAAATTAGATTGCACATACAAAAACAATTTAAAAAATTATAACTTGCTGGGATAAGCCAGTACAAAGCCATGCAGCTTATTGCAAGCAGCATGTTTAGTAGCGGTCCGCAAAGGTTGATTGCAAAATTGTCCCGCCCATCAAGGTCAGCGTCAAGTTCCAAACTCATGCCAAGCATGTCCAACCTAAACTGTTTTAGTCTATACCCCCTACGGGTAGCCGCAAACAAGTGGGCAAGTTCGTGCAAAGAAAGCGCAAGCAGATAATTTAACAAAAGCAAAAATTGTTTGGTAAATACGCATACCCCCACCAGTATAAAAAAACTTATTCCAATTTTAACCTTTTTGAACAGCAAAAAATTGTGTTTGTGTTTAAGCATATTTATTATATTTTTAAAATAAACAATTTATACTAAGGCAGCGCGTGCATATTTTTAAGCCTATCGCCCGCACAAGAAATGCAAATGCTGTATTTGCCCGCTTGCAGATTTATGTCGACCGAAATATCTTCAAATGCAACTTCAAAATAGTTGTTAATCATATAAAAGAAATCCGATTTTATAACTTCCGCCAAATATTTAGGATTGGTCTCTTTATCCTTAGAAACAATTTTGTTAAGCCTAAGATTAAAATCCATTTTACCTCCAATGTTGTAAATTATTTTAAAAATCATCAAAATTTTGCAAATTTTTTAGTTTTTTTGTTATATTTTGCAAAAATTTATTTTTTAGCTAAAATTAAACATTACGCTTTATAAGCTTTTTAATATGCCCCCACAGCCCACGATATTTAAATGTGCAATCAAACAATTTCTTTTCGCCTGTGACAATGTTGTTTGCCAAAATTTCAAACGCGCGATTAAGGGCAATTTTTTTGTTTTTTATGTTTGCACTTGTGTTGGTTATAACCGAGTCATCTTCCGGAATAACCCCGCCAAATTCAATGCCAAGTGTTTTGCCAATGTCGTGCACATCAATCATAATTTTGTCTTGAATTAAATCCCCCCTGGCCCTATTTATAACAAAGCGTTTGCTAACAATATTGTAACTTGACAAAATTGTCACCACCTTGTCAGCATCGCGAATGCTGCTTAGGTGCGGAGTGGTTATAACAATCGCTTCTTCGGCAACCGAAACCGCGCGCTTAAAACCCGCATCTATGCCGGCTGGGCAATCGATAAGCACATAGTCGAACATATTGTGCATTTCGTTTATAACCGCTTTAATTTGCGATATCGATATGGTTAAATTTTGATTAAGCCCGCCGCTGGAAAGCAAAAATAAAAGCGGAAAACAATCATCTTGCACAATGGCTTCCCTAACCCTACACTTGCCCATAATTACATCCATAATGGTGTAGGTCACCCTTTCTTCCATGTTCATAACCACATCAAGGTTGTTAAGCCCAATATCCATATCCACCAAACACACCCTATAATTTTTTGCCGCCAAGTGCATGCCCAAATTTGCGGTTATTGTGGTTTTGCCCACCCCGCCTTTGCCCGAAGTTAAAACTATTACGCGCGCCATAATTTCCTCCAACTCTACATATAAACTCTAACAAATAAAAAAACTTTTGGCAAAAATAAACCGCATAAAAAATCACTTTCGCCAAAACAAGACCAAACCCGCCAAAAACGCCCAAATCTCGCACTAAAACCACCATCTTAATCACAAAAAGTATACAAGAAAGTATATAAGATAGTATACAAGATGCTTGACTTGCAAATTATAATTTTGTATAATGATTGTGAGGTGTTTATGTCAGAAAAATATACTCCACCCTACGAAATCACGGATGAAATGCTTGATTTGGTTTCTGAGATTATGGAAAACCTAGGCAAACTTAACAGTGTAAATGAGTTGGAAAAGTTGCCAAGATTAAGACGGGTTAGCAGAATTAGGACAATTCATTCTTCGCTTGCAATTGAAAACAACACCCTATCAATTGAGCAAGTTGGCGATGTGCTGGACGGAAAAAAAGTTGTTGGTCCAAAGCAAGACATAATTGCGGTTAAAAACGCAAACGAAGCATACAAAATGATTGGGAAAATAAATCCTTACAGCCAAAAAGATTTGTTAAAAGTGCACGCTGTTATGATGCAAGATATTATTGCGGATAATGGCAAATTGCGGACAAAACAAGTTGGTGTTTATAACGAAAAAGGACAGGTTGTTCACCTTGCCCCGCCCGTTGATTTTGTTCAGCAGCAACTAAATGACCTTTTTGATTTTATTAAAAACAGCAAGGCAAACATGCTTATAAAATCCAGCGTTTTTCACTACGAATTTGAATTTATTCATCCATTTTTGGATGGCAATGGCAGAACGGGCAGGCTGTGGCAAACCGCGTTGCTTGCAAGTTGGAAACCTATTTTTGCATGGATTCCAATTGAAAGTATAATTAAGGATAATCAAGAAGAATATTACCGCGCCTTTACCCTATCAACCAGCCAAGGAAAATCCAACATTTTTATTTTGTTTATGCTAAAAGTTATAAATAAAGCAATAAGCGATATGGTTAACGACACCAAAAATCATTTTAAACATATCAACAACCAAATTTCCGCCTTGCTTGAAGTGGCCGAAACATATCCGCAATCCGCAACCGAACTAATGGAAAAATTAAAACTAAAATCGCGGGTTGGATTTAGAAAAAATTACTTACTCCCCGCCTTAGAACTGGGTTTGATAAGCATGACCGAACCAAACAAACCAACAAGCAAAAACCAAAAATATTTTAAAAATTAATTATTTAAAGACAAACATAAAAATGTTTGTTTTTTTTATTGCAATAAATCTTTTTGATAGTCCTGCAAAAATTGCTGAAACTCCATACCCATTTTAAATCCTAAATATAACACATCAAATTTTTGATAATCAGAAACTTCTTCGTTAAAGTCGATTTCAGCAGTCTTATAAAGTTTAAATTTTTCCAATTGTGATTCATCCAAACTATCCAACAAATCACTTTGATAACTTTCAAGTTGGTCTTTATAATAAAACTCATGATTATCCATTTTCCCTTTATGCCAAAACTTAATCAAATCCAACAATACTGAATCCATATCATTTCTCCTTGCTTATATTATACATTCTTTTTCTATATTTGTCAAACATTTATCAATCCTTTTTCTATAAATCTATAAATACTAGAAAAGTCGTGTATATTTTTTATTATGAAATTGCGTTTAAAGGAATTGATGAAAGAATTTAATATCTCTCCTTATGAATTATCAGATAAAGTACAAGATTTTAGTTTTGCTACTGTGTATGATTGGATGAAAGATAAATGCTATCCTGGACTTAAAAATTTGATTGATTTAGCCAATATTTTTGAATGCAGCATCGAATATTTAATTGGAAGAAGTGAAGACATAGGAAACATTAATTACATTCAGCCACCATCTTGGGATGTTCAATTGCGCAAAATTTTAAAAGAGAAAAATATTTCTTTTTACAAATTAAGTAAAGACAAAATTGTATCTGCTGGCACTATTGGTGGTTGGTTATATCATAAAAAGGACATAGGTTTAAAAAACTTAATCAAACTGGCGGATTATTTGCAAGTTGACATTGATACTTTGGTGGGTAGAGTGTAAAAAAAGTGGGCGAAATGCCCATTTTTTGATTTTTATAGGTTGATTTTTATAAAATCCTTTTCGCTGGACAGAAGTTTGCCCGCGCCCAAAATTACTGCATCCATTGGTTCTTCTGGAATGATGATTGGGATTTCAAGTTGCTTGCTGGCGTACTCGTACAAGCCCGGAATTGCGCTTGCCCCGCCGACAAACATAATGCCGTTGTTGTAAATTTCCTGTTTAAGGTCGGTTGGCAAAGTTTCAATAATATCCTTGCACATCTTTAAAATTGTGTTGTAGATGTTGATAATCGACACGCGTACTTCGTTTGCCGTGATAGGAAGTTTTATAAGTTTGCTGTTTTCGTCCATGCCAGAAACTTCCATTTTGTTAAGGTCGCGCTCGTAAAGCGAAGCCAGCTCGTTTTTAATTTTTTCACACTGCATTGGGGTGGCTGAAATATTGTAATTATCCTTTATAAAGGTTGCCAAACTTTTATCCATATCCGCCCCGCCCAAAAAGTACATTCTGCCAAAATCGAACGAAAATTCGTTAAGCACAGATATGTCGGTGATATATTTACCAATATCCACCACCATAACATGCGAAGTGCTGTCAAAGTCCATATGCTCATATGCGCATACGCTGTTCTGCACAAAAGTAACCTTGTTTACCCCAGACGCGTGCAACACCTTTTTTAACAAAACAAGCTGCTTTTCGTTTAACGCGCAAGGCACTGCCACCAAGGCTTTAATGTTGGTAAACAGCGCTTTATCTTGAATAACCTCTTTAAAAATGTTGGTAAGCAGCAGCGTTGCCATATGCTCGTTTACAATTTCGCTGTTGACAATTGGCTGCTCAACCTTAACATCTTTTGTGTGCGACAGATAAAACATTTCCGCCTTTTTGCCCGTGGCTTTTATGCTTACATTTTTGCCCGATTGTGTTGTGGCAATATACGCTGGCTCTTTTGCAATTATGCCAAACCCTTTGCGGTAAATAATAATCTCGTTGCTGCCAAATTTAATTGCCAATTCTACACTAAACATACCCCTCCTATTTTGCCAACCTTAATATGTAAATTTTTTGCATTACATTAAAATTTTAATTTTTTTTGCAATAATTTTTAATTTTTCTGCGATTTTAATTTAATTTTTATAAAATTTGAAGATTTTTGCCAAACACTTTTCTAAAATCGCCAGCCACACTCATCGCTTGGCTAATCTCCAAGGTGGCATCCTTTTCCACTTCGGTTTTTAATATAACTGTGTCGCCAAGCACATCGCACTGAATGTCTTTAACCACATTGGCGTTGGTTATGTTAAGCATGGTTGCCATTTTTATAATTATTGCCAATTTTTTAACTGCATCCAAATCTTCATCATTAACAATGTCATTGTATCTAACCCATTCGTTCAAACTGAAATCGTCAACATTTTGACTTGCCGCAACAAAGGCTGCCAAAATAATTTCTTTATGCGAAGCGCCATAGATGTTGCTGTTTAAAATAACTGGGAAGCAATTTTTTTGGTAGTTTTCGTACGAAATGCGCTTGCCCGACATGCACATGCTTGCCGCGATGCGCAAAACTTTAACATATTGGCGGGAAAGTTTGTGCAAAACCTTTAACTGCTTGTACAAAATTACCGCAATTGAATAGTTGTTGTCAATGTTGATTGAAGTTGGATAAAATTCGTTGATAGAACTAAGCGAATAACCCAATATGTCAAGCAGTGGCTTTTCGCCCGTCTGCCCAAGCAAGTTTTTGGCAACAATGCCGTACATTTCGCTGTTGGAAGAAATTTTTATTCCGCCGCGAACAAATTCGTTAAATGCGGCCTTAATCATTGCAAACCCAACTGCAACCACATCCGCGCGCTTGTCCGATATGCCTTTAAGTTTTTTGGCCTTATCTAAATCTAGCCCGCGAACAAGGTTGTACACCTTTGTAAAACTATCCGTAGTTACTTCGTAATTGTGTGCCTTGTCAAGCGGATACCTTGATGAACGGCGCGATAGTTTGCCAAGGCTGTCAAAAATTTCACCTATGCCAATAAATTCGCTTTCATCTTCAAGTTTGTAAAGCCAATCAAGCTTTTTAATTTCCTTAGTCATGTCCGCGCATGCCTTATCCATACATTCGCTAAGCGATTTGCCCGCGCATTTTTCAAGCAAACTGATTGTACCCCATGGCAGTGAGATGCTGTTTACAATAACGCGTCTATTAAAGCGGATGATTTCGGTTGAATAGTCGCCCACCTGCATAATAACGCCGCGCGTCATTGGGAACGAGTACAAAACCGAACTGTGCAATGCGGCAATCTGCTCGTCTGGTGTAAGCACTTTGAAATACAGCGATACCGTTTTGTAAACCTCGTCTAAAAAGGCGATTTGGTTTCTAGCGCGCGCCAAAACTGGGCTTGCGTAGCAGATGAAGTTTTCCACCTTTAAGCCGTCAACAATTTTGCGCAAGGTTTTAAGTATGGAAATAGTTTCTTGCACGCGGGCGGGTTTTATATATCCATCGCGCTCCATATCTTGCAAAATTTTGATTGGCTCTTTAATCTGCTGTTCAATGGCAAAAAAGCCAGTGTTGGTGTAATTGTATATTGTCATTTTGATGTCGTTGACACCCATTTCAAAAACTGCTAATTTATTCATACATTTCTCCTATTATATAATTAACATGCATATTATTTAGCACTATTTTTAGATATAGTCAATAGGTTTTTGAAAAATTTTTTAAATTTTTTTTACCAATTTTTTGCTTACATTTTGCCCATTTTTGTATGTAATTTTAAAGGTTTTGCAATTTTTTTAAAAAATTTTTAAAATTTAATAAAAAATCTCAATTTTTTTGCAAAATTTTTGTGTTTTTGAAAAATTTTTTTAAATTTTTTATCTACTTGTTTAAATCTCTATTTTAAAATCTTTTCAATTTCTGGCTCAAAAAGTTTAAACGCGGGGTTTGAATAGTCGGGTGCAACCTTAAACACCATGTTCTGTTTGCTTACTGGATGAACAAAATTTAACTGATAAGCCCACAAGGCGAGGTTGCCAGCATGCTGTTTGTCGCCATACTTAAAGTCGCCAAACAGTGCGCAATTTAATTGCCCGCTAAACTGAACGCGGATTTGATGACTTCGCCCAGTTATTAGGTTTACATCTACCAAACTTAGATTGTTTTTGCTTGCAACAATGTTGTATTCCAACACCGCTTGCTTTGCCCCAAGTGTAAGTTTTGGCACAATTTTAACCGTGTTGGTTTTTTCATCCTTTTTTAAATATGTTGTAAGTTGGTCGGATTTTTGCTGCGGTTTGCCATTTATTACGCACAGATAACGCTTTTTAAGTTGCTTTTCTTTAAGTTGTTTAACAAGCCTATTTGCCGCCTTGCTTGTTTTTGCAAACACCATCACCCCGCCAGTTGGTCGGTCAAGCCTATGCACCAGACCCAAAAACACATTGCCGGGCTTGTTGTCGCGCTGCTTTATAAAATTTTTGGTTATGGTAAGCAAGTCTTCATCCTTGCTGTCGTCCGCTTGAACAGGGATGTTGTAAGGTTTTATTAAAACAATAATTTGATTATCTTCGTAAACTATTTGCGGATTCATTTATCCTCCTTAAAAGTTTTTATTGCACTGCAACCACATGGCAGGACAATCCCCTTTTCGTTTGTTGGCAAGCCAACTTCATAACATTCGGTTATACCCCCGGGGAGTATGGCATTTAATATGTTGCCCATAACCGATGGTTGCAAGCCGGTGGTGTAACTGTTTATAAGCACAAACAGCGGATTTTTGCTAAGCACACGCGCGCAAAGCTTAACAAAGGCAAAAATATCTTCTTCTATCTTCCATGTTTCGCCCTTTGGTCCGCGCCCAAAAGAAGGCGGGTCCATAATAATTGCATCGTAAAAATTGCCACGCCTAATTTCCCGCTCAACAAATTTTGCGCAGTCATCAACAATAAAGCGAATGTTGTCAACTTTATTTAAACGCGCGTTTTCTTTTGCAATTTCCACCATGCTTTTTGCCGCGTCAACATGGGTAACTTCCGCCCCAGCAAGCGCACATTCAACCGATGCCGCGCCCGTGTAGGCAAACAAGTTAAGTAGTTTAATTTTTCTGCCCGAATTTTTTATCAAATCGGTCATAATATCCCAATTAACCGCCTGCTCGGGGAAAAGGCAAATGTGCTTAAAACTCATGGGTTTTATCAAAAATTTAACATTTTTGCGCGAAATTATCAAACTTTGCGGCATATTTTTGCTAAATTCCCAACCACCCGACTTGTTTAGGGTGCGGGTATATTTTGCATCCACCTTTGATTTTATTGGCTTGTCCGTATTCCAAATAACTTGCGGGTCGGGGCGCAAAAAAGTGTAGCCACCAATGCGTTCCAACTTTTCCCCCGCCGCGGTGGCAAGCAGTTGATATTCAGTCCAATCAGTTGCAATCTTCATCAATACACATCCAAAATCTTTTTCATATCCACAATGTCGGCAGTTGAAATAATTGAAAGCGGCTTGCTTGTGTCCTTGCCGTCCTTGGTTATTAAAATCACAAGCAGCTTGCGGTTGTTTTCAAACGAATTCATCGCCACATCAATTGAAATGTTTTTGTCCGCAATCATAAAGTAATAGTCGTCACCCATGTCTTCAATAATCTCGCCGACCGAGGTGGTTGACACAAACTGCTGCAAATCCACCCCTTCCGCCACCTTGTTGCCAAGCACGGTTAAAAGTTTGCGGGCATTTAACACACCAATAAGTTTTTCTTCTGCATAAATTGGAAGGTTGCCGTATCCTGTGCGCGAAATCAAACTCATTGCTTCGCCAATTTTTACTGTGTTGGCAAGCGTGATAACCTCCCTATTGCCCACACGGTCGATTGCAAGTGGCGGTTCGGTTATAAGTTTGGCAAGCTTTTCAATCTTCTCAACAATTTCATCGTGTGGCTCTGCAATTGTGTACTTTTTGTTGCCAGTATGCACAATCGCGTTGCGAAGTCGCCCAAAATCAATCAAATCTTCCTCATACTTTCTAACCACCGAATTAAGCACCACGCATCGCCTTATCAAATCAGAAAAACTCATGCTGCGCTTAAAACTGTAAATTGTGCGCAACGCATAGTCAATTTGATTGTACGCCGTAATAAATCTTGTAGAATTTTCTCTTGTCATGTTAACTCCTTTAAATGAGCGCTGCGTACAAATATATTTATAACGCAGTGTGAAATGCAAAGGGTAATTATATCCTTCTACGCCTACGCAGGCTCAACTTGGATATATTACATTTCTCCATAATGATTATACCACATTATTTATTAAATACAAAATATTTTTAACAATTTTAAATTTTGATATTGACAAACTTGTAGTTCGGCTATATAATTATTATGGAGGATGTATAAATGAGAATTTATAAAAATTTCAACAGCATTATTGATGATTTAGTTGAACTTATTTCCGCTACTGGGCACTTATTATCTCAATATAACTTTTTTGTTGTTAAAGAAAAATTGCAAGAATATAAGGAGCTCGATAACATTGATGAAATTATAGATGCAACTCTTGAAAGATTAAAAGGCAATCCTTATCATATATTAGAGCTTGCACAAGCCGCACAGCAAGAAGATATATCTATTGACGTTATTAAATTTGAAAATGAGTTTTTAGCCGCCTATGATAATGGTGAGTCCGTAGATAGTAAAACGCTATATTATTTTGCTGCGCATATTAAAGGTGCAAATGTAGAACTTATTGAAGATTATATCTTGAAAATAAAAGAGGATGTTCATATCGCGGATTATTCACAAGTTATAGGTTCTGACAAACAAAAAATTTTTGAATATTTAAAAAATTCTTCAAACCCACAAGCAATATATCATTATATTGCAGATAATAAATTAGATAAAGAAAAGTTTGAAACTTTAAAACAATTACTTTTTGACATTGGCGATGTGTATTGGATTCATAGATTTAAAAAAGAAATTGAACATTACACCCCAAATCAACTTCAAGAATATCTTTTAACATGCGATGATATAAAAATGGTTGGCAAACAGTTATGCTCACCTAGTTTAATTGATAACGAAAGATTTGAAAATAAATACATCAGTTTATTAAGAGATAACCCAACTTATCATAATTATGATATATTGTTTCGTTACATCAGACATACTTACAAAAAGAAATGCAGCAAATTTGATGTGATTTTTGAAAATTGTCCGTTTGCTGATATATCTAAATTATATAATTCGTTAGATAAAAAAGAAAAAGACAAAAATAAAGAAATTGAGGCTAAAGAAGAACAAACAAAGACTAAAGAAGAACAAACAAACATTTTAAAAAGAAACCAGAAATTAATTCTATATTTTAAACAAGTAGCTGGCAAATATCTTACTGACGCGGAGTATTTATTTAATGAGACTAATGTTGATCATTTAAATTCCGTTACAAAATCAAAACACTTAAACTACAGCAAGGAAGAATTAAATGCTTTTGCGGAAGAACTTAAACCTATCGTAAAAGAAGGCAAAAAATTATGCTCATTTTTCAGGATTCTTGGTAGATCAGGCGCACATCCTAATGAAAACTTTAACAATGAAAGATTTAACCCACCTATTGAATATCAATCAAGCAGAATTTCCGAAACTGAATTAAAACGCTTAATTGATGCAATTGTGGCTTGCTATAACAAGGTTGCTAAAAGTCTGTTAGATGCGGGATTAATTGAATCCACTCATAAAGACTTTATGGAATTAAGCAAATAAAAAGACAAAATTTTGTCTTTTTTTATTTTTAACAAAAAAAACGCGAAGAATCGCGTTAATGGTTAGTTGCACATGTTGTATTGTAACAAATCGACTGCTGGCATAAACTTAATGCACTCCACAAAAGCAACCTTGTAGCACATGTCGTATCCCGCTTAATGCTGCTGCCTTCCAGCCCTGACATAGTTCACAGGGCGGCATTGTACAAGACCTTTATTTCAACATACACAAAGCCTACTCAACACAACCAAGTTTGCTCCGCTACAACACGATCAGCCCCGCTGTAGTGGCTTGCGGGTTACAGGGCACCACTAGCTCCCCACCTAGTGCAACCGATTATATTATACAACATAACCAAATAAATTTCAAGTGTTTTTGTTAAAAAAGTTAAATTCGCCAAAACATGCACATTTTTTTAGATTTAATCGTCAATTGTGTATTCTGGTTTGATAATTGTGTATTTTGACGCAAATTTTTTGATAAGCACCTTGATGAAGAAGATAAGCATGGTGACGATTGGTATAAGCAGCACGCCCGCGTAAATCAGGTTTGCCCAGCCAAAATTGTCGTTGAAAATGTTAAGCAGTTGGGCGTAGAAAAGGTTGATGATAGCAATGCCGGAATATTCCGCAATTGTCCTTAACGCGTACAGCCGCTCGTGGTTTTTGGTTTGTGTGCAAACTTGCATATAGTTGTTTAGGAAAATGCTGTTTGGCGACCTTAAACAACATGTTACCAGCATAACCAGCAGCAACAGCACAATTTTAAACACAGAATTTGGCATAAACAAATAGATAAGCCCGCTGGTTACAATTGACACAAAGAAGGTTACCACAAATATAATAAGGCTTCTTAACCCAAATTTAAGGTTGAATTTAAACTGATATTTGCTTGACAGCCCCATAATTATGCGCATAAGGGCAAAGATGTAACCAAACAACCAAATTGGCATTTTGCCCGATTCGGTAAGCTGTTGAAGGTACAACCTAAACTGGGTGGTGTCAACTGACAGCGCGCCCCTAAAGAAGAAAGCGTACAACAACAGCGTAACAATAAACGATGAGGACAAAATTTTTAAAAACCCGTCTGGCTTTCTGGCTTGCTTTTCTTTGTAAGTAAGCGGTTTTAGGTCGACATTTTGGGCTTGATATTTTTCTGGATTTTTAAGGAAGAGCGAAAACCCTTGTGAAAACACCAACACGCAAAAGGCAAGAGCAATTGGCAATGTTGGGTGAACGGAAAATAGATAGGTTGACGCAATTGCGCTTAGTGCTTCAAGCACATAATAATAGTTTACCCCCTTGCCGTACACGCGCTGATAATCTTTATCCCTATCCACCACATGCAGACTGTTGTTTAAAATTGCAATGTTTTTAACTGAAAATATAATGTAGCCAAACGCCAAAAATATTGTGCCAAACGCAAAGAGCAGGAAGTTACCTTTTGGGCTAAAAATTAAAATAAGCAGCCAAATCATATACCCAAGCGTGCCAAAGCGCGAGGCGGTGACCGAACTAACTTTTGTAAACCACTTTGTGACAGGTATGCACATTATGCAAGCGGAAATTGTTTGCACTGAGTCAAGCATAATTGCTTGCGGAAAGGTTAAGCCTTTAAATTGCGTGTAGTACAAAGTGGAAATGGTCCAAACAAAAATGACATCCCAAGTAAGTGCTAAATAAAAGGGATATAAGCGAATGTTTCTGTTCATATAATACTGTTTGCGTTCTTCGTTTGTCATCAATTTTATTTTATATCAATTTACAAATTATTACAAATAATTTGCTACAAAATTTTGTAAATTTTAAACTTTTTGCAACTTTTTTGTGTGTTTTTTTAATATTTTTGCTAAGTTTTATATTTATTTAACAATCTTTTAAAGTTTTTTTGTGTGGTGAGCAAACAAAAAATCCGCATGGTGGCGCGGATTTATTTTGCATCAAAAAGGGTTTTGCCTTCGCTTACTTCAACCAAAAGCGGAACGGTTAAATTGACCACATTTTGCATTTCGTCTGTTAAAATCTTTTTTATAATTTCGCCCTCCCCTGGGTAGCAGTCCACAATAAGTTCGTCATGGATTTGCAGCACAAGTTTGCTTTTTAAATTGTTCTCTTTAATCTTGTTAAATACGCGTATCATGGCAACCTTAATTATGTCGCTTGCGCTGCCTTGAAGCGGAGTGTTTTTTGCAATGCGCTCGGCGGCAAGGCGGATGGTTGTGTTGCTTGAATTAATTTCATCAATGTGGCGGATTCTGCCCATAAGGGTGATTGCATAACCTTTTTGGCGGGCTGACAAAATGCAATCTTCGCCATACTTTTTAACCATTGGATAAATTTGCATATACTTGTTGATAAACTCGCCCGCATCGCGCACGCTGCAATTTAGGCTTTGGCTTAGACCATACGCGCTTATGCCATAAATTATTCCAAAGTTGACCGTTTTTGCCACGCGGCGCATGTTTTTGGTGACATCAGCAATTGGCACATTAAAAATTTTGCTTGCCGTGGCGGTGTGGATGTCTTTGCCGTGCAGATAATCAGCCACCATATTTTCGTCCTTGCTGAAATTGGCAATAAGCCTAAGTTCAATTTGGTTGTAGTCCGCGCTTATTATTGTGCCGTTTTCAAATGACGAGCTGAACATTTTTCTAAGCAGCCTACCCTCGTCATCGCGGATAGGAAGATTTTGAAGATTAGGTTCACGGCTACTTAGCCTGCCCGTTGCCGTGGTGCGCTGCATAAATGTGGTGTGAATTTTGCCATCCGTGCACACAAAAGGCAGCATCCCATCCAGATAGGTGTTTACAAGTTTGGCAATTTTGCGATAGCGGATAATTAAATTGACAATTGGATGACTATCCTTAATTGAATTTAACACTTCAATAGAAGTACCCTCTTTACCCTTGTGGGGTATATTCAATTTTTCAAACAAAATAACTTGCAACTGCTTTGGACTGTTAATGTTAAATTCTTCACCAGCAAGGCTATAAATATTTTTAACCAACTCGTCCAACTCATCGTGATAAATTTTGCTTAACTCGTGTATTTGATTTACATCAATTTTTATCCCGTCCTTTTCCATGTTGTAAAGCACATTAACAAGTGGCAATTCAACTTGGCTGAAAAGTTTAAGTTGCGCATTGTTAATAAGTTTGGTGATATAAATTTCTTTTAAATGCAAAAGTGTGCATGCTTGCACATCGGTTTCAATTCGATTAAGTTTAAGCGCATCTTCAAACGAAATTTCCGCATCCGTTTCGTTTGCAATATAAATTGCCATTGAAACATCAAAATAATTGTTTAATGTTAGCCCATATTCATCAAGCTCGTGCATAAGCGTTTTGCAATCAAAACACACCTTTTGCGCGCTGTTTTGCAGTAAATTTTGCAATTTTTTTAAGTTTTTGTTGAAAATTTCACCATTTTTATATAAAATGTATTCGGTCTGTTTGTTGGAAAAATTAAACGACAAACTGTTGCTGTACATCGCAAAGCTATCCCCCAGTAGGGTATACATTTCATCAAAGCCTTGGTCGGAAGAAATTTCAACAATATTGCACGAAATTTTTGTTTCCGCTTTCAACTCAATGTTAAACTTTTCTTTAAACAACTCCTTCCTATTCAACATCGATTTAAAACCCAAATCGTACATAGCCTCATACGTATCGCGGTTAAACGGCAAACTTATTGTGCATTCATCAAGTTTAAGGTCAAGCGGAACATCGGTTTTTATTGTTGCCAAGGTGTGGCTTAGATACGCCAACTCTTTGTTCTGTTCAAGTTTGGTTTTGTACTTGTTTGGCACGCTATCAATGTTGTTATAAATGTTATCTAGCGTATCAAAATGCTCAATCAAATCTTTGCCGCCCTTTTCACCAATAAGCGGCACGCCCGGGATGTTGTCCGAACTGTCCCCCATAATGGATTTTAATTCCACCACTTGATAAGGTTTTAAATTGTATTGTTTTTTAAGTTCTTCTTCGTTTAGTTTAATAACATTTGTTATACCCCTTTGGGTAAACCAGCATGTGGTGTGGTCGTTTATAAGTTGAAACAAATCCTTATCGCCCGACACAACAATAAATTCCGCATTAAACTTGCGCGTGATTGTGCCAACCAAATCATCCGCTTCAATTTCGGGCATTTCAACCATTTTAATTTTCATGCTGGACAACAATTGTTTAAGCATTGGCAACTGGCTTGCCAAATCTTCTGGCATGCGCTGGCGTTTGCCCTTATAGTCCGCGTACAAATCGTGGCGGAAAGTGTGCTTGCCCGCATCAAAAACGCAGACGAAATATTTAGGCTTTTCGTTTAAAATTATGTTTAAAATCATATTGACAAAGCCGTACACCGCCCCGCATGGCTTTTTTGATAGCGTCATCAAATTTGGCAACGCATAAAACGCGCGGTTAATTAAGCTGTTGCCGTCCACAACCACAAATTTTTCCATAACCTACTCCAAAATTATTATACCACACCCGCGTAAAAAATCAAACCGTTTAAAATAAATATTCCAACTTCAACGTCTTTAATCTATAATTTGCAAAAAATCATTTTTACAAAAAAATAAAATTTTAAATAAAAAACAAAAAAATTATTAAAACCACTTGCCAAAACGAACAAAATGTGTTATATTATATTTGTTTTATGGCGGTGTGGCGAAATGGCAGACGCAGCAGACTCAAAATCCTGCGAGGTTTGCCCTAAAAAATCTTAATATGGCGGTGTGGCGAAATGGCAGACGCAGCAGACTCAAAATCTGCCGATAGCAATATCATGTCGGTTCGACCCCGACCACCGCCACCAGCGGGCAACTCGCCCTTTTTTATTCTTTATAATACCAATTTACCCGCCCTATTATCAAAATGCAAAAACAACCCTTTTAATCTAGGGTTGTTTTGTTTTTTTTACAAACGAGAATCAATTCATAAATCATCCGTTAAGGATACACTATGCAAGCCATCTTCGTCCAATGCGTAAACCGTGTCGCATACATTTTCAATGAATTTTCTATCGTGCGATACTGAAATAATTGCCCCATTAAATTGGTTAAGAATTTTTCGTATAACTGGGTTTGAAAGCGGGCTTAAATTGCGAGTTGGCTCATCCAAAACCAAAACATTATTTTTTTCGATAATCAATTTTAGCAAAAGCAATTTTGCTTTTTGTCCTTCACTTAAATCTGCAATTTTGTGCGTCATTTCTTCCGATGTGAATTTTAAACTTCCTAAAAATGTTCGCGCATTAAAAGTTGCATTAACATAGGTCAATTCATCAACAGGTGTTTTGTCATAATCCAAAGTTTCGTAATAATTTTGTGAAAAATATCCAACCTTTAAGCCGCGCGTAGATTGCAAAATTGGCAACAAAGTTTTTAACAAAGTTGACTTGCCTGTCCCGTTTTTGCCAATTATTGCAACTTTTTTTGCGCCTTTAACGACTAAATCAATATTTTTTGCAAGCATTTTGCCCGGCACTGACAAATTTTCAAGGTGAACATTTAACAACTCTTTTTGATTTGGGATTGTGATTGTTTCATCAACAAGCAATTTTATGCTTTCTTCCACATCAGGGATTTCAGTCAGCTCATCCGATTCAAGTTTTCGTTCTTGCGCCTTGATGCTTGCCATTTTTTTAGCCACAATTCTTCCGTTGGCTGGGTCTTTTTTAGAAGACGAAAGCGAATGTTCAACCTTTTCGCGTATTCTACGCAAAACTTCTTCTTTTTTCTCTTTCTCTCGCCTTTCATTGTATGCAATTTGTGTTTGCTTTTCCAAACCCCGCTGTCTGGTTGCGACATAGTCATCGTACCCGCCCTTAAAAAGAGTATGTTTAGGTCTTGTTTTCTTAATTAATTGTTCCAGATGCAAAATCATATTTGCGCAATGTTCAAGCAATGTTTCATCATGCGAAATAAAAATAATTGGCTTGTCAAAATTGTTTATAAAGTCTTCCAACCACACCAATGTGTCAATATCTAAATCGTTAGTGGGTTCATCAAGCAACAATATTGTTGGTTCTTGCAATAAAATTTTAAGAAGTTGAACTTTGACTTGCTCACCACCAGAAAGACTGCCAACCAGTGTATTCTCATCCAAAAGGTTGTCATTTAAATTGAATTTTTTAATATAATTGTTAATTTTTTTGAATTGATTGTACAGCGAATAGTTTACTTCACCATTTGGAACTTTCATCAACAAATAATCTAAAACGCTAAAATCATGCCAGTTGTTTGAAAGCTTTTGTTCAAGATAACCAAAAACTTCACCGCTACTTTCAATAGAACCGGTAACTTGCGCATAATCTATTAAATCATTTTTATCAAATATAGCTTTAAGAAGAGTAGATTTGCCGTTCCCTTCCTCGCCGATTATTGCCAATTTATCACCATCATTTAAAGTAAATGATAAATTTTCAATTAATTTCCTACCCTTTAAAGTTTTTATTGTTAGTTTATTAACTTTTAACATCAGCCTTTTTATTTAAACTTTTTATTTGTTCTCCTTTTTTATATTGTATCTTAAACTCATAAAAATGTCAATATAAATTCCCACGCAAAAGGCATGACCTTATTCAGACGCCAAAAATAAACTTATATTCACTTCCCCTAAATATTTAGCAGCCCAATTGAAAGTTATTAACATTATCCCAAATATCTTTTAGTGGTCGCCCGTCAATTTTTACATTTTCTCCAAATTCTTCAATAGTGTTATAAGATTGATATTGTTTGCCCAATCATTTTACTCCCCCACACAACTGTAAAAATTCAATTTAATCAAACCCATATATGCCCATATGCGCAACTAAGATTTTGATGGTTTGGTCGATTTTGTTTTGTATTTTTGTATAAGTTTTTCCAATTCGCACGCCTGTTTAAAGCATTCGTCCACAACTTGTTTTGCCGTCATGCCTTGCAAATCGTTGCGCGGTAAAATTTCGTAATCCAGACTAACTTCTGGGCATTTTGCAAGATATTTTGCAACCTCGTCCCAATCGGTAGAGCCAAATTTGTTTAGTGTGTGCATGTCGATGCTATTCGTTTTGTACTTTTGCATTTCCTCGTTTGAAAGCGGGCCCATGTTGTCATGCAGATGCAAGCACAGCAGCCGGTCGCCAAACAATTTTAGATAGTTCTGACTTGGATTGAAACAATGCCTATGCCCGTTGTCGTAGCAAAAACCCAAATAAGGATGAGAAAAACTCATAATGTATTTAATCATGCTATCGTCAGTTAAATTTTCAGCCGCAATTGGCACACCCTTGTTTTGTGCGTAATCCAAAATGCGCAACAAACGCTGCTTTCCAATTTCGCTTGGCGTGCCTACAAAATGCACAACAAGGCAAGAAAATCCATGTTTTTTTGCCAATTTTAACTCTTTTTTCAAGTTTTTTTCAATTTTATCGCCAATTTTGTTGTCCAAAAAGAAATTTGGCAACTCTTCCCTAACATAACTTGAATGCAAACTTGACGGCTGCAAACCATACTTTTTGTAAAGCTTCATTTGATGCTTAAATGTGCCATTTTGATAAACATATTTTTTGTTTGCGCTGGTGATAATCGAATCGAACCCCGCTTGCTTTATAAGCCGCGTGCGCTCGTCAGTATCAATATCAAAACCAAAGAAATTTGTTATCCCCTTTCTCATTTTTCACCTCGCAACAATTGTAATAAAAAAAAGCACTTAAAGTCAACTAAAACTTGTCACCCACCCCAATTTAATTTGTTTGCTATTGCCATTTGCCGTACATTAAAATCAATCATGTCTAAAAATATATTTGACAACTATTTGTATTTTTGCTATCCTATTATTAGATGGGGGGGGGGGACAAACATGCAAGCATTAATACTAGCCGCCGGCATGGGAAAACGCTTGGATAAATACACGGCCAACAACACAAAATGTATGGTTGAAGTTAATGGCGTTAAGTTGATTGATAGAATTTTAAACTCTTTAAAAATAGCCAACATTAAAAAAGTTATTATTGTTGTTGGTTATAAGGCGCAAAATTTAATTGATTATATCAACAAAAAGTATCAAAGTAAAAATCCATTTTTTGAATTTGTTTTTGTTAACAATGAAGATTATGAAAAAACAAATAACATTTATTCATTTTATTTATCAAAAGAATATTCCATACAAGATGATACAATTTTGTTGGAATCCGACATTATTTACGATGAAAATTTAATTAAACAGCTGGTTGATTTAAATTACAAAAATGTATCAGTTATAGCAAAATATCAAAGTTGGATGGATGGAACGGTTGTTGTGTGTGATGAAAACAATTATATAACAAACTTCATTCCTAAAAAAGAGATGGATTATAGCAAATTAAACATCTATTCCAAAACCGTCAATGTATATAAATTCAGCAAAGAGTTTTTAAAAAATATATACTTCAATTTTGTTGAAACATACATGAAAGTTTATGGTTTAAACAACTATTATGAAACTGTTTTAAAAGTAATATCAAACTTGGACAAAAGCCAAATTTACGGCATGGATATAGGCGCGGCTAAGTGGTATGAAATTGATGACGCACAAGATTTGGATATAGCGGAAATCATGTTTTCTGCTGGATGCGCAAAATATGATGGATTGATTTCTAAATTTGGCGGATATTGGCGTTATCCAAGAATAAATGATTTTTGTTATTTAGTTAATCCATTTTTCCCGCCAAAAAGTTTCGTTGATAAAATTACACATGAATTTCCAAAATTATTATTAAGTTATCCTTCAGGAATGGATATTCAAAAACTTAATGCGGAAAGAATTTTTGGCATCAATAAAAATTATGTTTTGGTTGGTAATGGGGCGGCTGAATTAATTAACTGCTTTGCTAGAAGTATAAAAGGTAAAATAGCTGTTGGGTTGCCTACATTTAACGAATATGTAAGATGTTTTTCCAATGCTGAAATTTTAGATATTGATAATTCAAAATTTGATTATTGTCATAATTTATCCGCTTATAAATCCTTTTGTGATAAAGTGAAACTTATATGTATAGTTAATCCTGATAACCCAAGCGGTTCGACCATGCAAAAAGCCGAAATTTTTGAGTTGTTAGATTACGCAAAAGAAAGAAACTGCAAAATTTTAATTGATGAATCGTTTATGGATTTTGCCGATGACAAAAATCGATTTACACTGTTAACAAATGAAATATTAGAAAAATATCCAAATTTGATTGTTGTTAAAAGCATAGGAAAATCATATGGCGTGGCAGGTTTAAGGCTTGGAATAATAGCCACCAGCAATAATGAGATAATAAAGATCATACGCGACAATCTGGCAATTTGGAACATCAACAGCATAGCAGAATATTACTTACAAACTTATAATTTATATTCTTCCGATTACAAAGAAGCTTGCAAAAAAATTATTTATGAACGAGAATTTTTAATTTCTGGTTTAAAGCAAATTAAAGGCATAAAAGTCTACCCGTCACAAGCAAATTATATTATGGTAGATTTGATGCAAAATAACTCGTACGATTTTTGTGTTAAAGCCTTAAATGATTATAACTTACTTATAAAAGATCTTTCAACAAAAAATTATTTTAAGGGCAAAAATTTTGTTAGAATAGCGGTTAAAAATCATACGGATAATCAATGTTTGTTAGATTGCTTTAAAAAAATTTTGGAGGAATAAATGGAAATTATAAAAGAAAAAGATGTTGAATCACTTAATTTGACAACAAAAGAAATGCTAACTTGGGTGGAGAACACACTTGCAAACAAATATAAATGTGTTTTGCCACAAAAAATAAGCATGAAACTTGATAATCATGTATTTTATAATGTTATGCCATGTGTTGTCCCCTACTACGACATAGTAGGGCTAAAATTAGTATCGCGTATTCCGCCCACCATTTTGCCACCACCTTACAATAAAAACGCCTCGTTAAACAGTAATATTTACCTGTTTGATTTGCAAACTGGCGGGCAAAAAATAAATGCAATTATTGAATCAAATTTTATAACCACTTGGCGTACAGCGTGCGTGGCTGTAAATTCAGTTAAACTTTTTGCCAAAAAAGATTTTACATCGGTTGCAGTTATTGGATTAGGCTGTGTTGGCACTGCGTTTATTAAAGCGCTGTTGGATACATTTAGCAACAAGAAATTAACCATAAAATTATTTGATTATAAAGGATCTGCTAAAAATATTTTAAATAAATATAAAGATTATAAAAACGCATCCTTTGATGTTTATAACAATTATGAAGAAATGGCAAAGTCCGCAGATGTTATAGTCTCGGCAGTTACTTATTTAGAGAATGATTTGGCTAATCCAGATATTTACAAACCGGGCGTGCTTATAATACCAATACATACCAGAGGATTTATGGAATGCGATTTGCGTTTTGATAAAATATTCTGCGATGACAAGGCGCACATACAAAACTTTAAATATTTTAACCAATACAAAAATTGCCATGAAGTTTCTGAAGTAATAAACAAAAAATGCCCAGGCAGAGAAAACGATAAAGAAAGGATTATCGTTTACAATATAGGCATCGCCATTCATGATTTGGTTTTCGCTTATGAAATTTACAAAAAATTATTAAAAAAATAATTGCAAATGCAATTATTTTTTGGATTTACTAGATGTGCGCTTTTGTGCGGTTTTGGTTGATTTTTTTTGATTGTTGTTTGCCGCGTTAACACTATCTTGCTGATTGCTCGTTGGCTCGGCTTGCTGAATATCTGTTTCGTTTGTAGCATCATCTTCCGCTGGCTTAACTGAATTGTCGCCTTGCTCGTTTGGTTGTTCGCCCGCTTGTTCTGCCGGCTTGTCTTTTTGATTTATGCCAAGGTTGGGTTTCTTTTCAGCCTTATCCTTGCCAAAAACATAATAGATTGCGTTGGCATGCACGGCAAAATATCCAAAATGGTTGCCCGCGCCCGATTTAAGCACAAAATACTGATACCCCTCCTCCTCATAGGTATCCACAAGCGTGCCAACCACACCAGTATCTGTCATAACCTTATCGCCAATTTTAAGGTCTTTGCGCATTTGACCCAGCTCGTTGTTATATTTCTTTTTGCGCATATAACTGAAAATCATCATACCAACAAGCAGCACAACAATAATAATCAATGCAATAATATTACCTTTTCCGTTCATAATTACCTCACTTATATTTTAAATGCTTTACCAACATTTGTCAAACTAAATTATGCTTGAAATTTTAAAAATTTTTACAAATTTAACGCGAAAATGCACATTTTTTGCAAATTTTTGTTAAATTTTTGAAAAAAGTACTAATTTGGTCTTTTATTTTTATCTTTATAATAATTGCTAATTTCAAATTCCAAACATGAAATAAACGAATTATATTCTTCTTTTGAAAGTGCGGACAATTTTGGTGTTCCAATTGTTGTAACTTTAATTTCATTTTTTAGTCGATTTTTTCTTGTAGATTTTGTTTTGATTTTTTCTTTTTCCATTTTAATCCTTTATGCCATATTTTTTATAAAACTCGGCTTTAAACTCTAAAAAGCGGTCGTGGTTTATTGCATCGCGCATCTGTTCCATCATGTGGATTGTGAAGCGCAAGTTGTGCAAACTAAGTAATCTCGCGCCCAAAATTTCGTTACACATAACAAGGTGGTGCAAATACGCCTTGGTATGATGAGTGCAGCAATAGCAATCGCACTCGCTATCAAGTGGAGAAAAATCTTCCTTATACTTGGCGTTTTTAAGCGTAACCTTGCCCGCGCTGGTCATTGCCAAGCCGTTGCGCGCAACACGCGTTTGAAGCACGCAATCAAACATATCAATTCCCCTCTCAACACTTTCAAAAATATAGTCCGGCGTGCCAACACCCATCATGTAGCGTGGCATGTTTTCGGGATAATGTGGGCGCATAACATCAAGCATTTTTAACATAACTTCTTTTGGCTCACCCACGCTAAGTCCACCAATTGCAATGCCGCATTTTGCATACTTTTTGGTTTCAATTGCGCTTTTTACGCGCAAATCCTCATAAAAATTGCCCTGAATTATAGGAAAAAGCATTTGATTGTCATTTTTGTGGTGTTTATAGCATCTATCCAGCCAGTCAAGTGTACGGTTCATTGCAAGTTCTGCCTCGCTATATTTTGCACCATACTCACTGCACACATCAAACGCCATAATTATGTCCGCACCCAAATTATTTTGAATGTCAATTGCTTTTTCTGGTGTGAAAAACATTTTTGCGCCAGACAGGTGGTTTTTGAATTCCACCCCATCGTCAGTTATCTTTCGTATGTCGGCAAGCGAAAACACCTGAAACCCGCCCGAATCTGTTAGCATTGGACGATTGAAGTTCATAAATTTATGTACCCCGCCCGCTTTTTTAACAAGCTCATCGCCTGGACGAATGTGTAAATGGTAGGTGTTGGCAAGAATAATCTGCGCACCAATATCATACAAATCATCACTGGTTAAACTTTTAACAGTTGCAAGCGTGCCAACCGGCATATAAATTGGCGTATAAATATCCCCGTGGGGGGTATGCAGCACACCCGTCCTTGCCCCACTATTTTTATCCACATGCAACACTTCGTAACTAAATTTTTCCGCCATAATTTTTTTCCTTTATACTTAAATCAATTTTTGGATTTGAATTACTATTCAATAAACATTGCGTCGCCGAAACTGAAAAAGCGATATTGATTTTCTACGGCAAATTCGTAGATGTTCATTGTATTTTGATAGCCAGTAAAAGCAGAAACAAGCATAATGAGCGTGCTTTTGGGCAGATGAAAGTTGGTTATAAGCGCATCTACAATTTTAAAGTTGTATGGCGGATAGATAAAAATATCAGTTTCCCCGCTGTCCGCAGTTAGCGGCACGCCTTTTTGTGCCACCGCTTCAAGGGTGCGCACGCATGTTGTACCCACTGCAATTACTCGCCTATTTTCAATTTTTGCCTTGTTGATTTTGTCTGCCACTTCTTGCGACACTGAATAGTGTTCGCTGTGCATAATGTGTTTGGTTATGTCGTCCTCTTTACATGGGCGGAAAGTGCCAAGCCCAACATCAAGCGTGATTTCCAATACCTCCACCCCCATACCTTTAATTTTATCCAAAAGTTCGTTGGTGAAGTGCAAGCCCGCGGTTGGTGCGGCTGCGCTGCCAAGCACTTTATTGTACACTGTTTGATACCTTTCTTTATCCTTCAATTTCTGATGAATATATGGGGGTAGGGGCATACTGCCAACGCGGTTTAAAATGTCTTCAAACACGCCGTTAAAATTAAAATGTACCACACGAACGCCGTCATCCTTTTCACCAATAAGTGTGCAACTTAGTTCGGTGTTAACAACAATTGTCCCACCCATTTTTACGCGCTTGGCCGGCTTTAAAAGCACTTCCCAATCGGTTAAATTTATGCGTTTTAACAGCAAAATTTCTATGCTTGCACCAGTATCTTTATGCCCAATTATGCGTGCAGGCAAAACGCGCGTATTGTTAATCACCAAAACATCGCCCTTTTTTAGATATTTAGTTATATCTTTAAAAACGGCTTGTTCAATTTCTTTTGTTTTGCGATTAAACACCAGCAACCTGCTTTCGTCCCGCTTTTCAAGTGGGGTTTGTGCAATTAAATTTTCTGGCAAGTGATAATCATAAGTGCTTAACGATTTGTAATTTATCATTTTTTACCTTTTAATTTTAATTTTTTTATCAAAAAAATTGATTTTTTACATGTTTTTCTGTAACTCTTTTTTGAAAAAGAGTTAATCATCATTTTCTAATGATTTTGGTACAGGAATGTTAAAGTGCTTATACGCATGCTTGGTCAGCATTCTGCCGCGATTGGTGCGCACCATAAAGCCAAGTTGCAACAGATATGGCTCGACCACATCCTCGATGGTGGATACCTCCTCCCCCGTTGTTGCGGCAAGCGTTTCCAGCCCAACTGGTCCGCCTGAAAACTTTTCAATCATTGCCATAAGCACGCGCTTGTCAACATAGTCTAACCCAAGGCTGTCAATATCCATAAAGTTAAGCGCTTTTTGTGCATCGTCTTTTGAAATTGTGTTTTTATCTTCCACCTGAACAAAGTCGCGCACACGCTTTAAAATGCGGTTAGCAATACGCGGTGTGCCACGCGAACGCCGTGCAATTTCTTGTGTGGCATCTTCATCTATACTTACGCCCAAAATTTTTGCCGAGCGTGTGATGATTGTTGCAAGTTGCTCAACCGTGTACAATTCCAAACGGCACAACACGCCAAACCTGTCCCGCAACGGACTGGATAAATTGCCCGCTTTTGTGGTTGAACCAATAAGTGTAAAAGGTTGAATTTTAAGCCGCATGCTACGCGCACTTGGGCCCTTGCCCACAATAAAATCTAGCGCATAATCTTCCATGGCGGGATACAAAATTTCCTCCACCGATTTGCTTATGCGGTGAATTTCATCAATGAAAAGCACATCGTTTGTACCCAAATTGGTTAAAATTGCAGCAAGGTCGGCAGCGTTTTCTATGCTTGGGCCGCTTGTGATTTTTATTTGGCTGCCCATCTCGTTTGCAATAATGTGGCTTAGCGTGGTTTTACCCAGCCCCGGGGGGCCATATATAAGCACATGGTCAAGCGCTTCCTTACGCTTTTTTGCCGCGGCTATGTACACCTTTAAATTTGCCTTAATTTTATCCTGCCCAACATATTCATCAAAACTAACTGGACGCAGTTTGTTTTCCACTTCCACATCGCTCATATTTTTTGTGCTGGATATAAATCTTTCACTCTCTTCCATTACTCACCTCATAAAATCTTTTAAATTTCAATAAAATTTGCTTAAAATTTATAAATTTTTAGTGTTTTTTTAATTTTGCGTTGTTTTTTAAATTTTTAATTAACTCAGACGCACCGATTTCTATTACAAATAGTTCATCAACTTTTTTGAAATTTATTTTGTCATACCAAGAATACGGCATACCATTTTTATCAATATAAGTTGTGCCATTTACAGATACAACTTTATAATTCTTCTTTGCAATTGTAACCAAATTGAGCAATAAATTAGTTGCTATCTGTTGTTTTCTATATCTTTTATCTACTGACAATTCTTCAATCATTAGCACTTCACCCTTAGCCCATGGTTTAATATAAGAAAAAGTGAATCCAACAACTTTATCCCCGTCCTTTGCTACAAAAAACAAATCTGGTTGCATCTTGTAAAAAAAATTGCAAAGTTTTGTGGCGGTTTTTATAGTCCAGCCCTCATTTAAAACACTAGAATTATAGTTGTCCATTAGAATTCTAGCACAAGATTGTAAATCTTTTTGCGTTGCCAAATTTATACTAATCATAAAATTTCTCCTTTCAAATTTTTTTAAAATTTGCCATTTTTTCATGTTCAAACATTGCTGCCAATTTTTGCCCTTGCTGATACGCTCTTTTTAAATATTCCATATTGGATAATTTATCGTAATCATATTGCCCATAAGTATCCTTTTTCACTTCCAACATTATAACATTGTTGTATGGCGTTTTGGCAAGTTTCCCAATGATTTTGTTGTAATCTACTTTGCCATCAAATGGAAGCAAGTGCATATCTCTGCTCCAATCATAACCATACTGCCAATCCATAAAGTTGCTGTGCAAATGGACAGCCAAAATGCGATTGCTATACTTTTTTAACAAATCAACATGCGGGTTATATAATTGATGATGACCAGCATCATAGCAAAACCCCAAATTTTTATCACTAATGTTGTCCATAATAAATGTAAAATGTTTAAAAGAAGATTTATCCAAATTTTCAAGCGCAAGTTTAACTTTGTGCTTTTTGGCAAGCTTTAAAAGTTCTAAAACACAATTTAATCCGTGCTGATTTGGTGGCAAAGCAAGCCTTTCCGCCCGCCCGCCTGTCGCGTGCAAAACCGCGATTGGAACATTGTATTTGCCGGCAAGTTCAATCTGCTCTTTAAGGGTTGCCATATACCACTCGTTTTCCTTGCCCTTGCACCACAAATTGTCCGAATACGACAAATGCACAAACGGCACTTTCAACCCAAGTTCGGTTGCCAACCTTAAACTGTCTTCCGCCTTGCCGATTTTAAGCGCCAACATAACATTTTCAAACCCAGCATCCTTGATGTTTGTTAAAATTTCTTTTACATCTTGCCCGCAGTTATTGTTTGAATTTATCCCTATTTCAACCACTCTTTCTCCTTTATCCATTTTGGTTTTTGCTGTACATTCTTTTGTGATAGTATATCGTGCGCAATTTGTCTATCCCCAAATCTGTATGTTTAAAATTGAAGCCATAAGCATTCAACTCATCCAGCAGCTTTTCACGCTGACTGTCAACTGGAAGACCATAATAGTCGCTATTATCATAATACACAACCACGCCAACACCTTCAATCTCTTGAATTTGTATGCGAGATTTCATGCCCGCCTTACAATAATGGAAATCAAATTTAAGTGTGTTGAAAACTTGTTTGTAACCGTCTAAAATAAGTTGTTTCCCTTGTTTTAAGGTCTTTTGAAAATCGTCATGATTTGTTTCGCACCCATTTTTAAAGGCCTTTTTATAAACTTCTTCAATGGATTTTCCCTGCTTTAAATCATCGATATTTTCAGATGTTTCATCAAATACCTTTACTGAAAACCGCAAGCGAATGCATGCTTTTTTCATTTGATTTTCGGTTAGACCATCCAAATTTTGTTTGGTGTAGTACATGTCGCGCGTGGCACAAGCATACACCAAACTTAAACCATGTTTCAACAACATTTTGTGATAGTATTCCATGTCATGTTTAAGCAACATCCCCACTTCAACAATCTCTTTTTCCATTCCGCTCCTACTAAAACTTCTACCTAAAGAACGCCTATCGGTTGATTTGGGATTTGGTCTATTCTTATTTTGCCGTCTTCATTAAAATAAGAAAATGGGATTTTGTCAAATTCTTTATTCCTAAATTTATCCAACAATTGATAATCTTTCTCGCTCATTTCAAAGTTTAAAGCTTCGATATTTTCTTTGATATGTTCTTGCTTACTTGATTTGATAAGAATGCCTATGTTTTTGTGTTTAACAAGCCAATTTATAATGATTTGATTTTGTGTTTTTGAATATTTGTTTGCAAGAAAAACAACTTCTTCATAGTTTTGTTTGGCTGTTCTGTTGCGTCTAAGCGGTTGATAAGCATAGAAAGGAACGTTATTTTTCAAACAAGTGCTTATAATTCCATTATCATCATTGATTTTGTTTTCCAAATTATAAAGGCCTTCAAAGAAACATATACGGTCTTGAACTTGTTTAAGTTGCTCTGGTGATAGATTGCTATAACCGATATTTAAAATGTTATATTTGTGTTTAAGGCGCTGAATTTCTTTAACATAATCATCAAAATCAAAGCCTAATACAACCGGACTGTGTAATGTAATGCAGTCAAAATAATCAATGCCCAATTTGTCTATGTAAACTTTGATTTGCTGCTCAACATCTGTAATTTTTTCACAACCATGAGTAATGAAAACATTAACAAAAATATCTTCTCTTTTAACGCTTTTCAAAAATTTTGCAACAACATCCAGAACGGCACCGTCATCGTAGGCTAAAACAACATCAATATAATTCACGCCTTGACTATAATAAAATTGTAAAGCTTTTACCTCATCATCAATATTGTTTTTGTTTATTGTCCAAGTGCCAATACCTATCTTGCTTACTTGTTTTCCACTTTTTGTTATCATAAATTCTCCTTTTAATTTATATCCTTTTTTTTGCTTACTTTCTTAAAGTAAGTCGTTTTAAGGAGTCCGAGGGAAATCGAAATCCCTCGGCGCTTTTGTAACTTTTCACTTAAATTCAATTTACCCGCCTGCTTCACTTTCAAAATGAAGGGATTATAAAGGGGAACGCGCTTTACTTAATTCTCGTCTTCGTGTGCCTCTTTATAGTGAAGGCGAAAACAAGCATTAGGCTTACAATTAATTTGTCCCACAAATTAATTTAGCAAATGGGCAGTTTTCGCCTACCTCCCCATATTATGCAGCACTTTTGCAACAATGGTTTCTGCCGTGTCGTCATCCAAGGCGACTTCGCGTGCAAGGCGGGTGGCTTCGGCTTTGGTTTGTCCAAGGCTGGTCAACACCATAACCGCGTCATCAATGTTAGGGTTGCCTACGGCGGCTACTGCCTCGTTTGGCAAAATATAGTCAAGCGGACGAAGTTTGTCTTTAAGTTCAATCACAATGCGTTCGGCTGTCTTTTTGCCAATGCCCTTAATCGCACCCATAACTTTTACATCTTCATTAACAATGCTGGAAACAATTACATTCATTCGTTCGGCGGACAAAATTTGTATTGCAGTTTTTGGCCCCACCCCGCTAACCGAAACAAGTTGCAAGAAAAGCCGCTTTTCTTCCGGGCTTACAAAACCATAAAGTGTCAGTTCGTCCTCTTTAACCACCATATATGTGTAGATTTTAACTTCTTCGTCCAGCGGCGGCAGGTTGATTGCGCACGCGCTTGTAACAAAAATGTTAAAACCAACCCCACCACATTCCACTGTGATAAAATCCGCTTCCTTTTCCCTTAAAATCCCCGAAATAAAATTAATCATAACGCTCCTTTTTAATCACTTCTATATTCCTAAATTGAATTGTCGCTTATTACGCTGTTGGTTTGGATGTGGCATAGAGCAACTGCAAGGGCGTCGGCGGCATCGTCTGGTTTTGGAATTGCGTTAAGTCCCAAAATGTTTTTAACCATAAATTGCACCTGTTTTTTTTCTGCCCGTCCATTGCCAGTAAGTGCTTGTTTAATTTGCAGTGGAGTATATTCAAAAAGGCGGTCGACATAATTTTTGCACGCCACAATAAGCACGCCGCGCGCCTCGGCAACCGGGATGGCGGTGGTGTTGTTTGTGTTAAAGAAAAGTTCCTCAAACGCAACTTCGTCTGGGGAAAAACTTTCCATGAGTTCACATGTGGCCTGATAAATTGTTGTTAACCGCCTAGAAATAGACATGGATTTTGGAGTGGTTATAACCCCATAATCCACCACTTTGTTGCCATTGCTTTCCACCACGCCATAACCAATAATGTTATAGCCCGGGTCTATGCCAAGCACCCTCATTATGCCACCTGCAAGCGCGACAAAATATCCTGCACGCTTTCAAAAAGTTGGGCAAATTGTTCACCATCTTGGTCAATTTTGTTGCGTTTTACATTGTAGTCGCTTATAAGGGCTTCTATTTTGCTAAAAATATTTTTTATAACCTTAACCTGTTGCGAATATCCCCTAACAACCGCGTTATCCACAACCGACACATCTTTAATTTCGTTTTTAAACTGCTTGCAAAGTTCACTAAGCGTGTGCTTGTACTCGGTTTTAAGGCTGCCACAATCTTCCAGCGCACGCCTATATTTTGCGCGGTCTTCATTAAACTGCTCACGCGCCTTAATAATTTGTTTGCTCATGTTTTTAAGTTTTGGCTGATTCTTTTTAAGCTCTTCTTCGCGTTCGGTTTTGTTTACGCGCGCAAGTTGATTGGTTAAATTGGATAGGTCATTTTTAAAATCTATCATTTGGTCGTAATATTGCGAAATTTGGCTTCTAACTTCTTCCGCCATCAAAAGCGAAGTGTTGTAAAGCGAAAACAAAGCGGACAATTTGTTGCGATTGTCTGTAAGTTGTTTAACTATATCTTCAAGTTCTTCTTGTTTACTCATCTTCTTCCTCTAGATTGTGAATTACATCAATAACATCATCGCTTTCATCAAGCTTGTCAATCATCTTGTTGAAAGTTTCGCGCTTAGCATCGTCCAGCTGAACATAATTTTGTGGCACCATCTCCACACCAGACGACAAAATTGTGTACCCCGCGCTTTCAAAGGCGGACACAAGGTCGTTAACCGCATTGGCGTTTGGCTCACAATACACGGTGAAAACTTCGTCATCTTCGCAATCCAGCGCATTGTAGTTTATGGCAAGTTCCATGGCAGCATCGCTGTCAAATGTGTCGCCCTTTTCCACCACAACCACGCCCTTGTTGTCAAACATATAGGTTACGCTGCCGGATGAACCCAAACTGCCACCAAACTTTTCAAACGCATAGCGCACATCACTGCTTGTGCGGTTTTTGTTGTCAGTAAAACACTTAACCACAACTGCCACCCCGCCAACTCCATAGCCTTCGTAAGTCTGTTCAACATAATTTGCGCTGTTGGATTCGCTGTTCTTTTTAATTATCCCGTTGACCTTATCGTTAGGCATGTTGTACTGGCGCGCCTTGGCGATGCACATTTTTAATTTGTTGTTGGTGTCTGGGTTTGCGCCACCCTCTTTAACCGCCACCATAATTTCCCTGCCAATTTT
This sequence comes from uncultured Clostridia bacterium, assembly GCA_947630745.1. Classification (GTDB taxonomy): domain Bacteria; phylum Bacillota; class Clostridia; order Christensenellales; family UBA1242; genus Onthoplasma. The sequence continues at coordinate 40,611 of CANRIT010000009.1, forward strand.
TGTAAAGATGCGGCTGCGTTCAGCATCCGATTTACCCTTCCGGGCTTTGATATTGTTCCATTTACTATGTCCTGACATTTTACACCTCACTTATTTTTTGCATAATTATGCTGCCAGAAACCGCAGCATTTAAACTTTCCACCCCGTTTGACATTGGGATAGAAACGGTTTTGTTGGCAAGCGCACGCATGGTGTTGCTTACCCCTTGCCCTTCATTACCTATTATAACAGCAATTCGCTTTTTTGGCAAACGAATTTTGGTTAAACTTTCGCCTTCCATATCCGCCACCATAAAAATTTCTGCGATTTTGGATTTGGCTTGTTCAAATTGGCTGTATGTAACTATGTGCAAGCGTGCATTTAATATCTGCCCAGCGGATGAGCGGATAACTTTCTCGCTATACGCATCCGCGCAGTCAATTAAATACACATCCTTAAAATTAAACGCAAGCGCACTGCGGATAAGCGTACCGACATTGCCCGGGTCTTGCACCCTATCCAGCACAAGCGCGTTGCCGATTGAAGCAATTTCACATGGCGCAATTTTGCATATGCAAATTATGCTTTGCGGGGTGCGCGTTGAACTAAGGCTGTCAAACACCGACTTTGGCACAACCGAAATGTTTGGAAAGCCGCTTAAATTTTTGTTTGTGGTTATGGTGCGTTCAATTTGCACATTTAGGTGCAACGCATCCAAACAAAATTTATCCCCTTCCAGCATAAAAAGTCCGTTTTGCTTTTTAAATTTTTTGTCCTTAAAATTTTTTATATCTGCCCGTGTTAATTCCATATAAATATTATAAATTTACAACAAAATAAAGTCAAATATTTATAAAACCATTGACAAAATTTTAAAATAATTATATAATAAAAACGATGAAATTAAAAAAAGATTCCTTTTTATCTAAAAGATTTAATATGGATGTCAACAATGTACAAAAATTGGTGGATGTCTATTTTATTCCCGCCTACCCGGGCTGCGTTTTTAATGTTAAAAAAAGTGAAAGCACAAACAGCATATACATTTCGGTTGAATATTCGGGCGACAAAACCGAACTTAGGCTTTCCGACCATGACAGCAGAAACCATGTGCAAGCTTCCCGTTTGATATGTGAGTACACCACAAATAAAGATGTTGCCCGCTTTTTAAGGCAAGCCATAGATGATTTGATGATGGACAGATTGTATAATTTTTTGGATAACAACAAAAAAGGGTTGTAATCAATCGTCCAAAAAATTAATATTGAAAATCAATTAAAATGATATAAAATTAAGTCAATTTAAAATCAAAATATAAAATAACAATCAAAATCAATTCTAAATCAATATAAGCAAACAATATTTAAACGATGTAAATCCATACAAAATAAAAACCAACAATAAAAAAACTAAATAATAAAAATCAAATAATAAAAATCAAATAATAAAAATCAAATAATAAAAACCAAATAATAAAAACCAAATAATAAAAACCAAAATTAAATCAATATAAAAAAGGCGAAATTGCTCGCCTTTATTTTATATTGTTTTGCATATCATCAATTTCTAATTGGGTGTCTTGATTTTCATCGGCTGGGATTTTAATTTGCGTCTGTTCTGCTTCAAACTCAGCAAACTTTTGTTGCTTTTGCGTATAGTTTTCTTTTATCATGCGCTTAATTAAATCGCCAACCTCGTGCTGCTTGTTACTGTTTAATTCGCTGTAAATAGTTTTTACAACTTCAACTTTATTGTTTTCTGTAAGCAAGTGGATGTCGCTTTCTAGATTGGATAGGTCAACCTTTTCTTGCTCCTTAAGTTTTGCAAACGATTTCAACTTTTTGTAGGTGTGTTCAGTTAAATAAAAGTCAACTGAATTTACCACCCCAGCAAGCGCAATTGGCAAGCTGGCAATCAGCGTAAAAATGTCGGGCAAACCCGCCAAAGTACACATTGCGCACACAAACGCCGCCACACAAGAAATCATACCCAAAGCGGTGTATATCAAAGTCCTAGATGAACTTCTAATTAAGCTTTGCGTGGCAAGTTCGTTTAACTGTTCTGCGGTGAATTTGTTTAAAAATTGACCAATTTTGTATTGCTTTTGCGCGGCTTTAAGTTTGCGTTTTTTCTCCCGCCTAGCCTTAGCATCGCCATTTATTTTTGCGTGCAAATAGTCGATTTCCGCTTGCAACATATTGTACAATTTTTGTTCCTTACTATCTAATTCTTCAAACTTTCTGCCCGCAAGCAGCTGGTCTAATTGATTGCTTAAACGTATGGTTTTGCTAACCTTATCTACATTTTTAAATTGCATAGTCACTCCTAATTTCAGTTGACACAATTATACCACCAAAATCCGCACTCGTCAATACCTAAAACAAAAAATTAATCAATTTAAACAAAAAAAACCACACTGGGTGGTTTACTTTGCCTCTTTAATTTGGTTAACAAGTTTGGTAAATGCTTCCTTATCAGTAACTGCCATGTCAGCGAGCACTTTGCGGTTTAAGTTAATGTTTGCTTTTTTAAGCCCGTTTACAAATGTGCTGTAAGTTATACCGTTTGTGCGGCATGCTGCGTTGATACGGGTTATCCAAAGTGAACGCATATCGCGCTTTTTAAGTTTGCGACCAACATATGCGTATTGTCCGCTTTTCATAACCTGTTGACGAGCAACGCGGTAAAGTTTAGATTTGGTTGCCCTGTAACCTTTGGCAAGTTTTAAAATTTTGCGGCGTTTTTTAACACCATTAACTGCGCGTTTTACTCTCATACTAGCCTCCTATCATACCTTTTATGTTTTTAGAAAATTGTTTGGAAACATAACCAGTTTTGCGAAGTTTACGCTTTCTGTTCCTTGATTTTTTGGTAAGGATGTGACCTTTACCATCGTGCATTTGTTTGATTTTGCCTGTGCCAGTAAGTTTAAACCTTGCTGCAACAGCCTTTCTTGTTTTCATTTTTGGCATAATGTTCTCCTTTTAATTTGAAAATGAATTGATTTTGTCCCGTGTAGGAACTTAACTTGCAAATATTTGATTGGTTAAAATCAATGATATTTGCAAATTATTGAGAATTTATATCCTTGTACACAAAGTGCGAGTTATATAATTTCCCTTATTTTTTGTTGGAAATAGGTGTTAGTACCATAAATATGTTCCTACCATTTATTTCTGGTTGTTTGTCAATTTGGCCAACCTCGGCACAAAGTTCGGCAAAATGTTTCATGTTGTCAATACCAAGTTGCGGACGGGAAATAATCCTACCCTTCATGCGGATGCTTACCTTAACTTTGCTGCCCTCAGATAAAAATTTGCAAACTTGTTTTGCCTTAATAACAAGGTCGTGTTCGTCAATCATCATGGATAGGCGCATTTCTTTAGCCTCAGCAACACGCTGGTTTTTGCGTTGGTCTTTAAGTTTTTTCATCTCTTCAAACTTATATTTGCTGTAATCCATAATTTTGCATACTGGCGGTTTTGCATCGGGCGCGATAAGCACCAAATCCAACCCCTCTTGTTCGGCAAGTTCCAATGCCTTGCTGCTTGGCATAATGCCCAACTGCTCAGAATTAGCACCGATTAGGCGAACCTCACTAAGTACAATTTGTTCATTTTTAAGTGACTCTTTCAATTTACCTCCAACCCAAATAAAAAATGGGAACAATAAGTACCCACCCCAAAATATCTAACAGCAAAAAGCCAATATTTAGATACATACCATTGTCGCTAAAACGCTTCAAGGTGAGGGATAATACCTACTTTACATGCCCATTATATCACACATAATTTTTTTTGTAAAGGGTTTTTTAAAAATTTTTTTAATTTTTTTAATATAAAAACACGCCGGCTTAAAAAGCCAAAAACAAAATCAAACAAAATTAAGCAAAATTAAACAAGCGCGCCCAAGTCTTTCTTTTCAATAAACGCGGATTTACACTCTTTAAGTTTGATTTTTTCCGCATTGTCTGCGTATTTATTTAAAAACATAAGCACATCATCTTCAAACAAAAGTTCTAGCGGAAGTTTATACATTGCTTCAAAGCGGCTTTCCAGCTTTTCAAACTCTTCTTCTTCCAAAATAATCCATGCGCGAAATTGAATGCTGTTGATAATGTTTAGCACTTCCTCACGCAAAGGATTGTTTTGTTCTTTGTTTTTCATAATCACTCCTTAACAATAAATTTTTGTTTTAATCTTTCGTTTAAAATGTCATCTATTTTAATATTTAACATTTCGTTTGACGATACGCTGTCAATAATTTCCATAAGCATGGTGTTGCGTTCACTTAAACTGTCCAAAAGTTGTGTATCATTCAATTGGGTTAGCAATTTTTCAAAATAATCAATATCTCTTTGCTCAATAATATCATTGGTTATAAGAGTTGGCATTTCTTTTTTAAGGTTTCTGTTTAATTTTTCAACTGCATCAATAACATTGTCAAGTTTTGCATCCATCCTGCTAATAACATAAGTTTCATCCGGACTTGCCAAATTGTTATCAAGTTGTTTACGCGTTGACAAAAACAATTCTTCAAGCAGTTGTTTTGGGCTAGCATCTAAAGTAAGCGTTTCTATTTTGTACCTTTTAACAAGATACGCCACATACCAACTATAAAACATAACAAGCGAGTCTTTAACCGAACTTAGCATATACTTTTGTATAGTTTCCATCCCCTTTTTGTGCTTGCCCATGTTTATGGCCTCCAAACTTATGGCGACAAACACCGCGCCAATCAAACTTGCGCCAAAACTCATTGTAACTTGAAAGGCAACCAAATTTGGATTTACAAAGTACAACACAATGCCAAGCAGTGCCAACATGCCAAATATTGCGTAAGTTAAAATTCTGTTTTTCACCTAAACTCCTCTAAAAAATTATATCACACTTTGCAAAATTTTGTTATTAAAATTTAAGGTTTTTAAAATATTCACACACCGCCTTATTATTTTCAGCAAAGTCTTGATACAAGCCCGCGATATTGTATTTCTTTTCAAAAACTTTTGCTTGTAGAACGGCATCAAATTTATCAATCATTTTAACAAATTTTGCTTCACTGGTTTTTTGTTCTTCAAATTCAAGCCATAAAGTTTCAATCTCTGGCATGTTGTAACTTTGTGCAATGCGGTTAATACACTTATATTCACCATTGTGTTTTTCTTCTTTTGATACATGGTCAAAAGGGGTAATGTCGCCAACTTCAATCTCGCCCAACTCGTGATAAGCAAGCATTTTTAAAACTTTTAATTGGTCAAGTTTTAAATCGTTTTTTGCCATAACGTCAAGTGCCAAAAGAATGGCAGAATACACATGCTCGGCATCGCTTTCCGCCTTGCGTTTTTGTGTGGGGACATTGCGTCTTTCCCAGCCTTCGCGCGCTATGGTTTTAAGTTTAAATATCTCTTCATAAAAAGTCATAACAAATCCTTTATATTTTAAATTTTTCATTAAATTTTTTAAAAATTTGCAAAAATTTGATGTTTTTTACGCATTTTTTAATAAATTTTAATAAATTTTTAAATTTCTGCCCTTACTAGATAGTGTGATTTTCAACTTCATTTTTAAGTTTAGCAACAAATTCTTCCGCCGTCATGGTTACTGTATCCTTGCTGCCGCGCTTACGCACTGCCACCAAATTTTCTTCCATTTCTTTATCGCCAATCACCAAAATGTATGGCACTTTGCTAAGCACTGCGTTGCGGATTTTTTTGCCCACCGACTCGTTTGACAAATCGGTGTTTACCCTAAACCCACGCAACAATTTTTTGATGCTTTCTGCGTACTCGTTATTCTTTTCGCTTATTGTTAAAATGCTAACTTGCACTGGGCTTAACCATAGTGGCAAAACACCCTTGGTTTCTTCCAACAAAAATGCAACAAATCTGTCCAGCGAACCCAAAATTGCGCGGTGGATAACCACTGGGCGGACACGCTCATCGTTTTCGTCAACATATTCAAGTTCAAAACGCTCAGGCAGTTGGTAATCAAGTTGCACAGTGGACACGGTTAAATCATGCCCAATTGCCGTGTGCATTTGAACGTCAATTTTTGGTCCGTAGAAAGCTGCCTCGCCAGTTGCCTCGTAAAAATCCACTTTGTTGTCAATCAAAATTTGGCGAAGTGCGGTTTCGCTTTTTTGCCACAACTCTTCGTTGCCAAAATATTTTTCCTTATTATTAGGGTCACGCAACGACAAGCGGAAACTGTAATTTTTAAAGCCAAAATCTTTATACACATCCAAAATTAGTTTAATAACCCCTTCCACTTCTTGTTTAATTTGGTCTGGTCGGCAAAAAATGTGGCAGTCGTTTTGGGTGAATGCGCGCGTGCGCTCAAGCCCAACCAAATTTCCGCTTGCCTCAAACCTAAAATCGTTGGCAATTTCAGCAATGCGCAGCGGAAGGTCACGATACGAATGCTTAAAGTTTTTGTAAATCATCATGTGGTGCGGGCAGTTCATTGGACGCAGAACATACGCCTCGTTATCAAGTTCCATAGCTGGGAACATGTCGTCTTTGTAATGGTCCCAATGCCCCGAAGTTTTGTATAAATTTACATTGCCCAAACTTGGGGTCATAACGTGCATGTATCCGAGTTCCAATTCTTTATTAACAATATAGTCGCTAAGTTCGCGGCGAATAATATAGCCGTTTGGCAACCAAATTGGCAGCCCCTTGCCCACCAAATCGCTGTACATAAAAATGTTAAGCTCTTTGCCAAGTTTTCTGTGGTCGCGCTCTTTTGCCTCTTCTTCCAAGCGAATACATTCTTTTAAATCGTCCTTATTTAAAAATCCATAAACATACACGCGCGTAAGCATTTTATTTTTTTCACTCCCGCGCCAGTATGCCCCACTTATGCGATTGATTTTATATGCAAACCCGCGCAAAAATTTGGAATTTTCCACATGGGGTCCACGGCATAGGTCGTAAAAATCATCACCCGTATAATAAACGGTTATGGTTTCATCTTTTGGTAGGTCGCGGATAAGTTCAAGTTTGTATGGCTCGTCTTTAAAAAGTTTTTCCGCCTCCGCTTTTGACACAACAACTCGCTTAAAATCTTCATTTTTATTGATAATTTCACGCATTTTGTCTTCAATTTTTGCAAAATCGTCTGGCGTAATGTTTAAATTATCAAAATCGTAATAAAACCCGTTATCTATCGCCGGGCCAATTGCCACCTTAACATCTGGGTAAAGTTGTTTTATCGCCTTTGCCAAAATGTGGCTCATGCTGTGGCGATACATTTTTTGTTTTTCATTTTCTTCCATAATTAACTCCTTTTTAATAATAAATTTTCAATTTGCTGCCAATTATCGCAACGCACGCAATTTGCATTTTTAAGTTCGGTTGATGTAATTTGTTTGTTATGATAAGCAGTAAACAAAATTTTAGTTTTTGCATCACCTTTTAAATTGGATAGTTTATCATCAATTTGTATATCTGCTTTAAAAATATTTTTAGCACCAGTAAAAATAAATCTATCAGGATTAAGAAAAGGAAAATTTTTAATTAAAAAATCAAATTTATGCTTAAAAAATATTCCACTTTTTTCTGGCATGCAAAACATCACACAAGCTGAACATATATAAATTTCGTAAAAATCATTAAGTTTTTTTAAAGTTTTTACCGCTCCGTCATAAATTTTTGCATTTTTATACAAATCTTTATCTTCTAAAATTTTGTAAAATTTTTGTTTGTTTTCATCCGAACCCAAAGCGTCATCAATGTAATATTCAGTGAAGTCGTCAATTTTGTAATTAGTTTTTAAAAATTTGTTCATTTCATCTAAAAATGTAGATTGACACAAAACTTCGTCTATATCTATCAATAATTTTTCCATAACTCTCCTTTTGTTTAATATGCCCGTATGGGGTATATGGATATATGCTGGTAGGGGGTATGTTTAAAAAATAAAAAATCCCTTACAGCAAGGGACGATAATAACCGCGGTTCCACCCTAATTGATGCCAAGGCATCCAACTTAATTACACATGACCTAGCAAGTGGTTTCAACATTAACACTTTTGCGCCAATCTCAGCCGGCAGGCACTCTCTGTAAAAAGTGGGCTTAATGTATACTTGTCTTGCCAATAATCTATTAAACTAAAACTATTATACCACAAAAATTATCCCCTGTCAACCATTTTATATTCGTTTGCAATTTAATAAATAACATTTCATTTAAATTTATAAAACAGCAAACTTAACAAGCACAAACAAAAAAGCCATGCTAAGCACGGCTTATTTTGCGCTGTTTAATGTCCTTTGCATTGCAATTACGGTGTTTATATTTTCACCCGTCTTTTCCAATAGACCAGCACTTATTGTCTGCTCTCTACCATTAACTTTTACAACAAGTACATTGTTTTTATCCACCCATTTTTTGATTTTTAAAGCCTTTTCAACCAGCGACTTATATTGCTCAATAAACTGGATTTTATTTTGCAATTCTGGGTCATTTATCGCTTTTTCGCCACGCTCAGCAATTTCTTTTGCGTAGACTATAACCTTCCAAAGTTGTTCTTGTTGGAAAGTGCTGTTGCCGATGGCTTTGCGCATTTCTTTTTTCTGCTGCTCTTTGGCTTCTTTTGCTTTAAGTTCTTCCTCGCTAAGTTCCTTTTTAGGCTCGGGTTTTTCTTCTTTTGGAGGTTCGTGCAAAATTTCTTCAATCGGTTTTTCTCTTTCGTAAATGCCGCTTTCGTCCAACTTTTCAAATTTTTCTAAAATTGGTTTAGGCAATGCAGTTACAATTGCAGCGGCTTCACTTTCTTCAAGTGTCCTTGTGGACTTTATTGTTGGCTTATCATCAACAATTTCCAATTCCAGTTCAACAAAATTGTCCCCGTTTTTAGAATAATATTTGTCGCCTACCTTTTTGCAGACTTTGTAATCCACAACCTCATCATCCGCTCCCTTAACGTAGAGTTTGTCGCCCAAATCTATAAGCCTTGCAGCTGCGGCTTGCTGTTTTTCTTCAATTTCGCTCTTCTTTAAATCTGTTTTTGCGGTGTATTTTAAACTTGCAGATTTAAATTTGTAGTTGCGTTGAATTGCTTCATCCAAAGCCTCATCCAAAGTTGTATCACCAAACGCTTGAATACCAACAACCGATTTTAACAACTCCAACTTGCGCTGATATTTTGCCTGCTCATTATCCGCCTCATAGGTTTTACCAGATTTTTGCGAATTGATTATGCTGTCGCGCTGGGTTTCAAGCTCTTTTTTCTGCGCCAAGTAAACAGCATCTTCTGGCGCGCCTTTCAAATGTCTGTTGACCTTTTTAAGCGATTTTGCAAGCTTTTTAAGTTCAGTTCTAGTTTCACTGTAAATCCCCGCATTTGCCTCGGTTACTGGGGCAACTTTGTTTTGCACTTCAAACTCAGCGTTGTATTTGGTTTCGCCAAGCATGTCAATGTAGGTTGAAATGTCGCCCTCGCACTCGTTGGCAAAGAACTGCCTAAGGTTTTGCATTTCGGTTGCGTATTGTTGTTTTGCCGCATTTAATTTGTCTTCAATCGGCTTAAATACAGCGGCGCGGATTTGGTCTTGCACAACAGAAATACCCTTTTCTGTCTGCATCAATTTTGTAAGCTGCTTTTTGGTATCGCTTAACTCTTTTTTGCCGTCGTTAACCAAATCGGAAAGTTCTTTTTCCTTTTTGCGGACATCTTTTAAAACCTGTTGTTTGTTCAATTTGTTTGCGCCTGTTATAACATAGGTGTTTTTAAATTCTTCCTTTGAAATGCCCAAAAATTTAGATAATTTATCCAAATCTTCATCAGTAAGCGATTTTTTTGTTGCCGTTTTGCCGCCTTCTTGCTTAATTATGTTGCCATAGATGTTGTCATTTAAAAATTGCAAATTAACATCGCTTTCGTTTATTTGTGCTTCCAAATTTGGAATTTTTGCTTTTAATTCTTCAATTTTAGCAGTGTCGCGATTTGCCAACAAGGCTTGCAATTGTCGATTAAGAATTTCAATTTCTGGCGTAATCTCATATGTTTTAGCTTCAAAATTCTTTTCAAAATCCGACTTCTGCTGTTGCGCTTCCGCCTCTGCCTTTTCAAGTTCGGATTTGGCTTGTTTTGAACAGGTCAACATCTTTTCGTACAAAGCTTGCATAGACTTGTCTAAATCTTTTTTGGTCTGTTTGCGGTTTTCTTTAACCTTATCCACAAACTTTTTGCCTTTTAAATACACGCTTTTTGCCAAGTAGAAGAATGGCGCAGCAATGCCAGTTGCAACATAGCCTGCCGCCACAGCCGACACCAAAATTGGAGCAGCCAACCAAATTAATGGTCCGCCACCAATAATAAATGCCGAGCCTACTTCCAACCCCACCTTGCCAAATTTTTTGTAGAAATCTTTTATAGCGGCCTTGGCATCAAACTTAGGGCCTTTGGTTAGCTTGCCCGTTTTTTCATCCACAAAGGCTGGGTTTGCGCGCTGATATTTGTAAATATCCATATTGTGCGTAACATCGTCCCTGTAAAAGTGGTCAGATTCAATAAATCTATATGGCGTGTTGTCGCTTCTCACATCAAGCGGAAGGGCAACATTTGTAACCGTTCCGTCCGCATTTTTAACTGGGACAATAACCTTGTTATCATCAATTTGGTAGTTGCCTTGCTTGTATTCCGCCCTAAACTGCTGAATTGCGCGGGTTAAATCTTCGTTAGAAGTAGGTTTGCGTTCAGTTGAAAAAGCGGTTTCCGTCTCTTGCGGAGTGGACAAGGTTACGCATTGGTGAACGTCCGAATTCTGTTGATTTGTGGTTTGAATTACATCGCAATCTTTAAGCGGGTCCAAACTCTTTTTGACCTTAAACATCTGGGAAGGCAAAATTGTGTATCCCTTGTAGTTTGTGTTTGGTTTAACATTTTTTGGCGCAATAATTGTAATCGTCTCGCCTGCACGATTTTTTACATAGCAGCAATACGCGTCAAAGTCGGATTCGTCCCCCTTAACAAATTTGTAAGCCACTGGGCGGACAAACTCACTTTCCTTAACATACTTGCCGTTGGCAAGGCGAAGATAAGCGTTGTCTGCCATGTAGTTGGTTGAAGAATTGGTGCGCTGCATTTTTGTTTCCGTGCTGTAAGTAAGCGTGGCTTGCGCGGATGTTATTGGCTGCGAGCGCATAATTTTATCTTCACTGCCATCTTTAATTTTAACAAGCACTTCCTTGCCAATTATGCTGGAAATTGCCCGTGTTTTCTCACTTAAATCTTGCGAATCAAACCTGACTTGCTGCCCCGGTCTGCCCGACTCGTCTGCAAGGTAGATCTGGCTGTCTTCCCCAGTTACCTTAACCGCAATTGGCTGATTTCTGCCACGCAAATTTATGCGGATGTAATCGCCCATTTGATTGGCTGCCGCTTGGTAGATGACCGTTTCCATAACCGCGCGGTCGTCAAGCATGCGGAAAGATTGCTCGTTAAACTGGCGGGTAAGTTTTTCTTCATTAGTAGCATATTTGTCGCCATATTTTGCAAACCCGCTGCCGTCAGTGTCAATTTCGTATCTGGTCGCGGTTAGGCCATCGGACGAAATTGTGTCCATAATAGGCTGCTTTTTTGCATCCAAAACATAATCAAGTGTGTACAGCTTGTCAAACATCTCTTGCACAGGATGGTTGCCGTAGCGTGAACTTACATATAGGTCGCGGTTTGAAATTTTGCGCAACTCGTCCACATTTGCGTTTTCAAGCGTTTTAAATTCCCCACCAACATAATAGCCAACGTCTTGCTTAGGGTAAAAATTCCACTTGCCGTTAACACAAGCGTAAATAAATTTGCCGTTTTCTTTGGCTGATTGCTGCATAAGACGATTTTGCCCCAAAAATGAGCCGCTGCTTAAATCTGTTAAATTTAGATTGTCCGAAATATATGTGCTGGCAAAATTAAGCGGAATAACTTCCACCTTGTTGTAATCCATCGGCAACAGACGCTCTTCCGTTTTATACTCACCCTTTCTGTTGGCTTTGTCCGAACGCTCGCGCCGCACAAAAAACAAATTGTTTTGGTCGGCAGCCGCCTTCAACTCAGCAAGTGAACTTGGAGTTTTGGTAAGTTTGCCCTGCTTTATTTTGAAATTTTGAAGATTGTAAAAAATGTTTGTGTCGTCATAGCCAGCAACCGCGCCATTTAATTTAAACCTTAACCTAGAAGTTGAACTGGTTAATTTCAGGTCCGCTTCAGTAAGATTATTTAAATTTACCGTTTTCAAATCTGCTGGATTAATTAACTTTGCCATTTAACACCTCTAATAAAATTATAACATAATTTTTACAAAAAAGCAATATATCCACCATAAAATTTTAATTTTGTTACTTTTATTTTTTAAAAACTTTCACTAAATCAAATTCCCAAAAGCGCACATCAATTTTAAAATTTAAATTTATTTTCGACAGATTTGCGACTTTTTTGGCTAAATTTTACTAAAATTTCAAAATTTTTTAATTTTTTCTTGTAAAATTTCCCCAATTGTGCTACATTGTTTACGCATGCTAGTCATGCACTTCTTTTCCAAAAAATTGCCATATTCAGTCAGTATGGCAATTCTTTTTTATCCCCCACGAATCACCCCACTTCGCCAAAACAATTTAATACAATAATTATATAAATTTCAAAACATCAAAAAAAATTGCACGAAACTTTAAAACTGTTCGTACAATTCCCTTGTGGCGGAGCGACTGTAATGTAAAACGATATAATATTATATAGATTCAAAATAATCGCTGTCTATTCTTTTTATATCAAAGCGTTTTTCTCTACTAACACCAATATCATATTCATACATTAATTCTACTAATTTTTGTCCATCGATTAAAATTATGGATGTGTCATTTCTTGGCTTATAATCAAGGGCTTCTTTAGAAAAATTGGACGTTGTAATAAAAATACCTTTTCTTGCTCCTTGTCCTGCAAGAGCACCGACAAACTTTTGTATCTCTGGTCTACCAACTATATTCCCCCTTTGCCATCTTTTTGCTTGAATATAAATTGTGTCTAAACCCAATTTATCTTCTTTTACTAAGCCATCAATTCCTTCGTCATTTGTTCTTTTGGTTGCTCTTCCAGCATCTTCAACACTGCCACCATACCCCATTGCAACAATTAAATCCACAACAAGTTGTTCAAAAAAATCTGGCGTTTGTTCAATTACTTTGTTTAACAAATCATCACAAACACTTTTCTTTATTATCTCATAATACGCTATCATCTTTTCGGAAGGAGTTTGTGAATCTTTTTCATTATCTTCAATTAAATCTTCTTTGCCAGACTCTTGCTTATGTGAAAGATTTTGAAACTCTAAAAAAGACTCATATTTTCTCAAATACTTTGAATTTAAATTAGTTACGTTTTTATTTACGACATTTTTACCTTCGTTCGTAATTGTAAAATGTGCCCTCGATGGACTTTCTAGCAAACCAGCCTTTTTCAAATAAGTAATTGCCCAACCAATTCTATTTATGTATGTTGGTTCTGTTTGAGATGGTAACTTCTCTTCAATTTCTTTTTGTGTTAATTGAAAATGCTTTGCCATCATGTCAAATATATCTTTTTTATAATACACTTTATCATCAGATAAAAGTTTCAAAATTGGAAACATAAATTCTTGATAACCTGGTACAGCCATAAAAAACTCCTTTTAATAATAAAATTATTATAACATATATTTAAAAAATTTGCTATAAAAATCAAGATTAAATTAATTAAATTTTTAATTTGTTTTTGTGATAAATGTTATAAAAACGGATTTGGGAGCATTAGACGACACCTTGTCTTATTAACGAGAGCGTGCTAACGCACGCTGACAAGGTGTCGTTTTACAAACAACCAAACAACTTGCCTACTGCAAAAGAATGGGCTAAAAAGTGGGACTTGGGTAAACCCCGTTGTCCCACTTTTTTTAACGCCCATTTTCTATTTGCAGTTTAAGTG
>CANRIT010000010.1 GCA_947630745.1 uncultured Clostridia bacterium
AAAATTGTAAATGCCAATTTTTTTGATTCCTCCAACGGATTACCAACATAGAAAAAATTGTAAATGCCAATTTTTTTGATTCCTCCAACGGATTACCAACATAGAAAAAATTGTAAATGCCAATTTTTTTTGATTCAAGAATAACCACTTGTTTTGCAAAAAATGATTTTATTTTGCCAAGATAAATTTTTTTAAAAATAACCTTAAAATTGTTTGCAAAAAAATTTATAGGTGTTGTATAATTAAAGTATTAAAAGGAGATATGGTATGAAATTGTTAAGGATATCTATTTCTGAAATCATTGGTACAGCAGTGCTTGTTGCTTGTGGATGCGGTGTTGCTATGGCAACCAGTGCGGCTACTGGCGTAGTCAATTTGGTTGCAACTGCATTGGCATTTGGCTTGGCACTTATGGCTATGTGCTACTGCATTGGTCATTTCTCTGGCTGCCACATCAACCCAGCTGTTTCGGTTGCAATGCTTATCAAACGCAAAATTAATTTTAAAGAATTCTGCGTTTACATTGTAAGCCAGTTGGTCGGCGCAGCAATCGGTTGCTTGCTTCTGCTTATGATTTTTGGAACTAAGGTAAGTTTTGGCGCAAATGAAGTTCAAGCAGCCATCACCACCACTTGGGCAGGCAGCAAAGCAATGCAATTGTTAACTGCTTTGGTTGTGGAAATTGTGCTTACTTTCGCATTTGTATTAACAATTTGCGGCGTTACAAGCAATGATAAATATTCCGCAGTTTCTGGTGTGGTTATCGGCTTGGCATTAACCCTTGTGCATTTGTTTGGCATTCCGCTTACTGGCACTTCGGTTAACCCAGCAAGAAGCTTAATCCCAGCAATATTCGCTGTAAGATACAGCACAACACCAATCATCCAAGTTTGGATATTTATTGTTGGACCCATCATTGGCGCAATCCTTGCGGCCCTTATTCACAATGCTTTGGAAAAATGCCATAAGGAATGTGAAAATTGTGCTTGCGATTTAAAACCAGCATGCTGCTGCACTGAAACTGCTGCTGAACAACCTGAAACAGTTACAACCACTGCAACTGTAACCACGGTTAAAAAAACAAGCGCAAAACCAGCAAGCAAAACAACAAAAACAACCGCCAAAAAACCAGCAGAAAAGAAGACGACAACAAAGCGTACAACAAAAACAACTAAATAGTTGAAAAAAAATTGCAGTAATCTGCAATTTTTTTATGATGTTAGCATAAACTTTTTGTCAATAAATTTTATAATTTACAAGTTTTGATTAAGAGATTTAATTAAATAAAAAAGGAAGATATAATTTCTTCCATTTTTAAATTCAGATATTATTTTTTAAAGATGTCTTGAATTTTGCCACAGTCGGGCATGCGTTTTTTCAGCTCGGGTTCAATAAACTTTAAGGTTGTGGTGATGTGTGGGGCAAAACCAGTATATGCCGCTTCAAACTCTTTAAAAATTACTGCATAAATATCATCATCGTTTAAATTGGTAAACATATGTGGTGACGACTTGGATTGTTTAAATTTTTTAAAGAAATATTCTTTCAAGCTTTTGTACATCAAATAATAGTTGCCCGAATCGGTATCGGAATCGTTTAAAATTTTTAATTCCTTCAAACTGAAACATGCTTGAACTGCATCAAATAATTTGTTTAAAAATATGTTGCAGTTTTCCGTGTCGGGATTTGTGTAAGTGTTGCCTAAATACAATTCATTCAAAACGCTTTCACAAAATTGATTATCTGTGTGGTTTAACATTTCAGTTTTAATTTCAGTTGCAATTGAACTTGTTAAGCTCAACAAAAGTTGTGCGGTTTTTGAATTTGGGTTTTCCATAGCCTGTTGCCTTGTCATATTTTACCTCCTATGCACATTTTTATAATAACACAAAAACTGAATTTGTCAATAGTTGCAAAAATAATTTTCATGTTTTTTAATTAAACGTGTGAAATAATTGATATTCAGTTTTAATTTTCTTGTGTGTTTAGTCGCAAAAATTCTTCTAACTGCCAATTGCTGCGGCGGAAGAAATCTTCCTTTTCTTTAAGGGTGGTAAGTTTGCCCCCGCGCGCATCGTTTAAAACTTGATAGAAAGGTTTAAAAATATTTTCCCAATCAAAGCATTTGTTAAGGTCCAAGCCGATGTAATCTGCAACATTTTCACTGCTTTTTGGCACAATTGGGTGAAGCAAAATGTCGGCAGTAACAATCATTTGCAGTGTGTTCGCAGTAAGTTTTTTAAGCGCGTTTTCGTCCGCGTTGTTAACTCCCTTAACCCAATATTTGTTTATGTTGCGGATGAACACATCCACGCAGTTGTAAACTTGGTGGAATTTTTTGTCCGCCATAAAGCGTTCGTAATTTAAAATTGCGTTTTTGCAAGTTGATATAACCTCGTCATCAATTTCGCATTTAGGAATAACGCCGCCAAAATTGTTTTGTGTGGAATAGAACACTGTGCGCAAAATGCGGTTGTAAACATTGGTTAAAAGATTGCCTTCAAGCACCATTGGGTCGGGGTCGCCGTCTTTCGCATCCGGATTAAACGCTTTTGGGCTTAGACTTACATTGTTGTTGGTTAAATTCATCGCCATAAAGTGGATGCGGAACTGATCCGAGGTGTAGTATTTTAAAAATTCGCTTGCCGCAGGTGGCTTTAACGAACCGGACGAACTTGCCTTGCTGTTCATGTACAAAATTGACTTTATTGGGCAGATTTTTGTAAGTTGAAGTTGCCCATTTTCTGGATGCAAAACTGGCTTGCTGCCTTGCATGTACAAAAACATTGCTTGCTGTGCTGGACCGTAAAAATACAAGTTGTCTTCACCCAAAAATTGATACACTTTTGCATCTTTATCGCACCAAAACTTTTTCCATTCGTCCGCTGGTTTGTGCTGGCTTTCCAAATAGGTTTTGGTAAAGGTGATTGGCGCCCACAAACTCTCTGGCCAAACATAGAAAGTCTGGTTTTTAACTCCCGCACTTTCTGGGCAAGGCACACCCCAATCAATGTCGCAAGTAAGGCGGAATGGGGTAAGGGTTTTGCCCGTGCGGTAGTGTATGTCATGGCTTGCCAAAATTTCGCACGCCTTTTCGCGGTCGGTCAATTTTTCAAACACAATTGCCATGCTTGGTGCTTTTTCATCTCGGTCCAGTTCGGTATGGGGTGGTAGGGTATTTTTAATTGCATTAAACATGTCAAAATATTGGCGTTTAATGTAAATCATTGGATGCTTAAAGAATTCGTTAATCTCTTTGACCATAAAAGGTGGGGTGTCGCCATCGTGTGAAATTTCTTCAATCCACGCTTTAAGCTCAGGGATGCAATCTTCCAAATTAAAGTACAAATTTTCCACCTTAATTAAAGTTGGCTTTTCACCCGAAAGCGTGCTTATTGGGTCAATTAAATCTTGTGGCAAATATTGATGCCCCAAACTGCATTCGTCCGCATAACCATGGTCGCTTAAACATCCCTCCACCGGGCATTTGCCAACCACCTGTCTGCCATTAAGCAAACAGTTGTGCTTTTTGTCAAAAAATTGCCAACTGCTGTGTTTGCTTATCATGCCCGCCTTGGTTAGCGTGTTTAAAAACCACGCGCTCATATCTTTATGAATTTCACCCGCACGCCCAAGCGCTGACCCGCCAAACAGATTAAAGCCAATTTCAAAATCAGCAAAGGTTTTGGCTTGCAAGTTGTGATTTTTTTCAACAAAATCTTTAACCGTAGCGCAATCGTCAAGTGCGCCTTCTTCTTTCAACTTTCTAAAACTTTCAACCGAGGTGCTGCCGTAGCAGTCCGTTCCAGACACAAAAATTACATTATCTTTGCCAATTCTGTCGCGCAAAAAGCGGGCAAAAAAGTCCCCCCTAAGTGCCATGCCAACATGCCCAAAATGCAAAGTTTTGTTGCCATATGGCATGCCGGTGGTAACCACTGCGCGCTTAGGGAAAGTTGGGCGCGGCCGTTCAAATTTAATTTCGCTATCTTTCACAATTTACTCCTTTTGTGTTGTTTTATTTGATGATTTTTTTAACGATTGTTTTGTTGTAATAATTTTATAATTAGTTTATTTTTTTTGCTCTTTATTGTTTTTTGTTGTGTTAATTTAAAAATTGATTAGTTTTTGTTACTTAAAATTATTTTGTAGGTGGTGGTGTTTTTGAAAATTTTTAAGTTTTTGTAAAGGTTTATCCAATTCTAATATTTTTTGCAATGTAATAATTAGCATGCGGCTAGTTTTGAATTGAACCCACTGTGCGCGGATACAATTCAACATCGCGGATGTTTGAAATGCCAGTTAAATACATAACCAAGCGTTCAAAGCCAAGTCCGTAGCCCGAGTGCACATTTGTGCCATAGCGGCGGGTGTCTAAATACCACGAATAATCTTCTTCTTTAAGATTAAGTTCGTGTATTCTATCCAGTAATTTATCCAGCCTTTCTTCACGCTGGCTGCCACCAATAAGTTCACCAATGCCCGGCACAAGCAAATCAACAGCCGCAACCGTTTTTCCGTCATCATTAAGGCGCATATAAAAGGCCTTTATATCTTTTGGATAGTCGGTTAAGAAAACTGGCTTTTTGTACACTTCTTCGGTTAAATAACGCTCATGTTCGCTTTGCAAGTCAACCCCCCATTTAACTGGGAAAGTAAACCTATCTTTAACCTTTTCCAGCATTTTAATGGCGTCCGTGTAGGTTAGGCGCACAAACTTGTTTTCAACAATATTTTTAAGCCGCGCAATCAAACCAGTGTCCACAAATTTGTTTAAAAATTCAAGTTCGTCTGGGCATTCTTTCATAACATAGTTGATGACATATTTTATCATCTCTTCTTCGTTGTCCATAAGTTCGTTTATATCGCAAAAACAAATCTCTGGCTCCATCATCCAAAACTCTGCCGCATGGCGAGTGGTGTTGGATTTTTCCGCTCTAAAAGTTGGACCAAAAGTGTAGGTTTTGCCAAACGCGTGGGTAAGGCATTCTTCATGCAGCTGACCAGAAACGGTAAGCGAAACCTTTGTGCCAAAAAAGTCTTTGCCGTAATCCACTTTGCCCGAACTTGCCACCTTGTTTAAATCCAGCGTGGTAACCTGAAACATGTCGCCCGCGCCTTCGCAGTCGTTGGAAGTTATAATTGGGGTATGCACATAAACAAAATTGCGTTCGTTAAAATATTTGTGTATTGCAAACGCGCTTACTGAGCGGATTCTAAACACAGCATTAAACAAATTTCCGCGTGCGCGTATAGTTGGCATGGTGCGCAAAAATTCAATTGTGTGACGCTTTTTTTGAAGAGGGTAGTCGGTTGCGCTTTCGCCCAAAAGCTGAATGTTTTCCGCATTAATTTCAAAAGGCTGTTGTGCGGTTGGGGTTAAAATAAGTTTGCCTGCAACACAAAAAGATGCGCCAACATTTTGCTTTACAATTTCGTCATAATTTGCAATTTTGCCCTTTTCAACCACAATTTGCACACTTTTAAACGCGCCGTCATTAAGTTCAATAAAGGCAATGTTTTTGCTGTCCCTTATTGTGCGCGCCCAGCCGCAAACAGTAATCTGCTTGTCGGCATATGTGCTATATGTTTTTTGCAAATCTTTAATTTCAATTCGTTGCATAAATTCTCCTTTTTAGATTTGAATTTTTTATTTTTTAGTATTACATGTAAGGTAATTATATTGTCTTGTTACGTAAAATTGTTTGATAAATTTTTTATAAATTTTAGTTGGTTATGGGGTAATTCTTTCTGGTCCGCGGAACAGGAACATTGCTTCTTTCAAGTTTTGCAATTCAAGCAAATTCATGGTCATTCTGTCAAGCCCCAAGCCAAACCCGCCGTGTGGTGGGCAGCCGTATTTAAAGAACTGCAAATAGAATTCCACATCTTTTGCCAAGCCCTTTTCTTCCGCTTGCGCTTTAAGTTGTGCATATCTGTGTTCACGCTGCGCGCCCGTGGTTATTTCAACACCCTTCCAAATAAGGTCGTATCCTTGTGGGATGCCGTCCTTGCGCATGTGGTAGAAAGCGCGTTTTCTTGCGCCGTAGTCGGTTACAAAAATAAATTCGTTGTTATATGCTTCCAAGGCAAACTTGCCACAGAGTTTTTCCGCCTCGGTGGTTAAATCGTCTTGCTCATCTTCTGGGCAGGTGTAGCCATAACGGGTTTTAAGTTCGGCGTACAAATCCTTTAATTTAATGCGTGGGAATGGCAAACTTGGCACAACCACATCAACGCCAAATTGCTCTTTAATCTGATCGCCATACTTTTCCTTTACGCGCTTTAAAGCATAAGTCAACAACTCTTCTTCAATGTGCATAACATCTTCAAAACTTTCAATGCCCGACATCTCCAAGTCAAAGCCAGTAAATTCGGTTGCGTGTTTACGTGAATGAGATTTTTCCGCCCTAAACACTGGCGCGCATTCAAAAATTCTGCCAAGTCCGCCTGCCATTGCCATTTGCTTGTAAAATTGTGGGCTTTGTGCCAAATACGCCTTGCCATTAAAATATTTCACTTCAAACACTTCCGAGCCACTTTCGGATGCGGTTGCAATAAGTTTTGGAGTGTGAATTTCAGTAAAATCGCGTTGCAACAAAAATTCACGCATTGCGGCGGTAAATTCGCTTTGTACCTTAAAAATCAGCGTGTTTTTTTCCACGCGCAAATCTATCCAGCGATAGTCTATGCGGTTATCAATGTTGCTTTCTTCCGCAATTGGGTTGGCTTCAGCGTCACTTAAAACTTCCACGCTTTCGGCATAAACTTCCTGTCCGCCCATTTTTACATATTCGCTTTTAACCAATTCGCCTTCAACCACAACAACCGAGCCGGGCAGAAGGTGATAGAAGGTGTTGCCAACTTCTGGGTATTTAACCTTGTCCACAGTAACCTGAATTTTGCCCGAAAAATCTTTAAGGACAATAAATTGAATATTCTTTTTGTCCCTAACCGTGTCAATCATCCCCATAAATTTAACTTTGCCTTCATTTAGTTTTGAAATTTGTGTATACATACTTTCTCCTTTTAATAAAAAATGCCCTAATATATAGTAAAATATTACTTTATTAGGACGAATAAATATCCGCGGTGCCACCTAATTTGCTTAAAAGCCACTTAATTTAAACTCTTATTGGCGAGCCGACCATAAAGCTCAGGAGTGTCTTTCATCAAGGCTGTGCTGGCAAGTTCACACTATCCTTACCTCACTAAAAGCCAATTCCTTAACTACTCTTTCCGTCAACGCTTTAAAGATAAAAACATTTTAAATCAAATTTAAATATTTGTCAACAATTTTTTAAAGATTTATAATTTTTATTAATAGTAAAAATTTAATTGTAAAAATAAAATTAATTTGCTAAAATATATATTGTTAAATAAAAATAACAAAAAATATTAAAAAATAATTAAAAATTAATAAAAATTAATAAAAAAGGTTAAAAATTGGTGAAAATTATGGAAAAAATTGAAAAGTATAGCAAAGAAAATGAGTTAAGCTTTTGTTTGGGAGCGTATCCAACATTTGAACTTATCAAAAACAAACCCGAGTGCGCAAAATGTGTGCTTATTCACAGCAAGGCGGACAGTCAAGATATTGACAAACTTATTGATTTGTGCAAGAAAAATAATATCGATGTGGTGTATGATGACAAAACAATTGCGCGCCTAAGTAGTAAGGAAAATTGCTTTGTAATTGGCGTGTTTAAAAAGTATGCGTGCAAACTGAACGGCAACAAACAGATTGTGCTTGTAAACCCTAGCGACATGGGCAATTTAGGCACAATTATGCGCACAATTGTTGGATTTGGATACACTGATTTGGTTATAATTAAGCCAGCAGTGGATTATTTTAATCCAAAAGTGGTGCGGGCAAGCATGGGCGCAATTTTTATGCTAAATGTGGCTGCATATGAAAGTTTTGACGATTATCTGGTTAGCAACAACTACGCAAAATTTTTATTTATGTTAAATGGAAAATCAACATTGGGCAGTTTTGCTACTCCAAAAAATAATTATGCGCTGATTTTTGGCAACGAGGCACATGGCATTGATAACAAATATTTATCCGCTGGCAACAGCGTGGTAATTAAGCATAGCAACAAAATTGATAGTTTAAATTTGCCAATCAGCGTAGGCATGGCAGTTTATGAATTTAATAAATAAATAAAAAATATTAAAAAATCACCAAAAATTAATAAAAATTATGCAAAAATTATAAAAATTAATAAAAAATCACCAAAAATTGTGTAAATAATATTAGAAATTGATTAAATTAATAATTAAACGCAAAAAAATCATAAAAATTAATAAAATTTATAAAAAATAAGCAAAAAATCATAAAAAATGATTAAAAATTAAGATTTTTATATAATTTTTAAGAGGTGTTGGTTTTGCAAGGATAATTGTGCAATTTTTACAAATACTAATTGCGGAGGATATATGGCATATAGTTACAAAACAGCAATTGGATTTGGATTGGTTTACATACCCGTGGTGTTGCACAATGCAATAAAAAACAACGATATTGGCTTTAACATGTTGGATAAAAAAACCAAGTCGCGCATTCAATACAAAAAGACATGTGCTGAGTGCAATAATAGGGAAGTTAAAAACGAAGATATTGTTAAGGGTTACCAAATTGAAAAGGGTGAGTATGTAATTTTTACACCAGATGAGCTTGAAAAATTAAAGACCAAACAAGACAAAAATGTGGTTATAGAAAAGTTTGTAAATTTAAATGAAATTAATCCAATTTATTTTGACCGCACTTTTTATGTTGCGCCCGAGAAAAAGGAGGGCGAACGCGCATATTTTTTGCTTAAAACCGTGCTTAAAGACGAGCATAAGGTAGGTATTGCAAAAACCATGTTGGGGGCAAGCGAATGTGTGGTGGCGGTTTGGGTCCGCGGGGATGATTTGTTGTTGTCGCGTTTGTTTTTTGCGGACGAAGTGCAACAAAATCCAGCAAGCAAAATTGATGTTAAAGTCAACGAAAAAGAGATTGTACTTGCCAAAAATATAATTGATGCAATGTCGGATAAATTGGATATGAGTGAATATAGGGATGAATATAATTTGCGTTTAAAACAAGCAATTGTCACAAAACAAAAGGGCAAAACTATCAAGCGTGTGGATGCGGGTAAAGTGGTGCGAATTACCGACCTTATGGAAGCATTAAAAAGCAGCGTGGAGGAAATTAAAAGTTATTCAAAGCAAAACAAGACGGATAAGAAAAAATCTGTAAAATCCACAAATCATAGAGTTACCAAAATTGGCGAAACAAAGTCCAAGCGAAGGAAGGCAGAATAGGGCTTAGAAGGGCGGCAAGCGCGGGGGCGGGGACTTGCGCGCAAAATTTTTGCGCGCGAACGCGCCGCGTTCCATGCCGCCGCGCGCGGCGGCATAAGTCCCCGCCCCGTGGTTAAGCCCAGTCGCATAGAAAGTTAATCTTTCATATAAGGATAATTTATATATAAATAATATTAAAATTCAACACAACAAAAATAATTTTAAACAATTTTTGGAAATTTGCTTTTTTGGTGTACATTTTAACAAATTTATGTTATAATGCTTAAAACTTAATGGGGGCGTTATGGCAAAATCAAAATTGTTTAAAAGGATAATTTTATCTGCACTTATTGTAATGTTTTCGTTTGGCGTAGGTATAATTTTTTCCGCGTGCGATGGCAAGCACACTCATGTCTGCACCAATTACACAATAACAAAACAAGCAAGTTGCACGGAAGAAGGTTACATGACTGGCGTGTGCGATGTCTGCGGTGCGGATATGTCCAAATCCATTGACAAGTTGCCGCACGATTTTGACGACTGGACCATTACATCTGGCGCGACATGTAATAAGGAAGGCAGCCAAACCCGCACTTGCCAAACATGTTCTTATGTGGAAGAAGAAGTAATCCCAACAATCGAGCATTCGCGCTTTGTTGAAATTGAACGCCTTGAACCAACTTGCACAGATGCTGGTCACACCCAACAAGTAATCTGCTCTATGTGCGGTGAAAAGCTTGAAGAAAGTGTACCAATTGAACCTACTGGCCATGTTTTTGGCGACTGGATTGAAATTGATGCCGCAACATGCATGCAAGAAGGTTTGTTTGAAAAGAAATGTGAAGTTTGTGAGCACATAGAAACAAAACAAGTTAATAAACTAGACCACGCTTGGGGTAGCTTTCAACCGATAAATGATGATGGTGGAACTCCTAAACATAAAAGAGAGTGTTCAAACTGCCACACAACCGAAGAATTTGAATGTAATTTTGCCAACCAAAAAATTATTGACGCGACCTGCACAACTGACGGCAAAACGGTTGAATATTGCACTCAGTGTGAGCGCGAGGCAGTGCTTAATGTTAAAGATAAACTTGGGCATAACTATAAAGTTTACCCCGTTCAACTTGACGAAGATTCAGGCACAGAACACACCCATCAACATTATGAAAAGTGTGAGCGTTGTGGTGATGAAAAGGAAAAAGTAGATTGTAAACTTGAAGAACAAGAAACAAAACCAGCCACTTGCACAACCGATGAATGCACAATTTACAAGTGTAACACTTGTGGTGTTATTCATGAGAAAGTTAACACAGAAAACCCAGCAACAGGTCACACTTGGGAATATGAAAATATTTCAATGAATGCCATTAATGGTCAACATTTACGCAGATGTTCAACTTGCCAAACAGAAGAAACAGAGCGGTGTGATAGAAACGTAAAAGTTGTAAAAGCTAATTGTGAACACGGGGGCTATTGCGAATACACTTGTTCTAAATGTGATGGGATGAAACAAGTTCCAACCGCGGGCGAGCCAAAACTTGACCACATTTTGCAATATACATTTACTGGCACGGATAAGGACCACGCGACCCACAAAATAACTTGTGCGCGCGAAGGCTGCGATTACTTGCAAGAAAATGTTCCATGCGAATTAGACGATACTTCTTCAATTAAACCAACTTGTGATGCGGCTGGGCAAAATCATTACATTTGCCTTGATTGCGAAAAAGAGTTTACAGAAGAAGGCGGCTTGGCAACTGGGCATGATTGGAAGATGACAAATAAAGATGCAACCAACCACTATTACACCTGCAACAATTGCCACCAAATTAAAGAGGAAGCGCACGAATTTGAAGAGGTGGAAATTTCAGCAGCAAAATGTGAAAAGAATAGAGTTATAAAAAAGGTTTGCTTAAAGGAAGATTGTGATTATGAAACCGAAGAATTTGAACAAATTGGCACTGCTTTAAAACATGAATGGAACATAAGCAAAATAACTGCTGACGAACATACTGGCGAATGTAATTTGTGCCACGAGCATATCACGGCCGCGCACGATTTTGCCGACAGCAATTTGTGTGCGTCTTGCAAATTTGATGGGCTGACTTACAGCATAGAAGGTCAGCATGTGATTGTTTCAAAAAGCGATGCAATTGTAAACGCAAAAACCAAAAATATTATAATTTCAACATATAAAAAGTTGTTGGATACCCCAGCCGAAGACGGCGATTTCTACGAGAAGGAAGAATATCCAGTTACTATAGTTAAGAAAAATGGATTTATCTCATGCCCTAGCATAGAGACCATCACCTTGCCAGCAAGCCTAACCGAAATTAGGGAAGGCGCGTTTAGTGGATTAATGCGTTTGCAATCGGTTGAAATTGTGGGCGATGATCCGAAACTAGAAAAAATTGAAGAAATGGCATTCTTAAACTGCACCGCACTTAACAGATTTGTTGGTGCAAAAAATTTGAAGTCTATTGGCAGATACGCCTTTTCAAACTGCACCACGCTGCACGAAATAACTGTGCCAGACACACTTGAAGATGTTGCCGAACACGTATTCTTAAACACTGGCTTTGCAAACGATAGTAGCCATTGGGTGGACGATGCGCTTTATCTTGGCAAACACCTTATTAAAGTTCGCCAAACTTTAAAAGATGACGGCAGTTACACAAACAGCGAATTTACAATCAAAGAAGACACGCTTTCTATCGCGGCAAATGCGTTTGAAGGCTGCAAAAATTTAACCAAACTTACAATCAACGCCGAGCTTAAACGAATAGATAGGGACGCCTTTAAAGACTGCACCGCAATCAGCCAAGTGGATTATTTGGGCGATATTTATGGCTGGCTGTCCATTGCCTTTGCCAACGACTATTCTAGTCCGCTTTTCTATGGCAACACTGGTCTTCACATTGAACATGCGGAAGGCAAAGTTGACTTGACAGACAAAGATAAGGTTACTCGCACAATAACCAACATCCCAGCTGGCACATTTAGGGGAACGGGCATTACAAGCATAACTCTTCCAAGTTCGCTTAAATTTATTGGCTCGGAGGCGTTTGAAGATTGCGAAAGTCTATCCGAAATCAAATTTGAAAATGATACTTGCAATGTTACCTATATTGGCGAAGATGTGCTTAAAAACACTGCTTACTATAAAAACACAGCCAATTGGGATAAAGAAAAAGTGTTGTACTTGGCAAACAAAATCCTTATTGAAGCTAAAACCGACCTAAATGGCACTTACGAAGTGAAGAGCGGCACAACCTCAGTTGCAGCGCGCGCGTTTGAAAATTGCACCCAGTTAACCATGGTTACCTTCAATGCTGAGTTGCAATACATTGGCGAAAATGTGTTTGCTGGCTGCACCTCTATGGATAAGGTTAAATTTGACGGACAAAATTACAATTGGTATTCAAATAGGCTAGATTACAGTGTAACCCATATGTACAATTTCAAAAGCGGCACAGAGCAAGAGCAAAGATACAACTATCAAATCATTTCGCAAAACAAGGGCGCTTGCACCAAAAGGCTTAGCGACTATTAAAAAAGACCAAATCTGGTCTTTTTTACTTTGCAATTTAAGTAAGAAAATTCTTATTATTGATATTTTTAAATTTCTTATCTATCAGTGTTGTAAAATTTATTTAAAGATTTGTAGTACGGTCTTGGGGCATTTCTTACCATATATTCTTCACCATTCTTTGCCTTTTGCAAAACTTCATGTGCTGGCTCTATATCAGAATCCATTTTGTCTGCAAAATTTATAATTACAACTTCCATCATCTTTGGCATAACCAAAGCGCCCCAGTCAGTAAATTCGTTCATGTGGCTGCCAATCATATGCAAAACTTGATTTTTAAATTGTCTATCAATTTTATACTCATCTAAATAGTTAGATATAATGTGGACACCTTCATATGAATGACCTAATAATTTTGCATGGTTTTCTAAAAAAACATCATCGTCCTTAATGTCTTTAAAATCTTTAAATTCTTGCGTTTTGCCAATGTCGTGAACTAGTGCGCCAAAAATAATTAAATCCATGTCAACTTGCAAATTTGGATATAGTCCACAAATGGCAATTGCATCCCGTGTTACACAGTAGGTGTGATACAAAATCCCGCCTTTAAAATAATGGTGAGAAGTGGTGGCAGGCTTGTTAAAAAGTGGAGTTTTGTAATCAGCATAAACCCGTTTTGCAACCTCTTTTAAAATGGGATTTTTTATTTTTTCACAATATTCTAAGCAATTTTGATAAAATTTTTCTAAATCTTTGTTATTAAACATATTTCACCTTCTATATTTTAATTATATCACACTTTTTAAAATTGGACAAACAAATAGCTTTTTACTGCTTAAATTTTATAAAAAAAACGATTTTAAATCGCTTTTAACATATTAAAATGGAGCGGATGATGGGAATCGAACCCACCTCACAGGCTTGGGAAGCCCGCGTACTACCGATGTACTACATCCGCACAACTTTTGCGAATACATTATATCAAATTTTGTTTATCTTTGCAAGGATTTTTTAAGATAAAAATGGTTTTATTTAAATTTGTTTGCTTTGGCGCAAAAAATTTGTAAAAAATAATAAGTTTTTAAATGTTAAAATAATTTTGACCATAATTTAATTTGACAAAAAATGTTTATTTGGTATAATAATTTAAAGGATGTAAGTATGAAAGTTGTTATTTTGGCAGGCGGATATGCCACAAGGTTAATGTCGGTTACTGAGCAGGGCAAGATTGCAAAGACATTGTTGCCAATTAATGTTGACGGCAAACCACGCCCAATTTTGCACCATTTGTTGGAAAAGGTGGCGGTACTTGACGAGGTGGATGAAATTATCCTTATTGTAAACGACAAATATAAGCAGCAAATCAATGATAGTTGCGCCATTTTTGCCGCGGTAAACAACTGCAACAAGCAAATTTCAATCTATTCGGACGGCAGCACTTCGCCAGAAAATGCCACGGGTGCAAACAATGCAATGCGTGTTGCTAACGGACATATCCCAGCAAACTATCGCGGGCAAATTATGGTTATGGCGAGCGACAATTATTTTGAATTTCCGCTTAGCGACCTTGCTGATTATTACTATAATCTGCAAGACAAATTTGGCGATTATATAAATGTGATTGTTTCAAAGGTCTACCCAGATAACCAGCGCGAGTTTATTGCCAAAAATTTTGGCATTTTAAATGTGGACGAAAACAATCAAATTTTGTCGCTTGACGAAAAGCCAGGGATAGAAAACCTTAAATCCAACAATGTTAGCCTTGCGCTTTATGTTTTAAATAGGCAAGATTTTGCACTGATTGACCAGTATATGGATATGACCACCGACCCCAAAAAGCGCGATAGCATGGGCTATTTTGTAAACTATTTAATAACCACAAACCAAAATTGCTACACCTATCCATACAAGGGTTTGTTTTGTGACATAGGTACGCCAGACGAGTATTATAGTTTAATTAAAGACACAAAAAACATCTTAAAATAGATACCCACAGGGGTGGGGGTATGTAAGCCAAAAGTATTGGCTTATTTTTTTTTAATAGAACACAAGCAAAAGCACGTAGTTGCGCAACAAAAATAATGTTAAACAAAAAAGTATAGATAGCGCAAAATACAAAATGGATAAAATTAAAATTGGTGAAAAGCCCGAGCAAAAACAATGCCTAAAATAATTTACCCGTGGGGAGTATATTATTTCACACAAAATTGAAGTAAGCACAACAATTTGCAGCACAAAATACACAAGCAACAAAATTAAAAATATTATTGTGGCAAAAAATCCGTATATGATGATTATGCTGGTAAAAATTACCCCCATGCTGTATATTAAATAAAAATAGAATATAAACGAAATTGGCAACAAAAATTTTTTGCATCCGCACATCAAAACTACCACATAAACCACCAAATTTGCAATAATTGTGCCAAAAATAAGGCTGCCAAACCCGCCGCCGCGCAAAAATTTTATGTAAGCAATGTTGCCTAGGTCAATCGGCAGCACCCCGTTGTCGAAATTAATTGCGGTTATAACGCCCAGCACAATGCAAACGCAACAGCAGCAAACCAGCACCAAAAAAACGCCCTTTCGCATTCTAAAATTGGAAACGATGGCATTGATTATGTTTTGCATAATTTCTCCTAATAAAATATATGAAATTATTACAAAATTAGTATAAATTGAAAATTTTTGTCGCTTGGCTATTTTTAATTTGCCGCCTAAATTTGTGCATTTTTAAATTGCCAATTTTAACATTTTGACTTATTTTACATAGTATGTACTAGGTAGAAATACCTTTTAAGGAGAAAATATGTTTTGTTGTAATAACAATAATAACGGCTGTTGCAACTTTGGCTTTCAACGCCCAAGCGTAAACAGCATAGATAGGATAATTTTTACTGGAATAACTGGACCTACTGGTCCGGCTGGTCCGCAAGGTCCGGTTGGTGCAACGGGTGCAACTGGTGCTACTGGTGCAACTGGTCCAGCGGGTGCAATTGGTCCAACAGGTCCAGCGGGGGCAACTGGTCCAGCCGGTCCACAAGGTCCAATAGGTTTAACTGGTGCAGTAGGCCCAACAGGTCCAATCGGCCCTACCGGTCCAACTGGCCCAACAGGTCCTACTGGTCCAACGGGTGCTACTGGTGCAACTGGGGCAACGGGGGCCACTGGTGAAACAGGTCCAGCGGGTGCGCAAGGTGAACCGGGAACTCCTGGCACAATAGCAGTTGCCCAATTCACGCAAGACACACTTGCAGCAAGCGCAACTCCAACATTAACCGAAGGCACAACTTATCCAGCCGCACAAACCGACATTTTGTTTAATGGCACGGACGGGGCAACTGTAACCGCTGGCACATATTTAATAAAATATAAAGCAACTTCAACGGTGGCCGGTGGGGTGGCAGGCACAGCTCCAAGCTTAACCTTGGCTTTTGAGGGCACACCAGAAGATTTAAGCGCAATAACTGGTTCAACCGCGATTGGCACTGAAGCATTAAGCGGCGAATATCTGTACACCGCAACCGACAACACTGCCATCACCCTTGATGTTGGTGAAGATGCTAGCACCACTTACACCAATGTTGTGCTAATAATTCAAAAAATTGCCGAGCCAGAAGCCTAAAAAAATTGCCACTATTATGGTGGCTTTTTTTTGTTGCAAAGTTATAAAGTTTACTATACTAAAATTTCAATAAGGATTTTTTATTTTAAATAGAATATAAATTTTTTTAATAAAATTGATTAAATTTATTAAAAATCAGCAAAATTTTTAATTTTTATAATTAATTTTAGTTTTAAATAGGTTATATAATTTAATTTTTTTTATCATTGAAATAATTTGTTGACATGTTAAATTTTAAATTTAATTTGTTTTGCAATGATGATAGATTTTGTAGATAGTATAAATAAAGTTTTTAATTTGAAAATAGTTATATAAAATCATGCGGATAAAAATTTTGATTGATTTGCTTTAATGACATATAATATCTTTTACAATTTCAAATATTTGCCACATGAAAATTGTGCTTATAAATAAATTGAAATTTAATTATTTATCATCCAATCTATGTAAACTCCATATCCGCGGGTGGGGTCGTTTAGCATAACATGGGTGACCGCACCCACAATTTTCCCGTTTTGGACAATTGGGCTGCCGCTCATCCCTTGAATTATCCCGCCCGTCTTTTTAAGCAGTTCTTTGTCGGTTACGCGGATGGTCATGCTTTTGTCGTCCGCGGAATTTTGCTTGTTTGCCTTAACAATCATAATGTCGTAACCCTTAACTCCTTGTTCGTCAAGCGCGCAATAAATTTTTGCCTCGCCAAGTTTAACCGACAGCCGCCCACCCAAAAGCGCGGTTCGGTCTGGATTAATAATCGATTTGTTTAAAAGCGTGCCATACACACCATAGTCGCAGTTTGTGTCGGCAATACCAATTGCGTCATCGCTTAAATTTATTGACGAGCGGATTTCGCCCGGATTATTTCGCTCGCCCTTTTTTATGCCAATCAAACTGCACTTGTAAATGTTGCCGCTGTCCACATTAAAATTTTGCCCCAAACTTGCTTCCACAATTGGGTGGCCAACCGCACCAAAACGATAGTCGGATTGTTTAACATATGTAAGT
This sequence comes from uncultured Clostridia bacterium, assembly GCA_947630745.1. Lineage (GTDB taxonomy): Bacteria > Bacillota > Clostridia > Christensenellales > UBA1242 > Onthoplasma. The sequence goes on from CANRIT010000010.1 coordinate 17,454, forward strand.
GTGCCTACGCCGCTGTAATTGTTGCGCACCCAAAGCCCCAGTTTGTAGGTGTTGGTAAAGGCGTCAAGCGCGGGCGTGATTTTTGTTTGCAGTTCTTGCCCATCGCGATGCAAGGTTAGGGTAAGCGGTTTGCCTTGCAATTGCGGCAGGTTTACAATGCGGTTAATGTCTTGTATGTTTTCTATTTTTATATCTTCAATTTTGATAATCGCATCCCCGTCTAATATTCCACTTTCTTTAACTGGCTCTTTAATCCCGTCCGCCGTGGTAACCGCATTGCTGCCCACGCAAATTACCCCTTCGCTAAAAAGGTTAAATCCCACCGTGTCGCCGCCCACATAAACATCGGTGTCGGTAAGCAAGCGGACATTCACTTTTTTTATTGTAAACAGCCCAAAAAGTTTAACGCTCATCACCGTGTTGGTAAGTTCGCCGTCTTCGCTTACTTCAATGTTTTTGGGAAGTGACAAATTTATAACTGGGCTAAAAACATCTTTGTCGTTGCACTGCTGAATGTCGCTGTATGTAACCACCATGTCGTCTGGCAGCGCGTTTATCCGCCGCACATTAGGAAAAATTAGCACTCCAAAAACAAGCGCGACAATAACGGCAAAACTTATCAGCAAAAACTTTTTCATACAAATTTAGTGTGCGATAATTTAAAAAATTTATGTAAAAGCATTGACAAATCCAAAATTTGGTGATAAAATTATGCCATACCCTTGCAATAGTTGTGCGATTTACTCACGCCAACATTGTTTGTGGCGTATTAAAAGGAGAGAGTATGCAAATCGACAAAAAACAAATTGTTAAAACCTACGGGCAAAATGAGCAAGATACTGGCTCAATTGAAGTGCAAATCGCTTTGTTGTCTGCGCGCATCAGCAATTTAACTGAGCACCTTAAAACCAACAAGCAAGACCTTCATTCAACTCGTGGCTTAAACAAAATGGTTTCTCAACGCAAAAAATTGTTGGACTATTTAACCAAAGTTGACATCAATCGTGCGCGTGAAATCAAAGCAAAACTTGGCATTCGTGGTTAATTAAAAAAGGCGACTTGCCTTTTTTTGTTTTGCTTTTATCATTTAGATTAAAAATTTGATTTAATTTTTAAAATTATTGTATCAAAAAAAAGTGGGTTGCCCCACTTTTTTAGTTGTTTTTACCTTTTTCTGGGTAATTTGCTTTTACAAAATCTTCAAATTCATCATCGATTTGATATTTACCAGATTTATCCATTTTAATATATGTCATAGAGTTTAAGAAATCTAACAATTGTTCTGCTTTTTTATAACTAATTCCATATCTCTTTTGGATATTTGCAATGTTAATTGATTTCATTTCGGCTAAGGCTTTAAAGATTTTTTCATAACTCATAGGAAAATAAGCTGGACCTATTATCGCGTTGCCTTCTTTAGCTATTCCAATAGGTGCATCAGTAGCAAAACCAATTCCATCATCTTCTAATTTAATTGGTTCTGGGTCAACTGGCTCTTCTTCGGGTTGTTTTTTGCCAGAAGTTTTCTTTTTATTTGATTTTGGTTTTGCTTGTTTAGGTTCTTCAGGTTTTACTTCTTCAGGTTTAATTTCTGGTTCTGTTTCAGTTTTAGGTTCTTCTGGTTTAATTTCTGGTTCTGTGTCAGTTTTTGGTTCTACTATTGGCTCAGCCGGTGCTGTTTCTGGCTCAGCAGTTGCGGTTGCACCAGCAATCAACTTATCTTGTTCTGCACGCAATTTTTTTGGTGATTTCTTTGCATTTTCTTCTGCAGTCTTTTTAATCAAAGTGAATGTGTCGTCATTTTTATAAGTTTCTATCTTCTCTGCTAATTCATTATGCAAATTTTCCAAACGCTTTTTGTTTGCAGTGTCAATGTTTTTACGCCTTATGCCAGCAGTAAGCAAATTGGTAACTTCTTCTTTAAACTGATTGTAAGTTTCGTCCGCTTCAGCTTTAAGTTTTGTGTTGCTAACCTTTTTCTTCAAAAGGTCAAATTTAAGTTTGCCAAGTTGTTTTTCAGCATAAATTTCCAAAACTGCTTTTAAATATATGTCGCCCGATTTATCGGTTTCGTTTTTATTAACAAAGTCGGATGCAAAGAAGTCAGAAATTTCAACTTCGCGGCCTAATGGTTCAAACACTTCGCCCGTTTTGTAGTAGTAAAGCATTGTGCCAGAGCGTTTATTTTCTTCGGTAAGCGTTCTGCCAATGATGTCCACATAACTAGTAATAATATAAGGAAGTTTGGTGATTTCATTAACCCTAAATTGTTCAAGTTTTAACAAACCCTCATCTTCCAAATTAGTGATTCTGTTATATTGTCTGGCTTCGTTGATTTTTTGCTCGCCTTCAAGAGGAGCACCAACACCCCAATCACGGCTATCTTGATTGACTAAGTAAACTTGATAGAATGGGTGAGCATCTTTTTCGGTTTTCCATGCACCAAAGAATTCGTTACCTGCAACCTTTCTGTAAAATTTAGGTTCTGCCGCCCTGACATACTTGCCGTCTTTTTTAATAGGCTTGCCGTGTTCGTCTCTTGCCAACTCGCCCAATAAGAAATAGTTAGAATCAATTTCAACCCACCTTGAAATGAGATTAGCGGTTTTTGCAAAAGCAGTATGTGCTCCGATGCCGTTTTTGGTGAAAGGTTTTGCATCAACAAATGGTTGACTGATGAATCCATCTTTATCGCGGAAATAATAGCAGTTGCCTGCTTGTTTTAAAATGAAGTAGCCATTGATATATTCTGGCAAATTGTCAACCTTTTCGCTTATTTTGCGGTCTTTGGTGTCAACCAAAACATATTTACCAGCTGCAACTTCAAACACAACATGCTTTTGTTCAGCTGCTTGCCTTGGAACTGCGTTTAAGAAGGTTAAGAAAATATCTTCCCTATCATTATCCACACCTTTAAGTGTGCTGTAAGTGTGTTGCAACAAAACATAATTGCAATTTGTGCCCTCCAATGTTTTGATTTGTTTTTGCAACTTTTTAGCTTTTGCAGCAGCAAGGCCCTTTGCCTTTAATTGCTTATTGAAAAGATTAAGGCATTGTTCCTTTGTTAAAATTTCAAACTTAACATCGTCAAAGTTTTTTGCGGCATCTGTTTTTTCATCAAACACGCCTGCTTGTGGAACCTTTATCTTTTTATTATTCATAAAAAATCCTCCGTTTTGCAAATTATAGCACACACTGCAATTTTTGTCAATAGTAAGTTTTAAAAAAATTAAAAAAATTTTTTAATTTGCCATTTTGGGGTAAAACCCAGCCACAAACCAGCAAAATTGTGTGCGTTACCTTATTTTATATGATATGCAAAACACAACTTGTAATGCAAATTTTTAAAATTTAAGCAAAAACCACCCAAAATCAATTTATTTTTTTTTGCAACTATGCTATAATTATTCGGTATTAGGAGAATTTATGGAAGAAAAAACATTTAAGTTAGACATTGGCAATCGCAAGGCAGAGGTTATTGTTGGCAAATATTGTGGTCAAGCCAACGGGCACTGCATTGTGCGTTGCGGGGATACTGTGGTTATGGTAAACGCAACCATGAGCAAAACCCCACGTCCAGGTATGGACTTTTTCCCACTAAGTGTGGATTATGAAGAAAAATTGTACAGTGTGGGCAAAATCCCAGGCGGGTGGAAGCGTAGGGAAGGCCGCCCAGCAGACAGCGCAATTTTGCGTTCTAGGCTTATTGACCGCCCACTTCGCCCACTTTTCCCAAAAGGGTTTTACAACGATGTATGCGTGGTTGCAACTCCGCTGTCGGTTGACCCAGATGTCAGCCCAGAGCCACTTGCAATGCTTGGCAGCTCAATTGCCATCTCAATAAGCGACATCCCTATGGAAGAAAGCACGGGGTCGGTTAAAGTTGGCTATGTTGACGGGAAATACATCATCAACCCAAATCAAAAAGAGCAAGAAGCAAGCCTTATTGACCTAACTGTAAGCGGCACTAAGGAAGCAATTTTGATGGTGGAAGCAGGTGCAAAAGAGGTTAGCGAATCGGTTATGCTTGACGCCATTATGTTTGCACATGAAGAGATTAAAAAGCAGGTCGCTTTCCAAGAAAAGATTTGCAAGGCATTAAAGGTTAAAAAGATTGATGTTGTTTTGGATACGGTTGACGAAACTATTGATAAAGAAGTTAGAAAGTATGCCGAACCAAAAGTTGTTGAAATGTTAAAGGAATTTGACCGCCATATCCGCAACGAAATGGAAGATAATTTGGAGGCTGAATGTCAAGAACATTTTGCTGAAATTTTCCCAGACAGCGCAAAACAGATTAGTCAAGTTTTGTACAATCTTAAAAAGGAACATGTAAGGCACAACATTTTGTTTAAAGGCATTCGTCCAGACGGGCGCAAAACCAACCAAATTCGTCCACTTTGGAGCGAAGTTGGCTTGTTGCCTAGGGTGCATGGCTCGGCAGTGTTCACTCGTGGGGAAACACAAGTTTTAACCACTTGCACACTTGGCATGCTTTCGGACGCGCAAGAACTTGAAGGGCTTGATGGCGAAGAAGAAAAACGCTATATGCACCAATACAATATGCCGGGTTACACCACGGGCGAGGCAAAACCACTTCGTTCGGCAGGTAGAAGGGAGATTGGGCATGGTGCGCTTGCAGAACGCGCGCTTTTGCCAGTGCTTCCAAGTGAAGAAGAATTCCCATACGCAATCCGTACAGTTAGCGATGTGTTGTCGTCAAACGGTTCAACCTCACAAGCATCGGTTTGCGGCAGCACTTTGGCACTTATGGATGCGGGTGTGCCAATTTCCGCACCAGTTGCCGGCATAGCAATGGGGCTTATGAAGGATAAAGACAGCGGCAAAGTGGCTGTTTTAACTGATATTCAAGGGCTAGAAGATTTCTTTGGCGATATGGATTTTAAAGTTGCGGGCACAACAAAGGGTATAACCGCAATACAAATGGATATAAAAATTCATGGTATCGACCGCAAAATTTTGGAAACCGCACTTGAACAAGCGCGTTTGGGTAGGTTGGAAATTTTAAAACATATGGCAAAAACAATCAAAGCACCACGCAAAGAGTTAAGCCCATATGCACCAAAAATTATCACATTTAAAATTGACCCAGACAAAATCCGCGAAGTTATTGGTTCGGGTGGCAAGGTTATCAATCAAATTATTGCAGAAACTGGCGTAAAAATTGATATTGAAGATAGCGGCGATGTGTTTGTTTCTTCAACTGATAAGGCGATGCTGGAAAAAGCAAAAGCCATGATTATTGCCATTGCAACCGATTTTGAACTTAATTGCGAATACGAGGGTGTGGTTACCCGCACAACACAATTTGGCGCGTTTGTAGAAGTTGCTCCGGGCAAAGAGGCAATGATTCACATATCCAAACTTTCTAAGGATAGAGTGGAAAAGGTGGAAGATGTGGTTAAGGTGGGCGACAAAGTGCTTGTTAAAACTATTAAGATTGATGAACGCGGGCGCGTTGACTTAAAACTTATCAAAAAATTATAGGGCATATGCCCTTTTTTGTTTTTAATTTATACCCCCAGCCAGTATGTTTAAAAATAGGTGGCGGGGGTATGTTTAATATGCCCTATAGGGGTAGGGGGTAAAATAAAAAAACTTGCCGTTTGGCAAGCTTAAACGCTGTAAGTTGTGTTGGAAGGCTTAACAAACCTTGCAAAATATGCGTCCAACTGTGGATGTTTTTCAATTATCTGCTGATATAGGTTGGTGTTGTTTTCTTTATCTGACGCTAAAATGCTGTCAATCATGTTTTGTTTTTGCACATTTTGAAACACAATGGAAGGCTTAACAATGTTAAATATCCCCGCCTTTAATTTTACAATATTTTGTGGATAAACATTTAATGCTCTGCCAACTGCTGGTGGAAAATCTTTAAGCGCGATGGTCAAATCATCACTTGAAAAATAGTTAATTATGCCCAATTTGTTTTTAATAAGTTTATATAGCATAACATGTTTGCCTTCCGCATCTTGCAACCTTAAAAAATCCTCGTGAATTGATTTGCTAATTTTAGGGTACATTTCTGGATAATTGCAAAGCAAAACGGAGGTGTCGTCCGCGTTTAAATAGTCCATAACTTGTGGGAAATATATCCCAACACCTTTATATGTTAAAACACCCTTGCCAACGCGCTTATAAATATACTCATTATTTTGCATAAGCATGTCGCGCTTAAACAAAATGTTTGGAAGTGTCATTTCAATATCTTTATCTGACAAATACTCAAAAAACTTTGGGTTTTGATAGCACATTTTTGCAACCACCTTTTTGTAAGGAGAAAATTCTATTGTATAGCTAAGCATATCAACTTTTTGTTGCAAAACTTGCTCAACATCCTTAAACTTTTCCATCGTCTTTTTAACATCCAAGGTGGAATTGTAGTATGCTAGCATGTCGTTATACAAATTTGTGGTTATGGTTTCAATTTCCTTAGCAACAATTTTGTCCGTTTCCTTTGCCGTTGCGGTACGCTGCTCGCGGTCTTTTGCCTTTTGTAAACTTTGCAACCATTCGTCCGAATCAAAAATTATATTGTATCCACTTGGTGCTTCATTAAATTTTGGGTCCATATATGGGTTGGAATAACGCTGACCTTCTTTGCGGTCTGCCATGCGTTTGCGCACAGTTTCAAGCGAGGCGGTGGGTTGAATTGGTTTTTTCTTTTTCATAACATCTCCTAATTTATCTTTTGAATTTACTTTTAGTTTATACTTGTTTTAATTTTAGTATAATTTTTTGCACTTGTCAAGACATATTGTAAAATTTAAAAAATTTTATTTAAAACCTATACTACTCATAATTTTCAACAAAAAACAATAAGTTAAACAAGAGGTATTATGAAAAAAAGTCAAGTTGTTGCCAACATCATCATTGCGGTTATGATAATTTGTCTTATTGCAATAACTTTTACCAATGTGGCAACCACCTATGTTTCGGGCGACACGCGGGTAATTTACAATGGCGACACCAAATCCAACAATGTGTGTTTTATGGTTAATGTGTACGAAGGGGCGGACGAGGTGCGCGCCATGCTGGATATTATGGATTTATATAATGTTAAAACCACCTTCTTTTTGGGTGGCTGCTGGGCGGTTAACAATTTGGATTTGGTTAAAGAAATTTATGCGCGCGGACACGAACTTGGCAACCACGGGTTTTATCACAAAGACCAAGACAAGCTTGACTACGACGCCAATGTGCAAGAAATTAACATGTGCCACCAAGTTATAAGCAAAAATTTGGGGATAGAAATGACACTTTTTGCCCCACCAAGCGGAGCGTACGATGTAACCACTGTGGATGCTGCAACTAGCCTAAATTACAAAACCATTATGTGGACACACGATACAATTGATTGGCGGGACAAAAATAGCAACATAATTTTTAAGCGCGCAACCAAAGATTTGTCGGGCGGCGATTTAATTTTGATGCACCCAACAAAACAGACAGTGGATGCGTTTGCAAACATTTTGGCGTACGCAATTAACAACGATTTTAATCCAACCACAGTGTCGGCTTGTTTGGGCGGGCAGATTTAGTAAAATTTTAGGTTGAAATTTAAAAAAATAACAAAAAATCAGCAAAAAACAACAAAAATTTAAGTTTTTTGGTAAATTTTTAATAAATTTTTGCAAATTTTTTACATTTTAAACTTTGTTTAACCCACTAAAATTTGTTTGAAATTTTTATTTTTTGTTGTATAATTGGATAAAGGAATGTTTAAAGGAACTGTGTATGGCAATCTATAAATCTTCTTTTAACCAAAAACCTCAACCGCAGCCTAAGGAAGAAAAACCAAAACAAGTTAAGGTTAAAAAGCAAAAACAAAAATCAGAATCAAAGCCAATCAAACTAAACATGTCAATTGTTTGGTTGGTTGTGTTTTCGCTTATGTTTGTGCTGTGCTTGTTTCCAAATGTGGTTAGGCATGTCATTTTGGGCAGCATCGGGCTTTCTGTCTACCCATTGTGTTTTATTGGGATAACCACGTGTTGTTTAAGCATTGCCAAGCGCAAATTTGTTGTTAAAAAGCGTTATTTGGCGTATCTAATTGCGGCAACATTAATTTGCTGGTTTGTATTCCACCTTATCATGACCAATGTGCTTAAAATAACCATGTCAAGTTATGGTGCACACTTGTCGGCAACATACAGCGCGCAAACCACGGCGGGCGGGTTGCTGTTTGGGCTTATTGCTTACCCAATTGTTAAACTTATAACTTATGTGGGCGCGTACATTTTTAGTGCCATTGCGCTTGCAATTATTGTTGGACTTATTGTTGACTATGTGTATGTTGACCGCACGGTTGGGCATAAAGAAGTCACCACAAAATTTGACTTTAACAAAATTGAAGATTTTGGCATTGAAGATAAAGTTGAAAATAGTAAGGAAGATTCGGTCGAACAAAAAGCCGAAACCAAAGCCGATGCAACCACTATGGCAAAAAAGCGTTTGGGCATTAAGGATAAAAATATTATATCCACCGATTTGCCAACTGTTGAATACAACATGCCAAAAACCGAGTCGCGCCCACAAAGCAAGCGTGATTACATCTTAACCCCGCTTGACCCAGTTATCCCGCCAGAAAACGAGGACGATTTGTTTTTGGATAACGACACGGGATATTACAACAGCAAAAAAATCAAGCGCGAGCATGCGGAAGAGATTAAGCCTGTTGACCAAACTAACGAAACTGAACCTGCGCCTTATGAAGATTTTCAGCCAGAACCAGAAGAAGATAAGTATAGCGACATAATTTTGGAGGACGACAGCACCAGCCTTGACGGCTTTACCGAACTGGACAGCAAGCCAACCTATTCAACCGAAAGCGCGCAGCCTTACACAAAAGAAGGAAATCTAGACGAGCCAAACGAACCAATTGAAACAAGTCAATTTAATCAAACCGATGTTGACGACAATATTTTTGAACAAGATGAGCAAGAAGATTTAAACGATGTGGAAGAAGATTTAGATTCGCCAGTCGAAGAATATAAAGACGAAGAAGTGGACAATTTGGAATCGCTTGACGAAACCGATTCGACCGAGCATTATCAAGAAGTTGAAGAAGTGGTTAACAACCAATTTGTGGACGAATATTCGGGCGGCAGAAACGAAAGTTTGGGCAACACCAACAACAACGAAGTGGTTCGCCCAAGCCTAGATTTAAGCAAATTCCACCTGCCAAACACCATAACCAAATCGGTTGAACCAGAGCAGATTAAAATTGAAGAACCAAAAGAAAAGTTGGAGATTCCGCCTTATGTTGCCCCTCCAGTGCAGTTGCTAAAATTTATGGAAAACAAATCCACAATAAGCGAAGAGCAGTTGCAAGAAAATGTTGAAAGGTTGGAGCAAGTGCTTGCCGACTTTAAAGTGCCAGCCAAGGTTAACAATGTGCAAGTTGGTCCAGCGGTTACCAGATACGAACTTAGCATGCCGCGCGGCATTTCGGTCAATAAAATTGTAACCATGGCGGATGATATTGCCATGACACTTGCATCAAATGGCGCAATCCGTGTGGAAGCACCAATTCCGGGCAAAAACAGTGTGGGTATTGAAGTTCCAAACAACACGGTTACCCCAGTTAGTTTGCGTGAGCTTATTGACAGCAACGAATTTAAAGTGCGCGCCAACCCAATGAGTTTTGTGTTGGGTAAAGACATTAATGGCGACATAATTTTCTGCAACCTTGACAAAATGCCACACTTGTTGGTGGCGGGCAGCACGGGTAGCGGTAAATCGGTTTGCTTAAACACAATGCTGCTTAGCATGTGCTACAAATGTGGACCACAAGATTTGCGCCTTATTTTGGTTGACCCTAAAATGGTGGAATTTTCAACCTACAACGGCTTGCCACATCTGCTTATTCCAGAAGTTATCACCAACAAGGATATGACCATAAATGCGCTTGATTGGGCAATTAAGGAAATGGAACGCCGTTACGCCTTGTTTGCAAAAAATAGGGTGGTTAACATAAACGAATTTAACAAAAGTGATGCAGTAAAATCTAAGCGGGAAGAAAAAATTCCGTTTATCGTAATTGTGGTGGACGAGTTGGCAGACTTGATGCTTGAAGCCAAACGCGAAATTGAAGACCGCATTGCAAAACTTGCTGCAAAGGCGCGCGCGGCTGGTATACACCTTGTGCTTGCAACCCAGCGTCCAAGTGTGGATGTAATTACGGGTACGGTTAAAACCAACCTTCCAAGCCGTATTGCATTTGCGCTTACCAACTTTATGGATAGCCGCACCGTGCTTGACCAAGGCGGAGCGGAAAAATTGCTTGGCAAGGGCGATATGTTGTTTAAGCCACAAGACAAGCCAGAGCCAAGGCGTGTGCAAGGCGCATTTGTGTCAAGTGAAGAAATTAGCGCGGTTGTGGAATATATTAAAGCACACAACAAACCAGTTTACGATGAAGATGCTGGCCGAGCAATAAAATCTCAACATTCGGGCGGCGACAACAACGGAGACGGCGCACTTAAAGAACAAGAGATTGACCCAATTTTTAAAGATGTTTTGCGCATGTTTATAGAAACTAAGCAAGCAAGCAGTTCAGTTATTCAGCGCCGCTACTCGGTGGGATATAACCGCGCGGGCAGGATTGTTGAACAGATGGAACGCGCTGGATTTATAAGTGCACCAAACGGCAGCAAACCGCGCCAAGTGCTTATAACAATGGACGAATTTAACGCAATTTTTGGAGAGGAGTAAAATAAAAAAATCGAGCAACGCCGCTCGGTTTTTTTATAAACCAAATATGTCTAAAGAATCTTCATCTAATTCATTTATGTTATAAAGTTTATCATCCACATAAATTTTGCTGGTTTCAACAACAATTTTATGCACATCAATATAAATTTCGTTGCCCACAACATGTGGAAAACGCCTACCAAACTTGCGATTTTTTATGTGAACGGGTACAAGTTTGCCGTCAATGGTCATCTTACTGTCAACCAACAAAATGTTGTGGCCGTTAATTTTAAAATTGGATTCATTGTTTAAATTTCTACTAACTTCAAACATATTTTTCTCCTTGTAAAACTATTGTAACATAAATTAATAGATAAGTCAAAACCTCTATTTAAATTTTATTTGCAGTTCAATATCGTTTTGCCAATAGGGGAAGGCCTTTTCAAAAAACAGCATTATGTCATCTTCCGAATACAATCTAAAAAAGTTAAGGTCGCAAGAAACATTTAACCCAAACGGATAGTAAAGCCCGCCGTCACGATGCACATGTCCAAACAAATTCATCATATTTTTTTTGCATTGGCTTGGCTTGTGGGCCAAATAAAGTTTTTGTTTGCCAATGGTTACATAAGCATTTTTAACCACATCTTTATATCCCAAACTTAAACAATATTCTTTAAACTTTTTAAAATTGTTGTTGAAATAATATTTTACAATTCTATCCTCATTGTTGCCCATAACAAGCACAACTTGCGCTTTAATTTTTTTAACATAGTGGATTGCTTTTTTCCACGATTCCGACCCAAGACCATCGCAATCCAACATATCGCCAACAACATAAATTGTGTCGCCCTTTTTTGCTTGTTTGTTAAATTGTTTTAACATAAACTTGTCAAAAACCTGCACCGACTTAAATGGTCTGCGCTCAATTTCAAAAGTCTTTTCGTCAGCAAAATGTATGTCACTTATAAAATAATTCATTTAAATTATTATATCATTTTGTTTGTTTATTTCAAAATATTTTTAATTAAACGCGCAAAATTAAAAAATTTTTAAAATTGTCGCATGCCAAATTTGCTTGCCAAAAAAGTTGATTTGTTGTAATATATTGTTGTTAGTTAGTTGAATTTAGGGACAATTATGGCAAAGTTTAAAAGTTTTTTAAAAAGCAACATTTCTGTGTTAATTTATATTGTGCTTGCAATTTTTATTGAACTTGTCAGCATAACATTTATCGACTGCAAGCCATTTTTAACCGCGCCACTTTACGCAATTTGTTTGCTTGGCATTTTTGTGTTCATGTTGTTTTTAATCCCAAATGTAAAGGTTAAGGCAACAATTGGCGTCATTCTTTTGCTGTTACAAACCGCGCTAAATGTCGGCTTTATATATCTATATGATAGCAACGGAACATATTTTGAATGGGCGATGGTAAATCAGCGCACGGACGCGGCTGGCACAATTGAAGAGATATTTTTGCGCTGGTGGCTGCTGGGCATATGCTTGGCACTGATAGTTGCATATATTGTGGCTGTGGTGATAATAAACAAAAAAGTATACAAAAATTTTGTGCGTTTTAGGCAAAACAAACTATCCGCAATTTTAACATCAATTATGCTTTGCATTTGCACAGTGTTTGTTGTGCTAAGTCCAACAATAACCGCAATAAGCAATCGCAATTTAAGTTATGTTCAACGCTATCTATATGGCGATGCGGACAACAAATATCAGCGCCTGGGCATAAGTTCAAACGCGGTGTACGAGGCAATAAACGGCAACTTAACCAACGCGCTTGTAAAACACAATGCGGATGGGGTGGATGAATTTATTGATGCGGGCGGCACGCTTGAACACACCCCGTATTATGGCATAAGCAAAAACAACAATTTGGTGTACATTTTGGTGGAGAGTTTGGAGTGGTATCCTTTCCTTTCAACTTGCAGTAAAGAGCAAGCCGAGGTGTTGTATCCACACTTGCTTAAATTTATGGACGACAGCATTTATGCGGACAATTTTTATTCGCGTGAAAAAACGGACACGGCTGAGATGCTTGCCATTGTTGGCAGCAATCCAACTGGCAAATTTATAAGCTACGATTTTCCAACCAACGCCTATCCTTGGGCATTGCCAAATCTGTTCCGCGATGGGGTGAAAGCAAATGGCGGCGAGGTTAAACAAGTGCTGTCTTTCCACCAAAGCGATGGCAATTTCTACAACCGCAACACCATGCACGAAAGTTTTGGTTTTGACATGCTTTATGACATTACAGAAATGACCGACTATGGGCTAATAAAAACATGGGGCGGCAAAAACAAAGAGCGCACACTTGACAGCAGGGCGGTGGAGGCAATGCAAGAGGTTATGTTCCCAACCACACAAGCGGGCGAGCAGTATTTCAGTTTTTGGATAACCTTTTCCATGCACGGAGTTTATCGCGAGCGCAACACATTAAAGCAAGCGGGATATTACGATTTGATGGACAGCGTAAACGCCTATCCAGTTGGGGATAAAAAACAAAACTATTTGCGCACATACGCAGCAACCGTTATGGATTTTGACCGCGCGGTAGGCATTATGATGGAGCGGCTTAAACAAAACGGGCAACTAGATAACACCACAATTGTTATGTTTGCCGACCACAACACTTACTATCACAATTTGGCGATGTATGCAAAGGATATATCCAACCGATATAACCCCGAACTTTACCGCGTGCCGTTTATTATTTATGACACCAAACTTAAAGAAAAATACGAGGCGGACACAGGCAGCAATGTCATTTCCAAATTTACCACCACAGCCGATATGTTGCCAACCATAATTGATTTGTTTGGCATTGACGGATATAAAAATTTGTATTTTGGCTCGTCCATGTTTAGCGATAGCGAAAGCATAATTTATTCGCGTGCGTACGGTGTGTTTTTAACCGACAAATTGATGTGCTATTCTGCAAAAGACTTAATTTACACCGTGCAAGATTTTAGCGATGAAGATTATAACAGCTTTATTTCCCGTGCCGAACTGCTGCTTAACAAATTGGAAAATTTGGACAAAATCTATTACAACAACTATTACAAAACTCATGAGTACAAAAAACTAACCGCTTGATGATTTAAAATTTAAAAACGCGCAAAAAAAAGGTGTAAAATTTATTACACCTTATTTTTTAAATTCGCGACCATTAACTTAAATGGAAAAGATATTTTGTTAAGTCCACTTTGTTGTTTGTTATTTCAACCCCTTCCAATTGCAAAAGCTGTTTTTGACTAGAGATGCCGCCAAAGCCAAAGTTTTTGGCAAGTTCGCCCTTAGAGTTAACCACTCTGTGGCAAGGAACAACAATTGGAGTAGGGTTTTTGTGCAAGGCATTTCCAACTGCCCGCGCGGCGTTTTTGTTGCCTAAAAATTTTGCAATTTCGCCATAACTGGTCACCTTTCCAGTTGGAATATTTTTTATTGCGTTATACACCCTTTCGCTAAATTTCACCACAACTTCTATCTCTATCGTTTTTTGCTTTTGGGTTGGGATTTCAATTTTGTTGGTTTGGAGTTTTGTTGTTTAGGTTTTATTGTTTTTGCAGATTTTACTTCGTTGCTATTTTCAGTTTGTGGGGCTATGGGCTGTTTAGAATAGTTTGCATCGTAAAACTTAAATCTGGCAAGTTTTTCAACCGCGTCAAAATAAAATTTATGCAATTTTTTGCGATTTACTTTGTACACATATTCCACATTTCCGCGCTTGTTAAAGTTGAATATGGTTTTGCCCGGCATGTCGGTTGTGTTTACATCAACAAACGCGCGTTTGGTTTTAAAGAATTTTGGACAACGCCCAGCTAGCACGGCGCAAGTATCATTTGTGGCAATGCGCCTATCTTGATAGGCCGGTTCCCAATACCCGCTATACATTTCAAAAATCCATCTGCCCGCATCGTTTATGTCGCGGATTTTAAGCACTTCTTTTTCATTAAAATTGCTAAGTTCTCTACCCATCCTAGAAGGCACAATTGTAACAGGAATACCGCTTGTAAACACAATTTTCATCGCCTCTGGGTCGCTTGAAGCATTAAATGAAATGTAATTTTTCCAACTGCCTTCCATTTTGTTGCCAAAAGCGGAGCAGCCTTCGCAATATACATGGCTTATCATATGCACAACATCTGGGTGGGCTTTAATAAGGTTGGCAAGGTTGGTGTGCGGCCCAAGCAAAACAATGTTGATTTCGTTTTTATACTGCAAAATGGTGTTATACATTGCCTCAACCGCATCTTCCTTAATAGGTTTTGCCCCAACGGTTTTTGGCGGGATGTAGTTGCCCATGCCCTCATTTTGGTGAATGAATTTTGCATCTTTTGGCTGGCGAACAAGTGGGCTAGCTGCTCCCTTTGCAAGCGGGATGTCTGTGCGGCAAAATTTTTCCAACACATGCAAAGCGTTGCGCGTCACCGTGTCAACATCAAGGTTGCCGCTAACCGTGGTAACCAAAACAATCTCCATTTCTTCATCATACAAAGAAAGCGACAGCGCGGCACTGTCATCCACTCCTGGGTCGGTGTCTATAATAAATTTTTTCTTAATCACAATTTCTCCTGTTGAATAGTTTAGTTTATATCATTATATAATATTTTTTGCATTTAAACAACCAAAAAACCTTTAATTTTCCGATTTTGTCCGCTTTGGAAAGTAAAAATTATCAATTTTATTAATAATCTTAATCCGCGCAACGGCAAAATCTTTAATCTCTTTTTGTTGCTTTGCACTAAGCTGATTGTGTTGCATAAAGTCAACAATAATCTTTTCCGCGGTCAACTCTGGGTTTGGGTAAACAATTATGTACGAGTTTATTAGGTTGGCTTTTGTTTCTTTATCCAAAAAGGCGAGGGAATTAAAGAGTTTGTGTATTATTGGCATAACCTCCGCGTTTGCATCGATGTGCGACAAGCTTACTTGCGGGTTAAGCGCGTCTTGCATACGCATAAATTTGTATACAAACTGCGTGCTTTTAAGTTGGATGTAATGCTGAACATGCATAAGGACATTTATTAAAAGGATGTACTTTAAATCGTCCGCGCTGCCAAGCGAAAGCAAGCATTCAATTGGCCTATTGTTTATTGTGTAAATAAGCGCATCCGTCACCACATTATGCCTTAAATTGTTTTTAAAATAACTTTTTGCGGCAATTTTAAGTTTGCTTACAAAGTTTGTTGCGTAACTATTTAAATTAAGCTCAACCACCGCGCGTATATATGTTAAATTTAAAAACATATTGCCCGCATTGTCGCTTGACGCTTTTATGCTTAAATCTTCAAAATCTTTCCACGCCACAGTTATTGGCTTTAATTTGTTGGCAGTGCAAAGCGCGTCAACCAGCCGTTGGGTGCGGATAATTATGTCGGCGTAATCGGTTGCCGAAAAGTTTTTTGTAAAATTGTTTAAAATTGCATTATCAATTACCATAATCAACATTTTAACAAAAAACCACAAATATTGCAAACATTTTCTGTTTGTTTTAAATGTAATATTGTGGAAATACTTGCATTTTTCCCAATATTGTGGGATAATTTTGGTATGAAGGAAAACAAATTTAAGGATATTTTAAAATCTTTGCGGCAAGAAAGAAAACTTGGTCAAATTGAACTTGCACAAAAAATAGGTTATGGCAAAAGTGTTGTAAGCGCATGGGAGCGAGGCGAAGCTGCCCCAACCATGTTTGCCCTTATTGCTTTGGCGGACTTTTTTGGCGTTACAATTGATTTTCTGGTTGGGCGGGAAATTTAGAAATTTTACAAAATTGGCAAAAGCGGGTAAAAGCATTTGCCATTTTTTTATTGGTTTGATATAATTTTGTTGTAAAAAGCGGGCATTTATTTTGCAAATTTATGCCACTGTGCTTTTAAGCATGTAAAAGGAGATTATTTTGAATTTACCAAACAAATTAACCGTGTTGCGCATTGTGCTTATTCCGTTTATGATGTTTTTTTATCTTGCAAACTTCATTCCATACGGCATTGGCAAACTTGTTGCACTTGCAATTTTTATTATTGCCAGTTTCACCGACCTGTTGGACGGAAAGATTGCACGCAAACGCAATTTGGTCACCAATCTGGGCAAGTTTTTGGACCCGATTGCGGACAAAATTTTAACTTCCGCCGTGCTGTTTTTGATTATTGCGGACGGCACAATTCCACACCCATATGGCGCAATTGTTGTTACAATAATTATTGGGCGAGAATTTATGGTTGCAGCCATGCGGCTTAATGCGGCAAGCAAAGGAGTTGTTGTGGCGGCGGACATCTGGGGCAAACTTAAAACCACTGTGCAAATGGTTGCACTGCCAGTTTGCATTTTGTTGGCGTATGTGTTAACTTGCGGATTTAATGTTTCATCCGCGCTTGTGCTTACCACAAAAATTATTGCCTATGTATTGCTTGGCATGGCAACGCTGCTTACTGTAATATCTGGCATAAATTACATTGTAAAAAACAAAGAATGTTTTAAAGAATAAAAAAATTATCGAACAAATGTTTGACAAACAAATTCTAATTTGATAAAATATAAGTAAATTTGAAAGGAGATTTATATGACAGAAGATAAGAAAAAAGCCTTAGAAGCAACCATTGCGCAAATTGAAAAGCAGTTTGGCAAGGGTTCAATTATAAAAATGGACAGCAACGCGTATGCGGACGGGATTGAAGTTATACCAACCGGCTGCCTTCCGCTTGATATGGCGTTGGGCGTTGGCGGTTTGCCACGCGGCAGAATTATAGAAATTTATGGGCCAGAATCCAGCGGTAAAACCACGGTTGCGCTGCATGTTATTGCAGAGGCGCAAAAGTTGGGCGGAACGGCTGCCTTTATTGATGCTGAGCATGCGCTTGACCCAATTTATGCACAAAAATTGGGCGTGGATATTGGCGCGATGTATGTTTCGCAACCAGACACGGGCGAGCAAGGGCTGGAAATTGCTGAACAATTGGTTAGAAGCGGCGGGGTGGATATTGTGGTTATCGACTCGGTTGCTGCTCTTACCCCAAAAGCAGAAATTGAAGGCGAAATGGGCGATAGTTTCATTGGCTTGCAAGCCCGCCTTATGAGCCAGGCGCTTCGCAAACTTACTGGCATAATAAGCAAAAGCAAAACGCTTGTAATTTTCATCAACCAGTTGCGTGAAAAGGTTGGTGTTATGTTTGGCAATCCAGAAACCACTCCGGGTGGCAAGGCGCTTAAATTTTATGCGTCTGTGCGTTTGGATGTGCGCAAGGTGGATTCAATCAAAAACGGACAAGATGTGGTTGGCAGCCGCACGCGCGTTAAAGTGGTTAAAAACAAGGTTGCCCCTCCATTTAAACAAGCCGAATTTGACATTATGTATGGCGAAGGCATTTCGGTGCTTGGCAGTTTGATTGATTGCGCTATTGACACGGGCGTAATTGAAAAAAGCGGAAGTTGGTTCAGTTATAATGGCGACAAAATCGGCCAAGGGAAAGAAAATGTTAAGGCTTATTTAAACGACCATAAAGAACTTGTTGACGAAATTGACAAACTTGTGCGTGAAAAACTTGCAAAATAGGCGGATATGTTACAAACCCTAAAAATAAAAAATGTTGCGTTGATTGATAGTGCCAGCCTAAATTTTGGTGCACGCCTTAATGTGATTAGCGGCGAAACAGGTGCGGGCAAAAGCATTTTGTTGGATTCGCTAACCTTTGTTTTTGGCGGCAGGGCGGACCGAACACTTATTCGCGAAAACGAAGACAGCATGCAGGTGGAGGCAATTTTTACTGGACTAAATGCAGCGCAACAAAACTTTGTTAAAACCGAACTTAACATAGACTGTTCGGACGAGTTGTTTTTGTTCCGTTCGCTTGACCAGTCGGGCAGAAATGTTTGCAAAATTAATGGCGAACTTGTGCCAGTTGCAATGGTTAAGCGAGTGTGCAATATGTTGGTGGATTTGCATGGGCAAAGCGAGCATTTGTCAATTTTAAACAACGATTACCAGTTGTATATCGTTGATTTATTTTCGCCCGCCGCACAAAAAGAATTAAACAATTTGCACAGCGCAATACAAAACATAAAGGCCATCGATGATGACCTATCTTTGCTTGGCGGAAGCCCGGCGGAAAAGCAAAATTTAATTGACCTTTATACCTACCAACTAAACGAAATTAACGATGCAAATATTGGTGTAGATGAACTTGATAGTTTGCAGACGGGAAAGCAGACCATGCAGCAATTTGAACGCATTAACGAGGCACTTAGTGGGGCGTATGAAGTTGGGGCAAAATCGGGCTATCAGCCAAGCGCAAGCGAGCAACTTAGCGCGGCGGAAAAGTTCTTGTCAAACATCGCGGGCGTAAATGAAGAGTATAATCAGCTGTTCAGTCGACTTAACAGCGCGCGGCTTGAAGTGGAAGATATTATGTCCACTGTGTACGAAAAATTGTCAACAAATCAGTTTAATGAAGAACGCTTTAATTTTGTGGATAATCGCATTGACCAAATTAAGACTTTGTTTAGAAAATATGGCGGCAGTTTTGAAAATTTGCAGCAGTACAAAACCGACATCAGCACAAAATTAGACAATTTAATTAACGGGCAAGCGCGGTTTGAAAAACTTATGGATGACCGTCAAGCCGCATTGGAAAAAATAAACCAAATTCAAACGCGGCTTACCGATTGTCGCAAAAAAAGCGCACAGCAGTTGGCAAGCAAAATGCAGCAAGAATTAAAAACGCTTGGCATGCCAAACGCGTGCATGTCGGTTGAATTTGACCGCGTGCCCGAAGAGTTTACCGAGCACGGCGCGGATAGGGTGGAATTTATGTTTACTTCCAACCTTGGGTTTAATTTAAAGCCGCTTAACAAGGTGGTGTCGGGCGGCGAGATGAGCCGCGTTATGCTGGCATACAAAATTGTGGTTAGCGCGGTTGACCAAATTGGCACAATTCTGTTTGACGAAATCGACAGCGGACTTAGCGGACACATCGCCTCTGTGGTGGCGGAATATATGGCGCGGCTTAGCCAAAACAAGCAGATAATTGCAATAAGCCACCTTCCACAAATTTGCGCCATGGCGGACAACAATATTAAGGTGGAAAAGTATAGCGACCGCACCACCACCCACACCAAAACCACCGAACTTGTTAATGATGATTTGCTTAAAGAAATCGCCCGCCTTATGGGCACAACTGACGCGTCTGGCTTGTCCGCTGCCGCCGAACTTAAAACTAAATCCAACCAATTTAAAGCAGGTCTTTAAACCTATTTTTTGATTTTATTTATATATTACTTTTTGTGGTCAAAAAGTAACAAAAAAACATTTTATAGGTGAAATATGGAAGAGTTTAAAGAGATTTTAAAAGAGTTGATTGATGAAACGAATTTATCATTGCGTCAACTTGGCAAGCTAAGTTCGGTTTCAGCTGTGCAATATAGTAGATACTTAAATGGCGCAGTGCCAACAATTGATGTGGTTTTAAAAATTGCAAAATATTTTAATTGCACATTGGATTATCTGTTTGGCTTGACTGATAAAAGACAAGGCAAATTTAAATCCTATAATTATAACATTTCAAAATTTGTAGACAACTATAAAAAATTACTTTCCGCAAACAAAACCACAAACTATAAATTTATGAAATCCGCCAATTTTGATGAAAGTATTTTAAGGCATTGGCAATCGGGCAGCAAGCCAAGGTTGGATGTTGTCTACTACATCGCAAAAAATTTGGGCGGCTCGATGGATGAGTTGATTGGAAGAGATTAGTATGATAAAATTTGCGGAAAGGTTAAAAGAGTTAAGGATAGAAAAAAATTTGTCAAGGATTCAATTGGCAAATTTGTTACATGTAAGTGTGCGAACAATAAGTTATTGGGAGTTGGGTCAACGCGAGTGCAACTTTGAACAATTGGCTGAGTTATCCAACATATTTTGTGTGTCAGTTGATTATTTATTAGGTTTGGAAGATTAAAATATTAGTGGTGTAAAGTAACAAAAACAAGTTAAAAAAACAAGTGATGACTTGTTTTTCTATTTCTCTTTTTCAAAAAAGAGAAAGTAAAAGTTAGATATTCTCTGCCAAAAAGATGGTTTTAAAGGCTTGGTTGCGCTTAAACAGTTCGTCAAATGTGCCAATGTCGGTTATTTTGCCGTTTTCCAAAAAGAAAATTTTGTCAACATTGCGTATTGTGGATAGGCGGTGGGCAACGATAACCACTGTGCTTTTACCTTTAATGTTGTCTATGCTCTTTTTAATTTGTGCCTGCGCGATGTTGTCAAGCGAACTTGTGCTTTCGTCAAACAAAATTATGCTGGATTTTCTAAGCAGCGCGCGAGCAATGGCAAGGCGTTGTTTTTGTCCGCCTGATAGTTTAATTCCACTTTCGCCAACCACAGTATCCAGTTTGTTTGGAAGGGTGTCAACAAATTCGTCAAGCGCGGCATCTTTAACCACGCTGTTGATTTCTTCATCGCTGGCGTCCGATTTGGCAAGCAACAAATTGTCTTTAATCGACATATCAAATATGTACGGGAATTGGTTTACAAGCGAAATGGATGAGCGCAGCGTCTGTTTGTCCAAATTATTTATATTTATTCCGTCAATCAAAACCTTGCCGTTGTCCACCGTGTACATCTTTGAAATAAGGTTAAGGATGGTGGATTTTCCGCTGCCCGATTTGCCCACAAACGCCACTGTGGTATTTGGCTCAATTTCAAACGACAAATTTTCAAACACCTTGCTTCTACCCGCCTCTTCATATGTGCGCACACTGGCGTTGATTTTTCTGCGCTTGTTGGCGCGCTTTTCCGCCTCTACATCCTTTTCGTCACGCTGTTTGTAGGTTACATAGGTAAAGCCAACATCCTTAAATTCCACCTTGCCCTTGATGTGTTTTCTATTTACTTTGCCATATTTTTCAAGCGGATATTCGTCATCTTGATACAACTCGCTTATGCGCTCAACCGCCAAACCAATTTCATTTTTAATGTTTAAAAAACTGTCTATACAACTAATAAGGACGTTTGCATATCCGCGGTTGTGTTCCAAAATAAGGTAGGTTGACAAAGTGATTGCTCCAACGCTTCTAAGATAAATGCTTAGCACCAATATGCCAGTCATAAAAATCCAAAACAGTGAGTTTTTAAGTATGGTGGTGTTTGACGACCAAGCTGAGTTTTTCATCTGGGTCTCTTCACTTTGATTAAATTTTTCGGTTAGGTCGTGCTTTAATTCTTTTTCTAGGTTAAGCGATTTTATGTCGCGCTCACTTCTAATTATTTCGTTTAGCAAACTGTTGTACACTTCACTATTTTTATACTGCGCTTTGTATCGTCTGCGCAAGGCGTCTCTACGATATTTTTCAATAATCGCACCAACAACAACGCAGGCAATATAGCAAACGCCAATTATCCAATTTAAATAGGCGATGTAGGCAACAATAATTATCGAATTTAGCGTTTGCGAAACAAGTGTAATCAGGCGGGAAAGTTCGCCAAAAATCTTCCATGGGTCTGTGCCAATTCTACGCGTGAAATTTGCCGTGTTGTGGTCGGTATACGCTTTTGATGAGATGTTAAAAGACTGCTCAACAATATCAAAACTCATTTGGCGGGTTACGGCAAGTTGAAGTTTAAAATAATTTAGGTTGTCAAAAATTGTAAACAGATATTTTGCCAATTGATTTACGCATAGACCAATTGTTATGTAAATTGCAGCCAAATATTCGCCATTTGTTACCTTAACAATAACTTGCGCGCCATAAATTGTGGTTATTGTGGTAAATACAATTGAAAACATAGCCCAAACAATCGACATAAAAACGCGCGTTTTATGCATGGAAAAATATTGCATAAACATAAATTTTTTGTTTGCAACATTAACTTCGTTTGTGGTTTGTTTAGTTTTCATATTACCCCTTAAATTAGTTTTATTGTAAATAAAATAATTTATTTTGTCAATAAGTTTTGTAAAAATATTAAAAAAATAAATAAAAAATATAAAAAATTGATATTGAAAATAATTTAAAAATAATTAAAAATATAAAAATATTTAAATAAAATAAAAATAAACAAAAATACTATTTTATAGTGTTGTTAAATTTTTTTATTAATTTTTTAAATAAAAAAAGCCAAAATAATTTGGCGTTTTATTTTATTTTTATTGCTGTTACTGGGCAGATGTTTTCACACGCATGGCATTTAACACATTTTTTAGGGTCAATTTGTGCCTTGCCGTCCACAATTTTAATTGCATTGTTTGGACAAATAAATGTGCAACTTGCACAACCTATGCACTTTTTTCTATCAACCATAACTTCCTCCTAAGAATATATAAATAATTATACATAAATTAAAAAAATTGTCAAATGATTTATAAAAATAAATAAAAATACCTTAAAATTATTTAAAAATAAATCAAAATAAAATTTAAAAATAATTTATTTATTAATTTTTTTGTATTTTTTAATTATTTTTTAATTATTTTTTTATTTGCCTATTATTATATTTATATAATAAATTATAAAAAATATTGTATTTTGTTTGGAATTTTTTTTTATTTGGGGTACAATAATGGTATGAAGTTAGATGTGGCGATTATTGGTGCGGGTCCTGCCGGCTTAACAGCGGGCATTTTTGTGCGCCGTGCTGGGCTTAAAGTTGCTTGCTTTGAAAAATTGGCAATTGGTGGGCAAGCGGCACTAACTTATTCTATTGACAATTTCCCGGGGTTTGAAAAAATTTCTGGGTTTGAATTAATGGATAAAATTTCCACCCAAGCCAAAAATTTGGGTGTGCAGATTGAATATTGTTCGGTTGAAAAGGTGGAACAACTTAACAACAAATTTATCCTTACCACCAGCATGGGCAAGGTGGAAGCAAACAAAATTATTATTGCATGCGGTTGCAAAGTCCGCCGCCTTGGGCTTGATAATGAGCAACAACTTACTGGGCATGGCATAAGCTACTGCGCCAGCTGTGACGGCAACTTTTTTAAAGGCAAAACGGTGGCAGTTGTTGGCGGGGGTAACAGCGCAATTGCGGATGTGGAATATTTGCATAACATCGCCAAAAAAATCTACCTTATAAATCGTCGTGATGTGTTCCGCGCGGGCGAATTTCAGTTAAACAAAATTAAGGCGTATAAAAATGTGGAAATTATCACTCCTGCGGTAATAACCAAATTTTGTGAAAAAGGTGGTGAACTTGCCGGTATCGAAATCAACCACGCGGGCGCAACCAAAACAATCAAACTAGATGGCGTGTTTTTGGCAATTGGCTCGTATCCAGAACTTGACTTTATCAACTTTAATTTAAACCTAGACCAAGCGGGCTATATCATTGTTGACCAAAACATGCAAACCAGCGTAAAAAATGTTTATGCGTGCGGCGATGTGGTAAGCAAAAATTTCCGCCAAGTTATAAATGCTTGTGCGGAAGGTGCAACTGCAGGCAACAGTTGTGTGTACAACTAATAATCAGCAAAAATCAATTAAAAGGGGGAACATGAAAAAGGTTTGGCTTGTAACATTATCTATAATTACATCTGTGATTATGTCACTGCTGTTTTCTTTTTCCCCGCAAAAAGCCGCTGCCGCGCAAAACGATTTAAGGTACGAAAGTTATTATTTAGTAAACGGAGAAACCCCATACAAATCCACTCAGTTGGCGGGCTATTCAACGGGCGGATATGGCGATTTGGAAATTAACAAATCCACCACAATTTACGCCAACGCGGCTGACGGCTATCGTTTGGTGGGCTGGTATATTGAATATATCGACCGCGTGCAAAACGATGAGCCTGCCCAAACAAAATTTATAACCAAAGCGGGCGCAACACCAGAAGAACTTGGTTCGCAAGTTATAACCTACAACGTTCAATTTGATGTTACGCAAAACGGCACGCACTATGACGGCAGTTTTAACATCGACCGCGTGGGGGAAAATTTAAACATTATCCCAGTGTTTGATTTTGAATATTATAAACTTAACATAACCAATTTTTATGACTTGATTGACGGCTTAACTTTTGATGAAACATATCAAATCTATTACACAGAAAATCAAGACAACAATTACACCAACGCAATTTTAAAACAGGGCAATGATTATTTTTACCTTGGGAACGCTAGCCTTAATGGTGACAAAATTTGCACTTCGCACAACACCATGCCAGCAGAAGGTGAAGCTGAGGCGCGACTTATTGATGCCAGCCTTGGCGCATGGCGAGTTAATGAAAAGGTGGACTTGTCATTAAAATTAAAAACCAAATCTTTTGAAAATATTTTTAGCGATTCATCAAACAACAAAAATGTAAATCTTTTATCCGCAAGTTTGGTGGGCGACACAGCAACCGCTGATTTAACGCATTTGCTTAATAAAACCCAGTCGGCAGAGAAAATTACAACTGCATTTAAACTTACATTTGACTTTTCGCTTAAACAAGACGAGATAGAAAGGATATATGAAGATGCGGACAAGCAGCTTAACTTAAATTTGCAATACTGCCAAATTTTTGCAGTTGAAATTGTGCCATATGTTGACGGCAAAATTTTGGGGGATGCGGACAGTGAAGTGCGCACGCTTATTTTAGAACAACTTCAAATTACGCCAGCCTATTACACTTTTGCGGGCGAACCAGTTTGCAAATATCTCATTAGAAAGGCGAGAGATAACAGCGGGCTTGGCGCAAAATTGGTTTATCCAGAGACGATATATTATCAAGACGAGCAGACCAAAGAGCGGTACTATTATTATCAAATTTCCAGCTTGCCAACCACAGATTTTGCTGACATAAATCAAAACACGCAAATTAAGGTGGAGTATAAAAGCGTGACCTATCAAGTTAGGTTTCAATTTGTGCTTAAAAATCAAAATGTTTACACCACACTAAATGACATGAATGTTGAACCTAGCATAAATTTAGCGCGCGGGCAATCGCCAGCGGAAGACATTAAAAAAACTGAAAACAGCAACAACATTGGTTACAAATTTTTGGGGTTTACTACTGATTTAAGCAAACTTCAAAGTGGGGAAGAGGCAAGCGAAACATTAGAAAAAGATTCAATAAAGATTGACGAAACCAAGCCAACCGATATTGTTGTGTATATGGTGTTTGAATACGAAAAGTACACAATAAAACTCACTGGGTTGCAGTCCGCGGAATTAACCAATAAAGAGCAAAATGTTTATCCATTTAATTCACTCACGCTTACCACACAAGACAAACAATTACAAGCAACTGATTTGCAAAATAGCGAATATTCGTTTGTAGACAAATTTATTGTTGTGGATAATTTAAATTTCACATTTAGATTAAATGCTGGATTTGTTGTACAAACTTTTGCAGTGGGTGCGTTGTCGGTTGATGCAAGTGCGGGCAGTGCAGCGTTTAGCATGAAAGAAATTTTGCAGCAAAATGATTTAACTGGCAATACAATTGAAATAAAAATAACTTGCGATTATTTAACTTATACACTAGATTACACCCTTAATGCAGCAACAGATACGGACAAAGGGCAAACCCTTTTAATGGGTAGCATTTCAATTACGTTAAGCGGCACATTAACAGGCAATGGCGAGCAAACTATTGACTTTACTAATTTCAATGAAAGCGAAACACAAAAAGAATTTGGTAGAATAAAAGTTGAACTAACCAAAACTGAAAATGTGTTAAAATTGCACCTTGACGGCTTGCGCATGTATGATGAAGTTACTTTAAATGCAACGGCAAATGTTAAAGAAAATGATACTTACTACCAATTTAATCGCTTTTTGGAAAGCAGCATAAACACACTTCCACTTGAAAAATCTTCGCCTGAGCACACATTCAGCACAAAATACAGCATGTTTAAAAATGCCGATGTGGTGGTTACCTTTGTTATGCCAACCACATTGTTTGAAGTGGTGGCGGATTTAAATGCAATTGACTACACGGATATCACGGTTGAAGTAAGCGGGCAATCATATAATTTGGATGCAACTGGGCAGATAGAAAAAATCAACACGGGGGAAGCAACCGTGCGCTTTAACAGTTATGCCTATGGCGGAAAGGGCGTTAAGTTTGGCTATAAATTTGTAAGCGCAACCTTTACTGGTGAAGACACTTCTTCCGTTTCGCCCGAGACGACAGAAAATCAAATATCAATAAAAATAACTTTGTCCACCGAGGCAAAATACACACTAAATTTGCATTTTGAAGAGATTGAGTATCAGTTGTCAATAACTCAGTTAAATGCAGACAAAGACGGCAACGAAGATTGGCAAGGCAAAAAAGTAAAGTTTGACGAATTTGAATATAAAACAATGAAAGTGCCCGATTTAAGTGTTTCGTTTGACGCGCCAGTGGGCTATTATGCGGGCAGATTCTATAAGGATGAATGGACGGTTGATTTAGGCGAACTTGACAGCACAACAAATTTAATCAACTACACTTTTGATGTTTCAGAGTTTGAAGACTTGGTGAACAAACTTAATATAGGCTCATCCAACCAAGTTGAAATTAATGTGGAATATTTAATACGCCGCTACTCGTTAACCGTGCAGTTTGTGGTGGATTCGGACCGCGCGCAGTACGATGACCGCGTGCTTGCAATCTTACCAAATGTAACCATTGACGGGCAAAGTTCGGTTAGGCGGCAAAACAGTTTGGTGTTTAGCGATATTCCATACAACACCCACCTTGAAGTTAAACTTGCTGGCGGCATACGCGTTGGGCTTGAAGCAGTGGGTTGGTTTAACAGCAATGGCGAGGCGGTTGCGGACACAAGTATACAAAACGGCAATTTGGCTTTTAATATTACACAAAATGTAAGTTATATTTACAAATTGCAGTACGAGGCATTCACCATTTTGCTAACTAAGGAAGAAAATTCTGGGCTTGAACTTGACCTTGCAGGCGACCCAGTGGCCAAAATAAATGGCGAAATTGGCACGCAGATTAGGTTGTTTGACACACTAACTGTAAATGCCAATGCACATCGAACAAACGGCTACACTTTGGACCATATTTATTACCAAGCATTTGTTAGATACACGGCAAACAATTGGCAGCAAGACAAGCAAAATTTGTACTATCTATCTGACGGCAAATATATTAAAGTTGAAGACGGTGAAGAATTTAACAGCCAGTATCAATATTTCAGTTTGCAAGAAGTGTTGGTTGAAGACGGCGCGCAATTGAAAGAATTTGATATGTCCACCATGCTTTTAACGAGGCAGGAAGAAGTTGGATATTTGGAATTTATTATCGTTTACAAAGAGTTGGACATAAATTTAAAAGATGACGAGTATAGGGTGCTTTATCACGGCGAAATAAGCGATAGTTTGCAAGAATATCGCGGCAATTTTGGATTTATTGACACCCCGCGCTACAAATTTATGCGCTATCAAAAAGACACGGGCGATTGGCAAGAAGATTTAAGCCCAAACCAGTCCGCTTTGCATTATAGGGATATTGTGCATGTGTACACCAATTTTAAAACCATTGACGGCACACCATTTGGCGTTGACGGCGAAATTAATTTAAAGCTTGGCATAAAATTGACCATTTTTGTTGGCGGGCAGGCAATTGCGCTAACCCCATCGGATGAGTGCGACAACTATTTTTGGTTTAACTTAAACAGTGTGCTATCAAGTTTAGATGTGTCAGACACGCTTACAATCATCTATCAGTTTGAAATTGAAGACAAAACTTTAACCTACACCGTTTGCAGCAATGAAGAATCCGCACAAGATATAACCGAGCAAACATTCTTTAAGCAAGACGAGCAGAACAGCTTTACGCTTAACATAGAAAAAACGGGCGAAGGAATTCAAACTCTGCCTTATGACCAAGATGGCATACTTAAATTTGATTCGCCAAACATGTTTTTGTTAAGGGCAAGTTTGGGGTATAAGTTTGACGATTTCACGCTGGATGGCAGCCAATATAATTATGGCGATTTCCTTATTGTTTCTGGCGTAAAGGTGTTTGTGCTGAACAGCCAAGGCGGCTGGGACGAGGTTGTGGACGAAAGCGAAATTAAAAACCTTGGCATATCAGTAAGTTATAAGGTAAGCGGGGAAGTGGATAGAATAACCTATTGCTATTTAAGCAATGTTAAACTTCAACTTGTGCTTCAACCAAAAATTGAAGGCTTTCACACCACCTTGCTTGCGGGTAAAGAATTGTACGCTTACAACTCGCTGTTAGAAGGCGACCTTGACACTCCATTCACCCGCGTGCATCAGTTTGTGGGCGACTATCTGTTTAATTTAGACCCAGTTAACAACAACAAAATTGTTGGGCAAAGTCAACCGGGGCTTACAGTTGGCACATCAAGCAATTGCAATATAGAAATTTGCCACAGCAGCGATTACCTTAGCAAATACGCGCAGGTGGAATTGCAATATTATTTTAACAATAGACCTATTGCGCTTGAAAATATTGTAAACGCGGGCGAATATCTAATAAAACTAAAATTTTCTTCCTCTTCGCCAAACTGGTTGCAACAGATTGGTTTTGACCAGTACAATATTGTTATGATTATCAACCCAATTAGTTTAAAATTGGACTACAACGGCAAATACGCAAAGCCGTACGAAGGGCAGAACAAAACCCAAATAAACCCAAGCATTTTGGAAAATGAAATTAGAAACAATTTGGTGTTTATGGCAAATGATTGTCTAACCGATATAAGGTTTGACCAAAACAAAATTCCTTTGTCCGCGCAAAGGCAAAACATTGTTATACCAATGTACACCGAGCAAGGTGGCGAAAACCCTAACTTTAGATTTGGTTCGCAACTTACTGGCAGAATTACCACAACAATAAACGAGCAAGAGGTTGGCGTGTACAATGTGGGCATTAATTATCTAACCAGTTACGAGTACAACATAACGCTTGAACATATCTATTTGATATGCAAAGATAATGCGCAGACCAACAATTTCCGACTTGACATAACAAACAACAAAAAAACATTCTACAATTGCGCCACTATCACACCTAAAAAAGTGTACCTAGAAAATCTTAGGTTTAGGGACAAACTTTATGACGGCACAGATGCTGCAATTATTGATGCGCGCTATAGTTACACCGTGTCTGGATTGGGGGACGATGCACAATACATTCAAATTTTCACCCCGCAAGCACTGTTTGTCAGTGACGAAAATCAGGTGGGCAAAGATGTTGGCGCAAACAAGCGCATTTACATTGCAAATTTGGATAGTCTGCTTGTGGGCAGCCTTGCACGCAACTATTTGTTGGAATTGCCAGTTGACAGCAACTACACCGCATCAATTTATCCAGACAAAGTTTCGGTTAAAGTGGAAGGATATGGCACAATTACTCTTGTTAACGAGCTTGGCAAAACCGACTATTCTAAGGTTAATTTAATTGGCATAAATGCGGAACTTTCAGTTGAGTTGGTGCGCGCAGAAACAGGCGCGTACAATAGAATTTACCGCTATATTGCATCGTACTTAAAATCTAAGAGTTATGGCATTGGCTACCGCTTGCATTTAACCGAAAACGGGGCGGAAAAGCCAATTAGCAACCAGTTGTCTTTGCAACTGCCAAACATAAACAAGCTGTCGGGCGTTGTTCACCTTAACGGCAACAACACGGCAAGCCAGTTAAACTTTGATATTGACGGCGGCATTATAATCGACTTGCGCCAATTGGATAGCCCAAATCTGTTTATTGTAATCAAAAACAGACCGCTGTTTACTTGGTGGCAAATTTTGCTTATTGTGCTTTTGTCCTTGCTTGTTGTGGCGATTATTGTTGTTATTGTGCTTGTCCGCAGAAAAAAGAAATTGGACAAATATAAAGAGCATGACAAAATTTAGTTTAAGGAGCATATATGTTTGAATGTAAATATAAATATCAACTGGAAGATAGCCTTGTTTGTGCAAAATATGTCTATCGTTCGCAAAAGCGTGTGCAGGACAAAATTATTGCCTTTATGATACCTATTTTGCTTGCGCTTATGGTGGCTATGCTGGTGTTTGACATTGTGCGCAAACGCAACTTTGTTTGGGATATTGTGCTGGTTGTGGCACTGGTTGTGCTGGAAATTATCTATTTAATTATGCCGCTTACCTTGGTTTCACAACAAAAAAAGGCATTTAAAAAGCAAGAATTTGACAGCATGGATTATCTTCGCATTAAAATAGAAAACAATGTCTGCCACGAAGAAATGGTGCGCAACAATCAAGTGGTGTTTAACGCAGTGCACAGTCTAAAATCGCTTACAAGTTACATTGAGGACGACAAGCGTTTGGTTTTGGTTTTTAACAAAGTGGAATTTACCTGTATCCGCAAAGAAAACCTAATCGGTGGGCTGGAAAAACTTAAAACGACTATACAAAAAGCAATGCAAAAACAAAAAAAATAGGCTACTTATAAACTGCGCGATACGTCGTTTACTGAAATCCGCGTAGGGCAGTCATTTATGCCAAATAAACTCCTGCCCTCCGCGAATTTCGAGCCTCGTCTCGCTTGTTTCTAACCAGCCTATTGAAACATGGTTGATATTGTTAAATATTTTAATTTTCAAGATGTCAAAATAAAAACATGTAAAAGTGGTGCTTTTGCCACTTTTTTTATTTGCTTGCTTTTTGAACAAGTTTATGCTATTATTTGTTTGGGGTGATTATGAAAAACTTATCTATTAAAGACGGATTGTCGGCTTACATTATGGGAAGAAACTATTATTCAAGTGAAAATGGATACCCACAAAATTACAACCTTTCATACGAATACTATAAATTAGGTGTGGAAAAATTTTATGATGCCAGATGTATTTATGGTTTTGCTATGTTTTATTTTGATGATGGCGAAAGTGAAAGTGAAAATGTTGTAAAAAAAGATAATGATTACGCTAATAAACTTTTCATGGAAGCATATCCGTATTTGGTTCAACTTGCACAAAGTGGAGATATGTACGCCACCTTTATTTTGGGTGCTTATTATAATTATGGTTTGGGTAAAATTAAAAAAGATTTTAAATTAGCACTAAAATATATAAAAAAGGCGGCAAAAATGGGGCATTCTGGTGCGTGTTTTGATATGGGAAAATTTTACGAAATAGGCAAAGGGGTAAAACAAAATTTAAACACAAGCAATTATTATTATAGACTATCCGCAAGTTTAGGTAATACACGCGCAAAACAAAAAATAGACCAAAAATAAAATTTGAAGTATGTTAGTATAAACAAAAAAGATAAAGTGGCGCTTGCATTTTTATTTGCTGGGGTAATGATTGGGGAGAGTATTGACATTTTTGCTAATTTGTGGTAGAATAATTATGGAGTGAAAAATGGCGGGGATAAAAAGTTTTATTAAAAAGTTTTTAGAAAATAAAAAAGATGATGAACGGGTTGAGAATGCGTCCGTTTCAAATGAAGTGGCGGACGAGGTTGAGCCAAAGCCAGAATTGACCGCGGTAGAAAAAAAGCAAATTAAAAGTGAGTATAAAAAATCTCACAAAAGGGCAACGCAAAGTGAACTTAATGAATTGTTTAGTTCGTTTGAACGCTATCGCAAATTAAGCAAAGCAAAAGGCGAGCAAAAATTGGATAAAAACAGAAAAGCCGCCACAAAACTTTCAACCGCTTGGGTTGTTAGGTTGGAAAGATTGCTTGCGGGTGAAAACTTTGAGGATGTCCAAGCAGAAGTTGATGGGCTTTACACCGCGCAAACCGAACTATATCGCAAAAAACTTAATGAACTTTTGGCAGAGCGCAGCAACATGACGGAAGATGAAATCGCCGCGCAACAGGAAGAATATAACAACACCTTGGAATTGGTTAGAAAAAATCAGTACCGCATGTCAAAAGAAGAAAAAGAAAAGGTTTATCTTTTGTATAAGCAAATTAGGCAGGAAGAGTTTGCAGTTTTAAAAGCAACCAATCCAGAATCTTCAATGGATGATGTAACGATTTTAAAAGGGAAAAGTTGGCACGACATTGTAAAAACAATAGAATCTGGGCTTAAAGAGCCAAGATATATTACAATTGAAGACGACATAAAATGGTTACGTCAAAAAATTGTAGAAAACAAAAATAATTCACAAAAATATTGGCGATTTGCAATAAACAGAAAAGAATTTTTTAAACATTATGACCAAATTGAAGAACTTAGGTGGCAATTGCGCGAAAAAGCGCGCGAAGCAGGCAAGACGATAGAACTTGTTATTGATGACGATGGCGTTAATAAAAAACAAAAGCGCAAAGACATAGTCGCACCATATAATTATACAAGTGAAGAAATGAAGAAAATTTTGGTGTCTGGTTGGGGTAGGGAACATCTATATTTTTCCGAATTTTATCCGCAAGGTCCGCTACCATTTGATAAAAACAGGGTGTGGACTGTTAATGAGGTTTACGATGCTAATTATTGGAAAAATGTGGATATCGCAAAAATAGAAAAAATGGACCTCTCTCCATTTGAAAAAATTCTTTTAGTGCATTATATTGTAACCGAAAGCAAATATCATGGGGTATCAATTAATGACACCAAAGATTTTGCTGAACTAAGAAAACCACATCAAGATGTAATAAAAACGGTCCAAAATTCAGTTAAATATGAAAATTTATCAGTAGATTTACGCACGATTAACTCGGAGAGAACTAGAACATTTATAACTAGTCGGAAAGCTCGTTATGATGATATGACCGATTTAAAGCAAGAGCAAAAAGGCTTTGTTTGCTGTGGGTTTGCAAGCAGTGGCAAGGCGTATATTGACACGCTTGATGACCCAAACATTAAATGTGAATTTATGGGGTTATCGTTTTATAATAAAAAGACAGGCAAATGTACTTCTGCACATTCGCTTATAAAAGTTACAATTAAAGACGAAGAATATGGCATTGATGGTGAATATGCTTGGGACCCTTGCTGGGATAGCGATAGACGTGGGTATGCTTTTTGCTTATTCCCGTTGGAAGATTATTTACAATATAAAAACAATAACGAAATTGTAAAAGTTGAATTGGGTGAAGAATTAACGGCACAAAAGGCAATATTAAAGGCAAATCTTCCAGACCTTATTGACACAAATGAAAAACGCTTGGTGTTGGATAATCCAAAAGTTAATGTTGGCAGCAAACCAATTTCATTTGCTACATTTGATAATGGATTACGAAATTTGGCAAAAAAGGCAAAAGAAACTGATGGTGGATGTTATCTACCAGAAGATTTTGCTATATCCACGGAAACCAAAAGCATTCACAACTTATATAGTTTTGACCCAGAACAAGCCAAAAACGCCTTCTATGAGGACATGCGAAAGTATTACAAACAGAATATTGAAAAATATCCCGACTGGCAGAAGAAATTTGTAGAATATAATAAAGGAATTAAATATATTTAGGCTGGCGATAAACAACAAAAAAAGGGGGAGTGATCTCCCTTTTTTGTTTCCCCTGTTTGTTTTGTTGTTAGACTGCGTAAACAACAAAGCACAGCTTGGCTGTACACCTAATTGTTAAAAAGATTTATCTTATTTCTTTAACAATTTTTTGAAAGCAGCACTAAGTTTAACGGTAGGAACTTTGCAAGCAGCAACTTTCATTTTTTGGCCGGTGAATGGGTTAAGTTTGGTTTGAGCTTTTTTCTCTTTAATACCAAAGTTCATGAAACCCATAAAATGAACTTCTTCACCTTTTTTAAGGTGGT
The DNA here is from genome assembly GCA_947630745.1 of uncultured Clostridia bacterium. GTDB lineage: Bacteria > Bacillota > Clostridia > Christensenellales > UBA1242 > Onthoplasma. Next base: position 51,833 of record CANRIT010000010.1, read on the forward strand.
TAGAGATGCATTCCCCAGTTGCTTCCAAAACAGCTTTAACTTGGGTTGCACTGATGCCGACAGCTTCTGCTACTTCTTTGTAGACATCGCCTTTACCGATAGAATTCATACTTTCTCCTTTTCGTTGACCATATCAACTATTAAAATGCTATCAAAACTAAATAAAAAAATCAACTATTTTTAAGGTGTTTTTAAAATTTTTTTATTTATTAACCAAATTTTTGCCAATTTTTTTGGTTTTAAACCTGATTTTGTGCAATAATTTTGTTGCAAATTATTTTAATTTCGCCCTAAATAACGCTAAAACAAAGGTTAAACTTGCCTTAATTTTATTAAATTACCCTTTACCAGTTGACAAAAATGCCCAAAAGGGATATAATTTTGTTTATGCAAAATTTTTTTATTAAATAAAAGGATAAATAAAAGCAAACAAAATAAAAGAATAAAAGGATAAACGGAAATGGATATTAGAAACATTGCAATTATTGCGCACGTAGACCACGGCAAAACAAGTTTGGTTAACGCCCTTTTAAAACAAGGCGGCGTTTTTAGGGATAATCAAGAGGTTATGGACAGGGTTATGGATAGCAACTCGCTTGAACGCGAGCGCGGGATTACCATTTTAAGCAAAAACTGTTCCGCTTTTTACAAAAACACAAAAATCAACATTGTTGACACCCCCGGGCATGCTGACTTTGGTGGTGAAGTTGAGCGCGTTTTAAAAATGGTGGATGGCGTGTTGCTTGTGGTTGACGCGTTTGAAGGGCCAATGCCACAAACCCGCTTTGTGCTTGAAAAAGCGCTTTCGCTTAACCTAAAAGTGGTTATTGTTATAAACAAAATTGACCGACCAGATGCGCGTTTGGATGTGGTGGCGGATGAAGTGCTTGAACTTATGCTTGACCTTAACGCAAGCGATGACCAGCTTAGCAGCCCAATTGTTTACTGTTCAGCGCGCGAAGGCAGTTCAACCAGCGACTATCATGTTAAAGGTAAAGATATGACCGCGCTTTTTGAGGCGATTATTTCGCATATCGACCCACCAAAAATGGATGTTGACAAACCTTTTCAAATGCTGGTTTCTTCAACTGAGCAGAACGACTATCTTGGCAAACTTGCTGTGGGCAAGGTGGAAGCGGGCAAACTTAAACTTAACCAAACCGTATATGTTAAAAACTATTTTGACCCTAGCAAGCACTACACGGGCAAAGTGGTTAACATTTTCAATTTTAACGGGCTTAAACGCGACCCTATTGAAGAGGGAACGGCGGGCGACATAATTTGCATTGCGGGCATACCAGAGATTACAATTGGTGACACGGTTAGCGAAGCGGACGAAATGCAACCTATTCCGTTTGTTAAAATAAGCGAGCCAAGTGTGGAAATGACTTTTATGGTTAACGACAGCCCGTTTGCTGGGCGCGAGGGCAAGTTTGTAACCAGCCGCCACATTAAGGATAGATTGTATAAAGAGGCGGTTAAAGATTTGTCACTTCAAGTTGCGGACGGCGACACTGCTGACCAGTTTAAAGTGCGCGGGCGTGGCGAGATGCACCTTAGCATCCTTATTGAAAATATGCGCCGCGATGGGTACGAATTTCAAGTTAGCCGACCACGCGTGCTGTTTAAACAGATTGACGGGGTAAGGTGCGAACCTATTGATAAAGTGGTTTTGGATGTGCCGGAAGATTCGGTTGGCACGGTAATTCAATCCATGGGGGTAAAGCGCGGCGAATTGTTGGATATGAGCCCAATTGGTAGCCGTATGCGTTTGCAATTTTTGGTGCCAAGCCGCGGGCTGTTTGGATATAAATCACAACTGCTTACCGACACGCGCGGTGAAGGTGTAATTTCAAGCGTGTTTGATAGTTATCAGCCTTACAAGGGCGAAATTGAAGGGCGCAATACTGGCTCGCTTATAAGTTACGAAACGGGCGAGGCTGTGACCTATGGCTTGTTTAATGCGCAAGGGCGCGGCAGATTGCTTGTGCGGCCGGGCGACCAAGTGTATTTGGGGCAGGTTGTTGGCATAAATCCAAAAATGGAAGATATTGTGGTTAATGTGTGCAAGAAAAAACAACTTACCAACACACGCAGTTCGGCAAGTGATGAGGCGCTTAAACTTACCCCAGTGCAAGATATGAGTTTGGAGCAAGCGCTTGAATTTATTGCGGACGACGAGCTGGTTGAAATAACTCCAAAATCTATCCGCATAAGGAAATTGATACTTGACCACCAACTTCGCGCCAAAAGCAAAAAACCAGTTATAGAAGGTTAGTTAGTTTTTAATTTATTTAATTTGTTTTTAACTTTTATTTATTTTTACTTTTTGCGAGTGCAAAAAGTAACAAAAAAACAAGTAAAAAAACAAGTAAAAAAATAACCAAAAAAATAACCAAAAAAATAACCAAAAAAATAACCAAAAAAATAACCAAAAAAATAACCAAAAA
>CANRIT010000011.1 GCA_947630745.1 uncultured Clostridia bacterium
ATCTTTTTATACTTTGCTGTTTCGTATTTGTTCCTTGAAAATCTATCAATCTTGTAAACAAGCACAAATTCAAATTCTTTTTTATTGCTATCCTTAATCATTCGCTGAAAATCTGGTCGATTGTCGTTTGTGCCTGTCATAGCACGATCAATGTAGGTGTTCAAAATGAGTATGTCGTTATTCTGAGCATATTGCTCACATACTCTAAGTTGTCCTTCAATAGATTGTTCTGTTTGGTTGTCGCTTGAATATCTCGCATAGATTACTGCTGTTTTCATAGTTTTTAACTCCTTTTATTTTTATTTGTCTTTCGACACAAGCGAAAGAAACAAAAGCGGTTAAATGGTTTATATTTTTTTCTTTGCTTTATTTTTCAGTCAAGGTTTGTGAAACAATGCACTTTAACCTTGACTGAAAAGAGATTTTGTTTACACTTTCGCTGACGAAAGACAAGTATCTTTTAATTCCAAAATTCTAGACAAAAGGATTTGATAAAAACAATTATCTAAAACATCTGTATTAAGTTCATTGTTAAAAATAACCTTCATGCTATCTCCTTGAAACACAAAAAGGATAGCACGCTTAAATTTAGAAGTTAATAAACTGACCCAAACAAAACCCCAAAAAAACTTAAATTTTCCTAAACTTTACCCAAACTTTTCCTAAACTCACTTAAACTGCAAATAGAAAATGGGCGTTAAAAAAAGTGGGACAACGGGGTTTACCCAAGTCCCACTTTTTAGCCCTTTCTTTTGCAGTGGTTAAGTTGCTTAAGCTGTTTGTAAAACGACACCTTGTCAGCGTGCGTTAGCACGCTCTCGTTAATAAGACAAGGTGTCGTCTAATGCTCTCTGATGATTTTTTTAGACAAAAGAATTTACGCGTGCTTTTTAATAATATGTTTAAATTCAATAGGGTTTTAAATATTTTTGTGCTATAATTAATCCATGAGGTTAAAATGAAATTATTGCGAATTGGAAAAGAAAATGCCACATTTCAAGAAATAGTAGCATTAAAGGAAAATAGAAACAAACGCCAACAAAAGAAGCTTTTCTTTGTGGAGGGAGTTCAAAATATTAAAGAAGCAATTTCGAATAGTTGGTCTATTTTTGCATTAATTTATTGTGATAGCAATAAATTGTCGAATTGGGCAAAAAGCATTTTATCATTAGCAAAGTTTAATTATGTTTTAAGCCATGAATTAATGAAAAAATTGAGTGATAAAAGCGATACAAGTGAAATTTTGGCTTTATTAGAAATGAAAGATGTTTCAACATTAAATTTTTCTTCTAATCCGCTTGTTCTTTTATTGGACAGACCATCAAAAAAAGGGAATTTAGGCACTATTATAAGAAGCTGTGATGCTCTAAATGTTGATCATATATTTATAATTGGTCATGGGGTTGATTTATACGACCATCAAGTAATTACTTCAACGATGGGCTCTTTTTTCAAAATGGGTATAACAATTTTAAAATCACAAAATGAGTTTAATGATTTGGTTGGCAATTTTAAAAATAAATATCAAAATTTTCAAGTTATTGGCACTAGTTTACAAACGAATAATATTTTACAGGACTGCGATTTCGCAAAGCCTACAATGCTTTTGATTGGAAATGAAAACTCCGGTTTATCAAGGGCCTTGAGCGAAAGTGCAGATAAGTTAGTTCAAATAAAAATGCGAGAAGGCATTGATTCTTTAAATGTTGCTTGTGCAACAAGTATATGTTTGTATGAAATAAATAGACAACGAAGTTTGAAATAATGTTAGCTTGCTTTAAATAAAAACTAAATTGAGGGTTCAATTTAGTTTTTCTTTGGTGCGGTTAACAGGACTTGAACCTGCACGATATTGCTATCACAGGATCCTTAGTCCTGTGCGTCTGCCAATTCCGCCATAACCGCATGATTTGTTGTAATATTAAGTTGTTTTGTGATCCTGTGATATCACAGTTTTTGTAAATTCAAACGTAAACTGGGTTGTTCTTGTTATATAACTGGTTTAAATTTACAAAACGGGGCTTTTGCTACACAATGCCCGCGCACGCTAAAAACTTGCCACTGGCAACTTTTCTTAACGCGTGTGCCCTTAGTCCTGTGCGTCTGCCAATTCCGCCATAACCGCTCGTCACAAACTGCACATTTGCTAAATTAATTTGCGGGACAAATTAATTGTAAGCCTATGTTTGTTTGTCCCTCTATAAAGGGACACACGAAGTTGGATAATAAAGTAAAGCGCGTTTCCCTTTATAATCCCTTCATTTTTTTGGTAGAACAAGCAAGTCATTTTGAATGTTGTTCCTATGCGGGCAATAGATTGTGCCTAGCGCGTTTCCCTTTATAATCTCTTCATTTCGATTGCAAATTAAGTAAGAATTTTGTTTGAAACATTGTAAGTGTAGCATATTTGCGGGCGGCTGTCAAGCGATTTTGAAAATTTAAAAGTTTTATTAATTATTTTTTTTATTTTGCAAATAAAAACCCCGGACTAGATAAGGCGCTTGTCTGGGGAAGTTAAATTTATGTTTATTGAAAGTTTTTTGTTTACAAGGCGGCTGAAAATTCGTTCGTCATAGCGGTCCAAAAGATTGTTTAAATCCAAGTTTGACGAGATTATAGTTGGGCGATTGTTTGCCTGCCGCGTGTTGATAAGGTTGTAAAGATATTCTTTGGTTACATTTTTGATGATAGGCTCGCTGCCAAGGTCGTCAATAAACAGCACTTCGGCATTAAGGCAGAGCGAAAAATCAAAATTTTTGCCAATGTGATAAAGGCGGGCAAGTTCGTTAACATCAAACGCGGTTTTAAAGCAGACCGCATGCCCCGCTTTTACAAGCGCATTAGCCATGCATTCCAGCATAAAAGTTTTGCCCGCACCGCTTGCGCCAAAAATGTTTATGTTCAATTTAGTGCTGTTTGGATATTTTTCACACCAAGTTTTAAGCAGGTCGCGCGTTTTAAAATCTTGCTCGGTCATAATGCTGTCATCACACTCGTCAAACGATTTAAACTTTTTATTGCCCGACATAATCACTGACTTTTTGCTGTTTAAAGCGGACAGCAAGCAACTGCACATCTTTCCGTTTGCAATGCCCGTGTCGTTACAAATAGGGCATTCGTACTGCGGTTCAAGTTTATTAGCATCAATATTATTTTCTGTTAAAAAGTTTTGCAATTTTTGTTTAAGCACATCAACTTCGGCTTTAAGTTGAAGGTTTTCGCCCGCAAATTTACTGCGCAAATACGCCAAATTTTTTTTGTTGTAGGCGGAATAAAGTTTGTCGAACTCTTCATTTTGGCACATGGAAGAGATAAACGCCGCATTTTCTTCTTCTGCGCGCGCGCGTTTTATTAGGAATGAATGTTTAACTTCTTCCAACAATTTTTGATTGTTCATTAAACCTCCACCTCATCCAAGTTGGATATAAGACTTTTAATCTGCTCGTCGGTGTAGTTGTTGTGTATAAAGTCAGTTTTTTCCGCATCAAAATTGGTTGCTTTGGCTCTTTCCAGCGTGTCAACCCCTTGCGTGTGCCAGTTAGACAACACCTTGTTTAGATATTGCAAAGCGTTTGCCTTTTCTTTACTGCGCTCGCATGCGTACAAAACAATTTGGTGGCTAAAATGCCAATCCAATGTCCAGGTTTTGTAAAAATTTCTATCCATAGCAATAACGTTGCGGTTAAGGTTAAGCGCACTAAGCACCTCTTTAATAAGATTGTCTTGCGCGGCCAAATCGGATAGATATTTTAAATACCCTTCGCTGTTAACGATGCCAAGTTTAAACAACTTTTGCACAATGTTGTTAAGCCCTTCAAGTGTGCGGATGGACGATTTAAAGCAATTGTCCGCAACCAGCAGCAGTGTGTCGCCGTCAAAGCCCATATTTATCCATGGCAAAAGATAGGTGTCAATAACCTTGTCCAAATTTTCATAATACAAGCCAAGTTGTTTGTTGATTTTGCGGGCAAGGGTGAACAATTTGTCGCGCTCAGATTCAAAATTTTCAATTTCCTTAACTGAAAGAAGTTTGTTTTCGTAATACTTTGTAAGCGCATCATCAAGTGTAAAGAAGTCGGCCTTGCGGCGCTTGGTTTTTAAAAGTTTTGCAACATAAATCACCGTGCTAAGCTCAAAACCAAAGTCATTAAGCCATTTTTTAACCAAATTTTTATCTTCGATATCCACATGGCGTTTGCTGCCCATGGCGGACAAGATTTGATTTACATTGTCGTCAAACAAGCCAAGTTCCAAAATTTTATCTTCCACTTGCTGGCGGGTGTGCACACCTTCCCTTTCCCAATCGCGGGCAACGGTGATAACATATTTGGGGCTTAAATTAAACCCTTTTAACTCAACACAATATTTTATAAGGGTGATAAGCGCGTCAATTTCAAAATGGTGATTTTCTATCAAATTATAAAACTCAGCAAAATCATTTGGCATAATCATGCGCTTGCCAAACAGTTCCTGTGCTTGAATGTTGAAATCGGTATACTTGCTTTCTTTAAACTTTTTTATGGTTGTGCCTGCACTGGACAAAGGCATATATCTAACTTCAATAGGTTCAGTTGACAGCACTTGCACCAAACCAAGGCTTTCCCAATACTTAAAGCAAGAAATTACATCGTCTTCGCAAATATCCAGTTGTGTGGCAAAGTAGGATAAATTGTTGTTGGCATCGTCCTGCCCGCATTTGCTTAACCCCAGCAGATACACCTTAACGCACACATCGGGCGCTTTTGGCAAAAAATCGTTGATAAAAGCATTATCAACCATGGTTTTACCATTAACTTGGTAACTTGGACTAAATTTGCAAAAACTCATACTTGCATTTTAGCATAAAAAATTTTTTTTGTAAAACAAAACGGACGAACAATTAAAAATTGTTAATAACTGGCATGTTCTATTACCGCGCCCGCTTTAATATGATAAAATATGAAAACCTTAAAAAAATCCTATTTAAAACGCACAATTTGCCTAATTTTGGTGGCATTGATGTTTTTCTGCTTGTTTGCGCTGTCTGGCTGCAAAAAAAAGCAGGATGATCTAAACAGCATTGCGGACAAATTAAATTGTTACAACATCGACATTGATTTTGATGTAAACACACATCACGCCGCGGTCAAGCAAAAGGTAAATTACATAAACCACGCCCAAGCGGTTATAAAAAAGCTGCCTTTCCACATCTATCCAAACTTTTTTAAAGAGGGTGCAACCAACACCATCGTGCCACAAAACAGAATGAATGACGCCTATCCAAATGGGGTAAGTTATGCTGAGTTTAACATAACGCGCTTGCAGGTGGCGGGTGGTGACACAAACATAAATTATGTTGGCGAATATGACGGAATTTTGGAAGTGGATTTGCCGTTTAGCCTTATGCCAGACGACAGTGTGGAAATTGAATTTGAATACAATTTCACCTTGCCAAATTGCCAGCACAGATTTGGCTATGGCGCAAACACAATAAACCTTGCCAATTTCTACCCAATTGCGTGCGTGTATGACGCAAACGGATTTAATTTATCCGGCTACAATTCAAACGGCGACCCATTTTACAGCGATATGGCAAACTACAATGTAACCTTAACTGCGGACAAAAACTATCTTGTTGCACACACGGGCGATTTGGTGGAAGAAATGGCAAACGAAAACACCACCACTTCTGTTTACTCTGCCAAAGTTGTACGCGATTTTGCCATGGTGCTAAGCGACAAATTTAGTGTGGAAAGCGAAAAAGCGGGCGAAGTACAAGTTCAATATTTCTATTTTGACGATGCGGACAGCACAGGAAGTTTGAAGGCGGCAGTGGATGCAATAAACACTTTTAGTAATCTTTTTGGAGTGTATCCGTACAAAAATTTTTGTGTGGTGAAATCCGATTTTATTCAAGGCGGGATGGAATATCCAAATCTGGTTATGATTGCAAGCGACATCCAAAATGCGGACGATTACAAAAATGTTATTGTGCACGAAACTGCACACCAGTGGTGGTACGGCATGGTTGGCAATGACGAATTTTTGTACCCGTGGTTGGACGAATCGCTTACAGAATTTTGCACCTTGCTGTTTTATGACAACAACGAGGGTTACAATTTAAATCATGCCGACATGTTAAAAGCCGAGCGCGAAAATTATTCGCTGTTTATCTCGGTGTACGAAGATGTGCTTAAATCAATCGACACAAGCATGCGCGCGGTGGACAAATACAACACCGAACCCGAGTACACCTATTGCATCTATGTAAAGGGCGTGCTTATGTACGATAGTCTGTATAATTTAATTGGCAAAAAAGCGTTTTACAATGCGCTTAAAACCTATTTTGAACAAAACAAATATACCAACGTTACACCACAAAATTTAATTTCTGCGTTCAATGAAGCGGCAAAAACCGATTTAACCAATTTCTTCAACAGTTGGGTGGACGGCAAGGTGGTTATAAAATAAAAAATTAGCACTTGCGTGCTAATGATTCCAAAACTCGGTTGCATAACCCTTTATGTAAGGCTTGGTAAGCGTTTCGGCTTTCTGTAAACCCTTGCCGCATTTTAAAACATTTTCAAAATCGGCAAGCAAGTTGTATTCAAATCCAGCGGTTTGCAATGTCTTGTTAAGTTCGTCAGCCAAGGTCAAAAGTTGCTTTTTGGCGCAATACGATTCCTTAACATGCTTGCTTTTGTAGCGCGAAAGAATAACCTTAACGCGGTCAATGGATTTGCTGTTGGCTTCCTTCATAAACTTGGAAAGCGCAACTTCGTACTGCGGATAGCGGTCTAAATCAAGGTTTTGTGTGGCAAAAATTTCGACCAAATCGCTGATGATTTGTTTGTAGCAATTAAGTGGGACGTTTATCACGCGGCGGGGTAAGCCGTTTGGCAAAACGTCCTCTTTTTCTTCGCCAAATTTGTTGATTAAAAATTGTTGTGTTTCTTCAAAAATATATTTATTCATGCTGTTTATTTTAGCATAAATTTAATTTTTGTCAATAGTATTTTTTAAACTTTTTCTATTTTAATTTGGATAAAAAATATTGCTTGTTTTGTTTAAGCCGCTCTTCGCTTGAAAGTTCAATTGCCTTGTCAACATATTGTATTGCGCGGGCAAAATCGTTAAGTTCGGCAAAACAAATGGAAAGATAATCGTACGGCAAACTTCCCCAACACAGGGGCGAACTTATATAGTTTAAATCGCGCTTGGTAATTTTTAGCATCTCGGTTAAAAATGTTGCAGCCAGCAAAAATTTGCCGCGCTCGTAGTAAAACACGCCCAATTCAAAATATGGCTCACGCAAATAAGGTGCTTGCAAAATGGCGCGCAACAAAAATTCTTCTTGCTTTTTTGGCTTATCTAAATACCCATAACAGCGGGCGATATATCTAAGGCTGGCGCAACGCTCATCCGCCCAAGTTGCGTTTTTGTTGTTTAAATGGCGTTTCAACTCGGCAATCGCTTTTTTATACTCGCCATTAAACATATATTCCCGCCCAAGATAGTGCATATTTCGGTCGTCAGACGGGTTTTCTTTAACTGATAATTCAAGCAGTTTTAAATAACTTGCGCGCGATTTTGTCTGGTCGGCGCGGTGGTCTAACTGCACACCATTTAGGTCGATTGTTTTGTATGGTCCGTCAAAGTTTGGGGTAAGCACTTCATGCACTGGATGCGTCCAAAAAAATTTTTTGTTTGCGTGAATTTTGTCCGCCATAAACACAATCCCTTCGCTGCCGTCTGGGTTAAAATTCCAAGTGTATCTATACCTTGCCCGCATGGTGTCCGCCGTCCATTGCTTGCGAATTTTGTCCGCCCAGCCGGGTGCAAAAATTTCGTCAATATCCACACACACGCACACATCGGCATCGTCTGGAATAAGTTCCATGCTGTCATTGCGCGCGTTGTCAAAGCGGAAAAAATCGTATTTTTTTTGCTTGCAAATTATGTTTAAACTGCAAAATTTTTCATAACTTCCATCCGTGCTGCCCGTGTCAAGCACGCAAACGTAATCCGCTTCGCGCACCGATTTAAACCAGCGGTCAATAAATTTAATTTCGTTTTTTGCAATGGCGTACACACAAATTTTCATAATAATATCTATTAATTTTAACAAATATTTGTGCGCGGCAAAAAGAATATTCTAACCAAATTTTTTTGCGCATAAAATATGGTATGTATGACGATTTTCCAATTTTAAGCGAGCAAGATTATTTAAATTTAACCAGCGCGTACAATGCAAGCAATTCGCTAAATGTGGCGGATAAATTAAACCAAGTTTTGTGCTTGTTAGACGAGTGTAAGCAGCTGTCTTTCAATTCAAATTTAAATGTAAATTTAACCCTATCTAAGGCAATTGTTGATGCGCGCAAAAGCATCGACACGGCAATGGAAAATTTAAATTTGTTGTTTAATGTAAAGGTGCAAGCAAGCAAACAAGTTAAAGATTTTGATGTCTTTGCCTTTTTAAACGGGTTGCTAAACGCGGTTGAAAATTTAAACAAAATAAATGCGGGGGTGGAAAAATCCTATCAAAAATCCGCCACTCAAAAAACGGCAAGCCAACTTCTTGCTGCCGCACAAAACATAACAAGCGCGCTTTGCGAAAGCAAAGTAAAATTGTTTAAATATTTGTAGGCAAAACAAACACAATTTTTGCGCTTACATTTTGGTTTTTTAATTCGGTTAAAAACAACTCTTTAATTTTTTCATCAACAAGCTGAACGGCAAGCGTGTTTAAATTTTCCGCTTTAACAAATTGCGCAAGTTGGCGCACGGCGGATGTAAGGTTTGATATATTGTTATCAAGCACAATTTTGGCAATATATTCGCAATTTAAATTGTATCCTTCTATTATGTAGGGCGAATCAAATTGCAAATTAAAGCCAGTCTGTTTTAAAAGCTCATAAAACTTTTCGTTTATCTGCACGCCCGCACAAAGCAGCATTTTATTTTCCAAACAATTTTCCGTGTCCGCGCGGATAACCGTATTACCAAAAAACACAAGCATGTCCGCTTTAATGTAAGGAAAATCTAGTTTTTTCACACCATCGTCAAATTGCGGAATTATCATATTCTTTTGTGCTTCGTAACTAAGCAACTTGTCTTGTAACGAATAAAAATAGTCGCCAAGCGGAAAATTTGTGTTTAACAGCATTAGGGTGTTTAGTGTGGCGCGGCTGTTGTCAACTTTTGCGCTTATCCCAATCTCCTTAAACAAAAAATCCAGCATTTCGTCAATAAGGCGTTGTTTTTCAACTTCGGATAGTTTATACATGCAATAATTATACCACAAAAATGCTTTTTATCAAAATTAAATCGCACAAAAAAGAGCCGTTTTGGCTCTATTTTTTAACAATTTCATATTCGTTTTTAGGTTTATCCAAAATGGTGTAGCCAAGCGATGATATTTTATCCCTTAACTCGTCACTTTTTGCATAATCTTTGTTGATGCGCGCAAGTTTACGCTCTTGGGCAATGTCGATAATTTCTTGCGGAATGGCTTGCTTTTCTTCTTCCACTTCGCTTAATTTCAAGCCCAAAAAGCGGTCAAAATCCAGCACCAAATCATAGATGTCATGGCTGGCAGGACTTTTTAACGCCTCCCACATAACAGAAAGGGCAAGTGGGCTGTTTATGTCGTCCGCAACATACTCGCTAAACTTTGTCTTTAAATTTTCAATAATCTGCTTGTCGGTTGACGGTGTGGCTGATTTGTGCTTTAACAACAATTTTTTAAGATTTAAATAACTTTCCTTTGCGTTATCCAGTGCTTCAAAGGTGAAGTTTTGTGGCTTAGAATAGTGCGCAGACAAATAAAACAAGCGCAAATCCATTGGGCTGTAACCCTTTTCTATAATATTGCTAAGCGTGTAAATTCCGCCCGTTGATTTGCTCATCTTTCCACCGTTAAACATAAGGTGTTCCAAATGAAACCAAATGTCAACCACATCGTGCAAGCAGCGCGCGTAATTTTGTGCAATTTCATTTTCGTGATGAACAGTGCGATGCTCAACTCCGCCGCCGTGCAAGTCTATATGTTCGCCCAAAAATTTGTTGCCTATTGCGCTGCATTCAATATGCCAGCCGGGGTATCCAACTCCCCATGGGCTATCCCAACGCTGAATGTGATTGTCTTTTGCCAGCACCCAAAGCACAAAGTCGGCTGGGTTGTGTTTAAAATCGTCCACTTCAATGCGCGCGCCAAACTTTTTCTCGTTCTGATTCATTCCGCCAAGTTTGCCGTAGTTTGCAAATTTGCTTGTGTCAAAATACACGCCGTTTGGGGTGATGTATCCGTATCCGTTATCCAAAATCTTCTGCACAAAAGCAATAATTTCTGGTATAACACTGGTGGCGGGGCAGATATGCTCGGGTTCTTCAATGTTAAGCGCTTGCATGTCTTTGTGGCAAATGTCCCAATAATATGCTGCAATTTCTTCTGGCGTTTTGTGTTCGCGCTTAGAAGCAACTTCCATTTTATCTTCACCCTCATCCGCATCGCTTGTCATATGCCCAACGTCGGTTATGTTCATGGCGTGGTTGATGTTGTATCCTAAATATTTAACCGCACGGCGCACGCTGTCCATAACAAAAAATGCGCGCATGTTGCCAATGTGTTGAAACCAGTATACAGTTGGTCCGCAAAAATAATAGTTGACCGTGTTGTTGATTGGATTGATTGCTTGTTTTTGCCTTGTTAGCGAATTGTAAATTTTTAATTGCATAAATTCTCCTTAATAATAATTATAAGGATTAATAACTTTTTTGTCAATTAATTAGTGCAAAAATGAAATATTTATCTAACAATAAATTAAAAATATTACAAAATTTGCAAAAAATTAACAAAAAATTTAAAAAAATACGCAAAAAAGTTAATTTTTTTATATTTTTTACCAAATTTTTAAATTAAAATAGAGATGTGGAGCAATTTTTTAAAGATTTATTTAAAAATTTAATTTATGTTTTAATTGTTGTGTGCAGTGCCGTTTTTGTGCTTAATTTGTTTAATATAAAATTTGCTATTGTGGAGTCAAACAGCATGCAACCAACACTAAATAAAGGCGACCTTGTTTTAATTAATCCTTATAAAAAAATAGGGGTTGGGGATATGGTGGCTTTTGATGTTGACGGGCTGGGGATTGTTACTCATAGACTGCTTAAAATAAGCGAATTTGACGGGCGGATATATTATTTATGCGCGGGGGATAACAATCCGTTTATGGCTACTATTCACAATGCACAAATAAATTTAAAAAATTATAAGGATAGAATAGATTATTTAAATTCAGTTGATTTCGATTATGCTGCCATGATATGTGAAAATGTGGTAAGCGCAAATCAAATTGTTGGGGTGGTAAGTTTAAAATTTAATAGGCTGGGTAATTTTATTTATAAATATTTATGGATAATATTTGTGGTAATTTTAATTTTATATTTAAAAAATAATCAAAAAATGTTTAAAAAATATCAAAAATACATTAAATTTTAATATTTTTGCAAATTTTTATTTATTTTTAATCAATCAATTGACTTTAAACTGCATTTTGTTTATATTGTAATTGTTAAGGAGATTTTATGGAACTTGAAAAATATAGGGACGGCTGGTTGTTTGAAGGGGTGAATGATTATATCGGTTTTTACACGCGCGAATTTTATTGTTTTGATAATTTTTCCGCATTTATGGTTGAGCTTGACGGTAAGGTTTATTCAACTGTTGAACATGCCTATCAAGCCGCGAAATTTGTTGATAGCGTGCCCGAAATTGCGGATAAAATTTTTCAAGCCCGTTCGCCAGGCGAGGCAAAAAGCATTGCGGATAATAATAAAGAAAATATTGTGGCAAATTGGCACGAAATTAAGGTCGATGTTATGGAACGCATTTTGCGCGCCAAACTTAACCAACATCCATTTGTTAAAAAGAAACTGTTAGAAACCAAAGACTATTTAATTTGTGAAGATAGCCCAGTTGATAGCTTTTGGGGAATTGGTCCAGACAGAAAGGGTGAAAATGTTATGGGAAAGTTGTGGATGAAGCTTCGCACAGAACTTCAACAAAATGATAATTAATATTCTAAAATGTTAATAAATTTAAAAAAATCAATAAAAATTGCAAAAAAAATAAGCAAAAAACAATTTAAAATGCTTATTTTTTTAATTTTTTATTAATTTTACAACTATTTAGAAAAATTAAAGTATGTTTGTAAATTCGATTTCATCATTATTGTTAATTTCGCGTTTAAGTTGCTCATATTTATGTTTGGTGCTTTCGCCGCCATGTATGTGTTTTATACTGAAATTTTCGTCTAGTAAATGTTTGACCTTTAAAAATAGCGGATAGTTAAGATATTTTAATTTTACGCTTAAATCGTGGTGTACAGTGCTTTTGGGTATATTAAATGCTGCCGCAGTGGCGCGGATTGTGGTTTGATTGTCCAAAATATATTCGGCAAGTTGCAATACGCGTTCGTCTAAATATTCATTCATATAAACTCCTTATTTTAACCTATTTACAACAAGCGCGGAATATGTCAAAAAATTAAAAAAAATAAAAAATATTGTAGAAATTTTTGTTGCTAGTTAATTTAATAAAAAATAAAAAATTTTAAAAAAATTATTTAAAAAACAAAAAAATAAGCCAAATTTTGCATTTTTTGCTTATTTTTTAAATTTTTAATAATTTTCCTTAATTAAATTATAACTCTCAGGTGAAAATATTGCGTGGTCGATTCGCTTTTTTGAATTTGGAATTTCCTTTTCAATTCTAAATACAAGTTCTTTAATATCTTTTCGCTTGCTGTCGTCATTTGCTGGGCAAATACTTTTTAATATTGGAAAATTTTTGCTTGCAGTTATAATCTTTTGTTCTTCGGTTAAAAACAACGGACGAATTAAGGTGACTTTTGTGTTGCTCATATACGATTTTGGCTGCATCGTGCTAAGCCGCCCCTCATAAAACAAACTCATAAAAAAGGTGGTTATCACATCTTGCTTGTGGTGAGCAAGTGCCAATTTGTTACATCCAATCCTATTGCAAACCGCATTAAGCGCGCCGCGCCGCATTTTGGCACATAGACTGCACGGATTTTTTTCTTTCCTAACATTAAAAACCACTTCGTTTATATCGGTTTTTTCAACAACATACTCAACGCCAAGCTCGTCGCAAAACTTTTTTATCCCGCCATAGTCCGCCTTGCCCGAGTACAAATCGATTGTAACCGCCACAATGTCAAAATTGTACAAATTAAATTTTTTAAACATGCTAAGCGCCTTTAACAGCACCAAACTATCCTTGCCACCGCTTACTCCAACCGCAATTTTATCCCCATTTTCAATTAAATTGTACTTTTCAATCGCTTGCCGCATGCTGCTTAAAACCTTTTGCATTTTTCCTCCAAAAACAAAAAAAATTAAAAAATTTATTAAATTATATCAAAAAATGCGCATTTTTCAATCATTTTTTATCAAATTTTATAAAAATTTTAAAAATTTTTTAAAAAATTAAAAGAAATACTACAAACAAATATTTTGCTTAATTTTATTTTATTTTTTAATTTACAACAAAATATTACTTTTTTCGATATTTATTTGACTTATTTTGTATATTTTTATATAATAAAAATAATAATACTTGTTAAGGGAACAATTTGTAGCATTTTGTCAAATTCATTTAAGTTTGAAAAAGGTTGCCAAGCAAGTTAACGAGGGGTTATGAGTAAGTTTAAAAAAATATGTTTAGTGTTTGTGTCGGTGGTGATGTTTGCCATGTGTGGGCTGCTTACCGGCTGTGGTGACAAGTACAAAAAATTGTCATGGGAAATTTTCTATTCGTTTACAGAAGGGGAAAATTGGCAAAAAGTTGAAGGCAACAACCTTGAACTGTTTTTTGGCAACGACACGGATATTAAGCCAGATGAAAACGGTAACCTCAACACCACAATGTATTTACAAGTTAAGGTTAATGGGGTAAAGGCAAAAAACCTTGGGCAAATTGTACTAACAAACCTTAGCAATGGCGGATTTAGCGGCAGCGATGCCATCCATTCTGGCACAATTATAAACAGCGGCAGTTACATAACCATTCCGCTAAACATAAGCAAAGACGAACATATTGACACCAAACTCAGTTTCCGCGAACTTAACTCGGGCAAAAGCACAACAATAGGCTATTCAGTTTCGCCAACGCTAACCGGCATGGAGATGAACCTTGGCAACCTAATAGCAGTTGCAAAAGGCGGCAGTGCTACTCTTAACGACCTTAACGCAATTAAATATATTCCAGCGGGCAGCACAATGCGTGGTGCTAAATTTTCTTTTGATAGCAGCACAAATCAAGTTGGCTATTATGTTTTAAATGAGGACGGCACAACCAGTTTTAAGGCGGACAACAACACGGACACTTCCGCAATAAGCGTAAGCGAAGACGGCAAAACAATTAGTGTAAACGACAACTACAATTTAACCAGCACAAACTATGTAATTCGCCTTACCGCCACCAGCGATTTTAACCCAGATATTACCTGCCCAGTTGATGTGTATGTGGTGGAAGAACAGCGCTTTGAGCCAACCCTTAACTTTAAGGACGGCGGTTCGGTTAGCGATTCGTTTACCTTATACCCAGCAAGCGATTTTAAGGCAGTAGATTTGGTTTTGCCACAAGCGCAAAACAACAGCTTGTACTATCAAGGCGAGGGCGTGCAAACCGCAAATCCAAATGTTAAGGCTAAATACAATCTTAATGTT
Organism: uncultured Clostridia bacterium; assembly: GCA_947630745.1. GTDB lineage: Bacteria > Bacillota > Clostridia > Christensenellales > UBA1242 > Onthoplasma. Next base: position 14,734 of record CANRIT010000011.1, read on the forward strand.
TATTTGTCCAGCATGAACGGGCGCAAATATAATCTTGACGCGCCAGATTTTGAAGACGGCATAAAAATTTCGCTTGTGGATAACGCCTATCATGTGGAAGCCAAAACGGGTGCAAACTTAAATCAAATCACTTTTAAGTACGAATTAAGCGGTTTTACAAATGCGGCGGATTTGTACACTCCATCGGTTACGCGCAGCATAGATATTGCCTATCTGCCATCCGCAATAAAAACCGACTTGCTAGATGAAAACACGGACACGCCAGAAATTGACACCACCATATACAACATTCAAAATCAAATTTCTGCCTACTTCTCATTTGTTCAGCAGAACACAATTATAAGGCAACTTGAACTTATAGATAGCGACCGCGTGTTCAGCTTTAATGGTCAGCAATCAACAGAAAGCACAACCATTTCAATAAATCAGCGCGTGGACATAAAATTTAACAGCAATGTAAACGAGGGCAGTTTTGTTGTTAGGGCGGTTTGTGTGCCAGACTATTTTGCAAACAGACAAGTTGAAAGGCAATACATCAGCCTTACAATCAATGTAAAAAGGGTGGTTACAGCAAGCCAAGTTACCGCTTATGCTGGCGACAAAACAACCAGTTGGGGAGACCAAAAACTTGACAATGCACTCAACCTTAACAGCGGCATAAATTCCGCCTACCTAAAAGTTTACTACGACATAAACGCCAGCCAGCAATTTGACAACACCAGCGTGCAATTAACATCAAGCAATCCAAACATCAAGTTTTTGGACGGCGGCTATGCGGTTGAAACAATAAATTTAAGCAAACTTAGCGAAGATAGTAGGGGGACAGAAGACGGCTACAATTACATTTTGTACAAAATGGATTTTGACTTATCCAATGCGGACAACCTTAGCACAAGCAACATTTCAGTTATTGTTGGCAACGCAGAAAATTTGGATGCAAGATTTGTTGTGCGCAAAGTTTTGCCAACTACGGGCGAGATTGACATTACCACTCAGCGCGCAAACGATTTTAACAATTTAAGATTGTCCGACCAAGCCTTTGACTCAGCGCCAGAAATTGACGGAAAGCAAACAGTAAACTATGCGGTTGCAATAACCAACAATGTTTCGGATTTTGAACTTGTTGACAGCAACGGGCAGAACACGGGTATTAAGCAAATTAAAATTGTTCCGCACGCGGTTGAAAGCAGCCAGTATTTTAGCAACAACGCGTTGACAGAAATCACCCCGGCGGACGAGTATAGAACGGGTACAAATTTCAGTTTCCGCGCTACGGGCGACAATGCACAAACTCAACTTTTGGATATCTATGTAAAACACTATGTGATTGAAAACGGAATTATAGTATTAAAAGAAGATTATATTATTGGGCAATTTGCATGCTTTGTTCCAATTAAAAATATAAAAATCGACCCAACGCTAGATTTAAACAATTTGCGCATTGCGTATGTTGAAGGGTTTGAAAATGCAGGCAAACTTGACATTAAATTTTCTGCAAACGAAGCCAACGCAACCAAACAAATTTACTTTAAAACGCAAGACGGACGGGTGGCAGTTGACAACATCAACAACTTGGCTGTGTACTACATGGACGGCGAGCGATTAGTAAGTTCGCAAGCCGACTTGATTGAAGATGTTTTGTCGCTAAACATTGCAACCGACCTTAACGACAAGTTTAGCAAAACTGCAACAATAACGCTTAAAAACAGCATTGCAGCCGAGCGCGTAAATTTAACCCTTGTGCCAACAAGGCTTAACAATTACAATGTTACTTCGGGCAAAAATGTTGGGGTAAAAATTGTTGGATTTGAAAAGAGCGCAAACCTTACCATTTCGGCTGACGGGCTTAAAAACGACAATTTATACAAGTCGTTTATTAACGGCGCGCAAAACATAACTTTTGATGTAAGCGCGGTTGTTAGTTGGAATAATTTCAACGCAAACAACTTTACAAAAGGTGATTTGGGCTATGAACTTTTGCAATACGAACAAGATAGCGAGGGCAACATTCGATTTGATGTAGACGGCAAGCCACAACTAAAACAAGCGGATTTGTCAACAATAAACCTATCCGATTTTGAATTTGAAAAGCAAACATCAAGCAGCGTGCTTATTGGCAAGGCAACCTTTACTGCAAACTATCGCGGACAAACAACTGGTGGCGGCATATTTAAACTTAAAGTTTACACACTTGATTCATTCAACAGCGCAACAGAACAATACGATGTGTATGATGAGTTTGTTATAACTATTGGTGACGGCAGTTTGCAAAACAGATTTACTATAAGTTCAGCGCAAGATTTTGCAAAGATAAACAATGCGCTAAACGCAAACTATTCGCTTACAAGCGACATTGAACTAACTAACGAATTTGTTCCAATTGGCATAAAGGACGGCAAAGTTGAAACATTTACTGGCAGTTTGGATGGCACAAACAAAATAACCCTTCCAAATGGCGAAATTTTAACCGCACAGCATAGCATAACCTATGCGCTAAATTTGGCAAATGCGCACAGCGTTTCATACAATTTTGGTTCGCAGAATGTAACAAAAGATGTTGCTGGCTTGTTTGCAATAATTGGCAGCAACCAAAGCAATTTACCAAATGTGTCAAATTTGGATGTGTTTGTTCGCATGTCAAATCAATTGCAGTCAAGCAACAACAACGCCGCAGTTGGTTTTATTGCGGGCGTAAACTTTGGCAGCATAAAACAAGTTAATGTAAACCTTTTGGGCGACGTCAATCTAAATAATGCGGACGAGCTAAATTCGCACACAATTTCGTTTGGCGGATATGTGGGCATAAACTACGGGAGGATTGATGTTAAAAATGCAATTGTAAAATCTGATAGAGAAATTATTATCTCATCTAACTTTTCAACAAACAACATCGGCTTTATTGCGGGTGAAAATTCCAACGGCACATCAAGCATTTTGGGCGACTTCTCGCTTGACAGACTTAACGAAATGCAACTTAATGTAAATGTGTTGGCAAAGGTGCAAAAATCTGGTAGTTCACAAGCCACATTTAATGTTGGTGCGGTGGTTGGCAATGCGCAAGCGGGCGAAATTAAAAACTTGCTTGTTGGCGGAAAAATTACAATCGAAAATAGTTCCAACTCATATTTGGGCGGCATAATTGGTACATCAACAAACATGCAAATTAACGACTGCGCCACCCTTGGATTGACTTTAATAAGTAATTCTAGCGAAGGTGTGGTTGCTGGCATAATTGCTGCTTCAACTGGGAACAACAGCATTACACGCGCAAAGGTTATTTCTACAGTTGAACAAGACACATTAAGCGTGTTGTCGGCAAGTGGGGAAGGTGTTAAAGTTGCTGGCATTTTGGTGCAAACAAATGCAAGCACAAACGATACAATAACTTACACCAGCGTGGAAACAATTTCCAATGCGGACGGCTATCATCTGCAAGGCAAAACTGTGGCAGGCTTGGCGTATGGCAATAGCGTTAGCGCAACCGGCTGCTTTGTGAATGTTGATATAGAGGGTGAGACAATTTACCTTATAACCGGCAGCAATGTTTCAAACAGTGAGCAGCATTGTTATTTCCTTGGCAAAGCGGACGGCGAGATTGCAAAGAAACAAGAAAATGGCGCAATTGATAGTGGCAAAAATTACGCACTTGTTATAAAGGACGACCTGAAATTATATTCAGCCTACACAGACGAAGAATATAACTTTGCAGTTGCAAACGAGCAAGAAGATTTTTACGAAGAAATATCAAAAACTGAAATTGAACACAATGGGCAAGGTGCTGGTAGTGACACAACCTATTTCCGCAAAGATGATTTTGGAAAATTTGCTGTTTTGTCAAGAGAAGAAGAATTATCTGACAGCGAAACTTATTACAAATTGCCAGACAAGTGGGCGGAAAACATTAAAAGTTATGTAGATAGCGAAGGGACTTTGCATGCTGATGAATTTACTAGGTTTGATGAAAGCAACAAATACTATTATGTAAATCCACAAACTTTGGCAAGCGAAATTTTGTCAGATGTGGTTGAAAATGGGACAATAAAGCAAGACTATATAAGCATTTGGTCAATTGGCAATTTAAATCAAATTTCAATCAACGGCCTTGTGGTTGATTTGCCATATTTGCTTTACAATTCAAACCCACTTGCAATTGAAAGATTGCAAACCATGGGCATATCAAGCATAAACGGGCAAGAGCATGTGGAAAAGATTTATTCAAACAAAATAAACGACATCCACACCACAATAATCAACTATCACACCACGGGCAACACAACAGGCGACAATCAGCTTGACATTGTAAATTCTAACACATACAACATTTTAAAATCGGACAATCAAAGCGGCTTAATAACTTTAACAAGAGTGCCAACAAACACACCAATTTCGTTTAAAATAATTGAAGGTGGCGATTTTGCACAAATTATTGACGGCACAAAAATTAGATTTACTGGGGTAAGCAGAAATTTACCTATTCGTTTGCGCATCTACAGCCAATTTGATGAAACCATGTACGAAGACGCGATATTCTTCACCCAATATGGCGTAACCGACGTAAATTTAAGCAGCACAAACAACGCGGTGTATTCAATTGACGGCGAAACGCAAAAAGAATTTGTTGCCAACTTGTACTTTTCTAACGAAAACAAAAACGCGCAAGGGCAAGAAATTGCAATTGACACAATCAACACAAAATCGATTTACGACTTCTTGTCGGTTTCGGACAATTTAACTCAGATTGGCAATTACTTAACATTTGAATTTGTTGACTTGAATAAAGCTGAGCTTATAAACTTTGGCACAAGCGCGCAAACATTAACATTTACCGCAACACCAAACGCAAGCAAACTTAGTGCGGTTAATTTTAATAGAACAAGCGCAAGATACCAACTTCGCATATTGTTTAATGCGCAAGAGTATTATAGGCAAAATGTGGGGACAAGTTATTTTGAAGGTGTAAGGCAAATTGAACTTTACAGTACATATATAACCTTTAATGTAATTCAGTCGGCAAGCAGTGTTGAAGTTGGCAGCAGCAACAGCACAATTTCAATTGGCACAACCGCAAAAATACAAGCCAGCCTTTCAACCACTTGGCTTGGAACCGCTGAGCAAAGCACAAATGTGGACTATATTTTAAGCGGCAACCGCATAATCCTTAACGAAGAAAATAAAGATAGTTTGTTTATTGATTTTGAATTGGTTTCTGCTGACATAGAAGGCAAAATAGGCTTTAATCAAATTAAAACTTTTGCAAACATCAACACCATTCCAGAATGGTTCAAAGACGGCATATTTATAAGTTATGTTAAAGATGATGACCGACTAATTTACTCAATCAACCTAACCGTGTTTGACGACTTTAACTATCGCCGCATAACCACAGATGTAACAATAAAAATAACCATACGCGCAAAATCTAACGAAAACTTGGCGTTGGGAGTTGTAAACCTAACCATTCAGCCAGAGCAGTTAAAACAAAACAACATTTACATGGAAAATTACAACATAACCCGCAGTCAGCCAACTGGCGATTTTGACGGCACAATCGACATAAATGTAAGCAGTGCAGAAACCACATATATCGAACCAGGCACAGCGGGCGGGCTTATGGTTATTAGGCTAGAACCAAGTTGGGCGTGCGTGGATTACAGCCACATCGATTTAATAAGTGGATATATCCGCACAAATCAAACTCAATCGGGCAGGGCATATATCACATTTGAACAAATGGTGTACGACCGCGCAACGGGAAGATATCGCACCTATGTAAACAGCAATAACATAACTGACACGGTGGACGACAATGGCAACACGGGCATTATTGGTAAGCACCTATATCCAATAAGCGAACGCGTGGTTGACGAAAATGGCAATGTAACCCACATATATACTGGCACAATTTATGTGCGCATGTATTTAACCTTGCTTGTTGGCATAAACGAGCCAATTAGCGTAACGCTAGATTTGGGTGACGGTGTTACACAAGTTAAAAAGTTGTCAACCAGTTTTGTTCCGGGCGTAGTGCCAAGTTTTGAAAGCGAACCACACATCAGCGTTGGTCAGCGTGACGAAAACAATAATTTGGTTGAAAATGTAACAATTGATGAAGAGACCTACAAATATCAAAGCTATTTAATAGAAAAGAATAGTTATAACAATATTATATCATTAAAGATGTACGGCTACCAGTATAACGGCAGACCAAGCATAACATTCAAAAAGCTTAATCCGCTAGGCAATTATTCGTACAATTTGGACGAAGAGGCAAGCAAAATTGGCTATCAGTTTATAACCGACTTTAACAACCCGCCAGTGCAAGACCCAGTGGATGGCTCATACACAATTAGAATAAGGCTTAATGTTGGCGATATTGACTATCCGTTTATTATGCAAACAAGTTTGTACTTGTCTGTGGACGGCGTGTCTAAACTGCAAAACAGTTCGCTTATCTTCCATCCAACCGACTATATTCTAACCGACCTTAATGTGGAAAACCTTAATTCTAACGCGCTTATTGGCACGGATAACATTGGCGGTTCAAGCCGCGGCGCAATTACGCTAAGTTTAAATTCGTCAAAAGAGATTGTGTTTAAATTTGCCACAACAAGTGACAATTTGGAGCAAGACACTCTTTATCAAAAATTGCTTAACGAAATTGCAGAAAAATATTCAACTGCACAAGATTTGCCAGCAATTGCAAACATGTTCCAAGTTTACCTAAACGGCAGTTGGCGCGATTTGTTGGCAGTTTTAGCGGATGCAAGTTACAACAATTTACGCACCTTTAATGTAAGCACAGAAAGCGATAGTGGCAATTTGGTGTTAAGTGCAAAAACGCCAGGTAGAGTTAATTTTAGATTTAACCTTGATTACTATTACGCAGAAAATGAACAAACTGGCACATACGAGTTGCATATTGGCAACCTTAATACAAATGCAATCAATTTCAGCCGCAGCGTAATATTCACCTTGGTTGTAAACGACAACGCGACCGAAGAAACACCCGATGCAATTTATAATGAAGATCAATTTTTGCAGATGAACGATGGTGGCAACTACATTTTGATGGCGGACCTACATTTTGATAACTATCGTCCTCAAACAAGAAATGTTGCAAGTTTTGATGGCAACAACCACACAATAACAATAAACAGTTTTGTTGAAGATGCAACACTTAATAACTATGGTTTGTTTGGCACATTTGACTATCACACAGACGGCAACGAGCAAGTTAAATCCACACTTAAAAATGTGATTGTAATTTACAACAACACCGAACTTAATTTACAAAACAATCAAGCAGTTACAACCGCGGAAGGCGTGGTGTTTGGCGGCTTGGTTGGTTCGCTTGGCGCAGGCGGAATAGTTTACAACTGCGATGTGTTCAATTTTAATACGGATAATAGATATGTAAACAATGTAACCATAAACATGCCAGAACAATCAAATGCGCGCCTAACATTTGGTGGGCTGGTTGGCGTAAATGACGGCATAATAACCAACAGCCGTGTTGGATACAACGAATATTTAATTATTAGGGAAAACAGCCGCGGAATTGTATCCGCAACATCCAACCCAACCAACAACTTAACCTTTGTGCTTGGCAACAGCGAACAGATTCAATTTACTGGCATTGCGGGCGGATTTGTTGGGGTAAACAACGGGCGCATTTCAAGTTCGTTTGTGGCAAACACCAACTTGTACAACTATTCGGGCAGTTCGGACGGAAATTTGTCGTACGGCTCGGACGAAAGTTTAACAGCAGGTTTTGTTGCAAGCAATAATGGCGAAATTTCATATAGCTATGTAAAGAGTAACGAATCAACCTTGCAAAACAACAGCGACTATTCACGCGGCACAACAATTGAAAACCGCAGCAACGGCAATGTGGCAGGCTTTGTACACAAAAATGCTGGCGAAATAAGCAATTCGTTTGCTAATGTGGAAGTTAAGTCAGACTCAACCTTTATTGCTGGCTTTGTGTATAACAACACTGGATATATTCACGAATGTTACGCCGCTTCCACCCTAAATGGCGGAGTATCAACAAGCGATGACCCATACACTCAAAACAGCAATGCAGCTCAACCTTTTGTGGGCATTGCGCGCAATGGCGAACTTTTGTCTAACGGTACAATGGAAAATGTGTACTACTACAATCCAAATGGCAACCTACAACAAAAGAAGGAAGGCAACAAGCCAACCGCACAAGGTCTTAACAGCGAAAGTATCAGAAAGTCCGAATTCTTGCACGGATTTGTGTTTGTGCTTGGCAACAATTCAATAAGCGAGCGCAACCAAGGCGTTTGGGCGTACTATAAATACAACAGCAACAACACGCGCATTTTGCCAGAACTTAACACGGCAAACAATGTGGCGCATAGTTACAGATATTTTGTTTCAACAGACGAAAACACATCTGTGTTGCACGATGCGCTTGGGTTTGAAGCGGGCAGCGAAAACAATCCATACATCATACGCGACACAAACGATTTTAACACCATATTTGTTGGCTCAGACAGTGAACCACAATCCTCTTTCACTGGGCATGTAAGGTTTATTAATGATATAGACTTTAATGGCGACATCTTAAAAACAAACATAAATTACACATTAGGTAGTGTGGACGCGGTAACCAGCCTAGAAGGTAACGGCATGAGCATAAACAATGTTCACCTTTCAACTGGTGTAAGCGGGGCGAATGTGGACGAAGTTGGTTTGTTTGCAAACATAACAAACAGTTACATCAAAAACCTTAACATCCGACTTGATGGTTCGCCAACCGTTGGCACAACTCAATATCTGGGCGGGCTTGCTGGCAAAATTGACAGCAGCGTAATTATAAATGTAAATATGGATAGCAGCAGTGTTGTGCTTGAAGGTTACAACTTTGTTGGTGGTGTTGCGGGCATAATTACTGGCAAAAGTTTGATTTATGGCGTAACAAGCAACATCAGCATTTTAACACGCGCACGCGGCGGACAAAATGCGGGCATGTATTACAGCCAGTCGGCATACAGCCAGATGAACAAAACCGAACCTTATGCCGACTATCTATCCAAACTTTCTTACGCGGGCGGCATTGCAGGCGTAATTGATGTGGAAAAGTACGGGCGAGAAAAATACAACATGTCCTACGTTACTGTAAGCGATGTAAACAGCATAACAGCTGACTACGCGGGCGGCATTGCGGGATATTTTGGTGGCGGACTTGGTGGCAGCAAAGAGGGCGTAACCAACAAAATTCAAGCGCAAAAACTTAAATTCTACACCAAAACTCAAAATACGGACGGAGTGATTAGCGGAAGTGTAATCCATGGCTATCACACAGCGGGCGGTATATTTGCGGTTTCAACTGCCAATATTGAGGCAGCACAGGTTACCAGCATAGAAAGCGAATTTGATGCGGATAACGATTACAATCAATTTAAAATTGACCAAGCGTTTGACGAATATATCACCGCGCTTGACGAAGGGCAAGAAAAAGCCCTTGATATGACCAAGGCGGGCAACTTAAAACTTATAAACGGCGGATTGTATTCGGGCGGTTTGGTGGGCATTGCGCTTGGTGCGGACATTTCTTCTTCGTACGCAAAAGCGGGCTTTGACCTTACTGACGACACCATTACAAACAACCTTGTTTTGGGTGGCTTGGTTGGTGCTACGTTTGCGGCAGAAACCAACTATTCTTACGCAATACCTTACTTAAATTTGGTAGACACCTTGCAGCGCAATTTAACCATTGGTGGCTTGATTGGTAAAATTATAGATGTGGAAGATGTAGGCAATGCAACCACATTTGAAGCTGAACTATCTAACTACATAAAAAATGTGTTTGAAAAGAGCGCAGACGACAGCCGCAAGACGGTTGCTCAGTACACTTTCTCAACCTTAATTAAAGACCAAAGCAAAAATCTTACTAATGCAAAAGTTAACTATTTTGCAAACGGACTTAACGGGCTAGACAACAGCAAACTTAATTTGTTTGTTGGTCAAAATAAGACGATTGAAGTGGTGGCAAGCGAAACCGATGCAGCTATTCAAGTTAAAGATTTGGTTGATTTGTATAAAAACGATGTTTCGCAAGTTACATTCGACTTGATATTTAGACCATTTAGAACAACTGGCTATTGGAGTTTAACTTGGGAAAGATATTTCCCACTTCTGTTGGAAAAATCCACACCAGACGGCGAAACGATTTCAAATGCAGAAGAGTTTAAAAAGTTAGTATCCAATCCAAATGGCGATTATAGGATTACTGATGATATTACAATAACTGGACCATTGGGCAGCGACCCTAACTATATTTTGGATATTATCTTCACGGGCAGTTTAACAAGTGAAAAATCAGACCATTCAACCGCAGTTATAACAATAACTGGATTAAAGCCATCAAGGATGTACTCAGCTGGCTTCTTTAAACAAACTGTAAATGCAGATTTCAGCAACATCATCTTCAACTGGGCACCAACCCAAGTGGATTCGTCTGATGCAACCAAAACCGCATCAGTACAAGTTCAAAACCGCATTGGGGTGTTTGGCGGCGTGTCGGCAACCGATACTGGCTCATCGTTTGACACAATACAAGTTAAATCGGAAAGGTCAAACCAAATTGGCACAATCCTTTACGCACAAAACAGCAACACAATAGGCGGATTTGGCGGAATTGTGGGCAATGCAACCAACACCAAATTTGCAAACTGCTCATTTGCCGGGCAGGTTGAAGCAAATGTTGGCGCACTTGATGCAAGCGAAGCAAACATTGGTGGCATTGCAGCAAACGCACAAACCAATATAAATTCAATTAGCGACAGCGGAGATAATCAGGCATTAAGCACGGCAGTGGCAGTGTCTGGTTGCAGAGTGGGCAACAACACGCGATTCAACTTAAATTGCAACTCAACCACAAATGTTGGCTTGATGTTTGGTTACACAAATGATGCTGATATAAGCTCATCAAATGTGGCAAACCGCGAAGAATACATCAACGACCAAAACAACCAGATATTCAAACCAGAAATTAACATAACAAGGTCAACAAACAACATCCACGCGGGCGGATTTGTTGGCTACACGGATCACCAAAATAGTGAAAGCAACTCAAAAATTGACGGCGTAGATATTTTGGCAAATATCAATTTAACCGATTCACCTTCCTTTATTAGTGGACAAATAAGTTCGATATCAATTGGTGGGGTGGCTGGCAATGCAAAGGGCGCAATCAACAATGTTTCAAGTGATGTAAACATTACGCTAACCAACACCACAATCAACACGGCAAACCTTGCTGGTGCGGTGGCGTTTAGTAGAGGCGTAGAAATTGTTGACAGCGCATTCACTGGCGAAATTACAGCAAACAATCAATCAATTGACAACAAGCAAAATTCAATTACAAACATTGTGGCAGCTGGCGTAGTTGCTTACACAGATAGCAATTCATATAGCACATTAGACACAGTGTTTGCTTACCCAATTATTGATGCTGGCACAAGCAACACAACATCAATTTTAATGGCGGGCTTGGTGGCAAACGCAACCGACACAACAATTAAATATGCTATGTCTGCGGGCAGATTGATGATTGACGCATGCAGTAAAGATATAGGCGCAACTGGCTTAAAAGTTGGTGGCGCGGTGGCACACAGCAACAACAGTTTAACCATTGGCGACAGCATAGTTATAACCACAATTTTAACAGACGGGGTTGAAAATAAAATTATAGAGAATATGCAAAATGTGCATGCGCTGTTTGGCGATGTAGATGCAAATAGTGTAAAAGTTCAAACGGAAAACACAACTGGCTGGCTTGCATATTCGTCTGACTTTGCGCTTGTTAACGAAAACAAAGACCAACTTACCACTGACGCAAATGATGACGGCATTTACAATTTGGAAGCACGCAAAATTACCACTTCCGATTGGCTGGAAGATAGGCAAATTTGGTCACATCCAGCGGATGGCATGCCATACTTAACCCAATTGGCGTCAAAATTGCAACTGCTTGGCATGTTAAGTGGAAATGCTTACAGTTCAAATGCAAAAGCAACCCAATTTAATCCGCGTTTGTTTAGCGAATTAATTAACGGCGATGATTACAACTATTACATCTTGGGCAACAACGCTACAATTTCAGCGGGTAACGGTGCGCTTAACGGTGTGCTGCTTGGCAATGGCTTGCACCAGATTTCTACGGCGGGCATAACAAGCGCAGAAGGGCAGGGCGACATCAGCTATTATGGCTTAATCCCAACAGTAAACAAGCATTCGGCAATATCCAATGTTCACCTAAATTTAACAACACCATTAAATATAAACAGCTTGCTAGACGGCGGAGTTGTTGGTCTTTTGGTCGGCAACAACATGGGTGTGGTATCCAACTGCTCGCTTTCTGGCGTGGGTGTGGAAATTAATTCAAGCGCAAGTTTGGCTGGGCTTGTTGGCAACAACAACGGCTTGATGGCATACTGCTATTCAAATATAGAAATAATTTCATTAAATGCGCCAGCATATGCGGGGTTGGCAAATTTAAACAACGGCAAAATGTATTCCAACTACTTCACTGGATATATCAACAACGACAAAACGGTTGATGGCAGCAATCCAGTTTATGGAATTGTCAGCGGATACAACCAAAATTCATATATGTACAACAACTATATGGCGGGCGTAATTGTAAATGTCACTTCAAATTCGTTTGGCATTGCAAACAGTGCGGAAGGGGTAGAAGATTGTGGCAGTAACAATTTTGTTGACCGCTATGCAAATGCAGAATCCAACATAGAAGAATCAAAAAATATATTTAAATATGTAAACACTTCAAAACTTATGTGCGCGGACAGCATGGGCGACAACTGGCACACAATTTTAACAGCAAACAGAACAGATACTGGCAGTGCAACATATAGTGTAAATACCGCTTCGGCATCGTTTGGCTACAACTACGGCTATCCAGTTGTTAAATTCAACAAGGTGGAATATATTGGCTCAAAAGAAAGTTTGGATATAACCAAATATCACCTATACACTGGTAATGGCGAAAATAGGACAAGCGAATCCGATTTAACCAAGCGCGCAAACAGCATTTTAACCGACCAAAATATTTACAAAGACGCGTACAAAATTCCACATTATGGCGTGCTTATGTCAATAAACGCTTTGGCAAATTTAAACAAAAACTTTGTGTTTATCTACAACCTAGACGGCAAAATTTCGGATAGCGAATTGCTTAACATCACCGCAGCGGGCGGAAACGATAACCCAATCAAACAAACGCAATCAGAAGGGCAAACGGATGTGTTCTTCACCGGCGTGGTGGTGTCAAACAAAAATTATGGCTTGTCGACCGAGGCTAGCGAGATAACCATTTCCAACTTTGCTGGCACGGGCTTGTTTACAAATATTAAAGATTCGTACTTTGGCAACATAAAATTCTCTGGCAGATTTAATATCGACCAAGGCGGCGTGCTTGGTGGCAATGTTCAAGCGGTCAAAGATGCGGACGCAAACAATGTTTATGTTGAAAATTTGACTTACGAAAAATATAACGGTCAAGACATGCAAATCAACGGCATTGGCGACACAGCGGCATTGTTTGGCACAATCAACGCAAAAGCAAATGTAAAAATCAACAACATTGTGGTTGATACAGATAACAATGTGGTAATTTCAAGCAACAAGCCACAAGCGGCGGAAGGACAAAAAGATGACGCAACAACAGCCTACGCGGGCTTTGTTGCTGGCAAAAACAATGGTGCGATAGTGTTTGAAAACACCATTAATTTGCGCGTAACCTTTGGCGAAAACAATTACGCAGGTGGCTTGGTTGGCTTAAACAACGGAAATATTACGCTAAGCGAATCTCAATCCAGCACCAAAAACACGCTTACAATAAATCAACAAACAAACACAGACATCGAATATTTGGGCGGCATAATTGGCATAACAACCGCTGGCGGAATTGCGGACGGCGACTTAACAATTTCGCTTGGCAATGACTTTTCAGTTGCACATTTTGGTGGCATTGTGTCACAAATTAACGGCGACATTACTTCATCATCGCAAATTACAATATTGTCAACCGCATCAACAGCAGTTCAAATAACCAACAACATCACATTTGGCGGGGTTGCAGCAGATTTGCTACAAGGCAATATAACAGTTGAAAACCTTGCAATTTGCAAAGGCGCGGATGCGGTGCAATTTAATGTGACGGTTAAGGGCGATGACTACGCTACTCAATCGGGCGATAACAGCCTGCAATCTGGCATGGGCGGATTTATTGGTAGACAAATAGGCAGCTCTGCCGCTACAATAAAAATTAAAGAAACCATACAGCAAGAAGGCGAATCAAGCGACATAAACTTCAACATATCCATTTCTTCACACTATGCGGACAACAACCACTACGGCAAAGACAACCTTGGTGGCTTGGTGGGCTACACTGAAGGCGGCAGATTAACAACCAATTTAACAAGCGAAAATACAAAAATAGAACTTACTGGCAGCAAAAATGTCGGCGGCTTGTTTGGTTTGGCAACCGCACTTCCACCATCAGCAATCACGGGTGTGGAAGATGTTAAAAACGAATACGCACAGCACTACAATGCGCTTAAAGGCATAACAATCAACATCAACGGCTTGCCAAACATAAGAGGCGAGGCGGTAGAATCAACCCAAGGCAATGTTGGTGGCTTAATTGGTTTGTACACTGGCGCAACTTTGGTAGCAACAAGCAAGGACGAAGATAAAAACGAAATAATTCAAACCCTCACAAGCGCGGCCACAATAAAATATCAAAAATCTGGCAGTGACGGCGAAAAATATGCAAACAACATTGGTGGCGTAATAGGTAAGGTTACAAGCGCAACCGCAATTAAAAATTTAACATTTGCGGGCAGCATATCTTACTTTGGCATCGGCGACCCATCCAACGTTTATTCATACACTCAGCACAGCACACAAGGCAGCGACCCAGCAATGTTTAGGGCAAACAATGTGGGCGGCGTAATAGGCAGCATCAATTTCGAGCCAAAAGACGAAAACAAAGCGCAAGCAATAAATCTTGTCAACTCATCCAGCAGCACATACGGCTATCAAAACGTAGGCGGCGTGGTTGGCTATGCGGAAAATGTTCACCTATTCAATCAAGCGGACAGCGATAAAGCAACAATCAATAATGCAAAAGCAGTTTATGGCGTAATAAATGTTGGCGGCGTAATTGGTGTGGCAAACAACTGCACAGTTGGCGCAGAAGAAACAGACGAAACAGACAGCGCAACCAAAACAGGTTTAACCACCACCGGCTCAGTTTACGGCAACTACAATGTGGGCGGTTTGGTCGGCTTTGCGCTTATAACAGTTAAGGACGACACAACAACAGCCACTGCAACAACAACCATTGCCAACAACACAATTGGCGCAGACGGCGATAAAGGTACAATTGAAGTAAAAGGCGTGGCATATTATGTTCAATCAAGCACAATAGGCGCGCAAGGCGGCACGGCAAGAACTTACGGCAACTACTACCTTCCATCCAATGTGGGCGGGCTGGTTGGCTTTGCACACTCATCCGCGCTTAGCAACAACACCATATACGCGCAAGTATCTTCATCCAACGAAGGTCAATCCAGCGGCAGCGGCAACGGCATGGTTATAAGCACGGTAAGCAACCTTATGGGCGATGTTGGCGAATCAATCAACAGCCAGTACATCAACCCAGACAACAACGAGGGCGGCGTATTCTTCAATGCGGAAATCACCGACACCGACCCGCAAATACTAAGTGAACATCGCGTTAAGTTCACCCAAATCCACTCAGGCTTTGGCGGACTTGCTGGCGGCGCAAACAACATAACAAGCCAGAACAACACCTTGCACAATCTGCAAGTAAACGCACAACTTGGCGTTAATGTTGGCACAATATTTGGCTATTTGGATGCCAAGGCTGGCGATGGTCAAAGCGCAACAATTGGGGATTTGGTAAATTCAATCAAAATCCAAAATTCAGAGGCAATCAACATTGATGGTGGCTACTTTATTGGCGGCGTAATTGGTAATGTAAAAGCATCAAGCTGGGTTGAATTTAGCAGTGCGGACATCACAAGTTGGGGGAGCATAACAATCAACTTGCAAACGAAAAATTCTGGCATGTATGTTGGCAGTTTGTTTGGCAAGTTTGAAACTAGCGGTATTGAAGGGGAAAATGGCGACACATTTACCATAGCATCAAACGGCAATGTGACAATAAAAATCAACACTGGCAATTCTTACTACATGGGCGGCTTGGTTGGTCAGTACTATGTTCCAGCAGGTACAAAATCTGCCACATTCACTGGCGATGTAAGCGGATTAAGCAGCATAATTACACCTGACGACATAAATTCAATCACAGAATTTGGTGGCTTTATTGGCATGCTTAAAGTTGAAAAAAATACTGGCAATTCTAACCAAAAATATAAAGACGTAACAGTTACAACTGCAGATGGCGGCAAACAACCATACGCCTTTACAATCAACACCATAGAAAACGGCAACTATTTTGACGGTCCAAGCACATTCAGCGCACAAGAGCAAGGCAACGATATAAGCCTTATTGCGCAAGCCACTTATGTAAACCAAGATAACTTTACAATTTGCCCAACAACAGATAACACTTGGTATGCAGCATACAAAAACAATCCATTGCGCACACAATCAACTGGCTGGGCTAAAGAATATACAATGTTCAAAAACATGCAGCGCAACATTCCAGCAAGCGAAAATAAGGCGGACTGGGATGCAATCTGCCCAGTGTATGATGCAGCAAACATCACCTATGTTGCAACTCAAGCCAACTCAGGTTATACTTTAAATTACAACACTAGCCATACAAAATTTTCAAGAGGCGACTACAACGACACGAGTATGTACGACAAATATGGTGATAGTTATATAATTTGTACAATCTATGAGCCAGTAGAAGGAAATGCAATGTTGTATTCAAAAATAGGCGTTGCGCAACCTTACTATAATGAAAATGGCGATTACGCTACACCTAAGTCGATAGATGGTCACAAAGAGTGGTGGAAATGGTTAGGTGTGCCATTTGGTTTCAGTGCCCCTAGTAGATTATGGTATTTGGACTTTAGTGATAGAAGTGAAAAAACAAGTAAAGTTTTAACACTTGATGAGATTTTAGATACAAGTGACAAGAACAATTATCGTGTAGTTGATAGAAATGAGACAAAGTCGTTCCAAGGCACAAGAGAGAGTGGGGAAAGCCAGAGTGATTTAAGTGCTCGCGCATTTGCGTATAAAGTTCCACAGTATCATCAATTTACACTAGATGAAGAAGATGCTAAAGAAACATGGTTCCAATTTGTTTATCTATACGAAAGTGCAGAGTTGGGCGGCACCGATCATAGACCTGAAAGCGGTAGTATATTTAATGTAACTGGTATAACAACAGATAATGTAGATAGAGCGATATATCCAAAAGAAAGTGGATTAAAATATTGGCGAATATTGGGTGCCGTAATTGAAATTCTTGGAACGATAGCCGTTGGCGGTATCGGAGGAGCAATAAGCAAGGCGGCAGGCAAAATTGTAGCTAAAACTTTTATTAAAAGAGCCGCTGTAGCCCTGGTAAAAGGTATAGCAACAGCAGCCTTTGCAGGAGCTCTAAAACTTGGTAGTATGGCGTTTGATCAATTTGCAAGCATACAAAAGCAGGCAGCTGTTTATTCATCCGTTCAAGACCAAACCATAGGTTTCTTAGGGGAAAGTTATCAAAGGCAAGTTCTTTATAGAAATGGCATAATGGATGATAATATCGATTCGACTTGGACAAACGAAGACGGCGTACTTTATGCTTATGTTGGCACTGTTCGTCCATCGGATTACTACAAAAATAAATATTTCGTGTATTATGTTGAAAATGCTGACATAACAGAAAATGCCACAGACTTTAAAACAGAAACTGTAGGCGATTTAGAAGTTGGCAAAAAAGTCACAAACGGAACATTTAAAGGCGCATATGAATGCACTTATAATGAGCATAAGGCTTATTGCTATGATTATTTCGCATATCACAACAACAGCTACTATATTGTAATGGATGCACTTGCCGGAAATCTAAGATACATCCCAGACCAACCTTACTTTGACTTTAATGAAAATTCAGCAAATCAACCTAACTTGGATTATATTCAAAATAATGGTCTAATTTATGTCCGTGGCACTTTCAAGGATGGTTCTTACACCATGCAAGAAACAAATACATGGAATAACCACTGGTATGGCAGCAACAATGAAGATGCTAAACGCAAAACAAAAGACGATGACGGAAATGAAACAACTTTAAGTTGGCAGAGTGGTAATGGTCAATTTGCAGTATCACAACCATTAGAATATGTTGCTGTACATACAGGTAATATTGATGGCAGTTATATTAGCAATTCAAATAATAGAGATAATGACTTTTACAAAGACGGCGAAACAATCAAAGAATATTCTAAAGATGGCGATCTTTCAAAAGTTTACTATAATGGTTATGGATATATGAATGGCATTTATTATACAGCTAGGGTAAAAGCAATTCAAAGTATGGATGCGAATGGTGATATAAAAGATATCCCAGCAAAAATTGGTAAATTCACTTACAATGGCACAGACGAACCAGAAGGAACACTAAATGTAGACTATATCAAAGTAAACATCAAAACAACATCAGATGGTTCAACAAGTTACGAACCAGGATACTATATATTTGATAGTGTTGTTGACAGTGCGGATAATATTAATATTTACAAACTGAACGACTCATTAGATCAACAAGCACAAGAACTTTATGTAAACATGTATCCAGATTCGTTTGTAAATCCATACAAAGAGAGCACAACAAATACAAAAGATACAGATTATTATTACATTCTAAAAGAAGCAGTAGGTGATTTCAATGGTATAACTTATGCTCCAACTTACTTCTACTTTGATGGCGGTTATGAGACCAACAGCGACGGCTTAGTATTTACTGAACTTCAAAGTACATTTACCTATTCGTATACAGAAGATGGAAAAACTAAAACAGTAGAAGTTGACTTATACGACAGCAAGGAAAACTTACAGAAGGCAACAGACGATTTAAAATTAAGTGAGGATGATGATACCATTGATGGTATAAGTAAAATCTTTATGCTAACCATTTATAATGGGGAAACTCCAGTTACAGTAACATACAAAAAGTTTATAGATAATTACGAAAACATTTATAGTGGGGATGATTATTATATATTGCCAATAGATTTAAATCGTAGCGATATTGGTGGCATGGATATTTATAAAGTAAAAAACAACTATATAATTGACAAAAATAATCATATATGTGAGTTAGATAGCAATTATATGGTTTATCAGACTACAGGGGATAATGATTCTAATGCATATCTAAATGGTATGATATGTTACACTAAATTACAAATTCCTAATGCTGGTGGCTCTACAAATTCTTGGAACTTTAACAAATATTGTGTAGATGCAGAGAAGGGTATATATGCTAGGTATTCTTATGCTAATTTAAATTCAGGTACAGAATTTAGAACTGGCGATAATAAAACATATCTCTTATATAACAACGGTTTCAATCGCCCTAACGGTGGCGGAACAACTTACTTTGTAGAAGGAGTACGCGTAATCCTTGGTGGTGGCGGAGAATATCAAAACTTATATGAAGGTAATAATTTAGACCCAGGAAATGATATCGGTTCTATAACTTGCGAATAAACAAAAAACCAACATTTGTTGGTTTTTTTGTTTAATTATTTTGTGGTTGTAAAAGAATTGTAATAATCTAGGAATGCCCTAGGATATTTCACCCTTTGCCCATATCCAAATGAAATTATATTTTCAGCGGATGCTTTATATTTGTCAACATCACAATTAGAAGAACTTGGTTTTGTAATATATATTGCATTATTATCATATATACATGGTTTTGCCAATTTTCTATAAGTTAATTCCGCAAATGCTATTTGTTGTTTTTTGTATGTATCACCAGTGGAATTCCTAATCGCAACGCAATATTTAGTTTCAGTATCTGCATAATAAACATCAACTTCCATTGCATAATATTTATTATAATTCATACCTTCATCTGTTATAAAATCTTTTTTCATTGTGTCATATGAAGATTTTGCAATATTAACCTCGGTTAAGATTTCTGGTTTTTTTTGAATATCTAGTTCTTGAATAAATAGCAAGCCCTGTAAGAAACCACCTTCGCACAGATATAAATAGTCTTCAGATTCTTTGTCAGTCAATTTATATTTTAAAACATAATTTGTGTAATAATTCCCATAAGTTGAACTGGATAGATTTTCTGCCTTAACTGATACATACAAATTGTTTAAATCATCTGCATACATGTAACTGCTTGCAAAAGCATTTAATGTTCCGTTTAAATATGCATCAACATTTTTGCCTTTTTCTCTTAAAAATTTGTATGGGACAGGCAACATATAATTATCAATAAAATAGTTGTTGTCCGAAACTTGGTCTGCTAAACCTAAATAATATTCATCAGTCATTAATTTATCAACAATGCTGCAATGTAAATCTGTTTTATCCGTTTTTCCATCACTTGGGTTTGATGGGTTTGATGGAGTGGAAGGATTGGATGGGGTGGATGGGTTTGTTGTTCCGTTGCTTGTTTGGGTTTGATTTGTTTCAGCAGTTGGCTTGCAACCAGTTGAAACAACCGCAATGCCAAGTGGGGCAAGCGACAGCGCACTTGCAAGCGCAAACGATGCCACCCGTTTGCTAATTTTGTTGTTGCCAGAAATTTTAACTTTGTTTAACAATTCCCTTGTTTTTTCAGTTAATGTATATTCCGCCTTGGATAATTTTTCTTTAAGTTTTTGTAACAACATATTTCCTCCCTAGTTTTATACAATTATATATCCACTTCCACATTTTGTCAATACCCAATTTTAAAATTTGTAAAAAAATCCCCACATTTAACCAATATTTTGTCGAATTATAACAAAATCAGATAAACATTTTGTTATAATCCAGCAAAATCATTTTTGCTGCAATTTTGCTGTATCTCACAAAATCAACAACCTTAAATCAAATTCAGTAAAATTAGTCTTTGCATCTTAAAAATTTGTAATTAGCAAAATCGGTTTTCATTCTACACTTTTAACCTTACAAAATCAACAAATCTTAAATTAAAATTAGTAAAATCCGTTTTGTTATTTTTTAAATTTTCATAAAATTTTTAAGATTTTAGCCAAATTTTACAAAATTTTTGTGTTTTTGCGTGATTTTTTTGCAAATTTTAATGTAAATTGTGAATATGTAATCATTATATCAAATTTTTTTACATTTTGCAACAAATTTTTGACAAGTCAAAATTTAATTATCTTCGTGCGGAATTTCTGGCGCAGGGGTGTGGGCAATTGACAGCACATGAACTTGTTTTGCACCCGCTTGTTTAAGCACCTTGGCAACCTCGCTTGCCGTTGAACCTGTGGTGACAATATCGTCAACCAGCAAAATTATTTTGTTTTTAATCAGTTTTTTGCACGCGGGATTTACTGCAAAGCTGCCTATCAAATTTGTTCGCCGCTTTTTAAAAGGCAAACTGGCTTGGTTGGGTGTTTCTTTAATTTTTAGGCACAGGTCGGCGTAGTGCAATTTAAACCTTTTTACAAACGCGCGGGCAAGCAGCTCGGCTTGGTTGTAACCACGCTGTTTAAGGCGGGTTTTGTGGCTGGGCACGGGGCAAACATAGTCGGGGGTTATGTTCCAGTTGGCGTAAACATCGCACATGTAGTCGGCAAGCGGGCGGGCAAGGTAGGGCTGGTTGTTGTATTTAAAATTGTGGATGATGTTAACCACCATGCCAGTGTAATCGACCGCCGCGCGGGCTGTGTCAAAATCATAGTTGAAATTTTTGCAGTTCATGCATACGCCATCGTTGTTGGGCATGCTTACGCCACAGCGCGGACACGCGTTTTGAATAAACGGCAGGGCGGAGTAACAGCGGGCGCAAGTTTCGTTGCTTTCAAGACCATTCAACTCATCACCACAAAAAATGCACTTTATCCCGTCTGGATAAATTAAATCGCCCAAAAATTTGCCAATGCGTCTAAAATTCATACCCCCATTTTACCATATTCCTACCCAATTTCATCCCTTTGTACACAACTTTCCCCCAAATTTTTTTAATTTACATTCACAACTTTGATTTTTTTCTTTAATTGTTTACTCCAAATTCGCACCTAGCGACATGCTTTAATAATTTCAATTTTAATAAACGATTTATTTGTCATCTTTGTGCTCGATGGATTTGATAATTTCAAAATAAAAAAACGACTGCAATCTAGCCGTTCTTTTTACATTAATAATTTGCTGTAGGTACCTTTAAAATTATAACAAGATACCGAATGTAATATAAAGTCTTTCATTTATATCACCTCCTTATTAATGGCCGCAATTGTGCGGCTGGTGCAACCGAGCAGTTTTGAACTGCTGACCTATCGCTTAGGAGGCGATCGCTCTATCCAGCTGAGCTACGGCTGCATGATTTGATTTTTTTGGGTTTTGTTGTTTTGCTTGGTGGTAGGCGATGTTTTTTGTGAAGTTGGTGAATTTGTGGAGGTGCTGGGCGCTAAAAATTATTTAATGCGGGTGGTTGAAACAGGGGTATTATAGCACAAATGGGGGAGAAAATCAATAAAATTTGCAAAATTGTGCGCGAAATGATGAAAAATTCAACATTTTTTATAAAAAATCGCATTTTATTCGACAAAAATATTGAAATTTTTTGGTAAATTTTGTAAAATAACGGTATGGAAAACAAGAAAGGGAAATATTGGTTCTGCTTTTACGCCACATTGGTGATTGTGGTAATTGCTGTTTTCTTGATTGTGGGTCCGATGATTGGCAAAAAGAAGTCAGCGGGCGGCTCGCCTGAGCCTAACTTGACCATTGAATTTTGCACATCGGACATCGACCTAAATGTTCGCGATGAGCTGCTGTTTGACAAATCTATAATCACGACCAGCGTGGAAGATTTGGATGATGTCAAATTTTCGATTTATGACGAAACCGAATCGGACAATCTTTTGGTTGAGCAGGATGCGGGTTTTCAATTTATTCCGCAACATGCGGGCAGCTATAAGTTGACGGCATCCTATCAAGGCGCGCAAGGCGTGAACGATTCGATAGACATCAATGTTGCCGAGCGGGCGGACCAAATTTTGTGCTATAATTTGGGCGATGTTGTTGATGTTGGTGCATTATTGAAAGACGAAACACCCACCAGCTGGGACGACAATATTGAACAGCGCGCGGACGGCTTTGTTTGTGTGCGGGCGGGGCTGGCGAAAATTTATACGGATAAAAATTGCAACGGCTATCGCGTGAAATTGTGCCACCAAATTGCGATTATTCCAAATGTGGAAATTAACGATGTGGCGGCGGAAAATGGTCGCGTGCGTTTGTCTTGTGAAAAGGAAATGGGCGGGGCTAACCTTGGCGTGAATGTGTATATGAAAAGTGGACGCACTGGGCAAGCACTTAATTTCAATATGGAAGTTGTTGCGGCTGATAACAAAATATATTGTGAGCGCATGGGGCATGATGTAATAATTACATTTTTGGACGATAGTTTGGATGAATTTAATTTAACAATCAACATTGTGGTTGAAGAGATTGAACTTAAAATAGATGTTACAATTTCGCTATTCTAAATTGGTTTTTATAAAGCAAATTAAAACAATTTATATTATGTTGATGAATTTGTTTTGTATCGCGTTTTGATAGTACTTTATGTTAAAATATTGTTTTACTATAATACAAATCGCAAGCCAAAACATTTTGTACAAAACTTTAATAATTTTGTACAAAAGTATAATTATATAATAAAAAAACGCGAAGAATTAATTGATATGCAATATTAAGGAACATTATTTTGTATGTAAAATAGGCTTAATAATGTTTAGAAAATTTAGTAATATATTAGAGATGTGTTTATAATAAACTGATTAAATATAATTTTGTACAAAAATATAGTTGTTTTGTACAAAAGTAATAAAAATGCTATTTAAAAGTGAAAAGGGTAGGCTGGGTGTTATGATTTTTAAGTATCTATTTAAAAAGTGGCCAATCCAAATCAATAAATGCAAAACTATTTTGTACAAAAACATATTACTATTTTACAAAAATAGTTAAATTGTCTAGTAGCTAGTTGTTTTAAACAAAGATATGTGATTTTTGCAAGTGCGAAACAATTTTCTTATTAAACGGATTATAGATTAATTTAAATATTGATAAAACTGGCTTATTTTGCTCTCATAAAAACAATTTTGTAAAAAATTAGGCTAATATTTTACAAAATTACTATAAGGGCGGGGTCTGTATCTGATAGGGTACGCTTTTGCGATGGGCATTATTGCTGTTTTTAATATACAAACACCAATTTTGTACAAAATAAATTAAGTTTTGTACAAAAATAATTTTTATAATTTTAAGGCTGATAATATTTTAAAATGAAACATAATTAAGAATATTCTTTTCAAAAATCTTGGTAAAACTTCATATCAAATAAAATTCAAAAATTGTATCTAGCGCACTGCACGTCAGACGATGTTTGCGATTGTATAATAAATAAAACACGAGGGGTGATTGATAGTAAAATATTAAAGGCGGGGGAAATTATAGATTTCGTTTGATTTATTTAAAATGGCGAATTGTGTTGGATAGGGCTAGGGGGTATGCGTTAGAATGACAGCTCGCCGATATAGTTTGCTTTTAGGGTGGAGTTGAATAATCCCGCGTTTGAAAAGGCGATTGGGTAGGTTGGCTCGTTTTCTTCAAGCGAGCAAATTGACAAATAAAATTTGTAATTTCCTTTTGGAAAGTTTAAATTTGTGCTAATTTTTATGTTTTTTCCGTTAAATTTGCCAACATTTTGCCGCAAAACGATATTTCCTGCATCGTCTTGGACAATAAGTTGCAGGTCTTTTGTTTTGGTAAGGTTGCCAAATCCGACATTGTTAAGTTGCAAATCGATATCCAATTTTGCGGAATTTGTTAAATGAAAGGTGCTTTTTGTAAGCACAAATCGGTAACCAAAATGTTTTGCAATGTAGTCATAGACACTGATTCCATAATAGGTGCTGTCGTCTCCATACTGGGCGGAATAGGTTTGATTTTTCCAATAATCGGTTATCTTTTCGTTGTAATGATAGTTAAGGTACGACAGATGCAATTTTTTCATATTGTCTAGGCAGCCGTCTTCCATGCGGTGCAGCGCCTCGTCCTCAGACGAGCAAGACGCCTCGCCACCAAAAGGCAGGTGCGCGGTCTGTTTTGAAATCCATTCTATCTCTTGCACGCGGTCGTGATTAAATGTGCCAAGGTCGCTGTTGTTGCCAAGAAAGCTGTCGTCAAAAATGCCCAGCCTAAACGCATCGTTGTCGCTTTCAATTGAATATTCCATGGCTTGCTGATAACTTAAACCCAAAAAATCGTAAATGTGTTGCGGCTGACGGGTTAAAATAGGTAGGTTGTTTGTGCAATCCAGCCAAGTTGACAAAACCGCGTTTACAACCGCGCTGTCTTTGGTTATTGCGCTGCCATTCATCTCGCCCCAGCGGCCAATCATGCCGGCTTCAATTGCGGTTATGGTCGATTCGTATTTATTCAAAACGGACGAAATCTGCGCGATGTGCTTTTTAATCATATCCAAACTTGGCTCTTTGTCTTTTGCATCGCCAAAGTCGGGGCAATAACAAAAGCGGATAACTGCATTCTTTTGTGCATGTTTTAGGTTGCCAAGCAGCGTATCCAAATCGGCAAGCGCATTTGGGGTGAGTTCGAGGTCGCTTGACCCGTTGTTTTTGCCAGAAAATGCCGAGATATCCATCCTTAAATGATATAGTTGATTTTCATAATGATTAAAGTCGTATTGCGCGGCTGTTTTTTGCCCGTCATCGTAAAAAATTCCTTTTGGCAGCACATTGAACACCTTTGAGCGATAAAACCCCTGGTCTGGGTTGTAGGTGAGTGCCAAGTCGTCCGAATAATCCAATTTTTGAACGATAGATATTGTGTTGTCTTTTTTGCTTTTGCCGCGCGCAGCAAACATCCAAATTGCCGCCGCGACCATTATGCAACAAACACAAATTATCAAAATCAAAATACCTTTCTTTTTCATACCCTTATTTTACCACAAATCCCACCCAAAGTAAATAATATTGAATACCTAAAAAAATACGAAAAAATGTTTTGCCTGAATTTAGAAATTTAGGCGTTGGGCAAAAACTTTTTAAACAAATTGAAAAGTATGCAAAACAAAACGGGGCAAAAACATTGCGCTTAAATGCTGTTTCTAAAAATTACAAATCATTGCTAAACTTTTATATTGAAATTTTAGGCATGAAATTTATTAGCGCCTACCTAATTAAAAAATTAGATTAAAACTTACACATTTTAGAAGGAAATAATAAGTGAAATATTTAGATTTAGTAGAATTAATTAAAGAAAAACCTGCTTACACAAAAGCAGGGGTTAAAGTTGGAGATTTTGGTGCCGTTATGAGTGAAAAACCAATAAACGGCAAGTGGCTGGTCATATTTTCTGAATTTTACACTGGCAAAGATATCGCGAGTATTATGGTAAATGAAGAAGATTTAAAAGTTTATGATAGTATCCCCAAAGAAAAATGCCCACCTCGAAAAAATTGACACCCTTTGACACCCTTTTTGACATCAAAAGGTAGTTTAATTGCATTTTAGAACGAAATTTGGGCAATTTGAAAATTTTTAATTTTGCGTTAAAAATTTTTAAATTTTAGCACCTAATTTTGACACCTGTTGCAACAAATGAAAAAAATTTTAGCAAAAAATTTACAAAAGAAAAAATCCACCAAAGCCACTATAAAATAGGGGTTTTGATGGATTTTTGGGGTGGAGCTACTGGCGGGAATCGGACCCGCGACCCCCACCTTACCAAAATTCTGTATCAAATCGCTGGTATTGTACACCATATAAGTTTTTGCGTTTATTTTACTTGAATGTAGCAGTCAAAAATCAAATTGGTCACACAAAATTTTCGCTTAATTGTGACCATTTGTCCCTAAATGGTCATTTTTTAATAAAAATCTTAAAAAACAAACTGATTTTGACTAATTTTTACTATTCGATACTTTGTAAGTATAGCACATTTTAGGATATTTTCAAAATGATTTATATTGCTTTTCAAATTTGGCGAATTTATGCTAAAATGAAAATATGAAGATTTATCCAGATGAGCTTGATTTCAAAGATCCAAAAGAACGAGAACTTGCACGCGAGCAAAGGCTCCAACAATTAAAGGAACGAGCCGATTA
Organism: uncultured Clostridia bacterium; assembly: GCA_947630745.1. Taxonomy (GTDB): domain Bacteria; phylum Bacillota; class Clostridia; order Christensenellales; family UBA1242; genus Onthoplasma. The sequence continues at coordinate 42,110 of CANRIT010000011.1, forward strand.
TATTAAAAAGCGCAACAAGTCATATCTTAAAGGACAGTATGGCAAAAGGCTTTATTATGACAAAACAAAGTGTGATGACGTGGATGATGACATTGACGATGATGAAAATGAGATTAAAAGGCCTGTGAAATGTGTGTTTACAAAAAATTTGCGTAGAGATAAACTTTTTCATTATTTGAAATATCTTAACGGCAAGAAAGTCCTAATTCGGGATTTGGCTTGGAAGTTTGCTGTGACAGAACGCACAATTCAAAATGATTTGCGTTGGCTTGAAAACAATGGTTTTATTGAAAGAAAAATCAATAAAAACGCCAAAGGCAAGATGACAAAAAATTCTTTTGTTGTTAGAAATGCGAAAGAAGTTGACCTGCCATGCAAAGATAATTTTTTGAAAGTTGTGTTTGTTGCAAAGCAAAACGAAAGTTGGTATATTTTAACAAAAACAGATTACAAAACTTCAAAAGGAAAGACAATCAATGAATGTGCTTTTGCCCTGCCAAATCAAAAACAAAGATATGATGACAAGTTGTTGAACGAAAATTCTTTTGCAATCGCGAAGCAAATTTTTCAACGAGATTTTCGAAATTTTTATAAGGGTCACATTTTCACTGACCTTTACAAGCACTATTCTTATAAATATTTTAGATTTGGCGGAAAGGAAGCCACTCTGACAAAGTATAAAAATTATTTTACTTTGTTCGAGTTGCCTGAATGCCTACCTACCGCAAAGAATTATTATTGGCTAAAACTTTCAGTCGCACCAAGAAGAATAAAAGACAAATCCACAAATAAATGTTTGAAGCAATTAAAAAATTTGTTGTAAAAGGATACAAAAATCAATTAAGTTATGCTATAATAAAAAAGTAAGGAGTGAAATATGAAAAAAGTTTTAATTACAGGCGGAAGTGACGGACTTGGAAAGACTATCGCAAAAGAATTGTCAAAAGATTATAAAGTGTATATCGCTGCGGTGGACGAAGAAAAGTTAAAAGCCGTATCAAAATCATTAAATTGCGAATATTGTGTTTGCGATGTTTCTGACCATACACAAGTGGAAAAAATGATTAAAAAAATTGGCAGAATAGATGTTTTAGTCAACTGTGCTGGGCTTTGGATACAAGAAGAACTTGATTTCAATGATTACGCAAGAATTCAAAAAGTTGTTGATGTCAATCTTCTTGGCGTTATAAATTGCACAAAAGCTTGTTTGCCTGCCATGAAAAAGAGTAAAAGTGGACAGATAATAAACATAAATTCACAAGCAGGTATAAACCACAAACAAGAAAGAGTTGTTTACAACGCAAGCAAATGGGGCGTGACAGGCTTTTCAAAATCACTTGAAGATGAAGTGAAAAAATATGGAATTAAGGTTACGGACATTTTGCCGGGCAAAATGAAAACAGATATGTTCAAGAAGATGAATATTGAAAAATCCATGACTGACGGCTTAGATCCAAAAGAAGTTGCTAAACTAATAAGATTTATTCTTACTTTACCAAAAGATGTAAACATTCCAGAAGTTGGGATTAAAAATATTTTGAATTAAGGAGTGGCTATGAAACCAAAATGCTATGTTCTTGGGGCCGTGACAGGCAGCGCACAAAACGCAGAAGAAATTTTTAACACATACAAAAAATCGCTTGAAAGAAATTTTACTATTTTGGGAACTCCATTAGAGACCGCACAATTCAAAGGCACATTACAAGAGAGATTTCAAAGAGCTGAACAAGCTATAAAAAATGCTGATGTTATTATAGCTGAAATGTCCACTGCTTCCACTGGTGCAGGAATAGAAATGGGAATGGCACACAATCTTGGGAAGCCTATTTATTGCTTTGCAAAATCTGGAAGCAAAGTTTCTGGACTTGTAGTTGGAATGGTTGGCGAAAATAATGTAAAATATTATAATGATACCCGCGATTTACAAAATGCTTTGCAAAATTGTATTAGTCTTGACCAAGATAGATCTATTCAGGGGTGAAAATCTCAAAATGGTAAACGGGTTTTTTAGAAAAAATTAGAAAAAAGTTTGAAAAATTTTTCATGTCCGATAAAATCGGGCTTTTTTATTGCTTTGTTTAGGTTGAAAGCCAACAAAATCGTGCAACAAACCGAAAATATAAGAAAAAATTGGTGCAAAAACTGAAAAAATCCTTAATATATGAGAGAAGAAAACAAAATTTAGGGGCTGTTTTGTGTTCTTCTTTTTTTTGTTGGAGGTTTTATGAAAGAGATAAGCACGCACAGGACATTTGAGAAAAAGATTAGAATTTATGATGTCAGCCTTTTGCAAAGGTTGAATAAGTTTTTAGATGAGCATAGAAAGTTGTATAGAAACAATGTAAATGAGATTATTGTGCATTTGATTAGGAACGGTCTTGAAGTGGAAGAAATTAGCGAGCAAAACTACAACGATTATTTTGGAAGATTTGAAACTATTTCTACCAAGTTGACCGAGTTGCAAACGGCAATTGCAAACAGTAATTATAGCAATCAATACAATATCAAAGATTTGGTTTGTAATATTATTATTCAACAAAAGCTGCTTGCAAGAATTTACAATCTTGCGCTTGCACAGAATGACCATAGAACACTTAAAGAAGATTTTATTAAAGCAGGTTTTTATGATGATTTGCCAGATGATTTAACAGACATATATGAAGATTTGACAGAACACTATGACAAAGTTATTGAAAGCAAAGAATTTGGAAAAATGCAAGATGAAAATTGAAAAATTGAAGTAGGAATAGAAAATTTATAGTAAGCAGGATAAGGCTTGGGACATTTTCGCACACAAAACCTTGATTTTGCCTTAAAAATCTGACGATTTTTGGGTCAAAAAGATTTTGCGGGGGCTTCAATATTGCCCCAGCCCCTTTTATAAGACAAATGGGATACCCATTTTCTTTTTTTATAGAATTTGCATAGATTTTACATTTTTTTTGAAGGAGAAATATTATGCAAAATGCAGAAATAAATTTTAACAACTTAATACAAAACGAAGTCAATAGATTGGCTTTGAAATATAACAAAGAATATTTGGATTGTGCAGACATTATGCAAATCACCGGGCTTGGCAGAGATAATGTTCGAGCCATGATGAGCAGAAAAGATTTTCCTAAAATGAGTGTTGGGAAAAGAAGAATTGTTAGTTTGTCATCTTTTGTTGCTTGGAAAGTTATGAACGAATTT
>CANRIT010000012.1 GCA_947630745.1 uncultured Clostridia bacterium
AATAGGCGTGTGCCTATCTTTTCATTGAAATGGTGATTTGTTCGTCGGCAATTTCTAGGGTTTTGGTTATTTCTGGGCTAACTAGGGTGGTTATTTCGGTTGCCAAAAGTTCGCTTTTAATTTTGTCTGCGTAGGTGGTGATTATTTCGCTCAAATCTGCGCCCGTAGTTTTAAGTTCAAGTTTAATTCGGTCGGAAACATTAAAATCTGCATCTTTTCTAAGCACCTGAGCGGCGCGGATAAGTTCACGCGACAAGCCTTCCAGCATCAAATTTCGGTCAATGGTAATATCAAGCACCACGCTTATATCGTCCACATTAGCAATTACAAAATCGGTTTTTGGCTTGCTTGAAAGGGTGAACAATTCGCCATCCAAACTAAATCCGCCAATATCCACTTTGCCTGCCTTGTAGCCAGCAACATACTTTTGCATTGTGCTTGCGTCCGCCTCGCCAAGCAAATTTTTAACTTTTTGCACATCACCTTTAAGCACCGCGCCCGCCTTGCGGAAATCAAGCGTCAAAAATTCGTCATTAAACTTGTTGTTGTCATGCTCAAACACAATGTTTTTAATGTTAAGTTCGCTTTCAATAATTTCCTTATAAAGTTCAACCGCGTTTTCAACTTGCTTGCTGCCCACAATATACATGGTTTTAAGTGGTTGTTTAACCTTAATTTGATTTTCATTTCTAAGCTTGCTTGCAAGCGTAAATATGTTGCGCACAATGTCGGTTTTTTGTGTGTATCCCTCATCTTTAACCGCAAATTCGCCCGCAGTGTAGGTGTGAAGTGCCACACTTTCTTCCGCATTTTTGTCAAGTTCGCGCACGGCGTGTTGCCAAATATATTCGCTTATAAACGGAATGATAGGGAACATAACCATGCAAATGTTTTTAAGCGCGTAATTTAGGCAGAAATAAGCGTTGGTTGTGTCAAGGTTGTCTTCACTTTTGTAAAATCTGCGCCTATTGTTGCGGATGTACCAGTTGGTAAGCTCATCAACCAGCAGCTCAAAATCTTTGCTAACTGCGCCAAATTGCTGTTTACTATACGCTTTATGCGCGTTTAAAGCAAACTCGTTAACGCGATTAATCAGCCATTTATCAATAAAGTTAAGCGATTTTTCGTCCGGTTTAAAGCCAGTCAAGTCTGGGTTATCAATGCTTGCATATGTGTTTAAAAAGATGTACGCATTCCAAAGTCCAAGCAATTTGCGTTTAACTTCGTCACATGTGTCGCGCCCAAATTTAACATCATTAATAAGCGGGGTGGCAACAAAATTGTAGCGGATAATATCCGCGCCAAACTCGTTAAACGCCACATCAAGCGGGATGTTGTTAGGGCTGGATTTGGAAAGTTTTTTGCCGTCTTGTGCAAGCAGCATAGGGGTGGTGCCAATGCGTTTGTATGGCGCTTTGCCTGTAAGCACCACGCTCATAACAAGCAGCGAATAGAACCACAATCGTACCTGCTCTTTGCCCTCAATTACGCATTCAATTGGGAAGTTTTTGTTAAAGAAATCTTTATCGCTAAAATATTTTTTTGTGCTAAATGGGGTGATACCCGCATCAAGCCAGCAGTCGCCCACATCGGTAATGCGTTCAACCTTGTTGCCGCAGTGCGGACAGGTGATTTTAATTTTGTCAATGTATGGGCGGTGCAAATGAGGTAGTGCATCCACTTCGGCAGTAGAAGATAGCTTTTTAAACTCATCAAGGCTGCCAACAACGGTCAATTTGCCGCATTTTTTGCAAGGGTAAAAAGGCAGTGGCACGCCATAATATCTTGCGCGCGAAATTGCCCAGTCACCCATATTGTTAAGCCAGTCTAACATGCGCTTTTTCATAAAATCTGGCTCAAATTCCACATTATCTATCGCGGAAATAAGCTGTGGGCGAAGGTCGTCCATTTTTATAACCCACTGGTCAACCAACCTAAACAAAAGCGGTTGTTTGCATCTCCAACAATGTGGATAGTTGTGCGAATATTTGTGCGTGTAGTAGGTTTTGTTTGCCTTTTTCATAAGGTCAAAAACAAAATCGCGCAGTTCGTCAGTGTTGGCATTTCTGCCCGCAAACACTCCAAAATCGTCATAATAAACGCCGTTTTCGTCAATAGGACAGATTTTTGGCAAGCCCAATTTTTCGCCCAATTCAAAGTCGGCATCACCACATCCTGGGGCAATATGCACCGCACCCGTACCCTCGTCCGCGCTAACCATATCCCAAGCAACAATTTTGTGTTCAAACTGCTGTTGTTTTAGGTCGGGGAAGCAGGTTTCGTATGTTAAGCCAACCAGTTCGCTGCCCTTAACTGTTTTTACAACTTTAACCACATCGTCTTTAAGCACCTTCATGGCAGATGCGCAAACAATTATATTGCGTGGTTGTGATTTAACTTCAACAATATTGTAATCAAATTCTGGATTAACCGCAATTGCCACATTGGAAGTTAGCGTCCATGGGGTAGTTGTCCACACCAGCATGTCGTTGTTGGTGTTTAAAATTGGACATTTAAAGAATATTGCTTGGCAGGTGTCGGTTTTGTACGCGTCTTGGTCTGCCATTTCGTGGTCGGATAAACTTGTGCCGCAGCGAGTACACCAACGCATAATGCGGTGGCTGTTGGCAATGTAGCCTCTGTTTTGACATTCCTTTAAAAAGTGCCAAATGCTGGTTATGTTAAGGTCGCTGTTTGTAAAATAACTGTCGTCCCAATTCATCCACTGGCCAAGGCGGATGGAAGATTTGGTCATCGACTTGCTGTAACGATTTACAACTTCCATACACTTTTCAACAAAATTGCCAATGCCGTAAGCTTCAATCTCTTTTTTGCTGTTGATATTAAGTTCGCGTTCAACACGCAATTCAACTGGCAGGCCATGGCAATCAAACCCGTTTTGGAAATGCTCGTCACAGCCACAAAGCGCGTTAAATTTAATCATCGCATCTTTAAAAGTGCGATTGTAGGCGTGGTGTAAGCCCATATCATAGTTGGCAGTAACTGGGCCGTCAAGCGTGGCAAAATATTTGCCAGTCTTTTTGTTTTTCGCCTTCATCTTTTCAAAAATATCATGCTGCTGCCAAAAAGAAAGCACTCCTTCTTCCATTTTTACATAATTTAAATTGCCTTGTTCCTTTTGCATTAAAAACCTCCGCAAACAATAAAAATTGCCAGCGATTTGCCAGCATTCAATTCCATAGCAAACCGCAACATCTAAACTAGATGTTAATAACAATATTGCTAATGGCTATAATTATTTTCATACTTTAATATTATCACCAAAAAACCCAAAAGTCAATTAAATTAACTAAATAAAATAAAAAAACTGCTAATCAATAAGGTTGGTTTTTAGATTATTCATTTTTTACTCTTTAAATTTTTTAAAGTATGCAAAAAACAATTATTCCAACTAAGATAGTCGTGCCCTCCTTTAAATATTGTTGTTTCAATTGGTTTAATGTAGTTTGCTAAAATTTCTGTTTTGTTTTTAATAGGTTTAAAATCCGCATTGCCATAATTTAAATAAAAGTTTGTTTTTGGCGCGTTTTCTTTATAATAATCTAAAAATTTATTGTTTTTAAACCAAAGCGAAGGGGATGAACAAATAACATTGCCTATATAATCACTAAAATTTTTATCAATATAAAGTGCGGTTAGCCCGCCAAAACTTTGACCCCAAAAATAGAAATTGTTTTTATCACTTTTAACATAATTATTTTCAATTAAAAATTGTGTTAATTCGCTTGCAATAAAGTTTGCAAAATTTATGTTTGGCAACTCTTCGTTTCTGTTTTGTTGCATAATAAAACAAACTAAAAAATTATCAATCTTGTTCACTTGCTCTGCCAAATGTAGCGAGTAATGCCAAACTCCGCCATCGGTTACAATAAGACATTTGCTGTTTGTGTTTTTATTGTAATTTTGAGGATGGACAATTAAAATTTCATATTCCTTTTGTAAAATTTTGCTATAAATTTTGTGTTTTTCTTCAAAAAGGCTTAATTTTGGAAGTTGGCTTACGGGCAAAATGTAACTTTGAAAAAAATAAATATTTCCATTTTCATCATAAAAATTCAACTTGTTTTTGGAATAAATGTCGTCAATAATACAACTTTCTTTTTCTTCCCCTTTAAAGCCATCGCAATTTTTAAAAAGATAATAGCAAATGTTGTCAACATAATCTCGCGTATACTCCAAAAACCAAACATCTTTTTTAATTTCTTTAAATTTCAATCTGCTTGAAATTTCTAGCGAGTTAACATCGCCGTTAGAAACATATAGATGCTGAATTTTTAATTTATCTTTATTTTTTTCAACAAAAACGCAACCATTTTCTTTTAAAAACGATTTAATTTCATCTATAGATTTTGTTTTAAGTTCTTCTATTTTTAACATCAACATCTCCAATCAATTGGGGGTAGATTATGTGCAACTAAAAAATTGTTTGCTTTTACAAAATGCCCGTTGCCCAAAAAACCTTTTACTGACATTGGGCTGGGGTGGGCGGAAGTTAACACCAAATGATTTGGATTATTTAAAAGCGGTAAAAAACTTTTGGCATGATTACCCCATAGCATAAAAACGATTGGCTGATTAAGTTCGTTTAAAATCTTTACAATTTCAGTTGTAAAAGTGTGCCACAATTCATTGCTGTGGCTGGCTGCCAAATGTTCAATAACGGTTAGGCTGGTGTTTAAAAGCAGCACCCCTTGTTCTGCCCATGTGGTTAGGTCGGTTTTGGTGGGGAGGGGTATGTTAAATTCGTTTGAAATTTCTTTAAAAATGTTTCTTAAACTTGGCTGTTGCGTGCCGTTGTGACAACTAAACGCAAGCCCGTCCGCCTGACCGGGAACATGGTATGGGTCTTGCCCAATTATCACCACCTTAACCTTTTGTGGTGGCACAAGATTTAGCGCATTAAAAATCTTTTCTTTTGGCGGGAAAATTGTTTTGGTGGCGTACTCATGTTCCAACCAACCAAACAATTCAACTTTGTATTCGTGGCTAAATCTATCTTTTAAAATATCGCTCCAACTTTTATCCAAAATGTAATTCATAAAATCATTATATCACATAAAGGATAAAAATGCAAACAAATTAAATCAGCGCAAAATTTTTGTCAAAAGCAAATAAAAATTTAAAAAATCGTAAAATTTTAATGATTTTTAACCGTTTTCAAGCAAATTTTTTACATTTTTTAAAATATTTTCTGCCATTTCTTTATTTTGATGTTCAACCATAATGCGCAAAATTGGCTCAGTTCCGCTTGGGCGAATTACAATGCGCGCGCCTTGTTTTGTATAGCAATCAATTGCGTTTTGCACTTTGCTTTTTATAACAAAATTATTTTTTAAATCAATTTGGTCATTAATCTGATAAAAACTTGTGTAACCTTCAACAAGTTCACTTAATGTTTTGTTTGTTACATTTAAAATTTTTAAAATAAATAGCGCGGTTAAAATACCATCCCCCGTACGGGTATATGGTTTAATAATTATATGTCCAGATTTTTCTCCCCCAATAAAGCAAGCACACTCGTTCATTTTTTTGTAAACCATTTTGTCGCCAACAAGCGCGCGCACAAAATTTATCCCTTGCCTTTTAATCGCAACATCCAGCCCGCTGTTAGAATAAATTGTGCCAACCAAACAATCCCCCGCACGCAAATAAAACTTGCTTAACAAAAACAAAATTTCATCGCCGTCATACACTCTTCCAAAATTGTCCACAACCAAAATTCTGTCCGCATCGCCGTCAAAAGCAAAGCCAATTTTTTGCTGATGTACACATTCAAAAATCAGCCGCTCAGGGTGGGTGCAGCCCGCATTGCAATTAATATTTGTGCCGTCATAAAGATAGTGGATTTTTTTACACTTTGGCAGCACATTTTTTAAAATTTTACCCGCACCTCCAAACGCGCAATCAAAAATAGGGGATATGTTGTCTATCACAAACCCTTTTAAAAACGCGTAGTATTTATTAAGCAACTGTTCGCAGTTTTTGTAGTTTGCAAATCGGTTGTTGTTTAATTTCGTCCTTTTATCCATAAGGCGCACAAACTCGCATTCAAACGCGTCATCCACCTTTTCGCCAAACCTATTAAAAAATTTAATCCCATTATATTCGCTTGTGTTGTGGCTGGCAGAAAGCATCACCCCCAAACTAAAATTGCAATTTTTTGTAATGTATGCAAGCGCAGGGCTGGTGCAAACCCCAACATCCACCACATCCACTCCATTTTTTAACAGCACCGCGCACAGCACGGCCAAAATATAGTCGCCCGACCGCCTTGTGTCGTTGCCCACAACAATTTTGCGGCTTAAATTTTTGCCGTCAAAAAACCTAACAATTCCGCTTGCCACCTTTTTTATAAGCCGCTCATTAAGGTCAACATTTACCCGCCCGCGTATCCCGTCCGTACCAAAATACTTCATAATTCTATATATGAAATATAAAAAAATATGTAATATAACTAATTAACTAAAATTTTTAAAAAACCTATTGACAAAATTTTATATTATGTTAAAATTTACAAGTAGGGGGAAATTATGACACTTGAAGATGTTTGTCAAAACAATCCAGATTTCAGCGTAAAAAAGCAATCAAAAAGGTTTGCAATTTTTTATAATGACGATTCAAACAAATATGGCGTTTACGACAAAAGCACAAAAACAGTAAAGGGCAATTTTAATTTTGTTGATGTGGTTGAACTTTGCACGCCAAAAATCATCCTTTGCCAAAACGAAGACGGCAGTTACAATGTCTATGGCAGAGGGGTGCAAGCGCACTATAAGGTGGATGAATATGTTGTGTGCGACTCCCACACCATTATGCTTGGCAACGGCGGGTTATATAAAATTTATGATGAAGATTTTAAGCCGTTAAGCATGCCAATCAAGCTAAATAAAGGTACAATTGACTTTATTCGCAAATATTTCAACTGTGATGTGGACCAGCGCAAAGAATATTTAAGAACTCATCCAATCAGCATGGAAATTGCCGCAGTTTTGTATATTTTCGACAAAAATAACGAGGCATACAATTTGTACATGTCGGCAATTACCACAAACCGCTCATACAGCAAAAAGTTAAACACATATTTTGACCATCTAGAATCAAGCATGGCAAAGTATTGCGGAATGATTCGCCCAAATGTTTCGTACGATGATTTTAAAAAGGTTATGTTTAAACTTTGCAAGGGTTTGGCTGACGACTTTACCTATATAAGCTAAAAAATTGAAATTTGTCGTATTTTGACGCAACTATCTTTTAATTAAAATTTAGTTGCGTTTTTTTTTGTTTTATATTAAAATATCGTTATGGGATTATACTATTTGCCACCAAGTGGATTTAATATTGGCGCGCTACAAATTAGGTTTTATGGCATAATAATTGCGTTTGCAATGCTGGTTGGCGTTATGCTTGCCTGCTTGCTTGCAAAAAAGCGCAATGTTAAGTCAGACGACATAATTTTGCTTGCCACAATTGTTTTGCCGCTATCGGTTATTGGCGCGCGGCTTTACTATTGCATTTTTTACGAGGCTCACTACACCTTTGTTGACTTTTTTAAAATTTGGGAAGGTGGGCTGGCAATCTATGGCGGAGTTATTGGCGGGCTTGTTGGGGTGATAATCTTTGGGCTTATCAAAAAAGACTTTAAACTTATTGCCGTTATATGCGACATATGCGTGCCTTGCCTAATTTTGGGCCAAGCAATTGGGCGATGGGGCAACTTTTTCAACCAAGAAGCGTACGGCAATCTGGTCACCAACCCAAATTTGCAATGGTTTCCATACGCGGTGTTTATTGAAGCGGAAAACGCATGGTTTCAAGCCACTTTCTTTTACGAATGTCTGTGGAATTTGGTCGGCTTTGCCATTTTAACAGTGGTGTTTTTGCGCGTAAAAATAACTGGCATAACAACCGCATCGTACATGATTTGGTATGGCACGGGCAGAATGTGGATTGAAGGTTTGCGGTCGGACAGCCTTTACCTTGGCAGCAGCGGCATAAGGGTAAGCCAACTTTTAAGCGGAATTTTGGTTGCAATTGGCGTGGTTATAATAGTTTATCAAATTGTAAAACATATAAGGAGGGGCAATGGGCAAAAAGTCTAAAATACTATACTATTCTGTTATGATTGTTACTGTGGTTTGCTTTATTTTGGACTTGCTGCCACTTAAATTTGCCTTTTTTAGAATAAGTTTTGCTATAACTTTAATTTTAATGGGCATAATGCTTGTTGTTCGCGCAATTAATTTAAAATTAGACAGCAGTTTGTTTTTTGGCATTATATTTTTCTGTTGCGGAATTTTAAATTTTGTGGTATACTTAATCAACAAACGGGCGGACATAAACCAACTTTGGCCATACTATTTGTTTGCCGTGTCGCTTTCAAGCCTTGTCACCGCCTTTTATTTTAAAGACAAATTGCAGCTTAAACTTTTTGTGCTGTTTTTGGGCTTTGGCTTGATTGCGCTTTTGTTTGTGCAAAAAATCATTCCGCTTTGGCTTATGATTGTTTTGCTTGTGGTGTGGTTTGTGCTTTATTTTACAATAAATATAATCATCTTTAAAAGGAGAAAAAATGGACAATAAGCAGGAACTTTTAAACAAAATTTCCAATTTAGAAAATATGGTTAGCGAGCAGCGTTCAATTATTGCCAAACAAAAGGCGGTTATTGAAGAATTTAAAAGCAAAGAGCAATCAATTTCAAACGCAATTATCGCCAGCATGGAGCATGCCAATCAGCTTGAAGCCAGCCGCAAAAAGTTGTATTCGCTTGACCTTCAACGAAGCCGCCTTATGTATATGCGCATGGAGCAGATTATAAACGAACTCTACGCCCGCTATCCCGAACTTAACAAGGATGCCAAACTTAAAGATATGGCGGAAAAGTTTAAGGGTATGATCTATGCCGGGCTTAATGACAAAACCGATGTTGCCCCGCTAGAAACCAAACAGCAACCGGTGGCGGAAGACCCAATTAAAAAGTTGCTGCACAACATTATTGACTGCTTTGACAGCAAAAAGGCGGGTGGCGATGTCAAGCGTGGCGGACCAAGCGATATGCTTATAAACAATGTTTCGTCAAGCGGATTTGATTTTAACGAGGCACTTCACCCAACCATGGCGCTTGAAGAGATTATGAAAGCCTTTAACATCACCCCAATTAAGCCAGAAAGTTCGGACGCAAATTAACTTTTGCGTTTTTTATTATTTAGGTATTGACAAATTTTTTATTTGTGATATAATGCTAAAAACAAAGGAGAAATTATGTTTAGAGTTTACAATGCAAAATTAGATAAATACAAATTGGCGGACGAAAATGGCGATTTAACACCAGAAATTTTTGAGCGCGCCATAGTTTGCGGCGAGGGCGACTACCTTATTTTAAATGTGGGCAAAGGGGATTTTGTTGTGGATAAAAACACCATCCTTGCTTGCGCAAACAATGTTCAACTTCTTGGCAAAGTTGTTAACAATGCTGGCACATACGACTATGTTGGGTTTAGCAAAGTTAAGCGCAATGGCGATTATGTGTTTAAGTTTTATATGGCTAATCAAGGCATGCTTGTAAGCACAAAGCCAGCCATCAAATCACAAACCGCAGTGTTATAAATAAAGGTGCAAAAAGCTGCACTTTTTTTTACGCCAATTGTCATAAATGGCTTTGTTTACTCATAGATTATGGTAAATGGAGGATTTATGGAAAAGAGTTTGGGCATCTACAACGACATTGCCACCCGCACAAACGGCGATGTTTACATTGGAGTGGTGGGTCCGGTTAGATGCGGTAAATCTACTTTTATACAAAACTTTATAAAAAACTTTGTGTTAGACAACATCACAAACAAAAACGACCGCGTCCGCGCCAACGACGAGTTGCCACAAGCGGGTGAAGGCAATATGGTGATGACCACAAAACCGCAATTTGTGCCAAACGAGGCGGTAAAAATAAAGATTGGCAACACCAATTTGCGCGTTCGCCTTATTGATAGCGTGGGCTTTATTGTGGACGGCGCGGTGGGTGCAATGGATAAAGATAAGCCGCGCATGGTAAAAACGCCGTGGAGCGACCAACCAATCCCATTTGTTCAAGCGGCTGTTATTGGCACGGAAAAGGTGATAAACGAGCATTCCACAATTGCGGTGGCGGTTACCACAGACGGCAGTTTTGGCGACATCCCGCGTGAAAATTTTGTTGATGCCGAACGCCGCACAATAAAGCAACTTCAAAAAACCAACAAGCCTTTTGTGCTGGTTTTAAACAGTGCAAAGCCGCAAGACCAATCAACTTTGCTTTTGGCAAAGCAGCTTAAAGATGAGTATAAACTGCCCGTTTTGCCAATAAATGTCAACGAACTTAAAAAGGAAGATGTGGATAATATTATGGGAGAAATTTTGCAAGAATTTCCGCTTAGTGTGGTAAACATTCGCATGCCAAAGTGGCTTAAACCGCTGCCAATTGACAACCCAACAATCAAGGAAATTTTGGACACGGTAAGCGATGCAATAAGCGAAGTTAGCCGAGTGGGCGACTACGACAACAAGCATGTGTTGTTTGAAAACAGCGATTGTTTTGAGCCTATTATGAACAGCGAAATTGAACTTGGCACGGGCGCGGTAACCTTTGATATCGTGCCAAAAGAAGGGCTTTTCTATCGCGTTATAAGCGAACAATGCGGGTGCGAAATTGAAAACGACTATCAGCTTGTAAACTGTCTTAAAGAGTTGACTACAGCAAAGCGTAAGTACGATAAGCTTGCTTCCGCCATGCAGCAGGTTAACGAAACGGGCTACGGCATTGTTGTGCCAACCATGGATGAAATGGAGTTAAAAGAGCCAGAAATTGTCCGTCAAGGTGGCAAGTGCGGGGTAAAACTTAAAGCACAAGCGCCAAGTTTGCACATAATGCGCGTGGATGTGGAAACCGAAGTCAGCCCAATTATGGGTGGGTACGAGCAGAGCGAAGAGCTCGCAAAATATCTGCTTCAAGAGTTTGAAAACAATCCGCAAGGCATTTGGCAGACAAACATGTTTGGCAAGTCGCTTGAAAGTTTGGTAAACGAAGGGCTTAACAGCAAACTTACCAGCATGCCAGAAAATTTGCAAAAGAAATTGCGCCGCACGCTATCTCGCATTGTAAACGAGGGCAAGGGCGGAATATTGTGTATTTTGCTTTAACTTGATGCCGTACGGCATCTTTTTTGTTAAAGTGCAAAAAATCATTTGCCTTAAAAAACAAAAAGTGGTAGAATTACACTAGATAAACTATTTGTATTGGAGGGGTCTATGCAAAAATTTTTAGTTAACAATTGGTGGGTGTTGGCAATAATTTTGTTGGTGATGATAACCGCAGTTGTGGTTATGCTTGTAATTGCCAATTATAGGGAGAAAAAGTTGTTTTTACAGGTGGAAGACCAAATTTTGTCCGAACAATCGCAAGATGAGCAGATGAGGTTGGTAAATCAGGCAAATTCACCAAAGCCAAAAGCAGAAGTTAAACCCGCTGCAAAATCCATGGTTACAAAAGCCAGCGCAACAAAATCAGCTAAGCCAGCCGCAAAAAAGCCAAGCACGGTTAAACCAGCAGCAAAAAAGCCAAGCAAAAAAGATTAAGGCAACCTTGTGTTGCTTTTTTTTATTACACATAATAATTATAAATTCGACAATATCATCAACAATATTGCACAAAATTATTTTATTTTGTAAAAATAGTTGTCATATTCTGTTTTTTTAATTCATCTAATATGATAGCATAGGGTGGTAGATATCTATGAAAGTGGTTATTATAAGGCGGACAACACTGGTGCTTGTATTGTGCTTGCTGGTTGTGGTTTCTGCTTTTGGGATTAACTACGGCGGACTTAATTTAGGTTCGGTCTATTTCAACACAAAAATCAAAAAACTGCCAATCTACAGCGTGCAAACGGACGAAAACAAGATTGCAATTTCGTTTGATGCGGCGTGGGGCGCGGACAAAACGCGTGAAATTATGGCGCTTTGCAACGACTACGATGTTAAAGCAACCTTCTTTTTGGTTGGCTTTTGGGTGGAAGAATATCCAGATATGGTGCGTGAAATTTACAACAATGGTTTTGAAATCGGACTGCACTCCAACACACATCCCGACTTTACAAAACTAACTAGGGCCGAGATGGAGTTGGAACTTGAAACCAACATAAAGCTTATTGAAGACATAACTGGTGTTCGCCCAAAACTTTTCCGCCCGCCATACGGCTATTACAACGACACGCTTATTGAACTTTGCAAACAAATGGATTTAAGTTGCATTCAGTGGAGTGTGGATAGTTTGGATTGGAAGGGTTTAAGCGGCAGCCAAATTGCGGGCAGGGTAACCAAAGCCAAACCGGGCGATATTGTGCTTTGCCACAACAATGCGGACAACATTTTGGTGGGGTTAAAAATGGTGTTGGAATACTTTAAAACAAATTCACTTAAACTTGTGCCGGTGGGTGAGTTGATTTATTACGATAACTACACAATAAACAATTTTGGTACACAAATAAAAAATTAAAGGAGAACAAATGACTAACGAACATCTTTTAAACAACTATGTGGAATTAAAGGGCGAAGTGGTTTCTGCCCCCGAAGTTGACCACACAGTTATGGACGAAAAATTTTATACTTTCAAACTTAAAACCATGCGTTTAAGCGGCAAGGACGACACACTAAACATTATGTTAAGCGAAAAATTGCTAAGCCTAAACCCAATTAAAGTTGGCGACAAAATTGCCTTAAATGGACAATTTAGAAGCCACAATCAGCCCAAACTTGCGGGTGGCAGCCACCTTTTGCTATATGTATTTTGCCGCAATATTTTGGATGTTAAATCAGCAACAAATTCAAACCAAATCGAATTAAACGGATACATTTGCCGTCAACCGATATTCCGCACCACTCCTTTTACGCGTGAAATTTGTGATTTGCTGCTTGCAGTTAACCGAAATTACGACAAATCCGACTATATTCCGTGCATTTTGTGGGGACTTAATGCCCGATTTGTTGCCAGCCTAAAAATTGGCGATAAACTTTCAATAAGCG
The DNA here is from genome assembly GCA_947630745.1 of uncultured Clostridia bacterium. Taxonomy (GTDB): domain Bacteria; phylum Bacillota; class Clostridia; order Christensenellales; family UBA1242; genus Onthoplasma. The sequence continues at coordinate 13,073 of CANRIT010000012.1, forward strand.
GGCGCATTCAAAGCAGGGAATACACCAAAACGGTGGGCGAGCAGACGGTTATTAAAACCGCATATGAAGTGTCCGTCAACAAGGTTGATCTTGTGGAAAATGTAAAAAATAGCGATGTTTTATAAGGCAACTTTAAGTTGTCTTTTTTGTTATTTTAAGCTTGATTTAAATTATTAAATGTGTTAAAATATAATAAATATAAAAGTTTAATATTTTTGTACAAAATAGAACATATGTTCGACAAATAATCCCCAAAACCCGCAAATTTATCGAACATTTGGCATATTTTGGCATTATTTTTGTAAAAAAGTGACATATTCCCTTGACTTTTCGACAAACTATCTTATATAATTTTTTTGGATTGGAGGGAAATGTATGATTGATGTTTATGACAGCGAATGTTTGGTGCATATCTATCGTTTTTTGCAAAAGAAGTGTGATGCGTTGGATGACTACATCAAAAACCACGCGTTTAATTTCAGCAACAGTTTGGACGAATTTGGTTCGGTAGATGTGTATGACGGGATTATAAACTTAATTGCGCGCAAAAATCAACTTATAAACTTAAAGTTGATTATTGACGATGCAATTTCAAATTTGGACGAAAAAGACAAGCAGATTATCTATGTAAAAATAAATTATAACCTTACAATAGACGAACTTTGCGGGGTGCTTTCAATTAAACTGCGCACTGCATTTAGGCGGATTGAACGCGCATTTTTAAATTTGACTGCCGAACTTAACGCGTCAAAATATATTGACAAACTTTTAAATATTATGGAAAGCGAACTTTGGATTAAAAAGCATAAAGAAGAAGTTCGCATGCGCCGCATGTCGTACAAAATGGTTGCAGCAAGTTTAAACGGAGTTTAATAGTCTTGCACCTCTTTTGATTTTGTCTTTTCTTTGGTGACCAGCTTGCCGCCCTTAACAAACAAAAACACAAATATCAAGGCAGGCACACACAAAACAGCCACAACAATACAAGTGGCTTTTTTGTTAAACTTTTGCGCGGGGCTTACCGTTAGCGTTGGGGCGGAAAAGTCGGGGAAGTCGGTGTAGTTAACGCTTTCTAAATTGTCAACAAAATTTACTTGCTTGTCGCAAAAATCGCTGTAAACATAGCCGTAGTATTCGCTTTCGTTGTCAACAAAGCAACAATAATACCAAATGTTTGTGCGCTCGCTAATAAGTTGTTCGCCTTCAATTGTGCCAAAAAATTTTACATTGCGCGAATAAAGCGGAATAAAGTATGTTTGTTTACTTGTGCTGGTTGGCTTTTCCCTAATCGATTGGCTTTGTTCGGAAAAAACCCTAAAACACGCGTCCAATAAGTATGGGGTCTGGGGCATATCTAAAACCGCGCGCAAATTTTCTTTTTTAACATAACCGGTAAAGTTGGCATATTTTACTTCAAAAAAATCTGCCTCTTCACCCGTTAAAATAACAAAGTATGTTTTTGGTATAACAAAATAACAATTGTCAAATTCATCGGATTGAGTTGCGGTTTTATATAACTTGCAATTGTCTGTCATAACGCGCGCGTAGTAGGTTTGATTTGTCTCTGCATTAACATACCCAGTGGGGTATATTGGAGTGATTAAAAAACTAACTAGAATTATAACAACCAAAATAACCATAAACACATTTTATCACAAAAATTTGGTAAAAAAATGACATATTTGCAATAAATTTTACTAGTTTTGGTGTAAATATTAAAGCGAATGGACATTTTAGATGAAATTTTAAAAATTGAGGCAATTCAACAGGCGCGCGCAAAAAACAATAATCTACAAAATTATAATGCGGGCAAAATTAAGCACAAAAAACAACTTGCCTTTCATAAATGCCAAGCAAAAAACAGATGGGTGTTTGGCGGCAATCGTACTGGCAAAACTGAGTGTGGTGCGGTTGAAGTAATTTTCTTTGCGCGCGGCTGTCACCCATATCGCAACATTACTGGTGCAACAACTGGTTGGGTGGTAAGTTTATCCACCCAAGTTCAGCGAGATGTTGCCCAACAAAAAATTTTAAACTACCTAAATCCAAATTGGGTGGTGGGGGTATCCATGCTTGCGGGCAGAAAGGACGACTATCAAAACGGAATTATTGATTATATCCTAATTAAAAACATATTTGGTACGGTAAGCAAAATCGGCTTTAAAAGTTGTGACCAAGGGCGGGAAAAATTTCAAGGTACAAGCCTTGATTACGTCTGGTTTGATGAAGAGCCGCCTTACGATATTTACAGCGAGTGTAGAATGCGCGTTTTGGATAAAAATGGCGAAATTTTTGCCACCATGACCCCGCTTAAAGGAAGGACATTTGTCTATGATGAAATATTTTTAAACAAGTTTGACGACAAAAACATTTGGTGTGAGTTTATGTCATGGGAAGATAACCCGTTTTTGTCAAGCGAAGTGGTAAATTTAATGAAATCGTCAATGAACGAGGACGAGTTAAAAACGCGTGAACATGGCATGTTTTTGGAGGTTGGCGGGCGAGTTTATCCCGAATTTGACACAAACATCCATGTAATTCCGCCCTTTGAAATTCCGCACGATTGGCAGGACAAACTATCAATCGACCCCGGGCTTAAAAACCCGCTTTCTTGCCACTGGTATGCGGTTGATTTTGACGGCAATGTGTATGTTGTGGCTGAGCATTTTGCAAGCGAAAAAGACATCGACTATCACGCAAGCGAAATTCATCGCATATGCAAACAACTTAACTGGCACACGGCAAGCAATGGTATGGTGGAAGCACTAATAGACAGCGCGGCAAATCAAACCACACTTGCATCAAGCAAAAGCGTGGCTGACCTGTTTTACGAACACAACATTTTGGTAAACACGCGCGTCAATAAAGATGTGTTCTCGGGCATACAGCGGGTGAAGTCATATTTAAAAAATGGGCAGAACAAAACCAAACTTTACATATTTGATAATTGCGTTAACATGATACGCGAATTTAAAACCTACCGATGGGGTAAGGGGGATAGCCCGGTTAAAGAGGACGACCACTGTATGGACGAGTTGCGCTATTACATAATGAGCCGACCAGAAAACAAAAAACCCGCCGAAAAATTAAATTTTGTACAACTAGAAAAAGAACGTCGCATACGCGCGCTAAGACAACGCAGAATGTAAAATTAATAAAAATCAACAAAAAAAATCACAAAATTTTAAAAAATAGCAAAATTTTAGCAAAAATTTGTAAAAAATCGCAAAAAAAATTTAAAAAAATGTTGGGAGGTGGATGTGGTATAGATATTTTTGATGAAAAAACCATAAAGGCATTAAAGCAATGTCTAACTGGGCTTAAAACAATTGAAACAACAAACGAATATGTGCTTGACCAACAAACCAACGATATGGTTTTAGTTAAGCGCAAGGTAAACGAAAAAACCATCCCGCCAAATGTTGACCTGTTAAAACTGGTGTACAACAAACTGGTTGACGAGGTGGACTACAACAAACTTACTGACGAACAACTTGAACAAGAAAAACAAAAACTTATACAACAATTAAAGGAGGAAGATTTTGACAGTTCAAACAGCTAATCACAAATTTAAATGTGATGCAAGTGGTTGCAAAAATTTGTGCGATTACGAAATTGTAAACAAAAAATTTGTGTTTGATGGCAGTTTTTATTTGTGCAAAAATTGCCTAAACACGCTCTACAAAGAAATTGCAAAATTTATAACCCCAAAAAATGTTAAACCACTTTACAAAAAAGGAGATAATTATGACTAAAACCCAATCACTAGTTGAAGAAGTCCGTGCCGATTACAATCAGCGCAGGCTTGCCCGATTAAGCCTTGAAATGCAATGGCAACTAAACATAAATTTTATGGTGGGCAATCAATATAGTTACATAACCCAAAACGGCGCAATTCGCGAAGATGACAAGCAATATTTTTGGCAAGAAAAAGAGGTGTTTAACCACATCGCGCCAATAATTGAAACTCGTATATCAAAAATTTCGTCCAGCATGCCAAAGGTGACAGTAGTTCCTGCCAGCGCAGACGAGTCGGACATGGAAAGCGCAAAACTTAGCAAGGAAATTTTGGATTCGGTTTCAAACCGCATCAACCTTACCAACATTCAAAAGGTGGCAAGTACGTGGAGCGAAATTTGCGGCAGTTGTTTTTACAAAATTGTGTGGAATAACGCGTCTGGCAAAATGGTGGCAAAAGATGCTTCGGGCGCGGACATACGCGAAGGCGATGTTGAAGTGCAAGCGGTAAGCCCGTTTGAAATTTTCCCGGACAACCTTTCCACCGAAAATTTGGACGATGTAAACAGCATAATTCAAGCGCATGCGGTTGATGTGGACGAAATAAAGCGGCTTTATGGCAAAACCATAGCGGCAGAAGACATAAGCGCATTCACTTTGGATAGCAACATTGGCAACCTTGGCGGGCTGGGGTACAACGCGCACATAAACAAGGTTTCCAACATTAAACTTGACCATCATTGTGTGGTGTTGGAAAGGTACAATCGCCCAACCAAAGAACACCCAAACGGTCAGCTTACCATAGTGGCGGGCGACAAGCTTTTGTTTGACGGCGAGTTGCCATATTTAAACGGCGACCAAGTTAGAACATTTCCATTTGCAAAGCAAATAAGCAACTATATGCCGGGCAGCTTTTTTGGAGTGAGTGTGGTGGATAGACTTATTCCAATCCAGCGCGCGTACAACGCGGTGCGCAATAGAAAACACGAATATTTCAACCGCGCGGTTATGAATGTGCTTGCGGTTGAAGACGGCAGTGTGGATACCGATAGTTTGGAAATTGAAGGCTTATCTCCCGGCAAGGTGTTGGTGTATAGGCAGGGCAGCCACATCCCAGAAGTGGTGCAAAACCCAAGCATAAACATCAATTTTGATAGCGAAGAAGAGCGTCTGCTTGGCGAATTTAAAACGGTGTCTGGCGTAAGCGATATGATGACGGATAGTTATTCGCAATACACAAGCATGTCGGGCGTGGCATTGCAACTTTTGGCAGAACAAGACCTTACCCGACTTGCCACCGCAATAGATTCTACCAAACAAGCCATTATCTCAGTCGGTAAACAGATTTTGCGGCTGTATAAACAGTTTGCCGTTTTGCCAAGAATGTTAAAATTAAGCGGGGATAACGGCAGCGTAAAGATGTATTATTGGGACCAAAACGAAATTACAAGCGATGATGTGGTGTTTGACGCGTCAACCGATGGCGGCGAGTCGCTTGGTCAACGCCGTAGCATGCTTATGGACTTGTTAAACAAGGGGCTTTTGTACGATAAAAACGGCGAGTTCAGTCAAAGCATGCGCAAAAGATGTTTGGATTTGCTTGGCTTTGGCATGTGGGAAGATGGGGTGGATTTAAATTCGCTTCACATCAACCACGCAAAGGAAGAAAATCTATCCGTTTGCAAAAATAAGCAGATTTCGGTTATGCCAATTGACCAGCATCAAATCCATATTGACGAGCATACAGCGTTTGTTTTAAGCGAGATGGATAAAAGATTAAATCAGCAACAATTAAACCTTTTGCTGTCGCACATCGAACAGCACAAAAAACTTTTAGCCGAGCAGAATAAAGCAGAAGAAACAAATAATTTATAGATTTAAAAGGAGAATTATGAACACGGAACAACCTAATTTTTCTGGCTCCGAAAACCTTGGTAAATTTAAGGATGCAGAAAGCCTACTTAACGCCTACAACAATTTGGAGGCGGAATTTACCAAAAAAAGTCAGCGACTTAAACAACTGGAAGAGGAAAATTTAATTGCCGAATCCAATTTAAGCCGCACAAAACAAATTGAACAGGATGTGGAGGATTTTGTAACAAAATTTAGTTTTGTTAAACCTTTTAGCAGCGCACTAAAAGAAAGTTTAATTTCAAATCAAAACCAAACGATTGAAAAATCCGCTTTGGACTTGATTGCTAAAAATTACAAATCGCCCGACCAATTGATTGCCGACAGTGAGTTTTTGAACAATTATGTTTATAGCAATAGCCAAATTAAAGACAAAATTATAAAGGAATATCTAAATAAACTAACTCAAAACAATCCAGTAAGCATCAACTTTTCTGGCAACATCCCGCTCACTCCGCCAAGCACGCCAAAAAGCATTGCCGAGGCGGGCAAGTTGGCAAAAAGCATAGTTAAACAAAAATAAAATTTTGCTTAAATTTTGCTTTAAAATCGTTAAAAAACATCAAAAAATGTTAAAAAACGCTAAAAAAATTAAAAAAATCTATTTTAGGAGGACAAAAAGTGATAGATTTAACCAGCGCGCAAAATGCTTTAAAGGAAGCATATTTATCAGCAGCGTGCAATCAATTAAACACAAGAACAAACCCTCTTTTTGCCAAAATTAAACAATCCAGCAGTGATGTTTATGGCAAAGAGATAATCAAAGTTGCGCCATTTGGACTTAATGGTGGCATTGGGGCAGGCAGCGAAACTGGCGAACTTCCAACCGCTAACCAAAACAACTATGTCCAATTTAAAACAACTTTAAAAAACCTTTACGGAACAATTGAAATTAGCGACAAAGCAGTGCGTGCAAGTGCAAGCAACAGCGGCGCGTTTGTAGACCTGCTTTCAGCCGAAATGGAAGGGCTTTTATCTTCTTCCAAATTCAACCTTGGCCGCATGCTTTACGGCGATGGCTCAGGTTTGGTGGCAACCGTAACTTCTGTTGCCGGAAGCGTTGCCGATGTTGACAGCGTAAAAAATTTAATAGAAGGCATGGTGGTTGATGCAATTGCAACCAATGAAGACATAGAAACTTTGCGCATCAAATATGTTGACCGAGCAAACAAAAAGGTGCATTTTACTTCCACAACTACCAAAGTCGATGAAGGCACAAAACTTTATGTTCAGGGCAGCAAAGACCACGAAATTACTGGTCTAGGTGCAATTTTCAACTCAGAGATTGAAGAATTGTATGGCTTGAAAAAGGCGGACAATTTGTGGCTTACCCCATACACCAAAAAGGTTGGGGCAGAAATTTCGGATGAAGTGTTGCAAGAAGCAATTGACACCTTAGAAGAAAACACTGGCTCAAACATCAACTTCATTACTTGCGGGGCAAAGGTAAAAAGATTGTATCAAAACTACCTTGCAACATATAGGCGCAATATAGATGTAACCGAACTTGAAGGTGGCTATAAGGCAATCAGCTTTAATGGCATCCCAGTTGTGTCTGACCGCTTTGTTGATGACGACACTTTGTACATGCTTGACACCGACAAATTTACCCTTCACCAATTGTGTGATTGGGAGTGGATTGAAGGCGAAGGCGGCAAAATTTTACGCCAAAAGGCGGGTTATCCAGCCTACACAGCAACTTTGGTTAAATACGCAGATTTAATTTGCGACCAACCAAACGGGCAAGCTAAATTAACCGGCATTGGGGTAGAATAAGGAGAGATATGAAAGTAAAAATAATGGCGGATGTATACAACATCTCAAAACGCATTCGCCTTATAGATAAGGATTATTTTATATTGTACGATACATCCAAACATTGTTTTGAAATCCACAACAAAGCACAAAAGAATACATATTGTGTAACTTTGCCCTACAACACACTTGACGAACGGACGATTAATTACACACTAAAAACAAGAAGCCAAAATGTTGATAAAATCATGTCCGAAATTGAAGCGGAAAATCTGCGGCGCGATAGACTTCATTTTTCGCGCGTTTTGGACGAGGTAGACGACTCACTAAACCAGTTAAAAAAGGAGAATTTATGAATGTTTTGATGGTTATTAAGGATGCACTAAATCTGTTGGGGCTAGAAATTGAATTGGAGCAAGTTACAAATTATGAACAACTTGGGCAAACCGAAAAAATTTTGGAAGATAAAAAGGTGAAACAGCTGTTTTCTTTGCTTAAATTTTCGTTGCGCGAATTTTGCACAAACTACCTGCCAATTGTGTCAGTAAATAAAATTAAAAGCGAAAACAAGTCGATTGCAATATCAAAATTAAACAATTACATACGCGTGCAGCACATAAAATTAAATGGTCAAAATGTAAAATACAAAATAGTAAATCGTCAAATTTTGCTTGATGATGACGGCGAATATGATGTGTATTATTTCAGTTATCCACAAATTGAAACGATTACGGATGATTTAGACTGTTTTAAAGTGGTGAATATGGATGTGATTGTGCTTGGCTTGTGCGCTTATTATTGCTTGGCAAACGGCGTGTTTGATGGCTTTAATAATTATAGTCAGCAATATCGCGACAAAGCGGAAAAGTTAAGGGAAATGAAAAGTTTTACCATGCCCAAAATTGTGGGGTAAAATATGATAGTTAAAAAGACCTTTAAAATTAAAGATTTTGAAATAAACAAAAACATTTATTACAACTATCAAGCGGACGACAAGCTTATTGCAAGCAATGGACTTCAAGTTGCCACCTTTACATATGCGGGCAAAACCAGACCACTTAACATACCCGCTGGGGTATCTAATATTTACTGGCTTGGATATTGCAAGCAGTATTATAAAGAGGCAAAACAATCAACTCATCGGCTGCTTTTGTTTGGCGACGATAACTGCATTTACTACAACATGATGTTTAAGTTTAGTTTTGATTTTCAGCGATTATTAACCGAATTTAACAGTAAACCTATCGTTTTATCGTACAAAATTGATGACGATGACGCGGTTATTATTGCCTCACAAGAAAAGATGATTGTTTGGCGTACCAATTACGATTTGTACGAAATTGAAAACGCGCCAATAATAACATCTATGTGTGCTAACGAAGGAGTGCTGTTTTGCACATTAATTGAACCTGCGTACAAAATTTGGTATTGCAGCGATTTAAATCCAGAAAAGGTGGGTAAAACCGATACCTCATCGGGGTATATTTTGTTGGATGACGATTTGGGATATGCACGCAAAGTGGTTGTGTTTGATGAAGATGTTTACATAATTCGCGATTACGGCATAACCAAAATAAACAACTACAAAGAACACAAAACTGTCAGCATGATTTACCAGTCTAACACACTTATTTTTGCCAACACTGTGTCGGTAAACGGCAACTCAATTTTGTTTTTTACAAAAGAGGGATTGTATCGCTTTAACGGCGCAAAGGTTGAAAAACTGAATGTAAATATAAATACCCTAGTGGGGGATATAAATCCAAATGCAATTGCATCATCACTAGGTGACAAATATTATTTGGCAACCAAACTTGATTTTTGTGATGATAAAAAAATTTTGTGCGAGCAAAACGATTATGTAAACAATGTGCTTATTGTTATCAACACACAGACCTATGATTATCAAATTATCCGCGGGGTGGATGTAGTTAACTTTTTGCCACTTAAAACAGAAAACGATGAGCAGATGCTTATGGTTGTTAATGGCGAAAGAAATATTGTAACTTTATCCAAAAACAGCGTTTATTTTGATAAAACTTTGCCAAAAATGTGGAAAAACAGCAATATTTTTGAAAATTTTAACAAAAAACTTGTTACAAAACTTTCCGTTTACGCAGATAAGGATATTAAAATAACCATCAATTTTGATGATAAACAACTTTCTTTTATAACAAAAAATTCTGGTTTAAATCAGTTTAATTTTAAGCGGTTGTGCAGCGTGTGCGGGCTTACTATCGAAAGTGAAAATTCGTCCGCAAACATACAGTCACTTGAATTGGAGTATCGTGATTGTTGATTTAGACGCGCTTAAAAATTTTAATATCTATTATCAATATTTTACTTCTTATTTTAACATCTTAATTGCAGAAAAAATTAAAAGCATAGAAAAGGAGCAAAAATGAAATGGAAAAGTAGACTTACCAACTACAACTTTTGGGTTTCTATGGTCAGTGCAGTTTTGCTTGTGCTGCAAGCGTTTGATTTAAAATTTGACATTGCTCACCTTAACGAAATTGTAACCGCCATTCTTGGACTGCTGGTTGTAATTGGCATAATTAACGACCCAACAAAAAATGCAAATTTAAAAACATCCAATCTTGCGGATGTCAACCAACAAAAAGATACTACTAATGAAAAAATTGTAGATGAACAAAACGGTGTAGATTCAAACGATTTCACCCCCAACCATAATGATGAGGCTGAAACTATTGATGAAAATGATTGCCAAACTGTTCGTCCACAAATAGAAAACGAATCACTTGAACCTGCTAACGCGTTAACACCATGCGATAGCGAAAGTGCATTAACAAACGAGAATGAAAATATTATTGAACAATCTTTTGATGAAGTTGCGGATAACTAATTTAAGTGCGCACAAGTTGATAATTTAAGCCGCCAAATAAGGTTTAAAAATATAATATAATTTCCCCTAAACCTTATTTAAAAAACTTAAAAAATCAAAAAATTTAATAGTTATTAAAAATCCAAACTCATCAATCTAATTGTAAAAAAGCAGCACTAAAAAGGTGCTGTTTTTTTGATAAGTCAAAACAAAAAATTTTAAATTTTGACCCAATTTTTTAGCCAAATTTTAGCCAAAACGCTGTTTTGGGGAACAAAACATTTGACCCAACAAAAATCAAAAAAACACCTATAAACTAGATGTTTTTATATAATTAATTTTGGCTGGGGTAGGTGGATTCGAACCACCGCATGCTGGATTCAGAGACCAGAGCCTTACCGCTTGGCGATACCCCACCGCGGGCAATTTGCCCGAATCAGAACTGTCGGGCAAATTGCCCGCGTAATTTACAATAATTTAATTCGTCAGTTTTCCATTTTTACTTTAAGCAAATTTGGTGTTAAATTTTTTAGTCAACATGCCTATTATAGCACAAATTTTTAAAAAATCAACTAATTTTACAAAAATTGTTCATTTGTTTGACTTAAATACTTTTTTATTTTATAATAATTTAAACAAAAAGGCAACAATTTGTTTATTTTTAGTATAAGGAGTTTTATGAAAAAGAACATTTTAGCCAGCATAAATCATTATTTTATTCCATTTTTCTTATCAATGGTGCGCTCGCTTTCAGATAGCAATGCGGAAAGCGAATTTGACATTTACATTTTGCAAAATTCGCTGCCAAAAGAGGACAAAGATTACATTGTAAGCATGTTCCCTAAAAACTGCAATCCAATATTTTTGGATGTTGACGAAAGTTATTTTAAGGGCATGCCACAATCAAAGCGTTGGCCACACGAAACCTTTTATCGTTTGATGGTAACCAAACTTTTGCCAGAAAGTGTTGATAGGTGTTTATATTTGGACGGCGACATGATAATTCACGGCAACATAGATGAGTTGTACAACACTGATTTTAAAGGCAATTTGTTTGTGGGCTGCTGCCAAGTCAACAAACTGTTAAATTTCTTCAACTGCTTGCGCTTAACCGCTTTCCCGGGCTATAAATTTGTTAATGCGGGCGTTATGCTTATGAATGTTAAAGAGCTTCGCAAGGTTATGGATTTGGACAAAATGGCAAAATTCATCCGCCGCAACGCATGGCGTTTGCAAATGCTTGACCAAGATGTGTTGTTTAAATTTTTTGGCAACAAAATGCTGCTGGTTGATAGGTATAAATACAATTTGGCAGACCGCCACATCACCTCATACAACAGACATCACAGAAAAAACAAAATCGATTTGGATTGGGTGGATAAAAACAATGTTATCATCCACTATTTGGGGCGCAACAAACCTTGGAAAGACAACTACAAGGGCATAATGCGCGATTACTATTTAAAGTATAAAATCGAGCGCAAATAGATTAAACAAAAAAATTAAAAATTTCGCCTTGCTTGTTTTGTTGTGGGCTTTAAAGATTAAATTTTTAAATGAAAATTTGACAATAATTTTGTTATTTTGCACAAGATAAAGTTATGAGAAAGTTTTTAAAAATTGTGTTTAGCAGAATGACTTTGGTTATAGTTGCAATTTTGTTGCAGCTGGTTGTTTTAATCACCCTGCCATACACTTTTTTGCAACAATATTCGCAATTTTTGCGTCATTTTTACCTGAGTGCCGACATAATTTTTAGGACGATTGCAATAATTTTGTTGTTGCGGATCTTAAACATTGACATGAACATTGAAGGCAAACTTACTTGGAGTATTTTGCTTTTAACCTTGCCAATCTTGGGCATAATTTTGTACTTTTTGTTTGTTCGCCGCCGCGCGCCTTTCCGCCATAGAAAGTATTTCGAGTACACGGCAAATCAAATTAAACAGTATCAGGTGAAATATAAGGAAGAAGACCAAAAATTAAAGTCGGATTTGGGCGACTATTATGGCCAATTTGAATATATTTTCCGCACAACCGGACATAAAACTTACACCAACACCGATGTTAAATATCTTAATTTGGGCGAGCGGTTTTTCGACGAGTTGGTGGCGGAACTTAAAGCCGCAAAAAAGTTTATTTTTATGGAATATTTCATAATCGAATGCGGCAAAATGTGGAGCACAATTTTAAATGTGTTAAAGCAAAAAGTGGACGAAGGGGTGGAAGTGCGCGTTATGTATGACGACCTTGGCACAATAAACAAACTTCCACACAATTATTTTAAAAGGCTGAACAAGGCGGGCATAAAATGCGTAAAATTTAATTCGTTTGTGCCAATTATGTCTGCAATTCACAACAACCGCGACCACAGAAAAATTACGGTTATTGACGGGCAGGTTGGCTTTGTAAGCGGGCTTAATTTGGCGGACGAATATATCAACGTAAAGCACCCTTTTGGGCATTGGAAAGATAGTGGGGTTAAGCTTACGGGCGAGGCGGTTAAAAATCTTACCATAATGTTTTTGCAGTTGTATGACGTTCAAAGCCAGCAGACAGAAGACTTCACCAAATACCTTACATACTCACAAACAAAAGCCAGCGGATATGTTTGCCCATATGGCGATGGTCCAAAATTCTTTTGCCAAGACTATGTTGCGGAAAATGTGTATTTAAACCTTATAAATCAGGCAAAACACTACATTTACATAAGCACACCATATTTGATTATCGACAACAAACTTACCAACGCGCTGTGCAGTGCGGCAAGGCGTGGGGTGGATGTTAAAATTGTAACGCCGCACATTCCAGACAAAAAGTTTATTTTCGCGCTTACCCGTTCAAGTTACAAAAAACTGCAAGACGCGGGTGTCACAATTTTGGAGTACGAAAAAGGCTTTATCCACGCAAAACAAGTGCTGTGTGATGACTGCTTGGCGGTGGTTGGCACAATCAATTTTGATTACCGCAGCCTGCTTCATCACTACGAATGCGGCGTACTTATGTATAAAACCGACTGCCTAACCGACATAAAAGTTGACTTTGAAAAGATTTTCAAACAGAGCATAAACATGAAAGGCTTCCACCAAAATGCCTTTGTCCGCCTAATGTGCGCCGTCAGCAAAGTCTTCACCCCAATGCTATAAAAAAAGTTTGCCCCGCGCAAATTTTTTTAACCAAAAACAACGCCATATAATAAATCACATGGTGGTTGTTAAAAAAAGGATTGAAATCACAAAATAAACATTTTGTCAAGTTTTGATTTTTTTATGGGCGAAAGATTTTTTAAAATTTTTTATAAAAGGTGTTGACAAATTAAAAAATGTGTGATAACATTAAGCCATAAAAAGGGAGTAGTTTCCACAACCCAAAGTGGTTGCAAGGCGTCAAAACGAACAATTGTTCCGCTTTGCAAAAGCAAATAAGATGCTTTAACAAGACTTTTTGAATTATTCAGAAAGCCTTGTTTTTCTTTCTGAAATTAAAGGAGGAAATTTTATGAGTAAAAACACAAGTTGGAGAAGGTCGTGCATTAAGCGCGGGCTTATTGGGGCTATGGCATCGGCTGGCTTGGCTGCTGGGATGGTGGGCTGCATGGCTGCCGGTGGGGTTTATGCTTGGCGTTCGCGCATTAACGAAGCCAAAGCACTTGATAACTACCGCATGGAAGAACTTGAAAAGGTGCAGAAAAAGTTTGACAATGGCGAAATCAGCAAATCAGATTTTGATATCCGAGTTTCGTTCATCAACGGCACAAAAGATGTTAGTGTCGTTAGAAATATTTGGGTTGAAGAAGGACACGAGGATTGCTGTGAAAAACTTTATAAAACAAGTATTGACCAAGGGCTTGCAGCAGTTGGGCTTGTTTTTGCTGGGGTGGCAGCCGCTGCCGGCACAGGTATTTCAGCTTATTATTCATACGAATGGTTTAAAGGATAGAAGCCGTTATTATAAACAACCTCATCACCCAAAAGCAATTTGTACAAAATTTAAATGATTTTGTACAAAATTAATATTTTCTTCTATAAATAGGTAATGCTATTAAATCTATACAAAATCATTTTGTATAAACTTTTTAATAAAAAATGGCATTGCTGCCATATGGGGTGGGTAACAGGGAAATAGCGTTAAGAAATATGCCCTTTGGCATATTTTAGCGTAATTTCGGGAGCACTTTAGTGCGGTCCGCCCGACAAGGGTTGAGCCTGCGAGCAGGTTCAAGTCCGCCCACCCTATTAAAAAATGGCATTGCTGCCATATGGGGTGGGTAACAGGACTTGAACCTGCGACAACCAGATCCACAATCAAATTTAACATTTTAAAAAACATCTATAAAATAGTAGTTTTTGAATTGATTTCACTAATTTGACCCAACTTTTGCCCCAACTTTTTTGCCAATTTTTAACGCAATCATATTGGTAGTTTTTTGTCGTCCAATATATCGATTATCTCTTGGTTTAAAATTGGTTTTTCATTATCCACTGCGCATTTTAGTGTGGTTGGAATATCTTCTATGACCATGTCGCGCAATGTTTCGTTCGGGAGTGGCTTTAAATTGTCAACTGCAGACATCACAGTGTTGACGCAACTTGGATATAAACCATTCTTACCCATAACATATTTAAAATTAGTTATATACCAATAAATCTTGTTATTGATTAAATTTTTTGTTTTCATCCAACATGTTTTGTTGATTCTATAAGTTTTTATTAATTCAAAATTTTTATAAATCATTAATATTTTCCTTTTACTACTAAACTACAAAAGCATACACTACTGCACCAATATGAATAAGCAGCAGAATTATGCCAAGTATCTACCATAATGGTTTTTTATGTATTAGGCCGGTAATATTTAAAACTTTCATATTTACTCCTAACAAACAACATTTTGAATAAAACGCTTGTAAAAATTATCAGCATAAGCACTAGACAATTCACTACGAGCACGGGAACGCAGCTTTAAAACCCGCTGCTTAAAAATGTTTTTATCAAACATAATAAAATTTTCTTGCATGTCAAAATTTATAGCAAAATAATTAGTTGGCTTTTTTAAATCATCGCCAAATAAAGACCTATCTTTTTCATGCCAGGCAACTGGAATTGGCGAATAACAAGCTAAGTAATTATTTTTACCACCGGAAGCTGGATTTTCAATTATGGTTTTTATGCCTTTTTCTTTGCATATAAAACACAATTTTAGATACAAATTAAAATACCTAGAGCGTTCATTATTACGATTAAGCAACCGAACAACAGCTTGGTTATTGAATTCTAATTTTTTTCCAGCAATCAATAATCGAAATTGTAATTGATTTGCATCACAAAAATATGTGCAAGGGAAAAATGCAATTATAAAATCCTTATCTGGTTGCATGTTTGAAAAAATTGTTATATTAGACTTATTATTAACCAAATTATCAAACTCTAACTCTATTTCATTAAATAAATCAATAATGTAATCAGTCTGTTTATAATCATTTAAAACATCATAATCAAATGCTTGGTGACCATACTTTTTAAAAACATTTTTAAAAGTGCCAGATTGCTCAAATAAACAATGAAATCTCATAATTGCTCCTTTATACCCCCAGTGGGTATGCCGACATATTTGTTGTATAGGTTGTCAATTTTATCTGGTATCCAATCTGCAACGGGCAAATTGTGCCCCTTATACCAGTTGTTTAACCGGGATGCGCTTACGCCAATTTCGGTTGCCAAGCGCGACTGTGTCCACTTGGTCTTTTTTAAAATTTCACACAATTTTTTTTGAATTTGCATAAAATTGCTCCTTTTTTAATAAATTTTTTAATTTTTTTGAAAATTTTTGAAAATTTTTTATAAAATTGATTTATTGAAAATTTTTGAAAATTTAGAAATTTTGAATTTTTTTAACAAATTTTAAAGTCGCTACGCGACTTTGTTAGAAGTGTCTATCAAAACAATGCTCGGGTCGGCACTGTCTCGCTTGTGAGACAGTACCCACCACTCACATATGTTTTGATTTTTTTTTAATATGCAACGCATATACACCTCATCACTCCGCATTGTCTTGTTGGTCATTTTAAATTTTCTTTTGTATGCGGGGGTGGGGTATTTGGCTAGTAAGTATTAATTATCTTCATCAACATAATCTGTTTGCTGTTTTGTTGTATCAGCAGGTGTAGTCGTTTTCATCATATCCTCCGGACATGGATTGTCCTTTGGATACGTCAACATTTGTTTTGCCTCAGAAGAGATTTTTACTTTTTCATTTTCTTTAATAGATTGTTTAAATTTACCCAAAATACTTTTAGTCTTTGAAGCGGAAATTTCGCGTTGCACTTCACCTGCGTTACGCAAATTATTTAAGTTGGCCCATAATTGTTTCATTAAAAATTTTTTAAGTTTGCGTTTTTCCCTACGAGTCAGATTTGAGACCTCGTCCATCTTTGAAATTTCATTAAAGAAATAATCAGTACAATCTTCTATTTTCTCAAATTTTTCAAGTATTAAAGGAAATTCATTAATATCATCTTGCACTGTTTGCCTCCTTAGACAATTGTTTTTTATAGTTATTCCAAGCATCCGGACGTTGAACAGATATCTCATCATAGTCAAAATAACTAAAATCTTTTTCTAAGTTTTCAAGTGTTGTAGCATAACTGAACGCGTCTACATGCTCGCGAATGTCCCCATCAAACTTGTAATAAAATTTTTCGCCAATGGTTTTGTCTTTTCTGTATGCCTCTACATCTTCATAGTTTTCAAACTCTCTGCCAAACCATTCAGTTTTGATTAATTTACCCTTGTCCAAATATTGATTTGCTTTGATTTTTCGTCCATTTATTTCAAAAGTGTGGATAGATTTATCAACAAAAATAATGCGGTCAACTATTTCGCGTATATCTTTGTGCAAACGCATATCACGTTGTGAAATTAATATAATTTTAATAAATATGTGTCCGCTAAGTTCAAATGCCTGCGTTACCCACGGGGGTAGGTCTTTGGTTTCCCCTTTACTATCAAAATATTTTTGGCATTCATCAAAGACATAAACGCCATAAGGCATAAGTCTTTTGCATTCAAAATAAGGATTGGGCGCACCAAAGTCAAATCCAGACATTTTATAACTTTCCATGTTTGGAAATTTGCGTTTAATATCTAAATTTCCATAAACCACATGTCTTTGTGGTGGCAAAGTCAAATCAGCGTCATACACCTTATTAAAATTTTTTATATAATTACATGCAGCACGATAACGCCAATTATTGTATTGCATATCTTCATTTATTATCATGGCACCTGCAAGCGTGCTTTTACCACGCTTGCGTTTACCAATGATATGTATTATTTCTGTCATAAACCGTCCTTAATTTTTATTGCACTTACACGCGAACCAAAGACACAGAATCTTTATAGGTATCATTTGACCATGATGTCAAAGTCCACACGTTCTTGTATTTATCAAATGAGAAAGTATAAGAAACATCAATCAGGCTGTCGCTGGTAACATAGAAGTAAACACTAAATGTAGGATAGAGTTTATTATCACCTACTGTTATAGATTTCAAAGTAGCACCCATAACAGAGGTCTCATTAGTACTATTCCACATGAATGTGTTTAATTGATTTTCTACAATTGAAATATCGACCGTAACTACCGTAATATTTGAATAAGAGCCAATTTGATGAAATGTAAGTTTATAATCGCCATCCATTTGATAATAATATTTAGCAGTAAACAATGTATCACTAGTAATATTCCATGAACCGACATCAATATTTTCATTATTTACCATCCAACTTTCAAACTCCATGTCTTTTTTGTATGATGGTATAGGTGCTTCAGCCTTTTCGCCTTCCCTAACTTTTATGGTGGTTGTTTTTACGCCATCGTTAAAGGTAACATTATATAATCTAGTGTATTTTGCCGTAAATGTTGTATCTTCTGTTATTGCGGTTACTCTTGGCTCAGTAAGTATCCCATTTTTTAACCAACCATCGAAATCATAATTTTCTCTTGCTGTGTTTATAGGGATATCTTTGACATATTCGCCATCTTTGACTTGTTCAGTAGTCTTTGAGCCATTTATGTCGTATGTTACGGTGTGCATTTTGCTAAATTTTGCAGTGAAAGTAGTGTCTTCATTAATAGGAATAGAATTTGGATCAACAATTTGTCCATCTTTTAGCCAACCATCAAATACATGTCCATCTTTATTTGTATTAGCTGGCAAATTTTTAATGTATTCACCATGGCGAACTTTCTCAGTTGTTTGTTGGCCATCGACATTATAAGTAACAGTGTGGACTTGTGTCCATTTCGCTGTGAATGTTGTATCAGCAAAGATATGATAAGTATTAGGATCTGCAATCAATGCACCTTCAATTGTCCATCCGTCAAATATAAATCCATCTTTTGTTGGATTTTCAATAGGTTTTGTTGATGTTTCGCCATCTCTTATTTGCTGAGTTGAAACATCACTAGAACCATCGTTGTATTTAACTGTATGTATCTTGGTAAATTTTGCAGTAAAAATTGTTGTACCTGTAATTTCAGTTTGTGTCGGATCGACAACATCAATGCCATTTATAGTATAGCCGTCAAATACATAACCTTCTTTTGCTGGATCTTGTGCAGGTTTTGTTGCGTAATGCCCGCTTTCAACAAGCTGCGTTTCTATCTCGCTGTCTCCATTTATAAACTTTACATCGTAGTAGTATGTAACATTAGCAACAAATACTGTATCTTCTGTTATCGGTGTTTCAGACACTGTTACTTTTTGCCCATCTTTCATCCAATAATTAAATTTAATATATTTGGTGCTTTTTGGGTCTTCAACGCTTGCGCAACTGTTTTTAGTTACAACTTGCATGTTGTATAAGCTGTTAGCAAAAATAAACTTTACACTAGCTTGTGTTTCTTCCAGTGTTCCGCTTACATAACTTTCCAAGTAAGTAATGGTTTTTTCTAATTCGGCAATTTTATCTGTGTATTGTTTGCTTGATAAAGTTGCTTGCTGTAAATCTTGTTGCAATTTGCCAATCTGCTCTTGCTGCTTGGTAATTGTAGAATTTAATGTGGAAATAGTTTGAGTGTTAACTTCCATCAAAGTTTGGTAGCTGTTAATTTGCGATTGCAAATTAGAGATTTTAATATTCAATTGTGCAATTTCAGCCGTCTTTTCCGTGTTGCTAGTTGTTAATTCAATAACCTTATTTTGCAAATTTGTTTTTTCACTCTGTAAATTATCAACAATTGATTGATATTCGCTATTTTCACTTTCCAAAACCTTAATACGAGCAGCCTTTGTTTGTATATCTGCATTAAGCAAATCTATTTGAGATTGCTTTTCATTGCATTGTTGGTTTAAATCGTTAACTTTTGCCAAATAATCTTGAATGGTACTATTTTGCTCGGTAACCAATGCTTTATATTCTTCAACTTGCGATTTGTAGTAACTTTCATTGGTTAGAGCATTTTCATACCCTAGATTATAATCTTCTTTGTGCTTTTTGTTGTTAATATGAAGGGTTGTCCCAACAGACGCACCAACAGTTGCGCCAACTGCTAAACCCGGAATTAACATGTATTTTACAAACCAATTCATAAATTTTCCTTTTAAACTACTTTTGCGGTGTAGTTAACCGTTATGTTTATATAGTTGGCATCTGTCCAGCTAACTGTATATTCATTTGCATTGGTTGAATAAGATATGGTATGGCGACCATCCGTGTCTACAACAATATTTTCAATGTCGTTTAAAACAGTAAATATTTTTAAACTATCCGATTTATTTACTAGTAATTTAGCGCTGTTACCACTTTGCAAGCCTGAATATTCAATATAAACTTTGCCGTTGTTGGTTACGTTAATATTGCAATTGATTCTGCCAAATTCATCATCCGTTTGCGTGTCATTCATTGTAAATGGATTTTTTGCTAATGTTATGACGAAATCATTTGACTTAAAATAGTTCATTAATAGACCTAAATCTTTACTTGGCAAGCTTATTTTTAACGTGGAAGATTGTGAATAAAATGCAAAATCGATTTTTATATTTGACTTTGATATTGGTTTATTCTCTATATCGTTGTAAGTAATTGCATGATTGGCTTTCATTGCGCCAGCAGTTTGAGAATAATCTAAAACTAGATCGTTATTTACAAATACTGCATAGTTGTTTAACAAGCCGTTGTAATCTTTGGGAGCAAAATTCATCTCGTAAGTTGCTTCACCTTCTTTATTTGCAAATGATATATCGTTTAAGTTTGCAGAAAATATAACATTGTCGCTTGAAAAATATTCTTTAATCGGCAGCTCTTCATAAGCCATTACTGTAGGGGTGCCAATTGTATAAGATCTTGGTTTTATATATTCCTTGTAGTACCAAACATAAATCACGCAGCCAATAACACTTAGTAAAAAGCAAATTAAAATTTGGATATATTGACTCTTTTTCATTTCCATACTACACCGCCTTATTTAGTGTTATTTCAACACTACACTGATCTTTGTTCAACATTTCAAATTCCTGTGGCACATTGTTGATTGTAAAGGACTTAATCGTTTTGATATCGAAATATTTTAAATCGATGCCACCAACTGGCTGACTTAACGCATCCATATCAATTATAATTTCTACATCAGCAATAGTTTTTAAGTAATTTGCAAATTTAGCATCAATTGTTAAGAATTTTTTGCCATATGACTCATAATAAATGTAATTTAGATGTTTTTGTGTTACTAAATGGTCAATTGCAACTTGCCAGAAATCTTGTACATCTTTACTGTTATAGTAAGACCAAGTTGTAGAGTAACCAACCATTTTAAATTTTGAATCAGAAACCTCGGTTGCACCATTTTTGTAATGTTCGACTGGGATTGAGAAATAATATCTATTTTCAGTTGTTTTTTCAACTGGATGATATTTGCCATCTTCGTCTTTATATTCAATGGTTAAATATTTGGACAAATCCATAAGCGGTAATGCGTATTTTCTAAATTCTTCCTTACCACTGTTTTTAAAGGCAGATTGCATTACTGCATTGAACACGTCAAACCAACTATATTTAACAGTATGGGTAATTGTATTTGCAGACCAGAAGTTTCTAAAAAGTCCAGTAAAACCTTTGTACGCTTCCTTTGTGATATAAGAATAATCTTTTAATGTTAATTTATAAAATTTGCCGTCAATATCAATAAGCAGGTAATCGTCTAATTCATCGACAGACAAATAAGAATATGTTACGCCGTTATCGCCTGTGTAATATAGGTAAAAATCTCCGACCGCATAAGTTTCAAATTGTTGTAGGTATTTTTCGTCTTTATTGATAGTGCCTTTTTTCCCAATGTTTTGAATTTCGGCAGAAATACCACCAAAAAGACCTTCTGTTTGTTTATAATTAGGCAAACTTTCGTAGTCATGTCTAATTTGCCATCCACCAACACATTGAATACCAAAACCCGATACACCATTGCCGTCTTGGTCTGTATATGAATTAAATTGCAATTCATATAATGCTTGACCGTTACTATTTTCGTTACTATTAATTTTGACATCTATAATTGCGGGATTATCTTCGCTATATTCTAAGATGTCCGCATAGGCGACACCGATAGTCCACGGCTTTTGAACGGCTATAAGATTATACAGGGCAAAAGCACCGAGCGAGCAGAAAACAGCAGTTATAACATATACAACCACCATTAATGCAATTCTAAATTTATCTGAGTTTTCCATATTACACTCCTATAATTGCTAATGTACTTATTGCCAACGGTTTTGCTAGAAGTAGACCATCATTCCAGCCAAATAAATTGAATGCTTTTTGCAAAATTTCAAAGAATTTTGCGGCGATATTGAAAATCCAAGCAAGCCCGCCAAATATCCATGTTCCAGTAAATATTGCAATGGTTAATATCAGCAGGCCAATTAAAATCCATTTCATACGCCAAACCAACCTTTTATCGATTTCCAACAATATTTAAAGAATTTGGTAACATATTGTATCCAATCTAAAAATTCTGTCTTTATTGGTTGGTTATGTACCGATGCCATCACTGCACATACTATCGCTGCCGTAATAGCAATAAACCAAAGTACGCACAGAATGATGCCAAGACATTTAAAAAATTTTTTCATAATTATTCCTTTTAAACCTTGTTAATTTTCACTTGTTGCGCGCTTTTCATATTCAGCTTGCAATAGTAAATTTTGTTTTTGGTGCTCATAATAATCTTGGGCTTCCGCAACAATTTTGGATAAATACTTGTTGCGTGGTGTAAATTTGCACCACGGGGAGCCTTTGCCCACCAAATCCCAAACTTTTTTGCTATTAATAGTTGCACCAGCATTTATAACGGCGGATAGGATATACGCCGGACGATTCTTAATTGTGTTATATTTGTTGTACAGATTTTCCAAAATGCTTTGCATTTCTTGGTCTGTAATATTTAACAGAATATCGCTTAATGGATTAAGCTTGTCGTAATGAATACATTTGAAGTTTAAACCAACAGCCAAATGAGATTGATTGTCTGCTTCGATAATGGTATCTATAATTTCATTTACATAAGGCTTATAAATTTCGTTATGTAAATAAAGTTTGCTAAATAAGTATTTGTAAGGCGCACGTTCTCTTTCGGTGTGGGCAGGTGCTTTGCCTGTGTTATTCAAAATTTCATAACTGCTGAAAATTGTTAAGTTATCCACACTCTCACGGGCCTCACGCACGCGCGCGCACGCGCGCTCTTGATTTATATTATTTAAATTTTTACTATCTAAACTATTACTAACGTACCGGTTATTTTGGCGACAATTTTGTGCATCTGCGACAAATCTGTCGTTTGTGGCGACAATTTTGTCGTTTGACGCGACAGAAATGTCGTCAAATGAATTATCCAAAATTTTTGAGACAGTATTTTCAATACTTGCAGCAGAAGAAAACCAATCTTTGCTATTAATTATTAGGATTCCGTTCTTTGTTTTGCCATAATCTTGCAAAGCAATATGCCCAAGTTTGCACATGTGGTTGATATATCTCTGCACAGAACGAATATCAACATTTAATTTTAAAGCAAAAAAATCGTTGCTTTTCTCACAAATACCATTATCTTGGTAGGTTACAATTAATCCATAAAGCAACTTTTCGTTAGCACTTAAATTTTGATTTTTTACGATATAATCTGGAATCGTCATTTTTACCCCTACATTAAGCAATACTCGGTGCCATCTTTTTCGATTAAAATTAATTCAGCATGTCCATATTTGCGACAAATATGGCGATAGGACTCATGCGCATTTTCAACAGTTACTTTGAAATCCTTAACTTCTTGTTTGTTGAAATATCTAATGATTAACATAATCCCTCCAAAAGCTGTGCAGAATAGCACAGCGTATTTTACTTAATTTTAATCGTGCCATAAACCTTGCCGGTTTTGTCTACGATGTAGCGTTCTTTCATTTTGCTAGTCGTAGATTTTCTAGCAGCTGGTTTTTTGGTTGTCGTCTTTTTAACAGATTTCTTTACCATACACACCCTCCTTTTTTAATTTTTTATACTTACTGTATGTTAACCAGTTAGTACCGTTTGGCTTGGTGGAATCCGGGACTCCAACCAATGGGACAACATGTTGGTGATTTTTTCTTAAAGCACGCAACCGCCCACTAAATTCATTTTGGTCTGTAAAATGTTCGGTAGGTTTACCTTTAATTCTTAATTGAAATTTCATATTAACCTCTCAAAAATTGTGCACGTGGATTAATTGGTGATATTTTCTGATTATGTTTAGATTGGCCAGTGCTTTTTTGAAGCAGCTGTTGAAGCACACAACAATGTTTAACAAGTTGACAATAGTCAAATTGGAGCTGCTTATGCTCTTTTTCCAATTCTTTATATCGTTGTTTTAATTCTTCCATGGTTTTTTAGCCTCCATATCCATTGTGATTTTTTAAAATTTAAAATTTTTTTCAAAAAAGTATTGACTTTTTTAATTTGATGTTGTATATTGATAGTGGAATTACATTGACCTTATATTTTAAGGAATTGGCGAAAGGCCTGAATTGTAGTTCTTTTTTTTATTTCTTATTGTTTTTTGCATATTTATCTTTAAGAAACTGAGGCATATCTAATTTTTTATTATGCGGTTCATACAGTCTTTTTGGTCTTTTCCTAGGTCTTAGTAAATACATAGGTCTACTGTCATCACGGTCAGGATTTGGGAAAATTCTTTCATATTCTTTTTTGTAAGTGTGTGTTGCTTCTCTATCCACAAATCCATCTTCAATTTTTTTTGTTTTTTTATTGATGACCTTTTCTTTGTCTATAACAAGTGTCGTTCTATGCTTCTCAAATTTTAGTCTCGCCCAAAAAGGAAATTCTTTTGGAAATTCTATTTTAGGTTTGATTTTTATCTGTGTATTATTTTTCTTCATAGTATTTCGATTCGCTTTTTTCATAATTGCTCCTGGTTTTGTTTGTTTACTTGATAATTTAACATTTTTGTGCTATAATTCTAGTTGTCGAACATTAGGAATGGTGGCAAATCCAAGTTGTAAAGGCAGTCGATTGCTGACTTGGTAAAATTTAAACTAAAAGGACATAAAATGAGCAACGCAACCAAATACTCCAAATTAATGGAAAAGGGCGATAATCTTTGGCGTAAATCTTGTAATGATACTAATAGGGACAAAAGTTTAAAAAATAAGAAATTGGCCAAAAGATATTATCGTCAAGCAGAGATTGTTAAGATTGAAGCAGGAACAAACAAAACAACTAACAAAACAACTAATATTGAAATTAATGAATCCTTTAACAACTCTAAGAAAACGGATATTAAAGTTTCAGCACTTAACAATCTAAAACCTAAAAAGTAGGTTTTGCCACCTGTTAATCAGGTGGTTTTTTGTTTACATGGTGGTCGTGTCCTGTTTATGAAATCGTCAAATGACTCGAATGTGAAGTCTCTGATTTTTTTGTAATCTTCCAAAACATATTGTAGAAAATACAAATAATCTTCGATGTCGCAATTCTTAATAACTCCATCTTTATATGCAATATAATTTTTTGCATAAGGGAGTTTGCCGTTTTGGTCGATTTTCAATTCTGTAAGCAGCAAAGCAAGGTCTGTTTTAATTTTCATATTTTCTCCAATTTAAGCTGGCTTTTGGTCTTGCACCAAACAGGGACTAATTCTAACCAGCATAAGTGCTGCCGGGGTTGCGCAACACTTAAAGCATTGAACAAGGTAAAACAATGCTTTTGGCTGCAAGTTGCTAGGTTTTACCTAGGAGATGTTCAACTTGCACGAAAAGTGCTGCGCCGATTTGGAGATATGGCTCGCAACACTTTTAATTTTGTTAGCAGACCACCAGTTTTTTGCTGGTTTGGAGTCATGGCCTGCATGAAGTGTTGCAGTTAAGGAGAATGATAATTGCAACACAAATTGGCAATAACGCGCCACCGGAGGTGCAAACCACTAGGTTTTACCTAGAAATAGACACTGGTTTGCATGATGTGGACTTCCATGCTTACCATGAAATGCCCACAGAGGGATTAATCCCACATAATTCCTTCATTTTTTAGTTTGTCAATACAAAAAATGGAGTTTAATTTACATTTTTTATGTAAATTTATAAAAAAGTTAGCATAAATTATGTAAAAAGTCAAACAATTTTATATGTTTTATGTAAATTTGTTAAAATTTTTTTATTTTTCATTAATTTTTTACATTTTGGATGTACAATACATATGTCAATACAAAAAAAGGAGGTTTTTTTATGAATTTAAAATTGTTAAGACAAAAATTAGGTATTTCACAAAGAGAACTTTCAGAAAAATTAGGAATACCACAAACGACTTTGTTTAGTTATGAAACAAACACAAATGAACCTAGCATACAAACTTTAATTAAATTGGCAGATTTCTATAATATAAGTTTGGATGAACTAGTAGGAAGAGAGTCAGATTCAATCAATTTAAAGTATCTAAATGAAAATGAGTCATATTTAATCCGCAAGATACTAAAAATGAACTCTTTGGAATTAGCAAAAACAACTGCTTATGTCAAAGGTTTAACGGAGTAAATATGGAAAAAACAGCCGTACAAAACGAAAAAAAAGTTTATGCAATCCTAATGATAGTTTTTATTATAACAACAGGATTGTTTGCCACGTTATTCTTTGTACAATATGATAAAGCAAATGAAGAAGAAAAAATGGCCGTCATAGAAAATCATTACACACAAGTGGTTATGACTGATAACATCTGTTATAAAACTTTTATTTTGAAAGTTTTTGATGATAATGGCGAAATATATTCTCTTCTGGATTATGAAAATACTAAATATTTTCCACCTTCTACACTTTTTTGCACTTTGCTAGGTGCCTTTATAACTAAAACTGATACATTAAGAATGTACTATGAATATGAAGCAATGGAAGTTTCAACCAGGAAAACGTATTCAGACCATGATTTTATAGATTTAAAATATAATGTATTAGACAATGGTCAACTTTATTTCCCGTCTTACAAAAATGAGGTTTATCAAGATAGAAATATGCTCACTTATTATTTGAATCGCAATTTAAATATTGCTTTTCAAATGAGATTAGATTATAAAATATTGACCCAACAAGAATATGAAATTAGTAAAGGACGAATATGAGTGATTTAATAACAGTTACATTAGAATTTTTAAAAAACAGCAACAACAAATAGATTATTTAAAAAATGAAAATGAAATTATGCAGGCCTATCTTTTAGGCCGGCAAGATAAAGAAGACATAAACAAAGACGCAAAAGGAAAAGTTTTATTAGACTCAATCAATTCAACTTCTGCTTTAAAAGGAGAAGAAGAATTGAAAAATATCAGACTAAGAATTGATGGCAGATACGAATGGCGCCGTCAAATAAAATCAATAAAGTATAGTTTAATCAATAAAAACAAAAAGATACTAGAAAAAAAAGTAAGAGATTTGTTGAAAAAGACAATCTCTACATCACCTAAAATTGAAATTAAAAAAACATTTTTGGATATTGCTTGGCAATGGCATAATTTATACAAAAAGAATTTAACATCTGGCAAGGATTACGAATATTATTTAAAGGCAAGATTTGAAACGAACGATATATTTAAGCAAAATATTGACAAAATAACATTTTTACAACTGCAGCAATTTATTTCTTCCATTAAAAGACCCAGAGTCGCTGATTACTGCTATTTAATAATTTCTGGTGTATACAAGGAAGCAATTAAGCGTGATTTTGTTAAAAAAGACATATCTAAGCTGATTACACGCCCTAAATATAACAAAAATATTGGCGTATGGTTTAATATCGCGGAACAAAAACTTATTTTAGACAACATAGACAAATCAAATATGAAATACGAAATACTGCTTTACGTTTTAACCGGATGCAGAAGAAGTGAAGCATT
The DNA here is from genome assembly GCA_947630745.1 of uncultured Clostridia bacterium. Taxonomy (GTDB): domain Bacteria; phylum Bacillota; class Clostridia; order Christensenellales; family UBA1242; genus Onthoplasma. Next base: position 40,743 of record CANRIT010000012.1, read on the forward strand.
ACGGTTAAAATTAGATAATATTGATTTTAACAATTATTCATTGTTTGTTGACGGAACAAAAACAAAATCCGCAAAAAGATATATCCCAATATCGCAGCGGCTAGCAGATATTTTGAAAGAACACCTATCAAGTATGTTTAAGTTTAACAAATCGTGGTATTCAAAAACATTCCAAGACTATTTAAAATCTCTTGGAATCAAAAATAAAAAGCTGCATGACCTACGCCACACATTTAATACTAATTTGTATTACTTAGGTGTGCCGGACAAGGAACGCCAATATTACATGGGACACTCTAGCATTGTAATGACAAACGACATTTATACGCACCTTGACCCGAATGTTAAGAAGGATGACATTTTAAATCTTTATAAAGATTTATACCCTAAATTTTGACCCAACTTTTGACCCAACTTTTGTGCCAAAAATGTGCCAAAACGCGATTTTCGACAACAAAACTTTTGACCCAACTTTTTGCGAAAAAACACCTATAAAATAGGTGTTTTCCGCAGATTGTATATGGGGTGGGTAACAGGACTTGAACCTGCGACAACCAGATCCACAATCTGGCGCTCTACCAACTGAACTATACCCACCAAGTTTAGTTGTTCTGGCTGGGGTAGGTAGATTCGAACTACCGCATGCAAGAGTCAAAGTCTTGTGCCTTACCGCTTGGCGATACCCCACCGCGGGCAATTAAGCCCTTTATTATCATTTTCGCAAAGAATGCGAACTGAAGAGATGCGAAAATTTCACTTTTGGGCTAATTGCCCGCTCTATAAAGGGACACACATCGTCACAAACTGCACATTTGCTAAATTAATTTGTGGGACAAATTAATTGTAAGCCTATGTTTGTTTGTTCCTCTCACACTGCGAAAGCCGTAGTTTTCTTGTGTGTTTTAAAAGAACAAACTTAGCGCGTTTCCCTTTATAATCTCTTCGTTTAGTAAGTAAATCTTTGTAAGCAATTTTGAATATTTCATTTTTGGGCAAATTGCCCGCCTTCTATCAAGAGACACACGTCGTCGCAAACTGCACATTTGCTAAATTAATTTGTGGGACAAATTAATTGTAAGCCTATGTTTGTTTGCTCCTCTCACACTGCGAAAGCCGTAGTTTTCTTGTGTGTTTAAAAGATTAAAGCGCGTTTCCCTTGATAATCCCTTCATTTTGAAAGTAAAACAAGTAGCAAATTTATTAATGCCGTCACTTCGAAGATTGTAGCCCTTTATTATCATTTTCGCAAAGAATGCGAACTGAAGAGATGCAAAAATTGCTTAAAGTGAACATTCACAAATTTAAAAATACGCCGTAACGCGAATGTTAGTCGTATAGCATTTGGTGCGGATGAAGGGACTTGAACCCCCACGGTCACCCACTAGATCCTAAGTCTAGCGCGTCTGCCAATTTCGCCACATCCGCAATTGCAAACTGTATTCAATTTTCATTTGCAAATGTAAGCCAAACCATATGGTAAGACTTTGGTGGCCCATCCGGGACTTGAACCCGGGACACCATGATTAAAAGTCATGTGCTCTACCAACTGAGCTAATGGACCGTACATTTATTGCGACTTTTGTATTATACACTATATTTTTTAAAAAAACAAGTGTTTTTGCAAAAGTTTTTCAAAAAAATTAAAAATACCCATATTTTTTCAGCGTTTTTCTAGCAATACGTATACTAATAATTTTAAAATTTGCCAAAATTATATTGACAAACATCAAAAATGTATGCTAAAATATAATCGCGCGGGCGTAGCTCAATGGTAGAGCGCTAGCCTTCCAAGCTAGTTACGAGGGTTCGATTCCCTTCGCCCGCTCCACTGCGTGGCAGATTGCATAATGTTAAGATTATTTGTTCCGCAAATTAATTTAGCAAATGTGCAGTTTGTAGTTAGCATTCAAAATAGCTTACATGTTTTACTTTCAAAATGAAGAGATTATAAAGGGAAACGCGCTAAGCATAATTTACTCGCTCCGTGTGTCCCTTTATAATAAAGGAGCAAACAAACATAGGCTTACAATTAATTTGTCTCACAAATTAATTTAGCAAATGTGCAGTTTGCGACGCGCGTCAATAGCTCAGTTGGATAGAGCATCGCCCTTCTAAGGCGGGGGTCGGGGGTTCGAACCCCTCTTGACGCACCAA
>CANRIT010000013.1 GCA_947630745.1 uncultured Clostridia bacterium
CTTGTGGATTTGTTTAACTATTACAATATGTCCAGAATGGAAGCGCAGGCTTATGCAAATGATTCTCTTCATCCAAATACAGCGGGGATGAAACTTATTTCGGACTGCTTTATACATGCGCTTTATAAATGTTATGTTTTAGATTAGCCTCGCGTTTTAGTCGCTAGGGCAGCAAATGTCGCGGTAGGTGGATTTAAGGTATTTTTTGTTTAAAACAAATTTTTCGCCGTGCGTTATTAGGTCGTTGAAGACTTTTACAAAAAACGCCTTTACATTTTCATTTATCAATTTGCCTTCGTCAAATTTTAACCAATATTGCAGCACCATTTCTGGCTTATAATTTTTGCCGTTATAGCATTTTGCCGCCGCAATTTTGTCACACACGCATTCAACCGCGTATTTGTACGGCATAACAATTTGCGTGTCGGTAGGCGAATCGTACCAATATTCCAAATGGTGCTTATTTTTGTTTTTGTGGTGAATCCACGCCTTGGAAAATCCAGTTGCTTTGCGGCATTCGGATATTGGCGAGTGGTTGCCCGTGTAATATTTTACCCCTTCAAAAAATTCGGTCGGGCTAAATTTTGACAAATCATGCACCAGCCCGCGCCAAACAAGTCCGCATTTGCAGCAAAGCGCAAACACTTTAAAGCGGTGTTTTGTAACTAATGCTAAATGTTTAAAAAATTTATTTTTCATATGTAATCCTATTTAGTGAATTTAAAACTTACACCCATTATATCACAACACATATTTTTTTCAAATTGTTTTTGACGATATAAAAAACCAAATTTTGTCAGCAAAAAGTCACCACAAAGCCAAATAATGCCAAAAATGTAGAAATTTGTATAATTTTGCGTTATATATTTGATTTTTGTGTCAAAAATTGATATAATGACAATAGGTCAACAAACTTTTGACCGACCGCATAAGAGGAAAGCTTAATGTTATTATATTTAATCATCATTTGTTGCTGCGTAGCATTGCTTGCCACGGCAAACTGCCTTTGGGGGCTTAACTATCTAAAGCTTAACATTTGGCAGACGCTTGGGATTATTGCACTTGCTGTGCTTGTGTCGTTTGTGCTTGATGCGCTGTGCGCGCTTATAACCCGCAAGTTGGAAAAGAAAATCAATCCTTCCGCCAAAATATTTAACGAGCATAAAAACGAGCGCAAATTCTACGAAAAGTTAAAGATTAGAAAGTGGAAAGACAAAATCCCCGAGCTTGGCAAAACCCTTAAATATTTTGACAAAACCAAAGTGGAAGAAAATGCTACAAGCGAATACTTTTTAAAGTTTATTCACGAGACTTGCCTTGGCGAAATTGTGCATGTTTCAAGCATTTTCGCCGCGCTGCTGCTGATTGTGGTGTTTTGGTTTAAATTCCTTACAATCACCATACCAATTACAATTGTAAACATACTTTTGCAATTGCCATCAATTTGCGTTTTAAGGTACACCAGAGCAAAACTTAACGTTGCCTACAAGCTTAAACTTAGGCACGAAAATAAAGATACAAAAGGAGAATAAATTATGAGAAATTTTGAAGTTTCAACAGACAGCACATGTGACTTGTATGCTGAGGAAATTGAGCAGTTGCAGATAAGCGTGGGGCATTTGCAATACACCATGTCGGACGGCGATGATGTCACGCTTGAATATGACGATTTTAAAAACAAGCAGCAGTATATTGACTATTACAACAAACTAAGCAAGGGCATTGTGGCAAAAACCGCAATTTTAAGCGTGCAAGCGCATGTTGACCTTTTTACCGACATGGCAAAAAGGGGGTTTAAACACGCAATCCATTTGTCGCAAGGGTACGGCTTGTCACCAACTGTGGACAACGCAAATCAGGCAATTGAAATTGTTAAGCAAGACTATCCTGACATTGACTACACCGCAATTGAATGCAACAGCACCACAATTGGGGAAGGCTTTTTGGTTAAGGCGTGCTGCAAAATGCGCGATGAAGGCAAATCAAAGGCGGAAGCATTAAAGGTTTTGGACGAAATTAAACACTACACCCAGCACTTTGTTTTGGTTAATGACCTAAAATATTTGGCAAGGGGAGGTAGAATTAGCAAGGCAAGCGCTGGCATTGGTTCGCTGCTTCAAGTTAAACCTATAATTGAATTTGGGCGCGATGGCAAGCTTAAGGTTTGCAGAAAAGAACTTGGCTTAAAAAAGGCACTTCGTTCAATTGTAAACGACTATGCAAAATTTAGTTTGAATAAAGATTTCCCATATATGTGCATTGTCCACACAAATAACGAAAAGTTGGCACAAGAACTTCACGACATGCTTAACGCGCAATATGGCATCGACCCGGAAATTCGCTGGATGGGTCCAACCATTGGCGCACATGTTGGTCCGGGCGCAGTGGCATACGGCTTTATAAGCAACGAAGAACGCCCTTACGATTAACCTAAAAATCTTTTACACAGTTAACAAAAAAATCGCATAATTGCGATTTTTTTATAATTTTTGTATATTTTCAATTTTTTCAATCTGTTGTTCAAGCGACCATTCAACTGCATAATAACAGTCAAAGAACATATAATTGGTTGTTTGAACCTCTCCGTTGCCATATTTGTCATTTCCAACTGGACCTATAAAATTTAATTGTGTGTAATATTGGTCGATGGATGATAATTTTTTATCTTCAGCATCACTGAACCATAGCCATTGCACGCCGTGTTCCTCACCGCAGAAGGCAAGTGTTTCTTTTGTTGTGCCATTATTGCCATCGCCAAAGGTTATGTTGCATTTAAAATCCACCCAACCATAACCGCCATCATTATATTCAGTTAGCAATTTTTGGTTTGCCTCAGCAACTTGTTCAGAAGTCAATCTAATTGCTGGTGGGTCAAGTTTGCAACCACCCTTGTCTGGGGTCTCTAAAAGGGTTGGGTTTTTTCTTGCTGTTATCGCGTCTTGTTCATTTGGGGTGTTGTAGGCCGGTATTTTATATAGGTCAAGATAGCAACCATTGCTATTTTGGTCTTGCAAAGTTTTAACAGGGATGCTAATTCTTGTTATTGTTTTGCCTGCAAAAAGGTTTTCATTTCCATATATGTAAGGACCAAAACTTTCTACACCTACATTTTTGATAGTAGAAAGTTTGCCAATATCTTTAGCAATGTGTTCTTTTAAACCTTCAAAAATTGGTAATTCTTTGGTTAAATTAACTTTAACTTGAATTGCAAGGGTGTCGGCATACTCATTTCCGCTTGTTTCAATAACATCGCTATGTGTTTCGCTGTCAATCAAGGTAAAATTGCCCGCCTCGTCATCAACTGGGATGTTTTGCGCGACATATAAACCAACTGAGTCGTTGCCGCCAAGCACAATGGTTTCATCTTCACCAACAACAAGTGGGGTATCAAATGTTATAACGTTTTTGCCTTGTGTTAATTGGTGAGAAGTTGTATTGCTAACATTTAGCGAAGTTCCATTTGTTCTTGCTTCAACAATTTCATTAACTTTTGCCGTGCCAACATCAAGGTTGCCCGTTTTTTCTGCATAAACAGTGATTTCAGTAATTTCCATATCGGAAAATATTGTTACATTTGCATTTTTCTTATAATATGACATCAAAGCAATTTTGTCTTCGGTAAGGTCAATGTATTTATGTGCAAAATATTTGCTCATTTCTTCAGTTACGCCCATGGTCTGTTCAAAGGCGTCCACATCATTTTTGTTTGGGATGTAGTGGCTTGTGCGTTCGGTGCCATTCCAAATGTAATTATCATAACCCACAAACATTCCTTCGCCATCTTCTCCCGCTGGACCTTGTGAACCTTGCGTGCCAATTGAACCCGCTGGACCTTGACTGCCCTGTTCGCCTTGCGGACCACGCTTGCCATCTTCGCCATCGGTTTTGCAACCAGATAGCATAATAGGTGATAGGGTCATAATAAAGAACAACAAAAGGCAAATAAAAAATCGTGATATGTTAAATTTTTTGCTATTTTTAAATTTGTTCATTTTTTGCCTCCTTACTCAGCCAAAACATAGGTTTTGTAAAGGGCTTCTTTAAATGATTTTGCAATTCTTTCCATTCCCAATTTATTTGGGTGTAAACCATCGTTTGCATAAGATGTAATAGTATCTTTAGTCCAACCACAATCTTTATAGATATCAACCAATTCAACTTTGTCCATTGAAGATGCAAGTTTTCTTATTTCCGCATTATAAAGTTCAAGGTTAGTGCTGTATTGTGGCTCGCTATTTTGTGCCAAAGTGGAATCGCCAAAATTGCAAGGCTGCAAGGTTAACACAAAGATTGTGAAATTTTCAGATTTACCATATTTGTCTAAAATGCCTTGCAACAATTTTTTGTACGCTTCGCCAAACGCTTGCGGCTCAATGTTACTGCCAGAATTAAAGTCATTTATGCCCATATATATTGCAACAATGTCAGGGTTGATGTCTTCTTGTTGATCTGGTCTTTTTACGTCTTGATGTATGTTGTCATGAAGTTGTCCGCTTCGCTTGGTTGCAAGGGGAGAAGTTACCATATCGCCCGCACTTGAATTATTAACGCACAATTCCAATCCGGCAGTGTTAATTGTGGACATCCACCAAGTGTCATTAACTGTTGGAACGTTAAGCTTTTCAATGAAGTTCGTGTGAGTATTATATCCATCATCGAAAAGTCCGTTTTCGTCATTGAAATAAAATTGTTTGTTGCCAAAATGGTTGTGGTCGCTAGTGTTTTCTCCCCAAGTGGCATTGTTTTTAATTTCGCTGTTTTGGGTGTCCCATTCGTTTGAATAGCCTCCATAAGTGCTTATGCTGTCGCCCAAAATTGAAACATATTTAATGCCTTTAGAAGCTAATGTGGTTTTTAGTGTTTCATATCTTTCAGCGGAAGAGGAGTCATATTCAAGTTTGTTAATTCTTTCAATTTGTTGCTCTTTTGACCAAGTTGCTTCATAATAGATATCGAAGAACATATATTGGGTGCGCTCTATATTGCCGCTATAAACCGCAGGGTTTTGATTTTTCCCAACACAGCCAATAATGTTCATTTGATTGTAATACTCAGGTTTCTCTTGGTAACCCTTCAAGGTGTTTGTATTGAGTGCGGTGTTTAAGAATATCCAATCCACGCCACCAGCTGAACCACAAAAGGCAAGTGTTTCATCTGCACCAACTTCAATATGGCAATTAAATTCAACCCAACCCAAGTAAAGATCTTCTGGAAGAGATGTAAAATATTCATATTTGTCTGGGTCTGGTCTTTTAAAATGTTCGCCATTAGCTTCCAAATCGGCTCGTGCTGCTAAAAATTGTTCATTTGTAAGTTCCAACGGAGTAGGGTTGGTTAAACGATGATTATTCAAAAAATCTGTCGATGTTCTATCTGCTATCGCTTTTTCATCTTTAGGAGAATTATAAGCCTTTACTTTATAAAGGTCAAGATAACAACGGTTACCTGTCTGTTCAAGGTATAGCACAGGCACACGAATTTTTGTTATTGTTTTGCCAGCAAAAATTTTTTCGTTAGGGTACAAATATGCTCCCCAATATTCGTCACCAGTAGAGAAATGATCAACCATACTACTTGAATCTGGACCTTCACCACCTTTTTGGGCTTGATAATGGCAAATTTGCGCAAGTGAGCCAAAATCTTGTTTAATATTTTCTTCCAAATTTTCAAATATTGGCGAATCACCTTGCAATTTAACTTTAACTTGAATTGCAAGTGTGTCTGCATATTCATTTACGCTGTTTTCAATAACGTTGCTATGAGTTTGCCCATCAATCAAAGTGAAATTGCCCGCCTCGTCATTAACTGGGATGTTTTGCGCTACATACAAAGCAACTGAGCCATTTCCGCCAAGCACAATGGTTTCATTTTCGCCAACAACAAGTGGTGTAGCAAATGTTATAACGTTTTTGCCTTGTTTTAATTGGTAAGAAGTTGTGTTGCTAACATTTAGCGAAGTTCCATTTGTTCTTGCTTCAACAATTTTTTCTACTTGTGCAGTGCCAATTTCCAAATTTCCGTCTTGCTCAGCAAAAACAGTAATTTCAGTAGCTTCCATGCTTGAAAAGATGGTTACTTTTGCATTCTTTTTGTAGTATGGCATTAAAGCAATGCGGTTTTTGGACAAATCAATATATTTGTGTGCAAAATATTTGCTCATAACGCCAGTAACTTCAAGTGTGTGTTCAAACACTTCATCGCCAACTGTTGCGTCTGGGAAATTGTAATCAGTGCGCTCTGCACCATTCCAAATATAGCCATCATAGCCAAGATAAGTGCTTACGCCATCATCGCCCTTTGGACCATCATCGCCTTTGCCGCCAGCTGGACCTTGTACCCCTTGCTCACCTTGTGGACCTTGCGCGCCGTTTTTACCATCCTTCATACAACCGGATAGCATAATGGGCGAAAGTATCATAATTAAGGCAAGTAAAAGGCAGATAAAACATTTTTTTAAATCGAATTTTTTCGAATTATAAGAATTATTCATATACCCCCCCCCCACTATAATTCAACTTTATTTTAGTATAAAAAAATTTATAAGTCAACAAAATTCGCATGTTTTTTACAAATTTTTATACATTATTATTTTGTATTTTTTATAAAGATTTATACTTACTTTGTATTACAATACATTTAGTTATTAAATAAGCAAGATTTTTAATTTAAAATAAAAACATTAAATTAACGTAATTATTTGACATTTTTTTTGGTATTTGATAGAATTAGGTGTAGGTAAAATTATGGAAAAGGTTAAAGAACAAGTTTCACAAAATATGCAACAAAATGCAGAAAAAGGGCAAAAAAATCAAAAATTTGATATAAAACAAGTGGCAAAACAATTTTTTTCCAACAAAGCGGTAATTTGGGGGATTGTTCTAACTGTCATATATTTGGCAAGCGGATTTTATAAATGGATTGAAATTGGCGTGCCAGTTGTGGCATTTTTCGCCTTTGTGTTTTTGCCTTTGCAAAGCGGATTTTGTTTGTTTGTATATTTGCATTGCTTTTCGCTTAGCAGCATAGGGTGGTATTCAACCGTCCTTGTTACAGTTATTTGTTATTCAATTGTGCTGTTTGTAAAATATTTAATTGGATTAAAACACAAAAAATATCAATTCTACAAAGCACTTGCAATAACCATATCTGCGTTTTTGTTGATTAGCATATGCGTAAGTTTTTTCCACCTGCCAATAAATTGGGGTTCGGTGCCATTCTGTTGCTATCTGCCGCTGTTTTACTGCATCTTTGCCATGAGGAAGGAATTTAACATTCACCAAGCCATCGGTACTTTATTCTTTGGATTGGTGCTTTCAAGTTTACTATCGCTCGCGTTTGGGTTTATGCCACACTTTAACTACTATCCATTTTGGCCCGGCTGGCGTTTTACCTCTTTTACCAATTGTCCAAACTATTACTACATGCGCGTTTTTGTTGTGCTTACCTATGTGATGTATTTAAATTTAAACAAAAATTTAAGCTTTTTAAAGTTTGCCTTGTCGTATGTGTTGTGCGCAATTATGATTTTGTCCACCGTGTCAAAAACAGCCATGTGCTTGCTTGCGCTGTTTACACTAATTTACCTTATTGTCTTTTTGGCGCAAGACTTTAAAAGGCGATACAAATACGCGCTTATAATTTTGGCGGTTATAATTTTGGCGGCGGCGATAGGGTACAAATACATATTAATGGTTTTGCATAGGTTTGTTGACGGGTCAAACCACATAACGCTTAGCTCAATAACAACAGGCAGAACAGACATTTGGAAGGTGTATTTAGACGCATGGTTACAAAATCCAGCCACCTTCTTGTTTGGCAACGGAATTTTTGGTGCAAGGCTATACAACCCAGTGCTAAATCATTGGTACGACACTCACAGTTTTGTTGTTATGATACTGTATAGGTTTGGATTTGTTGGCGTGCTGGCGATAGGGGCTATGGTATATTTATTTATAAAATACACCAACAAAAAATGCCCAAAATTTATTGCATTTTTGCCACTGATTTGGTTCTTGCTAGAAAGTTGCGTGGATAACACTTTCCAAGTAAACAACATCTTTATGCTTATTTTGGTTTGCATGATTTTGTACTGCAACACGCCAGAAGAAAATAAACCACTTTTACAAAATAAATCAGTTGAAAAAATAGTTTTAAATGATACACAAAACGATATTAAAAACAACAAAAAATAAACAAAAAAACCTAATGTAAACGATTTTCATTAGGTTTTTTTAATAATTTTAACTTTTTTAAATAATTAAGTAATATTTCATTTAAACTACATATCAAAATACCCCCGGTGGGTAAATTAGGCTACAAGTCTTTTTCGTTATTATCGTCAAGTTTATTAAGTGGAATATCCAAAACTGAATATACCCCCGCGGGCATATTCTTTATTGCATTGGTGTAGGCTAGCAAAATTTGCGCGGTAAAAGTGGGATTGTTTTCCATTTTCACACTAAATTGCAGTTGGGATTTATCATCTCCCGCAAGCACCATACCCTTGTGGTAAAGCCGTTCACTTAGCTTTTTAACCAAATTTTTTGACGCTTGTTTTACTATTACTTGCTGGCCCTTAAAATAATTTTCCGTGTTAGCAATTTCGTTTTCAATTTCGTCAATCGGGCGGCTGCCGTCAAGCGCAACATAGCACAACCGCTTATGCTTTAAATTGTTATCTAGTTTTACTGACGGGTTTTGTTTCGCCTTTTTAACCGCCTCGCCATCTGGTATGGTAAATTGAATTGCGTCCGCCACGCCCGAAATGTTTCTAAGCGCTTCGCTGTGCCCTTGGCTTACCCCTTTACCCCAAAAAGTCTGCGCATCTGCACCAAAAATGTCCTTTGACAGCACCCGCATCATGCTAAAAATCCCCGGGTCCCAGCCACACGAATAAATGGCGGTTTTATTGCTTGCCGCGGCAACCAAATTTAAATTTTTTTTATGCTCATCAATTTTTGCGTGCGTGTCAAATGTGTCAATAATGTTAAAATGTTTAAGCATCTGCGGGCTTTGCCAAAGCAAATCTTGTTGCGAGCCGCCGCACATAATCATCACATCAATATCATTTTCAAAGTTGGGCGCGTCGTAAAAATCGTACACGGGCGAGCCAAGCAAACTTTTAACCTCTCTGCGCGAAAAAATGCCCACAAGTTGATGCTTACCGCCTTGCAAAACCAATTTTTCCACCGCTTTACCCAAATTTCCGTATCCACAAATACCAATTTTCATCTTTTCCTCCTTAAAATTTATATGACAATTTTTTAACATGTGCGCACAAGTTTACATAAGAAAAAAATATGAAAACCAAAATTTTTTCTGGCGTATGCACTGCGCTTATTACACCGTTTAAAAACGGTAGGGTGGACTATAACGCACTAAACAAACTTATCGACTTGCAGCTTAAAGCAAAGGTTGACGCAATTGTGGTTTTAGGCACAACTGGCGAAAGCCCGTGCATAAGCGCAAACGAACGCGAAAATATAATTAAATTTTGTCGCAAAAAAATAAGCGACTGCAAACTTATTGTAGGCACGGGCTCAAACAACACAAAAACCGCAATAAAATACACAAAACAAGCGCAAAAACTTGGTGCGGACGCCGCGCTTGTTGTAACCCCATACTACAACAAATGCACACAAAACGGGCTGATTGAACATTATTCCGCCATCGCCAAAAACACCAGCCTTCCAATAATTTTGTACAATGTTCCAACGCGCACTGGGGTGAATATTCTGCCCGAAACCGCCAAAAAATTATCCCAAATTGAAAATGTGGTGGCAATTAAAGAAGCCAACCCCGACCTTGAACATGTAAACAAAATGTTTTTGTCCGTGCTCGATAAACTATACATTTATTGCGGCAACGACAACTTAAATTGCTATTTCTATTCGCTTGGCGCAAGCGGGGCAATAAGCGTAACTTCAAACATCTTTCCAGACCTTGTTAAACAACAATACAACTGCTTTTTAGCGGGAGATGATGGCTACAAACAAATCGACCAGCAACTAAAAAATTTAAACGACCTTATGTTTAAAGAAACAAACCCCATAGGGGTAAAATTTTGTGCAAACTATTTAGGCCTATGTCAAAACGAATTAAGGCTGCCGCTAACACCACTTAATCAAAAATATCACGCACCAATAATTGCTGAACTAAAAAAACTTGCCGCCCACAATCCACTCCAAAAATAAAAAAAGCACAATCAGTTTTTAATTATGCTTTCACAAATTATGTAAGATTTAAATTTAAAAAATCTTGTGCTGAAATTTTGATTAATTTCGCTTGCAATGTTTGTCATGTTTAAATCGCAACACTTAATTTGTGCTTCTCGCTTGCAAAAAAGTGAAGTGAAAACAAGGTCGGGATTTAAAGAATTTTCAATCGCCTTAATTTGATTTTTAAACAAGTATTTTGCCATGTTTGGCGAGTAAGGTTTTATTCTTTCAATATCCACTCCAACGGGCGAAGAGGCGATTGCAATGCAAAGCACATCATCAGTGTGGCTTATAGAAAAGTGGTATCCTTTAAGCATTGGTTTGCCGTTTGAAGAATAACTAAAATCAGGAAAATTTTTAAATTTAAGCAGTTTTTTAAGCAAAAAATACTCCAAAATTGCAATTTTTTTATCAATTCCGCATTTTTTGTCCGCATTTTGCTTTCTGCTTAGCGGCAAAAAATTGTACAACTTGTTGTATTGCTTTTCAGTTAATTTATCAAAATTACAAAAACAATATATCATAAACTTTCAATCTGCTTGTTATAAGACAAAAGCGAATTGTCCCACGACTTATATTTTTCACTTCCTCTATGGTCTGTTAGTTCAAAATTTTGGTTTAAATAATCCGCATAGAATTTTGATGCAATAATCGCCGCTTTTGCGCTTAGGTGATTGCCATTATCTTTAAATGAAGTTGAATAATCAAGTTCAAAGTTGGTTGCGGGCAAATTTAAATCAACAAACGGCAATTCATATTTTATTGCAAGCTCACCAATTGCATTGCTTTTTGCGTTGTTCCAAGAAACTGGGCTAGGCAAGCACGACAATAAAATTTTGCTGTTATGCTTTTTGCACATCTTAACAATGTTGTCAAAATTTTTCAAAACCGACTTTTCAATATGGGCAGGGGAGGCATCGGTATTTTGCATGTAATTTTGAGGTAGGGTATAGGGGTATATCTTAGTTTCTGGCGTCCAACCTTTTAGCGCATCGTTTTTTGCCTTAGGGAAGGTTACAAAATCTTTAAAAGTCAACTCTTTCCACCTTGCATGTAAATACACTGGGGCAGCTAGCGGCATAAATTTTTGTATGTTTGTGCCGTGCCATTTTTCATTTTTAAAAAAGAAACAATCCACATCAATCATAACAACTTTTGGTGTTTGACGCTTAAAAATGTCTTTTAAATCGTCTTCAATTATGGTAGCTGACTGGTTTCCGCCGCCGCGCGCGTACGCGGTTATTCCATAACTTTTATATAATTCCATTGGCGAAAATCCGCATTGCACATCCGAATTCCCACACATAACAACATCAATTGTATTTTTACTCTCGGTGTTAAAACCCGCAAAGTTGTAATATTTTGGTCCGCCCAAATCGTTTATATCTTTTGGCAAAAACACCATAACCAAATAGGCGTACAGCAAAAGCAAACTAACAACAAAACATAGCGATATTAAAATTCTTTTAACCACAATATTCATAACATATCCTTTTAAAACGCCCCGTAAATTGGGTCGGCTGGCACATACCCATTGCCGTATGCACCAAACACCAAAATTGCCACAACAAACAGCAAAATAATTGCGCATTTAATTGCAATATGCCGCTTAACAAACCATGCCTTAACATCAATTTTCTTTTCCAAAATAATGTCGGACACAACAAGCGAAGCAATCCCAACAAAGCACATAACAAAGTCTTGCACATCAATCACGCCCATTCCAACAAGGTTGATGCTGCCTGATTTGAAAATCTGTGCAATCATTCCGCCCGCAACCGCCAAATTTGTTGCCCTAAAAATAAGCAAACCAAAGTTTACCAAAACAAATGTGCGCACAATGCGCAAAATTTTAAGTGCAAGGTTGTTTTTGTTAATTTTTGCCTTACTGTAAATTAAATTTGCAAGCGGCTCAACACACATGCCCAGCATCATAAGAACATAATAGTACATTCCGTAAACGATGTATTTATTTAAATACATGCCCGAGCCATGCCAAATTCCATTCAAAAACCAAACGGCGAACAGCGCAATTGCGGATGGAATAAACACTTGAAAGAATGTGTTTACCTTACCGGACAACTTTTTGTTAAGTTTTGTAAGCGGCTTGCTCATAGACACAGAGTAGAACACATAGTCTTTAAACCACTCGCCAAGCGAAATGTGCCAACGCCGCCAAAATTCGCTAACCGACTCAGAAAAGAATGGTTGATTAAAGTTTTTGCTAAGGTTTATGCCAAAAAGTTTGCTTATGCCTTGCGCAATGTCAATAAGCCCAGAAAACTCCGCGTAAAGTTGAAAGGTGAAAAACAGCATGGCAAGCAAAATTATCGGTCCGCCAAATTTTGCATAGTCGCCAAACACCGCGCCAACAATAATTCCAAGCCGGTCGGCAACCACCATCTTTTTAAATCCGCCCCACAAAATTTTTAACAACCCTTCAAAAAAGTTGTTGCTGTCGTATCCCGTTCCCGCTTGAAGTTGTGGTGAAAGCTGGTCAAAGCGGGCAAAAGGTCCTTCGTACAAATGAGGAAAATAGCTTATAAACAGCGCAACTTCCCAAAAGTTTCCCGCCCTATATTTGCCGCGATTTACATCCACCAAATATCCAATTGCGGTAAGGGTGTAGTAGGAGATGCCAAGCGGCAACATTAGGTGCAAAACGGGCGCGCTGCCAACATGGATTAGCGACAAAAATCCTTCAAACAGATTGTTAAAAAATTTAAGGTATTTTAAAAACACCAAAACAAACACATTTATTGCCACCACGCCAAACACAAGCCAAGATTTTTTTCTATTAAAGCGCGCTTTAAGTTTTTTGCGCTGCTCTTTATCCAGCCCCTCTTTTAAGCGGGCGTATTTATCGTTATAATGATTTATTGCCTTGCCGCCCAAATAGATTGTAACAATGGTAAGCAACAAAAATATGGTTAAAAATTTGCTGTATAAAACAAAAAACGCAATGCTAAAAAACAGCAAGCAAAAAGGCCTTGCCTTTTTTGGTAAAGCCAAGTAGATTAAATAAACCACGCTGCCAAACAGCAAAAAAAGTAAGTCAATACTAAAATTCACTAGTCGTCCTCTTCAATCTTTTCAACCAGCGCGGCAATCGCGTCCGCCGATTTAAAATTCTCTGGCAAAATGTATAGTGGGGTGATTTCAATGTCAAACTCGTTGTTAAGCTCAACCACCAATCTAACAATGTCAAACGAGGTTAAAATGCCGCTTTCCACCAAGTTTTGTTGGGTGTTAAAGTCAACATTTGGTTTGATTTTGCTTAAAATTTCAATAATCTTTTCTTTCATAATTTCTCCTTAATTTAAATGCGATTTGTAATCAGCAAGCAGTTGTTTTCTGTCAACCTTGCCGTTTTGATTGTATGGCATGGCAGATAGTTTAATTATAATCTCGGGCAACATGTAGTTTGGTATCCTGCTAGATAGTGCATCAAACAACTCCTCTTTTTTAATTTTGCCAGTGTATACAACAACAATTTTATCTTCTTCCTTATCAAAAACTGCCGCAACTGTATCCACATTTTCAACCGCCATGGCAACGCGCTCAATTTCGCCCAATTCAATGCGATAACCCTTGTGCTTAATTTGAAAGTCGGTTCGCCCAAGATAGATGTACTCGCCAAATTCGTTAAGCATAACAAGGTCGCCCGTTTTGTACACAATCTCAGGATAATTTTTGTTAAGCGGATTTTGAATAAACGCATTTTTTGTTGCTTGCGGGTTGTTGTAATATCCATATGCCACAAACGGGCTTCTAACATAAAGTTCGCCCGCAACATTAGGTGCGGTAACCAAATTTAAATTTTCATCCAAAATAAAGGTGTCCGCATTGTCGCAATGCTTGCCAATTGGCAGACTTTCGTCATCCCTAAAAGGTCGGTCAATAACATAGTAGGTGCAAATATCTGTGGTTTCAGTTGGTCCAAACAGATTTGCGTACATAACATCTGGCAAATTCTTGCGCCAATAATTAAGCTGCTTGTTTGGCATAATTTCACCCACAAACAACACCTTTTTTAGATATTGCGGCTTTTCGTAGTCAAACAATTTTAAATTTGCCACAATTATAAGCGCGCTTGGCACCCAATAGATGGTGTTAACCTTGCGTTCGTTTAAAAAGCGCACAAGCTGAATAGGAAAGGCGAAATACGACTTTGGAATTATGTTAAACGATGCGCCGTACATAAGGCTTGAATATAGGTCGGATACGGACGCGGAGAAATAAAACGGCGTTTGGCTGCCAAAAATTGTGTTGTGGTCAATATTAAATGTGGTTGCGTACCAATCAACATAACTAAGCAAGTTTGCGTGCGTAATTACCGTACCTTTTGGCACACCCGTGCTGCCCGATGTAAACAAAATGTAAACCAAATCGTTGGCAGTGGTGCGGTTGCGTATTGCTTGCAACAAATTTAGGTCAATTTCGCCTTTAAAAGAAGAAAGGATGCTCTTTTTTTGCGCCTAGCGAGTTTGCAATGTTAAGCATGTTTTCTTCACACACAACAAGCGCAGGGCTGACCACATCGCAAATTTTTTTAAGCCGTTCAATCGGACTTGCTCCGTCAAGCAAAACATAGTGATTTCCGCTGTACACCACGGCAAACATGCCAACCAGTGTTTCTATATCTCGATTGTCAATAACTGCAATTGGTCGATTAAAAAGGTTGTGTTTTGCAATTTCGGTTGCCAACATCAAACATCTATTTTTAAATTCCAAAAAGGAAATTTGCTTATCAACTTCCAAAAACAGTGGTTTGTTTGGAAATTTTTGCACCATTTCTTCAAACTTTTCCAAAATATTTTTCATATGTAATCCCTAGTTATAGTATAAACTAATTATATAAAATATTATTACTTTTTTCAACTAAAAACTGCAATTTTCAACAAATTTATACAAAATTTTATGGCGTAACAAAAATAATTTAATACATAAAATCAAAAACCTTTTTGTTTAATGGTTCATATTATGTTTTAAGGAGTTTTTTATGCAAAAAAAATGTTGCTGCAAACCGCCAAAAAATTACATAAACAAATTTAATTACAAATGCTGCGGGGCGTTTATCCCCGGACCTACTGGGCCAACTGGTGCGCAAGGGCAAGCGGGGGTGGCGGACAGCATTGTTGTGGGCGAAGTTAGGCAGGCGGGCGAAGGCGAAAGCTGTGCAATAATTGACCGCACGGGTGGACCAAATCACATTTTGGATTTTGTTTTGCCGCAAGGGGAAAAGGGTGAGAAAGGCGACAAGGGAGACAAGGGCGATAAGGGTGAAAAAGGTGATTCTTTTGGGCCGACCGGACCAAAAGGCGACATTGGACCAACCGGGCCAACTGGACCGCAAGGCGAAAACGGGCATGACGGCTTGGCGGACGAGATTGTTATTGTTGGCGTGGACATGATTGATAACGGCGCCCCTGCAACTGTGGTGGACAATTTTGCTAACAACACCCACTATCTGCAGTTTAGCATTCCGCGCGGCGCAACTGGCTTGCAAGGCGAACGCGGCGAAAAGGGCGAACGAGGTGAGCAAGGTCCAGCTGGACCAAAAGGTGAGCGCGGGCTTACTGGTTTGGACGGTGAAAAGGGTGAAAAAGGTGAGAAAGGCGAAAAGGGTGAGCGTGGTGAAAAAGGTGAAAAGGGTGAGCGCGGAGATACTGGTTTAACCGGACCGCAAGGTTTAATGGGCTTGCAAGGACCAGCCGGACCAGCGGGCGAGCGCGGACCACAAGGACCAACCGGACCATCGCTTATCCGCACGGCATATATCGTGTCATATAACGACAATCCAAATACCTTCCCCGCCGGGGGTATGCAGATTGAATCAAACGGGCGCGTTCCACTTATACGCATAGAAACAAATTTGGGCAATTCAGTTAAAATTGATAGCGCGGAAAACACAATTCAATTTACCCATACGGGGGTATATTATACCAGCTTTGTTGTCAACGCATATCCGCAAGATTCCGCCGCGGGAACAAGCACGCAAGAGTTTGTTGCCATAGGTTTGCGCGAAGTTAATACAGATAACATTTTAGCAGCCGCAAACAATTGGTCGCAATATCAATACGCCACAAACATGACCGGGCAGGGGGTATTTGTGGTAAGCGATTTAAATGCTAAATACGAGCTTGTAAACTTAGGCAAAAATCCCGTGTTTTTAAATGCGTGCAACATTCAGCGCACCGTTTCAAACAGCTATTTTACCAGTGTGCTTGCAACAATTGTGTTTATGCGTTTGGATGGTCCATAGCCTAAAAACTTGTGTTTTTAGTCGTTTTTTATCGATTTTTTAAAAAATTTACCAAAATCCTATAAAAATTTTGTTTATTTTGATAATATATTTAAGTTTGAATTTGCTTATAAATTTTTGTGCGGATTGTAGTTTCAAAAATAAACATAATTAAACATTTTATTTGACAATTCGCTTGTTTTGTGTTAATATATTATTATAGGAGTATGGTATGAAAACTTGCAAATTTTGTGGACAAGAAATTGGCACGGATGACAATTTTTGCCCGTTTTGTGGTGCAAAGGTAAATGAGGATACAACTGAAAACCAAAATCAAGACCAAGTTAATTTAACAGAAAATCAAACAATAAAAAATGACGACACAAATCAACTTTCGCCTTTAACTGAAAGCGAGCAGCTAAGTGCAAATTTGCCCGCGCAAGGGTCTAATATAGATGCAACTAATTCAAAACCAAAATTCAGCGGTTTTGCCATTGCTGGCTTTGTGGTTTCGCTTGTTGGATTGTTTATCTTTGCAATCGTAGGCGGGGTGATTGGTGTAATTATGTCCGCCTTTGCCCTTAAAGAAACAAAGCAGAACATCAAGCGCGGCCGTGGTCTTGCAATCGCTGGCCTGGTTATAAGCATAATTGATATAATCTCATTCTTTTTATTAATTTAACAAAAATTTTAAAAAAATTTTTTAAAAACATATTGACAAACCAAAAATTATAGTGTATAATGGTTGCGTAAAAGGAAGTAGTTTCACCAATTTAGGTGTCTACTGGCGTCAGTACGGTTAACAGCCCGCCTTTAGAGTGAAGTTTTCATTAACAAAACTTTTATTTAAGGGAGGGTATTTTTATATCTTAGTCGATACTCCGCGGGTGTAGACAGATATAATACCCCTTACATTTCGCACTGCAAACCATAAATGATTGCAGCGTTCATTTAAAGGAGGAATTATATCAAGCAAGACCTACGAAGCGTAGACGATATAATATCCTCACAAATTTCGCACTGCAAACCATAAATGGTTGCAGCGTTCATTTAAAGGAGGAATTATATCAAGCAAGACCTACGAAGCGTAGACGATATAATATCCTCACAAATTTCGCACTGCAAACCATAAATGGTTGCAGCGTTCATTTAAAGGAGGAATTATGAAGAAAAGTTTAATTGCAAGTTTGTTGGCAACGGGTGTGGTTTTGGCATCGGTCGGCGTTGCGGGCTGCGAGGAAAACGATGTTGGATATGCTGCATATGTTAGCAAAGAGTTGGTGCAATCAAACCTAATTGTTGCATGCATTGAGCGTAACGAACAAAATCAGCAAATCCGCAAACTTCACCGCGCAGACGAGTACGTTTTGGGTAAACACTTAGGTTATCGGTCTGGCTTTAACACGGGTGCGCCATACTTGGATTTTTCATGCGGAAAAAACGACAAAAAGACTTTTGACTTTGATGCTTATCCAGATGGTTTTCCACAAGAGAGTGAGTATGACGAAATTTGCTACGACTGTTTCCCAGAATTAAAAAATAGATAATTATAAATGAATTAAAAGGAGAAAATTATGTTAAAAAAGAGATTAATCAGTGTATTATTGGCAGCGGGTGTTGTGGCTGGTGTTGCTACGGCGACAGGCTGTAAAAAGACAAAATATTTTGTTGACAGAGGGAAAGCTCTTGTTCAACCAAATCTGATTGTTGCTTGCATAGAAAAAAATGAACAAAACAAATACATCACAAAGCTACACAAATCAGACAAATATGTGTATCTTGGCAAAGTAGAGGGTGATACTAGTGCATATGTTTATGGCAACTATTATGACTTTTTCTGCAGCAAGGATAGCATTGAAAGCGATCAAATATACGCCTATCCAGACGGCATTCCGCAAAAGAGCGTGTACGATGAGATGTGCGACATTTGCTTTCCAGAATACAGCAAAAACTAAAAATTTGTTATTTTAAATCAAAAAATCGAGCATTTTGCCCGATTTTTTTAATTTTTTCTTAAATTTTAAGTTTTATATTTGAAATTAATATTAAGATTTATTGTGTTTACTTTATTAATTATGATTTAGTTAATATCCTTTTCATTTTAAGTTATTAAGTTGATGAGATAAAGTTTTTATAATTGTTATCTTGTTTAATTTATTTGACTAGTCTTTTGTTAATTGTTTAATTTCACATTTTTTAGATTTTGAATTGCTTTTATTTTTAATTTATTGTAATTTTTATTTTTTATTTTGTTTGCTGTCTTTTTTGTACATTGTGGCGGCAAGGTCAAGGCATTTGTTGCTGTAACCCCATTCGTTATCATACCACGCAACAAGTTTAACAAATTTTGGGCTTAGCATAATGCCCGCCTTTTCGTCAAAAATGCAGGTGTGTTTGTCGCCAATAAAGTCGCTTGAAACAACTGGCTCATCGGTGTAGCCAAGCACATCAGGGATTATATCCTTGCTGTACTTTTTCATGGTCTTGCAAATATGTTCGTAGGTGGTAGGTTTAACAAGTTTAACAGTAAAATCCACCACGCTAACATTAAGGGTAGGCACCCTAAAACTCATGCCAGTAAGTTTGCCTTTCAAACTTGGCAGCACTTCACCAACCGCTTTTGCCGCGCCCGTTGAACTTGGTATAATATTTGCGCTTGCCGCTCTGCCTCCGCGCCAATCCTTTTTAGACACGCCATCAACAGTAAGCTGGGTGGCAGTGGTGCTATGAACAGTGGTCATTAGCCCTTCTTCAATGCCATAAACATCGTTAATGACGCGGGCAAGTGGGGCAAGGCAGTTTGTGGTGCAACTCGCGTTTGAAACCACATTCATGCTGCTGTCATAATCTTGCTCATTCACCCCCATAACAAAGGTTGGGCAGCCCTTGCCCGGTGCGGAAATAATAACCTTTTTTGCCCCGCCCTTAAAGTGGCGCGCCGCGTCTTCCGCCTTGGTGAATTTACCCGTGCATTCAATAATATACTCAGCACCCGCACTTTTCCAATCTATTTTTTCTGGCTCCATTTCTGCAAAAAACGCAATCGATTTACGCCCAAGTTTAAGCCCATTTTCCGCCACCTTCAACTCATCCGCGCTTTTGCCATGGATTGTGTCGTACTTATATAGATAGCAAGCGTAGTCGGGCGTCAAAAACGGGTCGTTAATTGCCACCACTTCAACATCATCGCGCGTTGAACTTGCGCGCAAAATAAGCCTGCCAATTCGTCCAAAACCATTTATTCCAATTTTTATTTTTGCCATATTTCCCCCTTATCTTATTTTTATTTTATAGCCAATTAAATTATTTGTCAAACAATATTTTAAAAATTTGTTTATTGTTAAAAATTATTTTATGATTTACGCAATTTTAAGCTACCTTGTTGTTAGCATCGCTATGATTTTTGTCTGCAAGTTTAAAAACACGCGCACCAAACCAATACAAAATCTGCAACTTAAAAAATATGGGCTGGTGTTTATTTCGCACGCCCGCCACAAAATAAGGGTGGGGGAAGCAAAAATTTTGCAACTTGACACGGCAGCCTACATCAAGCGCGCGCACAAAACCATAGTGCTAAAAAATGTGGATAAAATTTTTGTAAAAGGCGAATGGCTGTATTTCACCGCGCTGGGCGAAGTTAAAATAATTTTCAACTGCAAAAAATTTTACCGCTATTTCAATGTTAAAATAAGTTCGCCCAAGTTTGATTTGTCCCCAATAAAACAGCAAGCCTTGCAGCAGATTTTGGATAATCTTTTCAACCTAAACGCGTGCAATTTGGTTAAACGCTACATTTTTATTTTGACCGAAGTGCTAAAAATCACCCTGTCCTCCAGCCGCGTGGAAGTTAGGCAAAACAATTTTGCCATTCCGTTCACCTTAACTTACAAAGCCAATCATAAACTTATGCATTTGCAAGTAAATTAAAAACTTTTTAAAAAGTATTGACAAAATTTTTGTCCGTGATATAATAATGCCAGTGAGGTGAATTATGAATATCAAAAAAGTTGATGTAAATTTTGGTTACAACTATAATGTTAAGCAATTTTCAAATGAAGGCAACGATGTTATGGAACAGATAAACCAAAGCATAATTGAAGAATTTATGCAAGAATTTGAAAATTCTTATACCGCACATACTGGTTTTTACAAAGAAAGAGTTAAAGATGTTTCCTATTCCCAAGTTTATACCGATCCAACTAGGGATAAGGCGACTATTTTGGTTGGATTTACAATGGGAAATGACAAATTTGAACAAGAAATGTATGTTTTATTAAATGCAACCGACTGTGTAATTAATCCAGAAGTAGACGAAATTTTTACTAATTTGATAACAAAAATTTGGCGCAATGTGCTGCTTAATCATTTCCGCGAACAAGTCACTCCATATTTAAAAGCAGAAAAGGCAAAAAAGCAACAAGAAATTAATGGCTTGCAGAAAGAATTGGAAAACGAATTTACGTTTGACGATGGCGTAAAAATTTAAGTTGGCGTTAAGCCAATTTTTTTATGGGTTTTGTTGTTTTTTAATTAATGTTTGCGTTTTTTTATTTTTATTAAATTTAACAATATTTTAAGATTTTTTTATTATTGAAGTAAAAATCTTTACATTTAATTTGTTAATTATAGTTTGATTGCCGTGGTAAATCATTTGTAAAATTTGCGTGTATTTGATATAATATATGCGAGGAATTATGGATAGTTTATTTGAAAATTTACATAACGACAAAAAGCCGCTTGCTGAGCGCATGCGCCCAAAAACACTGGATGATGTGGTTGGGCAAAAGCACATTTTGGGCAAGGGCAAACTTTTGCGCCGCCTTATTGAAGCAAAGCGTGTGCCAAGTGTAATTTTTTATGGCCCGCCAGGCACAGGGAAAACAACGCTGGCGCAGATTATTGCCGATACAAGCAATTCCAATTTTGTAAAACTTAACGCCATTTCAAACGGGGTGGCGGATGTTAAAGCGGTGATAGATAAGGCGAAGTCGGATTTTGAACTTTATGGCAAAAAAACCTATCTTTTGCTTGACGAATGCCACCGTTGGAGCAAGGCACAAAGCGATAGTTTGCTTGCAAGTCTTGAAAACGGCTACATAAATTTTGTTGGTTGCACAACAGAAAACCCAGCGTACAGCATGACGCGCGCAATTGTTTCGCGTTGCAGTGTGTTTGAATTTAAACGCCTTGACGAAAAGGACATTGTAGAAGTTTTAAGGCACGCAATTGAAAAGGACGAAATTTTAAGCAAGTTTAAAATTGTAATAGACAGCGAATCGCTAAACTATTTTGCCAGCGCGTGCGGCGGGGATGTGCGCAGTGCGTTAAATGGGCTGGAAATTGGCGTTATCACCACAAAAGCCAACAAAAAGGGCGAAATTGTTATAACCAAAGATGTGGCTGCCGAATGCTTGCAGAAAAAGGCGCTTACGCTTAATGATGATGTGTATTATCACATTTTAAGCGCGTATTGCAAAAGCCTGCGTGGAAGCGACACCACGGCTGCACTTTACTATGCAAATAGGCTTATAGAAGCGGGGGTTGAACCACAAATTTTGGCGCGCCGCCTTATTGCACACGCCAGCGAAGATGTAGGCTTGTCCGCACCAAACGCGCTGTTGCAATCGTGCGCCGCCTTGTACGCGCTTGATAATCTTGGCATGCCAGAAGGCAATTTGGCACTTACCCAAGCTATAATTTATGTGTGTGAATCGCCAAAAGATAATCGTGTTGTTATTGCCAAAGACATGGCAATTGAAGATGCGCGCAATCACGCAGACGACCGCATACCTGATTACCTTAAAAACCACACCGAGGCAAGCAAAAACTACAAATATCCGCACGACTATGGCGGGTGGGTAGAACAACAATATTTGCCGGACAGCCTGAAAGATCGTTGCTATTTCAAACGCAGAGAGAAAAAGCAATAATCTGACTGCCATCGTTTGACTTTTGACTAAAAATTTTGTAAAATCATAATGGAACTTATGAAAAAACACTTTTTATCCATTATGATTTTTTGTTCGGTTATTCTTTTCTCACTTGGAGCGGGAGTTTTTTCTTTTAATTATCAAGCAAATTTATTTGCGAGTGCTTCAGCCCAGGAAGTTGAAGTTTATAAAGACGGTGCTCCGGAAAACCTAACGGAGCTTCAAACGGCAAGTGATGGTCAGCTTGATCATTGGGCTACAAATCTCGATAAATTTGATGGCAGAAACTTAAATTACATAACTCGTCACGATAATCAAGGCGGTATGGGAATTTGCTGGGCATATGCAGCTGTTGGTGCGGTTGAAGCCAACATTCTGCGGGACAGTGTCGATCCGAATGTTAACAGAGAAACGCTAAATTTAGATGAGAGAATTGCAGCATATGGTCGTTTTAATAGAGATGGCGAAAATGACCCTCTTTATCTTACAACAAACGACACTTACAGCAGTAGCACTTGGAAGAGTAGCGGTGATTTTGCTCATAATGCATTTATGGCAATGACACAGGGTTTTTTGCTTGTTGATCAGGTTTCAAATGAGGGGTGGACAGAAAGTGCTTACAAGCGAGGACTTTCGCAATCAAAATATTTTGTCCAGGGATTTAAGCAAATTGATCACACCGAAGAGGCTATCAAACGTGCAATACTTGAATATGGCAGTGTCACAATGGAATATAAGGCACCGGATAGCTACACTCGAACATATCTCTACCATGCTGAAAACGCCACAGGCCATGCATCGCTTATTATCGGCTGGGATGATAGCATTCCAAAAGAATGGTTTGGCCCAGATAAGCCTTCATCAAACGGTGCTTGGATTGTCAAAAACAGTTGGGGATATGGTGGAGACGGAGGCGTAAACGGAACTTGTGCTTTTTATCTATCATATAGCTCCTATATGTCCGATAACCTTTATGTTGTTGACATGGGATTACGAGAGGATTATCAAAATATTTATTATTATGACGGCTCTATAAGCGATAATACGATGCAATATACTGCCGATGCTTATGGTGCAATTTATGAGGCAAAACTTGCCGCCTCCAATCAAAAGGAAGAGCTTGCTGCCGTTTCTTTTGGCATTTGGAATAATAATGCAACTGTCAACATTGATGTTTACAAGTTGGAGGAGGCGAATTTTGCCAATGTTAACTCCGGAATCAACAAACCTGACTCTGGTCAATTGATTGGTTATAAACATGATGTTTATTTTGAAGATGACGGATTTTATACTGTTGACTTTGATGATCCTATAGGACTACAAAGTGGCGAAATTTTTTCAATTGTTATAAGTGGCAGGGACTCAAACAATGGCTGTCTACATCCATATTTTGCACAGGATTACGTCGACTCAATAAATGATATGACCTACATGAAATATGGCAACGAGTGGACCAGTTTTAAGGGATATAAAGACAGTTATCCTGGAAAAACTGCAGGCTCAAGCGTTAGACTTCGTGCAATAACAAACGTTGTCAAAACTTCTAACTCTTATGATAACGATTTGTCGCAAGCGAGAATTGAACTTGACAGCAGGCTTGTCTATTATGAAAAGGGCAAAACTCAAACGCCAACGTTTATGGTCTATATTGGAAATAGAATTTTGCAGGAAGATGCGGATTATGAAGTTGCTTATCTTGACAATTCAGAGCCCGGAATTGCAACGGTAACAATAAATGGAATTGGCGATTATCATGGCCAGCAATCAACCACTTTTGAAATAGCAAAACCTGAATATCCGCCTGGCATGATAACAGGTGGGCGAATTGAAGTTTACAGCAATACAAACAGCCTATACCAAGTTCCTGTTCCAGATGGATGGAAATGGGGAGAAACGCAAGATATAACGCTCAAAACAGGATTGTCTGAATGGGGTTATCAGTTGAAATATATAGGTGACGATGCACAATTTTATCAAAAACTTACTTACAGTGTCAGAATTTATAAGAACAACACGCCTAGACCTTTGCAAGTGGATTTAGAGGGATCATCAGTCACAATCAATGGCAAATACTCATACACAGGCTCGGAAATTCAGCCAAGCGTGTGGGTTGTTTGCAAAGGGCATGAGCTGAAGCTAGGCAGTGATTACACTGTGCAATATCAAAACAACACTGATTATGGCACAGCAACAGTTATAATAACCGGTCAAGGTGCTTACACCGGGCAAGCCACAAAAGAGTTTCAAATACGAAAGGCAAAATGGCCAAGCGATCGGCCAAAGAGCATAATTTATGTTGACAAAGATACAAAGAATTTAAGCCAAATTTCACTCGATTGCCCGGGTTGGACCTGGCAAAAGCACTTTGAACTAACAAGCAATGAAGTTGAGGCTACAGCCATCTACACTGGAACGGGAGCAAGCAATTATGCAAACACAAAGATGGTTGTCACGATTATCCGTGGAAGTGAAACGGAAAGAAAGAACATTGCCACAATTTCAGAGTTGAAACTAGAGCAAACAGAGTATGTATATAACGGGCAGGCGAAAATGCCGGATGTTATTGCGAAGGATGGAGATGTTGAACTTTCAAAAGGCACTGATTTTAATGTGGAATATCGAAATAACACGGAAGCCGGTCAAGCGAGTGTTATTATCACGGGCATAAATGGCTACACAGGCTCAACAACGCTCACTTTCGACATTAAAAAAGCCGAGAGAACGGATTTTAAGGTTATTATGGCAGATTGGACTTATGGGCAGTTGGAATCAGAGCCACACACCGAAGGGCAACTTGAAAATGCGAATGTGACTTATTCATATTCCACAAGACGAGAAGGCAGTTATTCGCCTATAAAACCTACACAAGCCGGCACTTATTGGATAAAGGCAGTGATTGACGCATCACGCAACTATAACGCTGCCGAAAATATAACAGAGTTCACTATTTCAAAGGCAGATAATCCGCCAAATATGCCAGGAGCTGAAATGACAATCAGCAGAAAGGCAAAGACTTTGCAGGATGTTGAACTTAACGCTGAGGGTTGGCAGTGGGAAACTGCGAGTTTGAAAATCAGCGGTGAAACTATGACCGCTATGGCGGTTTACTCGGACAGAGAAAACTATGTAAACTACCGCATAGAAATCACACTAACAAAAGAGGAGCCTAAGGATGTTTCAAAATTGAGCGTCGAGTTGGAAATTAAAACTTTTGTTTATAATGGGACAGATAGAACACCTAAAATTGTGGCAAAGGATGGTGATTTAACTCTTACTTTGGGCGTTGATTACGATGTTCAATATCAAAACAATAAGCTTGCGGGACAGGGCAAAGCAATTGTTACTTTCAAAAATGACTATACAGGCACAAAAGAACTTGTCTTCACAATTTCAAAGGCGGAAAAACCGAATGTTGACACAACAATTCGCGTAACTCAAAAAGTTACAAAATTATCTGATATAAAACTACCAAATGGTTTTGTCTGGGAAAATGAAAATTTGGAAACTTCGGCCAACAAAATTACAGCGAAAGCAATTTATAAAGGCGCGGATGCGGATTGTTATAAAACAAAGGAAGTTTATTTTGAAATAACAATTACTAATGAATCCGAGACAGAACCTATGTCTATTGGTTTAATTTGGACGATTATACTTTCGCCAGTTGTTGTTGGTGCTGTTGCTTGTGTTATATTTGCAATTGGAAGACACAAGCGAAATATGTGGTAATTATAAACCATTAAACTAGAGAACAAGTATCCCACAATTATGGCGGGTGGTTAGAACAACAATACTTGCCTGACAGTTTAAAGGGTAGGTGCTATTTTAAGCGCAAAAATAAGGACGACAAAAAATAAGGAGAGAAAATGAAAAAAACTTTGCTAGTAATTTTTACAATTCTATCAGTTTTGCTTTTCATTTTTGGGTTGTTTCATATTCCTATTTTAAGTTCATTGGGTGTAGAATTCCCTGCAAGGAATTTTTTGTGGTGTTTAAGCATCATACCAACAGTAATTGTTAGTGCAATACCATTAATAATCTGCGGTTATTTGTGGATAAAATCAAAAAATTACAATAAAAACAACAAAAAATAAACTAGAAGTAGTTGGAGATTTTTATGAAAAATGATAAAAAAGAAAAAATTTATTTTGGTGTTAAAGAAAGTGAAATTGACGATGCTCTTTTAAAAAAAATTATAAGGTATCAACGAATGGTTACTATAGCCATCGCAATATTTTTGCCGGTTGTTGTGCTTAATTTAGTGTTGCAGTTATGCCATAAATACATAAACGACACTTTATCTATTGTTTTTTCTAGCATTTGCATTGCAGTATTTTTAGCGGTGATTATCTTAGATATAATTTATATAGTAGACATTAGCAAGCTAAAAAAGCAGGTTAAACAAGCGCAAAATTCAAATGATTCCAAAGCGGATGACAACACTTTAAACAAATAAACTAGGGGGAAATATGATTTTACAAAAAACACAAAAGGTTAGTGCAAGCATGTCGTGTTCGGACGCGTGCTTGTCGGTTATGGGGACTTTTCAACTTGTGCAAGATGCAATAACCGAACTTACTGGCGAACTTAAAATTGACGGGATAACAGAAAAGGAAAAATACAACGCATTTTGGGTTTTTACAAAAAATAGGATAAAATTTTTTAAAAAATTGCAGTGGAATGAAAAATTTTCTATTTCCGCCTTTATTTCGTCAAAGTCGCTTGCAAAAATTTTCTTTGATGTGGTGGCAAAAAATGGCGCGGGAGAATTGGCTTTTTGTGCGCGTGTTGAGGCGTGCGCGCTAGACTACACCACACAATGCGTGCGCAAACTCACCTCGGTTGGTGTGGACGAAAACATGAACGCCGAACCACAAATTGCGGATGTTGAATTTGCAAGATTCGATTGCTCCGACCTGCCTTTGTTTGAGCAGGTTAGGGTGCGCAGCACAAACATTGACATGTCGCACCACACAAACAATACTGAATACCTGCGCTTTATTTTAAACACTTATTCGGTTGGCGAGTACGAATCCCGCCCAATAAAAGAAATGGAAGTTGACTACATAAGCCAGTCGCACGAAAATGACATTTTAAATGTGCGCAAAAGTTCAAACGCCAATCAAGACCTTATTTTGCTTGAAAAAGACAGCAAGCCAGTTGTTAAGTGTGAAGTGCTGTTTTAGTTTT
The DNA here is from genome assembly GCA_947630745.1 of uncultured Clostridia bacterium. Lineage (GTDB taxonomy): Bacteria > Bacillota > Clostridia > Christensenellales > UBA1242 > Onthoplasma. The sequence goes on from CANRIT010000013.1 coordinate 27,579, forward strand.
TAAAAAAATTGTTAAACAATGCAAAAATATGTTGAAAATATTTGCAATCAAATTTTATATTTTGTATAATATTTTTATCATTTAGGAGGGTTAAAATGGAATTAAAGGGTAGCAAAACCGAACAAAATTTAAAAACTGCTTTTGCAGGGGAAAGTCAGGCTTGCATGAAGTATAGCTATTATGAAAGTCAGGCAAAAAAAGACGGGTACGAACAAATTGCGGAAATTTTCCGCATCACCGCTGGTAACGAGCGCGAACATGCAAAACTTTGGTTTAAACATTTGCATGGCGGGGCAGTTCCAACCACATTGGAAAATTTAAAGGACGCCGCATCTGGTGAAAATTACGAGCATACCAGCATGTATAAAGAATTTGCCGCAATCGCTAAAAAAGAAGGCTTTATCCAGATTGCAAAGCAATTTGAAGAAGTTGGCAAAATTGAAGCTGAACACGAGGCTAGATATTTGCAATTACTTGAAAATGTTAAGAAAAACAAATGCTTTGTTAAAAAGGAAGCAGTTGTTTGGGTATGCCGCAATTGTGGTCACAAACACCTTGGCAAAACCGCACCAAAAGTTTGCCCAGTTTGCGCACATCCACAAAGCTACTTTGAAGTAGAAAGCAAAAATTATTAAGTCTTTGTGATTTAATTTGTTGACTATTTATGCAAATAGATAATAACTTGCTTAAATTATTTGCATGCAAAAATATCAAATCATAAAAAACACAAAACACTGCAAAATTCGCAGTGTTTTTATAATCTATAAGGACAAATTTAATAATTTTTAAATAATAGAACTTTCAATAGCAATCAGCAAAATTATTTATATTGATAAGTCATTAATAGTAGAGTGGACTGTTTTGTTTATTTCTTTAAAAACAAAATAGAGTTAATTTATTAATTTTAAAGGGTAGGGTATTGTTTAATAAAAAAAAGTTAGCAAATGCTAACTTTTTATAATGTGCGACCACTATTAAACATATTTTCAATATCGGCAAAAGTTGGGTCTAGATTTTCATCTTTACCTTTAGCGCCCTTAGCAGCTGAAGTTTTTGCACCAGCACCAGTTTCAGTTTTTGCAGTGGATTTGCCAACATTCATACCTAAACGTTGTTTAATTGCAGTATCAAGTTCGGTAGGGGCTTTTGCTAAATCTTTTAAATCACTCTTTTTACCTTTTTGAACAACAATTGTTCTAGTTGCAGTTTTTGTTTCAACAGTTCCATCTTCCTTAGGGTTTTCATAAGTAAGTTTTAATTTAACTGCAAGTTTCTTTTTCAAGAAAGAATCACCGTTAACAATTTCTGGGTCTTTTACCATTTTATAACTTGTTATGTTTTCAGGAAGTTTGTTAGAACCGCGTCTTACAGCAACTGGTTTTTTCTTTTCATCTTTTTTGTCGTCAGATTTATCAGCATCTTTTTTATCATCTGCAGTTGGTTCTGGTTTTTTAGGTTCTGGTTTCTTTTTATCATCTGCAGTTGGTTCTGGTTTTTTAGGTTCGTCTTTCTTTTTATCGTCTGGTTTTTTAGCGTCAGCTTCTGCAGGTTTTTCATTTTTCTTATTCTTCTTTTCTTCGCGAGCTGCCTGTCTTGCTGCGCGTGCTGCCTGTCTTGCTTTACGTTCTTCTTCTGCCTTTTTAGCAGCGTCTGCATCTCTTTGTTCACGCAATTTGTCGTCTGCCTCATCGCGTTTGCGTTCTTCTTCGCGTTTTGCAGCCCTTGCAAGTTTGCGTTCAGAAGGTTTGCGGATTTCTTCATCTGGGATAACTTTGCTGCTAACTTCGTCTTTCAACTCGCCAGCCAAACGTTGACGGACTAGGGCAGAAAGTTTGCTTTTAGCAGTTGATTGAACATCTTTACCCGAAGTGCGACCTGGGTGTTTTTTATTTCTAGGGTTAAGGTCAGGGTTGTCATTTGCAAGGTCGTACATATAGTATTTACCAATAATGTCAAGGTCATCAAATGAACGATTTGATTTTATAGCTGAATTATATTCATTGTTGATATGTGCATCAAGGAAGTTGTCAATTTTAGTAATGTTGTTTTGGATTTCTTGTTTTTCTTGGCTGTTTTCTGCGGAATTGTACTTGTCAGATATTTCTGCTCTATGTTTAACAATTGCCCACAAACGGTTGCGGTTTTTGTTGCGTCTAAAGTAGTTGCCAATTGCGTGGAAGAAACCTTTTTTAGATTCAATTTCCTTTTGAGTGTTTTCAATCTTTTCAATTAAGTGTTCAACACCCTTTTCTTTAATCATCTTTTTGTAATGGCGTTTGGTGATAGCGTCTTTAATAGCAAGTGTTGCAGCGGTTAAGCCCACACCAATAGGGAAGCCCAAAACAGCACCAGAAAGTATGTTGGTTGCAACGCTATCAGACACCAAACCCAAAACACCGCCACCAACTGGAAGCAAAGCACCAGCAGTTGCAAGCGCGCCAGCAACAAGCGCACCAGTTATAAGTGCAGGGATAAGAATCTTTTTAACACCAACTGAGAAAAGCCAGTATTTAGCGCCACCAGTTTTTCTAAGTTTATACTTGCCGCCCCTTTTGTTGCCAACAAGTTGAACGCCTTCATCATAAACATAGTTTAAAGTTTTTTCATCAAGTTTAAGTTGGGCGTTTTTGATCATAATCTGTTGATACAAACGGTTTAAATCGTTTTTTGCAGCAGTGGAAATAATTTCCACATTGTGGTCTGCAAGGTATTTAAGCAATTGTTGATATTTGCCGTTTTTGTCAACTTTGCCAGTTTTAACATACGAAACATCAAGCCTCTCGCTTGGAGTATAGTCCATTGATTTGCCTGACATAAAATGTTCAAAACTATCGCCAGAGTCATCCTTTAAATATTGATTAAACAAACTTATAATTTGAGCGTAATTCATATTTTCCTCCCCTATATAAATTTCTTTATACCTTAATTATAATACAATCGCTATATTTTGTCAATACCCTTTTTAAAATTTTTTTAAAATATTTTACAATTTAATTTATGCAGCAAAGACAAATTTATTATATTTATGCGTTTTTAATCGGTTTATTGCCTAAATTGTGCAGTTTTTATCAATTTATTTTTTTAAAATAGGTGTGTAAAATATTTAGCGCAATTTATACACATATAAACAAAAAGGATAAATCTATTTTTTTAATTTATCCTTCACTTTTAAATACAAAACATCCAAAACTTGCTCTATTGTTAAATTGGTGCTGTCAATTACATTTGCATCCGCTGGCACAACAAGTGGGGCAATGTCTTTGGTTTTATCAATGTAATCGCGCGCGTTAATTTCGTCCAAAAGTTGCTGATAGGGGATGGCGCCTTTTAATTCTTTAAACCGTCTATTTGCGCGCTCTTCCGCCGTGCAGTCCAAATAAAACTTTACATCCGCGTTAGGAAAAACATAACTTCCAATATCCCGCCCGTCAATCACGCAATTGTGTTCGCGTGCAAAGGCGCGCTGGCAGTTGTCAATTATGCGGCGGAAATGAATGTTTTTGCTAACAACTGGCGCGGCAACGCTAACTTCGTTGTCTTTAAGATGTGCGGTGTAGTCAACATCGTTAACTATCACATGCTGAATGCCGTCAACAAATTTGGTTTTTAATGTGATTGGCACAACCATATGTTCAACAGACGAAATATCTTCCCCATTCTTTAATAGGTGAGCGGCAATTCCGCGATACAAAAGCCCAGAATTGAAATGTACAAATTTAAGTTTTTGGCTAAGCAGTTCGGCAATTGTGGATTTGCCGCTGCCCGCTGGCCCGTCAATTGAAATTATCATAAATTAAATGTCACCTTTTTGTTTGAACGCGCGATGCGGATAAGTTGATTGTATTTTGCCACCCTGTCTGTGCGCGACATTGAGCCAGTTTTTATCTGCCCCGCATTTACAGCAACAGCAAGGTCGGCAATAAAAGTGTCTTCCGTTTCGCCACTGCGGTGCGAAATTATGGTTTTGTATCCATTTTCTTGCGCAAGGGCGATGGTTTGCAGCGTTTCTGTAAGCGTGCCAATTTGGTTAAGCTTAATTAAAATTGCGTTGCATGCGCCCATGTCAATACCTTTTTGAAGGAACTGCTTGTTTGTAACAAACAAATCATCACCAACAATTTGAACGCGCTTGCCAATTTTTTTGGTAAGCTTTTTAAACCCGTCCCAATTATTTTCATCAAGCGGGTCTTCAACCGAAATAATAGGGTAGCGTTTTGTAAGGTCAACAATAAAATCAATCATTTCGTCCGTTGACTTGCTGCCGGTCATACTCTTTTTAAACTCATATCTGCCAGTTTTGGTGTTGTAAAATTCGCTTGCCGCAACATCAAGTGCAATGGCAATGTCGCGTTTTGGCTTGTAACCAGCCTTTTCAATCGCTTCCATAATATATTCAAGTGGCTGCTCGTTGCTTTTGAAATTTGGAGCAAAGCCGCCTTCGTCACCAACCGAGGTGGCATACCCGCGCGAAGACAACAATTTTTTAAGTTCAATAAATGTTTCACTTACCATACGCACGGCATCTTCAAAGGTTTTTGCGCCAACTGGCACAATCATATATTCTTGAAAATCCACATTGCTGCTAGCATGCGCGCCGCCGTTAACAATATTGCACATAGGCATAGGTAGGGTGTTGCCCTTGCCAAGTGTGGAGTACAAAGGTTTGCCCTTGTTTTCCGCATTTGCGCGCGCAACTGCCAAACTTACTGATAGCATTGCGTTTGCACCCAAATTGGTTTTAAAATCCGTGCCGTCAAGTTTAATCATGGTGCGGTCAATTGATTTTTGATTTTCCACTTCCATGCCAACAATTTTTGGCGCGATAATTTTGTTTACATTTTCAACCGCTTTAAGCACACCTTTGCCGTGATAGCGGCTGCCACCATCGCGCAATTCCAACGCCTCACGCTCGCCAGTTGATGCGCCACTTGGCACAGCGGCATGCGCTTTAATTCCGTTTGCCAAAGTAACTTCACATTCCACAGTTGGATTGCCACGGCTGTCAATAATTTCATACGCTTCAATTTTTTTGATTTGCATAATTTCTCCTTTTAATTTGCAAATTATTGAGAATTTATATAATTCCACACTTTCGAACGCTCGACTGGAATATAACTTCTCACAGTTCGGAAAAATTATATCACACTTAAAAAAAATTAAAAACTGATTTTGTGCAGTTTTTAAATTATTTTATTATTTTGTTAAATTGTTATTAAATTGTTGTTTGCTAAATTATTGCAATAAATTTGATTAAATTTTATCTTGTAAAAAGGTTTTAACTTCATTTAAATCTTTAAACACGCCCACGCAATTTTTGTAGGCGTCCGCGCTTACATCAAACACATCTGGCACCAAAATTGTGTTAAAACCAGCCCGCCAGCATGCTTTTGACCCGTTTGCGCTATCTTCAATGCCAAGGCAGTTTTTGGCTTTTGTTTGCAAAATTTTCCTTGCCGTTTTGTAAACCTCTGGGTTAGGTTTGGATTTTTTGTAATCATCACAAGTCAAAATTATATCAAAAATCTTTTTTTCATCCAAATTTATTTTGTTGAAATATATTTGCACTTCTTTTAAATTGCTGCCCGTTGCCAAGCCTAATTTCACATGCTTTTTTAACAAAAAATTTATTAGGTTTTTAAAACCGGGTTTAAGTGGGACACCATTTTTCGTCGCTTCTTCTTCCACCAAGTTTAACCACTCTTCGCGAACTTTTGCACCATCAATGCTGGGAAAGGTTGCATTTAAATATTTAATAATCAAGTCGTTCTTTTTGCCGCAACATTTTGCGCGGAAATCGTCATCAATGTTTATGTTGTATTTTTTGTTTAATTCAAGGGCAGTGTTTTTCCAAACTTTTTCCGAATCAAAAATTGTGCCGTCCATATCAAACACAACGCATTTACTTTTGCCTTTAATCTCTTTCATATCAAAATTTTACCACAAAAACAAATTGCAGTCAAACAAAGTGCGAGTCCTCTGCAACTTATTATAATAGGTATTATATATAATATAGTAAAATATATTTATAATTATTCAAATTCATCCGTATCAAAATCAAGGGTGTTAAGTGTGGATTTAATCGTATCCCAGCCGTAGCCTTGTGAGATAAGTCTGCGCGTAAGTTTTTGCATGTTTTGTTTGTCCATAACATGCGATTTTGCAAATTTTTGTGCGGATTTTAGGCATGACGCCGCCTCATCCACACTGTCTATATCGTCAGCAATATTTTCTTTTTTAACGCCCACCTGCGCCAACTTTTGTTGCAACTTTTTTTTGCTGAAATTTGGATTGCTTTTTATGTAACTTTCCGCATATTGTTTGTCGTTTATCATGTTGTAACTTTTAAGTTTTTCAACAACAAAATTCACAGTGGGCGAGTGGTAACCTTTTTTGTAAAGATAGTCCTTAATTTGCTTTTCCGTTTTTATGCTGCTGTTCAAATATTTAACCGCCAAATTTGTGGCAATAATGTTGTTGCTTACATCAACGCATTTCAAAAATATCTCATCATCAACTTCGCCCGATTTAATTTTATACTGAACAATCGCATCGCTGTGCAACAAAAACTGATTGCCAAACTGATTTGTGGCAATAAAGGTGTTCGCCGACTTGCTTTTTAATTTAATACTTTTTATAATCATCACAACAATTTTATCAAATTTTTTAATTTTTTGCACCAAATTTAATAAAAAATTGCAATTTTTTTTGCAATTTCATAATTTTTTAATCTATTAAAGATTTTTTATTATTGCCCAAATGTCACATTAAAACCCGCTTGCCTTACCCAAAAACCAAGAGCGGCATTTGATTGTGTTATTGTGACTTTGTGCGTTGGGTGTTGTGCACTCACGACTTTTCTTTAAATCGTCCTTTTATACCCAATAGGTTGACCCGCGTCTCTGGAGCGGCATTTGATTAAGTTACGTTAGCAATTGGGAAGCAATGGATTGCGGGTGAACGACTTCTAATTTATCCTTTTAGAACTTACCTATCTGGCCCGCGTCTCTGGAGCGGCCTTTGATTAAAATAGGTTAGCAATTGAGGATAAAAGTGTTATGTGCGAACGATATTTAAATTTATCCTTTTAAGACCCAATTGTTCTACTTACGCTCCAAGAGCGGCGTTTGATTGGGTTATTGTGCTTTTGTGGGTTGGGGATTGTGCACTCACGACTTTGCGTAGCACCTAAGTGAGTGTGCAATTCCCAACACACACCTAAACAAATCCCAACTAACAAGCGATTCTTTAGTGAACCCACAACCCATTGCAGCCCACTCGTAACTAATTTAACTAACAAGCGACTTTAATCAATGGAGACTATTGCCACGGCGTACTCTTTGCAGTGGGAGATGCTAACTTCAATTTTGTTGGCGAAATACTCGTGCAAAATTTCGTTAACATAGCGCGTGCGATTTATGTACGGCTTGCCAGTGTCGGTATGCAGCACTTCAATTTGATTGTAGCTTATCCCGTCATCATCCAGCGCTTTAACAAACGCCTCTTTAACACAAAAAAAGCCACAAAAATGTTCTATTTTATTTGTAAAACGATTAGCATATTCAATTTCCGCCTTGCTGAAAACACGCATAAATTCCTCATCAGTCCAATGCGCGAATCGGTCAATTTTTTCAATATCCACACCAATCATACTAGTATTATATCACAAATCTAAAACAAAAGCAAATATTTACACCCGTTTTTGCAATTTGCCCAACTTTGTTTGGTGACGAAAATTACAATTTCATAATTTTCCACTGGATATGTTTTTTTGGCGGTTAAATATTTAATTAAAAAAGCAGGTTTGTTTAATTTTTGGTGTGTTTTTTTGTGGTTAAATATTTAATTAAAAAAGCAGGTTTGTTTAATTTTGGGTGTTTTTTGAGGGTTAACATAAATGAGAAGTTGTGGTTTGTTTAAATTTTGTTAAAAATTATGTGGATAACTTTTTTTTTGTTAAATATAAAAAATTTTGAAAATTTTGTAAAAAACCTATTGACATAGGGGGGGGGGGGGG
>CANRIT010000014.1 GCA_947630745.1 uncultured Clostridia bacterium
CCCACAACCTGTGGAAAACTAATTGCCACAAAGGGAGGGAATATGGCAAAAAAAATAGAATTAACAAAACAAGGCAAATTGGATTTAATTAATTGGGCAGTTAATTATTACAATGAGAACAATTTAGGTGAAGAAGAACAAGAGGGCGTGGAGATAACCGAGATCAACCAACCAATTGATGAACAAAAACTTAAAGATTCATTGGGCGATGTCATCGAAAAGTTGGAATCGGTTGCATCTAAATTGGAAGAAACTCTTGACTGGGACGGATATCTTAACAGCCGTGATGAAAAAGAAAAGGCATTAGAAAAACAAGAAAGCGGTATTGCTTTTAGCACTGTTCTTCCTGGTCTTGGTCTGGGTGTGGTTGATATGATTGTTATGCGCTTAAATCAGCCAAATATTGATACATCACTTGTCGTGGGTGCATTAATGGGTGGCGCAATTACACTTTGCGGAATAGCGTTGTTTAATTTTATAAAACAATTAATTAGGTATTCAATCTATAACAAACAGAACAAACAAGGTCATAAAATTGGCTTGGGCGGGCGTGAATACGAACTAAAAAAGAAAATGGATAAAAAAGCATTAAAAGTATTAAAACAAGCCAAAAAAGAAGGCAAGGATATAACTATTGCATTTGATGAAGATGATTATACATATCTTTTCTTAAAACAATTGTTGCATGAGTTAAGGCAAGAGCAAGCCGGTACTGACAAATTATTGGAGGTAACAAAATAATGAAAGAGATTTTAGAAAACAAAGCCATTACGCTTGCGGATGGCAATCAGTATTATGTAATCAAAAAGATTACGCACGAAAATGAACTATATCTTTTCTGCCTTAATGTAACAAGTGAAGCCAAATTTGCTCTAATTAAAGTTAAAGGCAAAAAGGCATATTTTGTTAAGGATGAAGAAAAATTGTCTACCGTTTTAAACACCCTTATGCAAGACAAAGAGTACATTAAGCAAGTTGAAGATGTTTTAAAACAACTTAAAATTGACAGCAAAACAAAAGATGACGCAAAAATTACAAAGCCAGCGCAAACAAAAACTTCCAAAACTGCAAAAAGTATAAAATAATTTTTAGGTGGCACAACGCCACTTTTTTTATTATCTATATTCTATTATATTTTGGTGGCGGGTGGGTAAAAAGTAAAAATTTTGGGTAAATTTTAAGAAATTTGTCAAATTTATTTTCCAATTTTTTAAAAAAGTGGTATAATATTATTGTTTAAAGGGGGTAAAGTAAAGGTTGGGCTAGCACCAACTTTTGCAAAATTATTATGAAAACTGATGTAGTTGACACAATTCCGCTTGATGAGGTTAAGGACACAATCAAAAACAACATTGGGCAAAGCATTGTTATTAAGGAGTTCAATCGCCAGCGCAGGCAGATTAATGAATATATTGGCAAAATTGTAAATGTTTATGACAGCGTTTTTTTGGTTGATGTAAGCATAAATAAATATCACATAAACAAATCATTTTCTTATGTGGATTTTTCAATTGGTGACATGGTCTACACAATTGGCGACTAAAATTTTTTGGTGGGTAATTGCGCCCACCTTTTTTTGTTAAAAATTAAAAAAACTGGGTAAATTGCCCAATTTTTTTGTTTTTTAAAGATTTTGCATTTATTTTGTTGCCTTTTTTAATTTGCCTTTTAACTTTAATAACGCGTTTTGTTAAAACACACATCAAAAGCAAGTTGTAAATTTACAACTTCTTTAAATAATTTAGGCTTTAATTTTGTCAACTTTAAGTTGGGTGATGCCGGCAGGGGTTTTTATGTTTGCAATTTCGCCAACTTTTTTGCCCAAAAGCCCGGCGCCAATAGGGGATGCGTTGCTGATGTAACCTTTAAATGGGTCACTATCCGCCCCGCCAACAATTTTATATTCAAACGATTGTTTGGTTTTAACATTGGTTACATTAACTGTGCAGCCAACCCCAACCGTTTTTGTGTTGATTTTTTTGCTGTCAACCACTTCAACATTTTTAAGTTGTGTTTCCAAACCAAAAATTTCTTCCTCAACCGAAATTTGCTCTTGCCTAGCATTGTCGTACTCAGCATTTTCGCTAAGGTCGCCATAGCTGCGCGCTTCTGCCAATTTTTTAGCAACTTCTTGGCGTTTGGTGGTGGTAAGGTATTCCAACCTTTCCTTGGTTTTTTGATAACCTTCTTGTGTCATAATGATTTTTTCTTCCATAAAGCCTCCTATCTGCCGTGTATAAAAAATTATGCCTACGGCAATTGTTAAATAATTTTAGCATATAGTTTTTTATTTGTCAATAAATTTTCAAACTTTAAACGCATTTTTATAATTTTTTGTTAAATTTTGCAAATATTGCACAAAATTGAAAAAAGTGTTAAGTTTTTTACTATATGTAACATATTATATGCACATTTTAAATAAAATACCAAAAAATTTAAAACTAGCGTTCAACAAGGTGCGACAATTCAAATCGGTCAAAAAACACGCTTTCCACAAAATCATCTGGCTTAAAGGTGCAGATGTTAAACAGATTGAAATCGTACACATGCTTGCTAAGCAGCACAGGGGTGGGGATGCTTAGTTTGGCGCACAGTTGTTTAAGCATATCAAAAAAGGTGGTGGAATGCGCATCCACTTCAATTGTGGTGTCTTTAACAATTTTGTTATCACACAAAAGTTTGCCCCAAATTTTAACCATAGTTTGATTATATTGCAAATTTTTAAAAAAATCAAATAAAATGCCGATGCGCGCCAAAAATTATTGACAATTTTGACAAAATTTATTACTATTTTAATATGAATAATTTTGTAAACCTTTGTAGATTGGAAGATTATAACCTTGCCGCGCTTGAACAATTTGTGTCGGACAGCATTTCTAGGCTAGGCGTTAAATTTAAGGCGGGCAGCAATGTGCTTATTAAGGTGTGCATGCCCAAAAAATGCAAAATTAACGAGGCAATCACCACTCACCCAAACCTTGTTATGGCGGTGGTTAATGTGCTTACTAAACTTGATGTAAATTGCATTGTTGCGGACAGCCCGTACGGAAGGTACACCCAAACAAATTTGGATGCGGTTTATTTTTCTAGCGGCATGCTTGAAGTTGCAAATAGTAGCAAATGTGAACTTAATGAAGATATGTCCACAACAAATTTGCCACTGGCTAACGGCGTGCGTGCAAAAAACATAACAACCATGGGGATAATTAACAAAGTGGATGCAATTGTAAACTTGGCAAAACTTAAAATGGATACCCGTACGGGGTATGTGGGTGCGCTTGCAAATCTGTTTGGAATAATCCCGGGCAATTGCAAAAATTTGATGTTTAATAGGCAACATACTTTAAAAGACTATTACAATCTGTTAATTGATATTTATGAGCTTTTGAAAGATAAACTTGTTTTAAACATTATGGACGGCATAGTTGCCCGCCAAGCGGACGGCACACCAAACATAATGGCAATTTTGGCAGCCAGCATAAACCCATATGCGCTTGATGCACAAATTTTAAATATTTTGGGCATGGATAGGCAAAATTCTATAATAAAACCCGCAATTGAACGCAAAATTGTGTCAGAAAACATAATTTATCGCCCAATGGGGGAAAGTGAAGCAAATTTTGTTAACGCGGATTTTGTTTGCCCAGAAGTTAATTTGGAGTCGGTTTTAAACGATAACCGCTTTGCAAACAAGTGTTATTTCAACTCTATGCAACAACATGTAACCATAGACGCAAAACAATGTAAGGGGTGTGAAATTTGCAGTAAAATATGCCCGGTGGGGGCAATTATGATGAAGTATGATAAAAATGGCGAATTGTTTGCAACAGTGGATTACAAAAAATGTATCTATTGCAACGAATGCTTTTTAAAATGCCCATACAAAGTTATTAAATTAAAAACCCCCGTGGGGTATAAGTCGCTTAACAACAAATTAAGCAAGTTTAATGAAGAATAGCATGTCTATTCTTTTTTAATCGTTTTCGTCATCCTTCTTTTGCTTTTTCTTTTTGTATCCAAAAAGTTTAAGTTTACCCTTGTTTATTAAAGTTACAAATGCAATATAAATCCCCGCCGCACCAATGATTATGTAAATAATTCGACTAAAAATGTTTGCTTGCGTGCCAAAAATTCCCGCAACAAAATCGTATTGCAGCGCGCCAATCATAAGCCAATTTATTCCGCCCAAAACAAGCAGAATAAAGCCAATCAATCTCCACATAGTTGTAGTTTGCCGCATAAACAAAAAAATATTCTTATATATTTTGCCATAAAAATCTACAATTGTAATTGTTAAAAAGACGATATTATCTGGCTATTTTATTGCTTGTTTAATTTTAACGGCAAACAAAAAATGCACTTAGTGTGCATTTTGGTTTTTAATTTTTTCCGATTTACTGAACAATAATGTCGGACGGCTCAAGTATGGTTTCAAGCTCAAACAACAGGCTTTGCTGAACGTTAACCATAAGGTTGGATTTAAACGCCTTGCCCGTGCCGGTGTCTTTAACATAAACCTCACTCATTCCGCCATTGTCGGACAAAATTTTGGTAACCGCATCGTGCAAAATGCCGTCCGCCACGTTGTATTTTAGGTACAATTTTTTAGGCTTTTCAATTTCCACTTCATCCAAAAAGTCGGTTTGTTCATCGCTTGGCTCGCTTGTTTTTTCCATAATCTCAATGTCGTCCGCCGAAATAGAAGGTCGGTTGCCATCGCGTATAGAAAATTTGCCCTTAATATACACAATCGCATCATTTTTAAGGCTGTCGCGCAGCTTATCGTACACTTTTGGGAACACCCACACATCAAAGTTGCCCGTCAAATCTTCCACATTAACCAGCGCCATTCTGCTTCCCGTTTTGGTTTGAATAACCCTTACGCTAGAAATAACCCCGCCGCATGTAACATGGTCGCCATTTTTAAGCCCGCCATACAACTCTTCTTGCTGCTCTTCCTCTTCCAGCGCGGCTGAATACGAATCTACCGTTTGTGGCATATCTTCCGTTCCTTCCATTTCGTCATCTAAACTCTCGCTTGGGATAAGGCTGGAATTAAAGTTGCAGCCGCTTAGCATATCCATAAAACTATCAAGCGGATGCCCGGATAGGTAAGTGCCAGCCATCTCTTTTTCGTATTGAAGTTTTACCGTGTCCACATACTCGTTAAGGTTAGGTATCTCGCTTTTTTCAATAAGTGGGGTGTCTTCCATAATTTCGCCAAACAAATTCACTTGCCCCGACATCAACTTGCGCTTGCGCTCTTGTGCGCGGTCAATCATAATCGAATATATGCTCATCAACTGGCTGCGCGTGTAGCCAAATCGGTCAAAAGCGCCCGTTTTAATCAAACTTTCCACGCAGCGTTTGTTAAGTGCTTGCGCATCAACGCGGTTAATATAGTCTTCAAAACTTTTAAATGGTCCATTTTCTTCGCGCTCGCGAATCAACTCTTCCATAACGCCAACGCCCACATTTTTAAGTGCAGCAAGCCCAAATCTAATCTGTTTGCCGTCTGTTTTAAAGTATGGACCCGATTCGTTAATATCTGGCGGCAAAATTTTGATGCCGTCCTCTTTTGCGTAGGCGATAATCTGCTTAACCTTGTCAATCGAATTCATCCTGTGGTTAAGGATGGAAGTTATAAACTCGGGCAGGTAGTAGTATTTAAGATAGGCGGTTTGATACACAATAACCGCATATGCCGCCGCGTGCGACTTGTTAAACGCGTACGAAGCAAAAGCCTCCATGTCGTTCCAAATTTTGTTTGCAACTTCTTCGCTTACGCCCGTTTTTAAGCAGCCGCGAATGGCGCGTATTTCCTTGCCATGTTCATCAACTCCACCTTCACGCCCGTTTAAAAAGCTTTCTTTCCACTTCATCAACTGGTCAATCTTTTTCTTGCCCATGGCGCGCCTAATTTCGTCCGCCTGACCAAGCGAAAAGCCAGCCAAATCTTGGAACACCCTCATAACTTGCTCTTGATACACAATGCAGCCATAGGTGACATTCAAAATAGGTTCAAGCAGTGGGTGGTCGTAGGTGGTGTCTTCTGGATGGTGCTTGTTGTGCGTGTATTTTGGAATGTATTGCATAGGTCCTGGGCGATAAAGCGCAATGGCGGCCACAATATCTTCTATATTGGTTGGTTGCAGTTCTTTAAAGAAGCGTTTAAACCCGCCCGATTCAATTTGAAATATGCCATCCGTTTTGCCTGTTGATAGGTATTTAAACACATTAGGGTCGTCATAATTGGAATGTTCAAAACTTATATCCACGCCATGATTTTCTTTAATATACTTTATGGTGTCCTTAATTTCTGTCAAGTTTCTAAGTGCCAAAAAGTCCATTTTCAAATGCCCCAGATGTTCCATCTCCGCCGCTTGATATTGCGTTACAATAATGTCGCCATTGCGGGACAAAGGCACAAATTTATCCAGCCTGTCCTTACCAATAATCACCCCGCACGCGTGTATTGAAGTCTGGCGCGGGAAATCTTCCACCTTCATGGCAATGTCAACAACCTTTTTAACTTGCGGGTCGTTATTGTACATTTCCACCAGCTCAGGCACAGCATAAACCGTGCCAAAATCTTTATCTCCCTCTTTTGGAACATGGAAACCAAACGCTTTTGGCAAAATTGGGCTTTTGTACATAGGAATGTTTTTTGTAATTTTATCGCAAACCGAATATGGCACGCGCAAAACACGCCCCACATCTTTAATGGCATTTTTTGCCTTCATCGTGCCAAAGGTTATAATGCGGGCAACGCTGTCCGCACCATATTTTTTGCGAACATACTCAATAATATCGTCACGGCGAGTATCTTCAAAGTCAATATCAAAATCGGGTGCAGACACACGGTCAAGGTTTAAAAACCTTTCAAAGAACAGTTCAAACCTAAGCGGGTCAACGTCAGTAATCCCCATAGTGTAGGCAACCACACTTCCCGCACCCGAGCCACGCCCCGGACCAACCGAAATGCCCATTTTGCGCGCCGCGTTAATATAATCCCACACAATAAGGAAGTATTCAATATATCCAGTTTTTTCAATGATGCCCATTTCCATTTCAACACGCTTGCGGATGGTGTCATTGTACGCGCCATATTTGCGTGCCACACCCTCGTCAACCAAACGCTGCATATATTCTTTTGGCGTGTTGCCAACCTGGTCGTTATATCCACCTTCTGGGGTATAGCGCGGGTATAAATAATGCCCGTATTCAAAGGTTACATTACACTTGTCCGCAATTTCCAAGGTGGTGGCAAGCGCATCTTCATCATTTGGCAAACCCTCCAACATCTGATCGTAGGTCTTAAAGAAAAGCTCGTCAGTAGGGAATTTAAGTCGGTCGGGGTCGTCAACAAACTTCTGCATGGCAACGCACATCAAAACGTCTTGCATCTCAGCATCTTCGCGATAAAGATAATGCACGTCATTGGTTGCAACCGTTTTTATGCCGTACTTTTTGGAATATTCCCTAAGTTTGGCGTTAACAATCTCTTGCTCAGGTATGCCGTTATATTGCAATTCCAAATAAAAATCTTCACCAAAAACGCGCTTAAACCATTGCACCAACTCTTCCGCCTTTTCAAACTGTTCAGCAACAATAAGTTTTGGAATATCCCCCGCAAGGCAGGCGGACAAGCATATTAGCCCGTCATGGTGCTTTTCAAGGGTGGGGTAGTCAATGCGCGGCTTATAGTAAAACCCGTCCCTAAACGCAATGGTGTTAAGCATGCACAGGTTTTGATATCCAACCTCGTTTTTGGCAAGGATAATAAGGTGGGAAAGTTTTTGTTTGCCCGTTTTTACAGTCAAATCATCCGCAACATAAAACTCAGTGCCAAAAATAGGCTTAACCCCCGTGCCTTGGCAAGCATCCCAAAGCGCAAGCGTGCCGTACATATTTCCGTGGTCGGTAAGCGCAACCGCGGGCATGTTGTACTCTTGGCACAATTTAACCACTTTTTTTATGCGCGCCGCCCCGTCAAGCAGCGAAAATTCGCTATGTAAATGCAAGTGAACAAAAGGCTTCATTTGTTTTCTCCTTTTAATTTTTTGTAAATTTCTACAATTTTATCCAACCTATATTTCAGCCCAGCGCGGCTTATGTTTTTGCCCAAAAGGGTTTTAAGTTCGTTAAGCGAAACATCTGGGTTGGCAAGCCGCAAAAGTGCCACTTCTTTTAGGTTTTCGTCTAGATAATCAATGGTCTGCTTGCTAATAATGTAGTTTATCGCTTCAAGTTGCAATGTGCTTGCACCAATGGTTTTGTCAAGGTTATGTTCAAAGCAGTTGTTTTGGCGATTGGCGGTGTTTCTAACCTCGCGCATAACCAAGCTGTTTTGAATTTCAAACGAGCATTCCACCGCATCCACCTTAACCAAAAAGTCGCATATAAGCGCGCTGTTTTTGGTGTAGAAAATAGTTTTGCTGTTGCGCTGTTTTTTGGCAAATTTAAAGCCAAAATTATCTAGCAGGTTAGACACAATTGGCACAAGTTTTTCGCTTAAAGAAATCTCCAAAATATATCCCTTGCTGTTTTTGCTGTCGTCAACGTTATAGTTAAGCCGCCCGCACAACACAAACAAGGTTTTAAGCATGCTAACAAGACAACAATCGTCAAGCATGGTTAGATTTATGTTTAAAAAATCAATATCCAGCAAAAGTTGGTAGCAATTTCCGCTTATGTTAGCGCAATCGTTATTAATTTCAAGTTTAAGTTCGGGGTAAAAATTGTGCACAATCGCTTCCAACTTTTTAAGCACAAGGTTGGGCGCATGCACAACAAAGCCGTCCAAAGTTTTTTCTGCGCACACAAAAAAGAGTGTTTTAACAAAACAATGACTACAACAATTGTTGTTTGGTATGCTTAAAACAATTTCTCTTTTGCAGTCGGTCATAACACTCCTTTATTAACTATTTATTTGGTGGCGGATTTTGTTTTTGTGGTAGGTTTGCGCTTTGCGGGCTTAATTTGCTCAGGCTCAGCGGTTTGCTTGTGGTTTTTAAGTTTTGGCAAATCATTATAATTTACAACCGCGCTTGTTGGTATGCGCAAACGCAAAATAGCTTCCAACCCCAAATGGCAATCTCCCACGCGTTCGGGCGAATGGGCGTCCGAATCAATAACAAACTTGCACCCCATGCGATAGCAAGTTAAAATCTCTTCATCCGACATGCCAAGTCGCTTGCCGTTAAGCTCAATAAGTGTGTTGGTCTCTTTTGCTACGCGCGCAACCTTTTCCACATTAACTTTGCACACATGGTTTAGGTGGGTAAGTATGTCAATATCATACTTGCGCATTGCGTTTATGTAGGCGTTTGTGTTGCGTTCAATCTGCCGCTTGCTGGTGTGGTGAAAAATTTCACACAAATTGTTTTTCAACACAAAACCAAATTGCTCACGCACGCTTGTGCTTTTAACCATGCGATGAAAACCGCACAGCAGAATGTCTAAATCCTTATAATCATCCACAACAATATCCAAATCGCCGCGGCTGGAAATTATGTTCGCCTCAACGCCAAGCAAAATATCCATAGGGAATTGCTCTTTTGCATCCTCTATGTCCTTTTTAAGTTGTGGAATGTTTTTCCGCCTTATGCCGTACAATTTTTGGTTGAAACCATGGTCGGTTATTGCAATCTGCCTTAAACCCTTTTCGTACGCGGCACGCGCGTTTTCTTCCACCGTGCCTTTGCCGTGGTGGTTGCGCGAATATATTGAATGAGTGTGATAATCTGCTAAAATAGCCATAAGCCTCCCAAGTTAAACAATAGGCTAAAATTAAAACCGAATGTTTTATAAGCCTATAATAATATTATAAACAAAGTTATTATAACACATAAACAAAATAAAATCAAATAATTACACCCACAACAAAAAATAAAAATTGCATAAAACATCCATATTAAACAGAACAAAATGTGTAGTTTAAATTGGCGAATTTTGTTAAAAATTAAATAATAATATGTTATAATTATAAAAATTTGGAGGAACAATGGGCTTTGAAATAACAAAAATCAAGTCAATATTGCAAAATGCGGACAAGCCTATAACAATTAAGCAGCAAGAAAGGTTTAGCAAATTGTATGTTGAAATTGTTAAAACCGCGGTTGATGGGGTTAAAGAGTATACTAAGCCACAAAAACTTCAAGCAGCAAAGCACTATTTGCAATCGTTCAAACAATGCAAAACCTATCTGCAATTAATCCAAATTTTTATGGAGACAATAAATCGATACAAACTTATCCCTTCACTTAATAATTTGTACGAAAAATATCTTAACAAAACAGCCAAGGCCTTCAACAACACACCTCAGCACTTACAAACCATCTATGAGTACTCGCTTGGCATGCAAATTCAAGCGGGTCAGCAACCAATAAAGGAAAACAATAAACTGGCGACCGATTCGCTTGTGGCAATTGCAAAACTTTTAAACCAAAACAAAATCGACTATCACATTGTGGGTGCGTTGCCGTGCTATTTTAAAGCGTATGGCGAACTGTTAAGGTATCATAGTGATATAGATATTATGGTGGCGGATAAGGATATTTCAAAAATTGTTAAACTTGCCAAAAATTCACCGCAACTAAGCAAATTCACAATTTCGGACGATAGGCTAAACAGCAGCAGCGTATTGGAAGGGTTTGACAAAAGCGGCAAGCCAATTTGTACGGATGAAAATCCGCACCAAGTGCTTTTTCAACATAAGGACAGCGAGTTTCACATTGGATTTTTTCAGTACGATTTAAAATCGGACGGCAAGCGGTATATGAAAACTTATTATTTAGACAAGCAAACCAAAAAACCAGTAACATATTATTCCTACTCACTAAATCAGCGCGAGTGGGATGATGAATATGGTGAGACTATAACGCTAAAAGATGAGCAAGGCAAGGAGGTTGAAATCCCGTGTTCAACCGTAAAATCGGTTTACGACAAAAAAGTTTCGCTGCGACATAAAGACAAATTTGATAGGGAACTTTTGCAAGATTATGTAAAATTACATTCGCACAAAAACGACCTTGTTGGTGTATGAAGGGGAAAATGGATAAAATAATTGCTAATAGAATTAAAAAATTAAGAGTGGATAATTGCTTAACTCAAAAAGAGTTGGCAAAAATGTTTTATTTGACCGAAAAAACTATAAGCAATTACGAAACTGGCATCCGCACGCCCGACATCCATTTTTTAAACAACCTTTGCCAAAAATTTAATGTTACGCTTGATTATTTTTTGGAGTACGAACGCAAACCAAGCAATTATAAAGATTTAATTGTGGTGGAGAAAAATGGCAAAAAAGCCTTGTTTGATGTTGTGCAAAGTTTGTATCTAAGCGCGCATTTATATGACAAAATTTTAATTTCGCCTTGCGGATATCACATCTTGGCAATCGTTAAGGATGAAAAAATTGTAAAATCGCTGGTTGTGGACAATCTTGGCAAGGGGTATGAGTTTGCAGATTTAACTTTTGGCTTGGATGCCTTTAACAAAAATGGGGTGGCAAGTGCAATTTACAATGGCAAAATTGTAAAAGCAAACTATAAGGGTGAAATTATAAAATAGTAATAAAATCCTTTTGAAATTTAAAAAAATATGTTATTATAATTTAGGAGATGAATTATGGAAAAATTAACTAGTAAGCAAGCAATTGAATTGATTGAACAAGTTGGGGGAAAAGCGTTTAAGGAATATTTTAAACCAGATTCCAAAATAAACAAATCCGCAATACAATCATTGGTGGAATATGTTAAGCAGACAAAGGATGAAAATGTGTATCTAAATTTGGTGCGCGCCAATGCAAAATTTGCCGCTTACAATCCGTTTATGAAATTGTTTCCAGTTTTAGAGGCGGACTTTTTAACAAAGCAATTTTTGGCAAACCCAGATGTGCTAAATTTAAACGCGTATTCATCCCAAACAATAAAGCGCATTAAGGACGAGTGGAACAAAAACACTTTTGTAAATTTGTCATCAGAAATGCAAGCAGTGCTTGAAGATGCGTTCTATCAAAAACGGGAAAAGGAAAAGCAAGCCAAAACATCCAACACTCAGTCAAACACAAGCGGTAGGGTGGTTTCTGTTTCAAGTTATGATGGTTCAACTAAATCGAATGTTGGTGCTAGATATGTTCAACGCGGTGGCGGAATTACAACTGCGCCAGTATCTGGTGGGCAAAATAAACGATTATAAATTGTGGATATTCCACAATTTTTTAATATGGCACAAACTCAACTTCAAATTGTGGGGTAAGGTGATAGTGGGAGCGGATTTGGTTTTGGATTTTTTTTGTTAGGAAAACAAAATCTTTTTGTGAGGCATTTCCCGTGTTGATTATAAATCCTGCATGTTTGGTGGAAATTTGCGCTCCGCCAACAGAAAACCCTTTTAAACCCAACTCGTCAATAATTTTTGCAGGATACAAACACTCATTTTCATTTAAGCTGTAATTTTGTGATTTATTTTTATTAGATAATTGGACATTTTTTAAATTGTTTTTATCGTGGTTGGATAGGTTATTGTTTTGTGATTTATTTTTATTAGATAATTTGTCGTTTTGCAAATCGTTTTTATCTTGGTTTATTTTACTGTTTAAATTGTTATTGTTAATTTCAAAGTTGTGGTTTTTATCCACATATATTCGCTTAAACACACTGCCAGCGGAAGGGTAGTCAAGTGGCTGACTTGACATCTTTTTTTGAATTGCGCTTTCAATTTTTTGTTGAATTGCCTTATAGTCGCTTTCAACAAATTTCATTTTACATTTTAAAATTACATATCTATTTAAACAATTTTTAAAAATGCTATTTCTATATTCAAATGCGCAATCTTCCTTTTTAATTTTTACCACACAAGCTTTAAAACTATTTAAATTAATCGTATTAATGTCATCAATAATTTTGCTTATTTTTATACCAATTTGCAAATCTTTATTCACATTATGAATAGGTGAGTTGGTTTGTGATTTTTGGTTTAAATATTGTTGTAATTTTTTTGTATCAATGCAGGTTACATATTCCACAAAGTTGGCAAACGAAACATCAAACGCACCCAAATTGTTTGTTATCGCGCCGCCAACGGTTGCGGGAATTCCAGACAAATTTTCAATGCCAGACAACTCTTTAGATTGTGCTAAATAAATCAACTTTGAAACAGGCATTCCGCTAGTTACATAAGCACAATTTTTGCGCCATAAAATTTGGCTTGTTTTGTTTACAATAATTGCACCATTATATCCGTTATCGTCAAAAATCAGGTTTGCTCCCAAACCAATAACTTTAACCTTTATATTGTGTATTATACACCATACATACACCCTATATAGTTGAACAGTGGAATACACTTCAAACAAAAATTTTGCTTTTCCACCAATATGTATTGTGCTGTAATCTTTTAAATCCGCATCAAATTTAAGCGATATTTCTTCGTTAATTTCCTCCAATTTTTTCTCCAACTTTAAACCCATTTCACCCAGTAAAAACACTAGGTGTGTTTAAAAACATTAGGTATTTCGCAATTAAATATTGCATCTTCCATATCGCTATATATTCCGCTTGTGTAAATTTTGCCATATTTTGCGCTGTACAATTTGTAGTCAACAAGCGTGTTTTGCGACTTATTAGATAGCGCGTCTTTTAAAAATTGTTTGCAAATTTCATCTGCGTTTACAAGCCCCAAATACTGCACCAAATCTGAGTAGTAATCAATTGGCGTAATCATCGCGCTTGCCCGCCCCAAATTGTTTAAATTATCCACTCGCACCACATCGCGCCCCGTTCCCAAAAGGGTGGTTGAATTATTGTAAACAAAACTTTTGTACGCCTCGTACTGACTTTCTTCTTTTGCTGGCTCCAGCTTGTAAGGTGCGTACGCATTTTGCGGAAAAGTGTATCCAGTCTGCCCGCAATGAAATTCGTTTGTTAGTGTCCCGTGCGTAATCATGGCGTATCCGCTTACAATGTACGGCAAGCAGTAAACCTTACCATTAAAACTACCGCTTTCAACCAACTCATCGCGCACATCATAGGTCAAATCAAGTGGCTGCAAAAATTCAAAAACTTGTCCGCCCAGCCCATATCCAAACGAAATTATGTCGGGCGCGCCCTCACTTAATTCGGCTGCGAAATTTTCAAGTTCAATCTGCTTAACCATAAAAAGCACGCCCGCATTTTTCTTTTCAGTTTCGCGCGCAAGGTGTTTTAAATAGTTTATGCGCGATAAACTTCCGCCTTCAAATGTGTCAACCTCCCAAATGGTGTAAATTTTTGTTTCCACTTGCGGTTTAGAG
This sequence comes from uncultured Clostridia bacterium, assembly GCA_947630745.1. Classification (GTDB taxonomy): domain Bacteria; phylum Bacillota; class Clostridia; order Christensenellales; family UBA1242; genus Onthoplasma. Next base: position 14,297 of record CANRIT010000014.1, read on the forward strand.
TAAATTTCGTAGTCGTTTGCTTTTTTTATTCCCACGCACAAAACATACACAGCCAGTGCCAAAATAAGCAGCGAACTAATCAATTTAAACCAATGCTTTTTTAAAAACTTCATACCTATTGTATGAAAATTGTGCGGATAATATTTGTGCTATCAAACAATAAAAATTTTTTTAAAAAATCATCAAATTTTATCAAAAAACCGCAAAAAATTTAAAAATTTATCAAAATTTTTTAAAAAATCGCAAAAATCATAAAAAATCAAATTCACACCTTATAAAAAAATTGTTTTAACAAATTTTATAAAAACCATTTCAAATTTGGCGCGATTGTGCTATAATATAAACATGGATATTGTGCTGGACAAGGTTAGGCGGCTGCCAAATCAGGCGGGCGTTTACATTATGAAGGATAAAGACGGCAATGTAATTTATGTGGGCAAGGCAAAAAATTTAAAAAAGCGCGTTGCACAATATTTTTTGCGCAAGCAAGAGCATATCAAAGTTATAAACATGGTTAAAAATGTGGCGGACTTTGATTTTTTTGTGGTCAATGACGAAGTTGAAGCGCTTGCGCTTGAAAACAACCTTATAAAGAAATACAAACCATATTACAACATTTTGCTTAAAGACAGCAAAACTTACGCCTATATCAAAATCAACCTTCATCAAGACTATCCATACTTTGAAATCAGCCGCCGCCTAAACAAAACAGACAAATATTTTGGACCATTTATGGCGGGGGTGACCGCACGCGATGTGCTGTCGATTATCGATTACGCCTTTCCACTGCGCAAATGCAAATTGAAGTTGGATGAAAATAAAAAGCCAATAAAACCATGCTTGTTTTATGGCATGCACATGTGCACCGCGCCGTGCGCAAAGTTTATAACCAAGGCGGACTATCGCAAAATTGTGGATGATGCCATTGCGTTTTTAAAGGGCGACACAAAGGTGGTTGAGCATGTGCTTAAAGCCAAAATGGAATCGGCTAGCAAGGCGGAAAATTTTGAAACCGCACTTCAGGTGCGTGACCGCCTAAAAATGCTTGAAAAACTTAAATCCACCGTTATTACAAGTTTGGGCAGTTTGGTTGACTACGATGTGTTTAACCTAACCACCAGCGGCGAATATTCAGCAATGTGTGTGCTTAATGTGCGTGCGGGCAAACTTCAAGGCGTGCAAACTTTTGATATACTAAATTTTTTGGACGAAAGCGAGGCGTACACCCAATTTGTTATGCAGTATTACGAAACCCATCCGTTTATTGTTGACGAAGTTATTATGCCAGAAATTGACACGCACGAAATTGAAATTTATTTGGCACAAAAATCCAGCAAAAAAATCACCATAACCAAGCCTAAAATTGACAGCGTTAAATACAAACTTTTGGATATCGCTAAACAAAATGCGCAAATCCATATGGAAAAGAACCTTGAACTTCACACCAAACAAGTCAATGCCAGCATTGGCGCGGTTAAGCAACTGCAAAAGGATTTAAACCTAAGCCGCGCGCCAAAGCGAATTGAATGTTACGATATTTCGCACACGCACGGCACATACACGGTTGCCAGCATGTCGGTTATAATCAATGGCGAAAAAGCACCGCAAATGTATCGCAAGTTTAAAATTAACACGGTTGAATTTATTGACGACTTTGCCAGCATGCGTGAAGTTTTAACCCGCCGACTAAACGAGCTTAAAGGCGATGATATAAGCTTTTCTTCCATGCCTGACCTTATTGTTATAGATGGGGGTAAGGGGCAACTTGGAGTGGTAACCGAAGTGGTTGAAAAGATGGGGTATAAAAACGATTTAATCTCACTTGCTAAGCGGGAAGAAGAAGTTTTTAAACCACACATCAGCACACCATTTATATTAAAAAAGGGCAGTTACAGTTTGCGACTTATTCAACTTGCGCGCGATGAAGCACACCGCTTTGCAATTACATTTAATCGTCAATTGCGTGCCAAAGGGATGTTGCGCTCGGGGTTGGAAAGTATACCCGGGGTGGGTAAAATTTTACGCCGCAAATTGTTAAGCGAATTCCACACCTTGGAAAATATAAAAAATGCAAGCCTAGAGCAACTTTGTGCACTAAAAGGCGTGCCAGAAAAAACAGCAAAAGAAGTATACAAAAAATTTCATAAAGACGAAAAATAGAAAAAAAACACAAAAATTTATGCAAAAATAATCAAATTTTTAGCAAATTTAAATAAAAGGATATATATGCAAATAGAATTTAATGGAAAAATTTACGAAATAACCAGCCGTTCAACAGAAATAAATATTAATGCGCTTAAAACGCTTGTTGACCACAATGTAAGGTTGGAAGATATAAAATCAAGCGACAAGGCAAGCGATTTTTTGCCTGAGATTTTTAATTCATCAAACGATGTTGCAGCTGGTGAAGTTTTGCGCAATTTGCGCTATAGTGCCAAAAAGAGAACACTGCCACAAATTTGGAAAGATTTTTTAAGCGACAATGGATATGATTTTAACATTTCAAAGTTTAGGGGGGAGCAGTCCAGCAAGCAACACACAAACCACATCATTAAAATTTTGCAACTGTTTGTTGACCATGGAATTGATTTAAACAATATACCCCAACGGGCATCTGCTAAAGATATTTTGCCAAGCGTGTTTAATGATGATAACGATTTAAACATTGGCACGGTTTTGCAATACATACGCACAAAATACAAAAACAATGCTTTGGATAGTGATATTCAACAATTTTTAATAGACAACAATTTTATTTTTGCAAAACAGAGCAAGATAAAAGAGGCAAGCATAATTAAAAAGCAAATCAAATTAAAAATTAAGCAAGATAAACAGCTTGCAAAGCAAAATAAATTAAGGGAAAAATTCGACAAAAAGTTGCGTTCTAAACGGGATAAAGAAGCCAAAGCAAACAAAACAACCAATCAACAACTAAAAAATTTAGCAAACAAGCAAAACGAAACAAATGGCATCTATAAAAAATCCAAAAACAACCCACGCAAAAAGGCGCATATTTTAAAACTAATTGTTTCAAACGGCATCGATTTAAACAATGTTGAAAAATCCGCACTTGCCAGCCAACTTCTGCCCGCAAAAAGCATTTCAGCGGACGAAGATTTTGATGTGGGCAAGCTTATATATGTGGCAAAAAAGAAATTTGCAAAAAACACACTTAAACCCGCCGCAATAAACGCGCTTAAAAAACTTGGCGTAGATTTTGACATGCAGCAAAAATCGCTTGTTTCAAAGTGTATAGAACACACAAAATCAGCCGAAATCAACCTAGAAATTAGCGAAGAATTAAGTCAAACCAACACAAATCAAGCGCCTACTAGCGACCAGCCGTCCGCCGAAATAAACTCTAACAATGACCTAAATCTTTAAATAGATAGTAAAAATTAATATACTAATAATAACTTAATATACTATACTTAAATAACTAGGGCAGGGCACTGCTCTTTTTTTAAAAAATTTTTAAATTTCGTGCAAAAACTGTTGACAAAAGGAAATTATAGTGATAGAATATCATCGAAAGTCAAAGATAGTCAAACCAACAAAAAAACAACAAAAGGAGGGGAAAGTGAACAAAAGTATATCAGATTTAATAGAAGAGTTTATAATTTCCAGCCTTGACGATGACGATTTTATCGAACTCAGCCGCAACGACCTTGCAAAATTTTTCGCTTGCGTGCCAAGCCAAATCAACTATGTGCTAAACACGCGCTTTACTCCAAACAGAGGTTTTGTTATTGAAAGTCAGCGTGGTGGCAGCGGCTACATCAAGGTTACTCGCATGCAAAACAACAATGACAACTACCTTAAAAACGCGCTTGAAATTTGCCGTCAGCCGCTAACATTTAGCGCGGGCAACCAAATTGTTGAGCAGTTGCGTTTGCGCGACATTGTAACCGAGCATGAAGCACAACTTATCAAAAGCGCAATCAGCACAAAAGCACTTTTTAGCCCAGTAAACACTGGCAACAAATTGCGCAGCAATATTTTATCGGAAATTATAATAGAATTAATGAAAGGCGGATAAATTTAAAAAATTAACTAAATTTTTAAAAAATCAGCAAAAAAAACACAAAATTTCACAAAAAAACTACAAATTTCACAAAAAAATAATTAAAGGAGGTAAAATTATGAAATGTGATAGATGCGGTAAACCAAGTGTGTATCACAGCACACTTATTGTAAACGGGGTTAGCCAAACCACCAATTTGTGCAGAGATTGCGCAATTAAAGAAGGAGTGTTCAACACCAGCCCAGCCAGCGTATTTGACGATTTTGACGACATGTTCTCGCTTTTCACCGACTTTTTGCCAGATAAGACAGCGGACATAGTTTGCCCAGTTTGCAAAACCAGTTTAAGTCAGTTTAGGTCAACTCACAAACTTGGCTGTCCAAATTGCTACGAGGTGTTTAAAAACGAAGTAAACGCCGTGCTAAAACGGCTTGCTCCGTTTGATAGTCACAAGCCAGAAATCAGCCAAACAAGCGAACAAACTAAGCAGTCAGCAAAAGCCAAAAAGCCAACCACAAAAGCTGAAAAAATCGCCGCCTTGCGTGAAGAGATGGCAACTGCAGTTAGGGAAGAACGCTACGAAGATGCGGGCAAAATTAAAAAGCAGATAGCGGCGTTGGAGGCAGAAAATGAATAATTGCATATCCACTTTTGTTTCAATCGTCCGCAATGTGCGCGACTATAAATTTACTTTAAAACTTGAAGAAAGTAAAAAAGCGGAGATAGTAGAAAAGGTGGCAGCCGCCCTTGTTAGTTTTAAGCAAATAACCACAAGCGATGCGGATTTTGCTAGCCTAAATTTGCCGTTTAAACCAAAATATTCCACCATATTGTTAAGCCCAGACAAAAAGGTTGCAGTAACATTTTTCGATTGCGAACACATCAATATAGTGTCATGTTCAAACGGCTTTGATTTGGACGCTTACAAGCAAGCCAAAATGGTTGAAGAAACGCTTAAAAACAAAATAACAATGGTGTATTCGGACAACTACGGCTACCTTACAAGCGACCTTAAAAACATAGGCAACGGGCTTAAACTTGCATGCAAATTTGCCCTGCCCGGCATACGCGCAATCGGCAAGGTGGAGCAAGTTAAACAGAATGTGCAGAAGTTTGGTTTCAGCCTAAACAATACGGACGATGACGATGTGTTTGAACTTACCACTTTGTGCAATTTAGGCTACACTGCAAGCGAAGTTGTTGCCGAGTTTGAAAAGATGGCAACCAAACTTAACGAACTTGAACGCGACAGCGTAAAGCTTTACTACAGCACAAATGCGGATGAAATCTACGACAAATATCTGCGCGCGCTGGCTGTGCTTAAAAGTGCGTATCTAATGCGCTATGACGAATTAAAAACCCACCTAAGCACGCTTAGAATGGGCTTAAATTTGGGGTATAATGAGTTGGATTTATCAAAAATAAATCAACTTCAACAGCTTATTAAAGACAACGATTTTGCAAGCGTAAGCCAGCTAAAATCGCTTGCAGAACAAGTAAAAAACGTAATAGGAGGTAAAAATGTATAATTTAACCGATTTGGCAAACAAATGTGTTACAGTGGCAACTCAGTTTGCGGGCAATTATGGCAGCGAACTTAGCACTGAGCATATTTTGTACGCGCTAACCAAGGTGGAAAGCCAATCAAAACGCTTGCTAAACAGCTATAATGTCGACAGCCAAATTGTTAAGGATGTTATCGACAGCGTCAGCCAAAAAATCCCATCAAGCGTTGTTGAACTTACCCCGCGCGTTAAAGAACTTTTGATGATTGCGGGCAGCGTGGCAAAGCGCACTTACACCCAGTTTATTTCAACCGAACACCTTTTGGTTGCACTGTTAAGCCAGGAAGATAGTTTCGCAATCAACATTTTGTCGGGCGCGCTTAAAATTAATGTGTACGAAATGCGCGCGCGTGCCATCCAACTTATAACCAATCAAACCAAAGAAGTGCAGAACAATTTTGCAAGTGATGGGTTTACTGAACTTGGCAATCTTTCGGGCGAACAGAGCATGTCGCGCAGCGAGGCAAATTACACAAGCGAACTTCCACAAGAATTATTAGACATGGGCAGCGACCTTACACTTCGCGCAAAAAATGGCAAAATTGACCCAATTATTGGGCGCGATGAAGAGATTGAACGCATGATAGAAATCCTTTGCCGCAAAACCAAAAACAACCCAGTGCTTATTGGTGAAGCGGGCGTGGGTAAAACCGCGGTTGTGGAAGGGCTTGCTCGCCGCATTGTGGCGGGTGATGTTCCGCAGTTTTTAAAGAACAAAATAATTTACAGCCTAGATATTGGTGGGCTTATGGCAGGCACAAAATATCGCGGCAGCATGGAAGAAAAACTTAAAAACGCCATAGAAACCATCATCCAAAACAAAAATATAATTGTGTTTATCGATGAAATTCACACGCTTGCTCAGGTTGGCAGCGAAAAGGGGGAAACCAACCCAGCCGACATGCTAAAACCATATCTTGCGCGCGGCGAAATGCAGACAATTGGTGCAACCACCACGGACGAATATCGCAAGTATATAGAAAAGGACAAGGCACTTGAACGCCGTTTCCAACCAATCACGGTTGACCCGCCAACAGTTGAACAGACCATTGAAATTTTAACCGGTTTGCGCGATAGTTACGAAGCCTTCCACAAGGTTAAAATCACGGACGAGGCGATTAAGGCAGCCGCAACCCTTTCGGATAGATACATTCAAGACCGCAGTTTGCCAGACAAGGCGATTGACCTTATTGACGAGGCAAGCAGCCGCG
>CANRIT010000015.1 GCA_947630745.1 uncultured Clostridia bacterium
AAAAACATTTACAAAAACATTTACAAAAACATTTACAAAAACATTTACAAAAACATTTACAAAAACATTTACAAAAAAATAATGACAAAGTCGTCATTATTTTTTTTGCTTTAAAATTAAATCTATATTTTTGTTAAACTGGTCAACAAAATTGGAATCTTGCATAAGGTTGTCCATAATTTCACCAACCAAATTTTCGTTTTCCACAATAACTACCGTGCTGGTTTTAACTTGCATAACAGCAAATTGCGCATCCGCAAGCGAAAGTACAATCGCGTAATTTTTTTGCTTGTGATTAAAATTTTTTAAAACAAAATACTCGCTACCATCGTCAAGTACAATCGTTTTATTTTCAGGTAAAATCATATTTTTGCCTCAACTCCAACCAACAATGATTTTTTAATCATCTCGGTTATATTATTGCCCGCCACTGAGCCTTTTAAACATTTTTGCAAAATTTCACCAACCTTATCGTCCTTAACCAACACAACTGCACTTTCTTTTGCTTGCATATGTACCCCCACTTTTTTAATAATAATATCAAACCCGCCTAACTTTTGCAAACGAATTTAAAATATTTTATTAAAAAAATTTCAAAATTTGACAAAAAATTCATTTTTTTGCATTTTTGTGCAATTAAATTCTTGTGGCTTAAACAAAATGTGTTAATTTAAAATCCATAAGCAAGTGTTAAGCGTGCTGGCAATACACACCCAAATTGGATGGATTGTAAACATGGCGGCATAGACTTTGTTTGTTTTGCTTAGCGCGTACACAAGATAGCAGGCAAAATACGCGTTTATAACAATAACTATGTTGCCAAGCTGCGTCTGTTTAAGCGCAAAAAATGTTAAGCACCACAGCACATTTAAAATGCCGTTAACAACAAACAGAATGCGTAAATTTTTGCTCAGTTTGTCAGATTTTATTAAGCCCACCAAAATCACGCCCGCCAAAATGTAGATTATTGTCCAAATAATGGGGATAACCCAACTTGGCACAAACTGGCTTGGCACATTAAGCCCGCCAAACCACTTTATCCCTAGGCCAACAAACACGCTGCCCATCGCCGCCACCAACACCACGCCCGCAATTGCACAAAAATATTTTTTAACATAACCCATATCTTAATGTATTAATTAAAAATCAATTTTAGTAAGCAAATAAGTTTTTTTTACAAAAATTTTAAATGGCGCACATCTTTGTTTCCCCCTATTGACAAAACAGATTAAATTTAGTATAATAAATTTATAATAAATTAAAGGAGAAACATTATGCCAATCCCAATGATTAAACGCACAGTTGACGAACAAAAAAAAGCGGAAAAAAGGGCGGAAGAAATAAAGAAAGCGCTTTCTTTTTACACTGAGAATATTGAAAATTCTTACAAATATTATTTGGAAAAAGTTGCTTGCCTTGCATACAAAGGCAAACCTTGCATTGCATCAATAAGCATAGGCAGCCCAAAAATTGGCCTTGCTACTGAAGAGTACATTTTGCAACTTCCTGGCCGTGTTAATCATGTTAAAAAATTTATCAATGAAAAAGGCGAACTTTGCGCCATTGATAATGAATATTTGGATGAAGAAGGCTTTTATATCATAGAATGTATAAATTATTTAACCGACACTTACATTCGCGTCCGCAAAGAGGGCTACCCATTGAATTTGGAAACAGGCACAGCAAAACTAAATAGAAAGTATCCAGAAGAGCATTATTACTACAACAAAAAGAACGGCCATTTTGGTGGAGTGCTTGGCAACAAGGAGTCAGCAGACAAATTCGCCGCAAAACTTACAAAAGCCATGGACGATTTGGATACTTCCTTAATTCAACACTCAATCGAACTCGATTAAAACCAAGCATTACTATTTAGCAGCAAGCAAATAGTCTTTATTGACAAACATGGAAATTTATCCCAAAACTACCTGCCAGTTTTAAAAAATTGCCAGTATTTTAAAAATTAAAGCAAGATATACATCCACAACAAAAACAAAGACATCATTAATTTGGATATTTAATTTAACTTTATAGGATTTTGTTTATCTTATATAATGAGAGTCGTTATTCTTTTTGTTTGACAAAATATCTCATTTTATGCTATAATTACTCGTCATGAAGTTGTCTAAAATACTATTGAAGACTTTTAGAAAATCCGCATTTTTAATAATGCTATACTTTTTATTTAGTATAATCATAAATTATGCTGTAACTTATATACCCATTGTTATTCAATTTTTTATAGACAATGTTATAAGCCACAAAAGCAGCAATCATTTTCTAAACAATATCTTTATTTCGCTTAATGGAAAATTTAATTTAATCGCATTCGTTTGCGTTTCGTTGGTCATTCTACAAATTGTGATAGTGGTTTTTAAATACATAAGAAGCATTTTGCGTATTCGCATTGTAGAAAGCGCGCGAAATCAATTGAAAATTGAAGTTATAAAGCAAATTCAATTATTACAATTTAGCGAATATCACAACTCATCACTGGCAAGTTATATTCAAAATTCTTCGGATGATGTAAAAAACATAATTGATTTGTTTGATAGACAATTATCTTATATTTTTGATATATCTTTAATTTTGATATTTGCTTTTATAAATATAGTCAACTTAAATATTTATCTTTCACTTGTTTTGTTGGTTTCGATTGTGTTGCTTGTTTTATTTTCACTCGTTTACATAAAAAGAGCCAAGAAAAAAACAAAAGAATTAATGAAAATTCAAAAAGAATTATACACTAAAATAACTGACAACTATTCAAATGCCAAATTTTTTAAAATAAACAATTTGAAAGAGCAAGAATATCAAAAATTTGAAGAAGTTAATCAAAAATATTACAATTTAAGTGCAGAAAAAACTGCGTTCGATTCAAAATACAAACTTTTTGTTAGCAGTTTTTTAAATAGAATGCAAGTGCCTTTAATAAACTGGAATAAATAGTTTACAAGCCAAAATTAATGAATGTTTGGAAAGTTATGAAACAACAAAAACACTTAGGTTGGAAGAGATTAACTTAAACGACATTTATCAAAACTTGGAAATGAATAAAGAACGGGCAATTAAATCTTCGCGCATAACAAATATTCATTCTATGCTTTTTGCAATTCTAAGTTTTGCAGCTTTGATTGCAACAATAATAGTTGGCGGCAACAAATTGATTATTGGGGCAACTGCAAGTTCAACCATAATGATGTTTGAAAACTATCTTTCAAACATTAACAACAATGTAAGCAATTTGGTTGATCATATGCACAACATCACCAACAGATACAACCAATTTTTAAACATTTTGCAAATTATTGATATGCAAAAAGAAGAAGAAACTGGCAATAAAAAACTTTCAAAAGTTTTAAGTATAGAATTTAAAAATGTTTGCTTTTCTTATGACGGACAAAAAATGGTGCTGAATGATATAAATTTCAATCTGGCAAAGCCACAAAAAGTTGCGATTGTAGGAAGAAGTGGTGTTGGAAAAACAACCTTGGTCAATCTTTTGCCTAGATTTTATCCCTTGTCAAGCGGCGAAATTTTGATTAATGGCGAGAATTTCGAAAAATATAAATTGTCTGAATTAAGGAAGCATATTTCATTTGTATTTCAACAGCCTGTTGTGCTTTCTATGACAATCTTAGAAAATTTGCAATATGGGAACAACGCTAAATTTGAAGATGTGCAAAAGGTTTGTAAACAAATTGGTCTGCACAAAAAAATTATGTCATTAGACGGCGGATATAGCTGCAAAATTAGCAACGAAACAGATGTTTTATCATTTGGCGAAAAGCAACTTTTAAATTATGCAAGAGCAATATTAAAAAATGGAGACATTGTAATTTTAGATGAAGTTACATCAAATTTGGACTTAGAGTTTGAAAGATTGGTTACCAAAGCAAACAACAAAATGCTATCCAACAAATTTGCATTTATAATTGCACATAGGCTTAATACCATTAAAAATGCAGACTTAATAATATTCTTAGAAAATGGAAACATTAAAGAAATTGGGACGCACGCTCAATTGATTGAAAATCGCGGGTCGTACTACGAATTATATAAAAGCAAACTTTAAAAAATTTTTAAAATTTTATTAGACAAAATTTAAACATAAAAAAACTCCTACTTAAAGGAGTTTTTTAAAAAGGAACTTAACTTAAATTTTTAATCGTCAAGATTATCAAACAGCGGACTGTCAAAAAATTCTTTTAGGGTTATCCCTAAACCAAAACATAGATATTGAATAGTTGCAAGTTTTGGATTTTTACTTCTACCAGAAAATATGCTGTTGACGGTAGATTGAATTATCCCACTCATAGTACATAATTTATTTGGACTAATATTTCTAACTTTGCAATATTCTAATATTCTTTTGCCAACCGCTTCGTGTAATTTCATAACTTAATAATTCCTTTACCAATTAATTTAATTACAAAAAGGTTATCAAATCTGAAAAAATAAGGTTGTGAATGTATGCACAAGTTGTGAATGTGTTGACAATTTATTGAAAATTTTATAAAATAAAGTTGTGAACACATCGTTAATTAAAACTTGCTCTGTATCTGGGCATAGCGAAATAACAATAACAAAGGAATTAGAAGAAAAGTTAAACGCAACATTTACGCAATTAATAAACGAAGGTTGTGCAGAGTTTTTGTTTGGCGGATTTGGAATGTTTGACGACTTGTGCCATAAAGTTGTTAGTGAGTTGAAACTAACCTATCCAAATATAAAACGAGTTTTTTGCTTGTCGGACCCAAGACATTTGCGCATAAATAAAAGACCTAAGTGGTTAAAAAGCGAAGATTACGAAGAATTCGTATATTTAGATTTGCAATTTGATTGGTGGTATAAGCGAATATATTATTGAAATTGCGCTATGATAGACAAAAGTGATGTTATAGTTTTTTATGTTGAAGAGCGCGAAGATTCTGGTGCATACAAAGCATACAAGTACGCCAAACAAAAGAAAAAACGATTGATAAATTTATATTAATTGATAAAAAAATCCGAACAATTGTTCGGTTTTTTTGGTGGACCGCCGGGGACTCGAACCCCGGACCCACTGATTAAGAGTCAGTTGCTCTACCAACTGAGCTAGCAGTCCATATTTGTTATTAAGTTGTGTTTTTGCCCTTCGATTAAGAGTCAGTTGCTCTACCAACTGAGCTAGCGGTCCATATCAACTAAGCAAATGTATTTTAACACATTTGAATAATAAAAACAAGTGGTTTTTGCAAAAAAATTAAAATTTATTTTATTTAATTAAAAGTTATGCTGCAAATTTATCAATTTTTGCATGGAAAAAATGCAAACTAATTTTGTTTGTTTACATCAATTTTTTGATAAAATTTACACATTTTTTAAAAAAATTTAATAAAAAATCAATAAAAAATGCAAAAATTTGCTCTTTTTTCAAACTTTTGCATTAAAATTTTATCCTTTCTTTTTCTTCTTATACAAAATTTTGTTTTTTAACTTTTAAATTATTAATAACTTGCTTACATTAACATTTTCATTTAGAATTGATTAGTTAAGCCTTTCAATTAAATCTACCCTTTTTTTAACTTATTATACCAACAACATTTCTATTTCATTAAATAATTGCTTAGTTGATTTTTTATCAACATATAATGTTACGTTGAAGCAAACTGGCTGTTATAAAGTTCAGCATAAAACCCATTTTTGCTAAGCAGTTCGCTGTGGTTGCCTTGTTCGATAATATCGCCGTCTTTCATAACCAAAATTACATCCGCATTTTTTATGGTTGACAGACGATGCGCAATAACAAAAGATGTGCGGTCCAAAGTTAAATTATCCATTGCCTGTTGAATGATAAGTTCGGTGCGCGTGTCAACAGAAGAAGTGGCTTCGTCCAAAATAAGCAGTGGCGAATCTTTTATCATGGCGCGCGCAATGGTAAGTTGCTGTTTTTGCCCTTCACTCAAATTTAGGCTGTCGCTAATCACCGTATCATACCCGTTTGGCAAACTATCCACAAAGTGTTTAAGCCCAACAGCCGCGCACACTTCGTCAAGTTTTTCCGTGCTTACATCGGGCTGGTTAAACACCAAATTTTCCCTAATTGTGCCGTCAAACAGCCAAGTGTCTTGCAAAATCATATCAAACAAACTTTGCACATAATCGCGTTTCATATCTTTGGTGGAAACGCCGTCAATTGTAATTTCGCCATTAAACTCATAAAAGCGCATAAGCAAATTTACAATTGTGGTTTTGCCCGCGCCAGTCGGCCCAACAATCGCCACCTTCTGCCCAGCGGAAAGTTTGGCAGAAAAGTTGTGGATTATGGTTTTATCCTTAGTGTAACCAAAGTTTACATTTTTAAATTCCACATCGCCGCGCACATGGTCAAGCTGTTTGGTTTTTTGCTGTTCGCCTTCCATCTCTTGCGTTTCCAAAAATTCAAACACCCTTCTTGATGCTGCGGAGGCTTGTTGCAGCGAAGTCATCGATTGCGCAAATGTAGACAGCGGCTGCGAAAACAAGCGCGCATACAAAATAAATGAAGAAATTGTGCCAAGTGTAACCGCGCTGCTGCCATGCACAACAACCGCCACCCCAACAATAAAAATCATAACATACGACAGGTCGCCCACAAACGCCATAATAGGGTTCATCATGCCCGCCAAAAATTGCGATTTACGGTTGTCATCGTACAATTTGTTGTTGATGCTTTTAAACTTTTTCATCTCGTAATTTTTTCCGCCAAAAGCAGAAACGATGTTGTGGTTGGTGTACACTTCTTCAATTTGCCCGTCCATCTCGCCAAGGTCAACTTGTTTGCGGTTGAAATATTTTTGTGACGTACGCAAAATAAGCCCAGTAAACAAAAATCCGAACAGCGATGTGAAAATGGTAACCAATGCCAGCAACCAGTTTGTGCTAAACATTTTAAACACCACGCCCACAAACAGCGTCATTGCGCTTACCAAATTTGCTACACTTGATGCAAGGGTTTGGCTGATTATGTCCACATCGTTTGTAACGCGCGACAGCAAATCGCCTTTTGTTGCACTGTCAAAATAATTTAGCGGAACTTTGCTTATTTTGGTGTTGATTTGTGTGCGCAATTTTTTTGAAACGCTTTGGGTGACAGTTGCCATAATAAACTGGCTGGAATAATTAACCACCGCGCCCGCCACATAGATTGTTATAAGCCCAACACAAATGTCAACAAATGCGGACATGTCCACCCCGTTTGGCTTTACAATGCCCGCGGTTAATTGGTTGGTTAAATCGCCCACTTTTTCTGGTCCAATAATTGTGCAAATTGCCCCACCAACTGCAAGCAGCGTGGCAACAATAATCCACGGCAGATATTTTTTGCAAAACATTGCCAATTTTTTAAGCGATTTGAAATCGGTTTTTTCTTTTGGCAGATTATTCAATCTTCTCATTGGTCCGGGCATATTACAATTCCTCCTTACTAAGTTGCGACAGCGCAATTTCTCTGTAAACTGGGCAGGTTTTTAGCAGTTGCTTGTGTTTGCCCAGCCCCACCACTTTGCCTTTATCCAGCACAAGAATTTGGTCGGCATTTTTAATTGTGCCAATGCGTTGTGCAACAATTATTGTCGTCATATTTTTTAAATTCTGCTTTATGTTTTTGCGCACTAAATAATCGGTTTTGTAGTCAAGCGCAGAAAATGTGTCGTCAAAAATTGTAATTTCCGCCTCCTTAAAAATCGCGCGTGCAATTGACAAGCGCTGCTTCTGCCCGCCCGAAAAATTTGTGCCGCCTTGTGCCACAGGTGCGCGCAAGCCCTGCGGATTGTCAAACACAAAATCCGCTTTGGCAATTTTAAGCGCGTTTAAAAGTTTTGGGTCGTCATATTCAACTTCGCGCTCGCACCCATAGCTGACATTTGACTTTATATCCCCTTTAAACAGCGCCGCTTTTTGTGGTGCGATTGAAATCTTTTTTTCAAGCCCGTGCTTTGAATAGTCTTTAATATTTATTCCGTCAAGCAAAATCTCCCCGCTTGACACGTCAAAAAATCTGGTAATCAAATTTACAAGCGTGGTTTTGCCCGAGCCGGTTGCGCCAATTATTGCAAATGTTTCGCCCTTGTTGATTTTAAACGAAACCTCGCTTAAACATGGCTCTTTACCCGCGGAATAACTGAATGTTACATTATTAAAAACCAGTTCGCCCACCTTGTCAGTTGGCTGGTCGGCATCGGCAAATTTTATGCTTGGTTTGGTTTGCAAAACTTCATTTATACGCTTTGCCGAAACCATGGTGCGCGGCAAAATTACAAAGGTCATAATAAGCATCATAAACGCGCCCACCACCTGCAAAGCGTATTGTGAAAACGCCATCATATCGCCAATAAGTTCTTTGCGCATATCGATTGTTTGCAGCATGGTTGCGCCCGCGGTATCTTTAATAAGCACGGCAGCAATCCAATAAATTGCAAGCGAAAGCCCACTCATGCACATGGTCATAATTGGCATCAAAAATCCCATTGTGCGCGCAGTGAAAAGGTGATTTTTTGTTACATCGCTGTTGACTTTGTCAAACTTTTTGGCTTGAAAATCGTCCGCATTGTAGGCGCGAATAACGCGCACACCCGAGATGTTTTCACGCGTGACGCGGTTAAGGTCGTCCGTCAATTTTTGTATGCGCTTAAACCTTGGATAGCACAGTCCAATTATAATCGACAACATAACAACAATTGCTACAATTGTTATTGCCACCGCCATTGTCCACTTTATGTTTGATGCGGAAATTTTGCAAATTGACCACACGGCAAGCACGGGCGCTTTAATTAAAAGTTGCAAGCCCATTGCCACAAACATCTGCATTTGAACAACATCATTTGTTGTGCGGGTTATCAAACTTGGGGTGGAAAATTGATTTATTTCTTTGTTGCTGAAATTTGTAATCTTGTCAAAGATTTTTTCACGCAAGGTGCGGGCAAAATTTGCTGCCACTTCGGACACAAAAAATCCACAAATAATTGCCGCCACCATGCTGCCCAGCGCGCAAGCAATCATCGGTCCGCCATTTTGCCACATTGTGCGCATGTCAACTTCGCCAGTTGCCAAGGCGGAAGAAAGGTTTTTGGTGTACTCGGGCATTTTTAATTCAAGCCAAACTTGGGTTACAATAAGCAAAACGCCCACACAAATAAAAAACCAATCCTTCTTTTTTAAATATTTTAAAATTTTAAACATAATCACTCCTATTATTTAATAAATCGCACGCATTTTTGTTAATTATTTTAAAATTGTTTTGCATAATCTTAACCTGGTCAGGTGTCAGCCCGCGCAAAAGTTGCTTGTTAAGGGCGTGCATCTTTTTTATATTATGCTCAGCCACTTCAATTGCTTTGGCGGTTGGAATAAGGTAGATTGTGCGCCTGTCGTCCAATTTTTCTTTGCGCTTTAAATATCCCAATTTAACAAGGTTGTCAACATGGATAGAAATTGTGTTCTTTTTAAAATTGCTGTCCTTAATAATATGCGTTGCACTAACATCTTTTTTAAACATATACACAAAGGTTAAAATGTCCACTTCAATTGCGGCAAGTTTAAACTGCTTACCCGTGCTTTCGTTAACCTTGCGCTTTAAGCAAAAAACATTTTTTGTTAAATCAATTATGTTGTAATTAATTTTCATACTTCCACCAATTGTTCAAATTTGAACTAATTTAGTATACATCATAATATTATAATTGTCAACAAAAAATCCCAACTTAAAAAAGTTTACTTTATAGCGTATAAAACTAAAAATTTTTTGTGCGTAAAAATTATAAAAAATTTATAAATTTACAAAAAATTCGATGATTTTTGGATAAAATTGTGCAAAATTTTTAAATTTTTGCTTATTTTTTAAATAATTTTTAAACAAATCCATAAGTTGAACAATGTATGTAAACCCATCACCAACATATTTTTTTATAAAATTTAAACTGTCATTTTTAAAATTTTTGCAAACATACAAACATTCGATTGCGCGGATGACATGTTCGTTAATGGCGGTTTTTTCGTCCGTGCCATATGCGTTAAGTTTAAAGCACAATTCAAACTTTTGCTTGTCTACGCGCGCAAGCATGTCGCTATATTTGTCAGTTAAATCGTTTATGTATGAGTGCGCATATTCGTGCAACACAAGTGTGGTCACATAAATTTTGTCGTAAGCAAAATCCATATCATCATATCGGCTAAGTTTGTACGGTCTAACGCAGCAATATGCGGTGTTATTTATCTTCACCCCATAGTTTGCAGAAGTCACCCCAAACATAAGCAATACTTTCAACTTTTTGGCGCGCAAATTTAAAAAGTCAATAAGATAATCAGCTGGCGAATAATTTTTAAGTTCGTCCACAAAATTTTGCGCTTTGTTTAAATATAATTGCACATTTTCCTTAAAAAATTGATTAAAATTGGATTTTTCCACAAAATCAGTTAGTTCAAGCACAAACCTATCCACAATTTTTTTGTTTAATTTGTGCTTTATGCAAAACTCCTCATCAAACCCTTGCTTGTAAAAAATTTTTAAAAACATTTCAACGGACAAATCGTATTTAAAATAATCATTTTTTAACAGTTGCTTAATGGTTTTAACCGCAGCATGCTGTTTAAACTTGCCAAACCACGCACAAATGTTGTCAACATAACCCTTATTGCACCTTATTTTGTTGCGTTCAAACTCAGCCAAAAGAAAAAGCACACCCAAACATTCAACCGCTGGGTTTATGTTGACCGCGTATTTGCCCGCATCAAATTTCACTTCCCTACAAAACATATAACTATTATATAAACTTTTACTTTTAAGGTCAAGTTAAAATCAAAAGCGCAAATGTGCAAAACAAAAAATTTTAAAAAACCAAAAAAAATTTTTAAAAAACCCTTGACATTTGGATTTTTTTTGAATATAATATCAGCAGTTAAATAAAATTTCTTGCTGCTTAGACCACAAGTGCTTAAAGCGTAAAACCAATTTTGGTTGCTTGTGTAGGGGAGAATATATGTCGATTAAATCTCTTTTGTCTTATGCAAAAGAGTTTTTATTTATCTTAGACTTAGTTGTCTATCAGCATAAAGGAGGATAAATGTCAGCAAATTTAGAAGCAAAAAAGGTTGCCGTAGACGAAATTAAAAAGCTTATCACAGATAGCAAATCCGTTGTTTTAATTGACTATCGTGGCATTACGGTTGAACAAGACACCGCTTTAAGAAAGACTTTGCGTGAAAATAACATTGTTTACAAAGTGCTTAAAAACAGTCTGTTTAAAAAGGCTTGTGAACAACTTAACATTTCCGGTCTTGATGAAGCGCTTAATGGCACAACCGCTTTCGCTTTTGGTATGGAGGACGAAACCGCTGCCCCAAGGTTTATTAAAAACGCCAGCAAAGATTATTCTGTAATCTCAATCAAAGCCGGCGTGATGAACAGCAAAGCCTTGTCTAAAGGCGATGTTGAAAAAATGGCAGCAATCCCAGCAAAAGAACAACTTGTTGCTCAATTGTTGTATGTCCTCAATGCACCAGTTGCCTCTTTGGCGCGTGCATTCAAAGCTATTGCGGATAAGCAAGGCTAACCTAGGTTGACCACCATCGGTTCGGCAAGTGCCCGTAGCACTTATTATTAAAAGGAGAATAAAATGACTACTGAAGAAATTGTTAATGAAATCAAAACAAAAACCGCCGTTGAACTTAACGAGTTGGTTAAAGCATTAGAACAAGAATTTGGCGTTAGCGCCGCTGCTGCTGTTGTTGCAGGTCCAGCCGCTGCTGCTGGCGAAGCTGCTCAAGCAGAAGAAAAAACTGAATTCACCGTAATCTTAAAAGAAGTCGGTGCAAACAAAATTGCCGTTATCAAGGCAGTTAGAGAAATCACCGGTCTTGGCCTTATGGAAGCTAAGGCATTGGTTGAAGGTGCTCCAAAAGCAATCAAAGAGAACATCCCACAAGAAGAAGCTAAGAAGATTGAAGAAGCACTTAAAGCCGCTGGTGCAGTTGTTGAAATTAAATAATTCTTTATGCTGTAAAAACCGCCACACGGCGGTTTTTTTATTTCCCTCATCCCCCATGTGCAAATTTCCTATTGTTATTTTAATTAAATCATAAAAAACTATTGACTTAAAAAATTTTTTTTGCTACAATAAGCAAGTAACTTAAAATTTTACATTATGCTACTGTGGCTCAGGGGTAGAGCACCACCTTGGTAAGACAAAAAAGTGGCATTTTGCAGGTGTAAAAAACAACTAAATATCCCCAATTTGCTGGTGTGGCTTAGTGGGAAAGCGCGGCCTTGGTAAGACGATTTTAAGCCCTGAAATCTACTTGCAAACATTTCAACTTTTGTCCCCAAATTTCATACGCTGGTGTGGCTTAGTGGGAAAGCG
>CANRIT010000016.1 GCA_947630745.1 uncultured Clostridia bacterium
TATGTATTTACAAATGCCGATGTTTTTGAAAATGTAGAAATTCAAAACCTAACTGGTGAAAAACTAGATACCACTCAACCACTTCACCACGGAGATAGATTTGCAGTTAAGTTAACTACAAAAACTGGTTATGACAGCACCTTCTCAATCACTGGTGCTGAGTTTACTGATGAATACACAGAAACTGGTTTACCAATCTACAAAATTGTAGCAGATAACAAAACAGCAGAAGATAAAGACATTACCTTACACTATGAAGAACAAATCCAAACCTTTATCGTACACTTCTTTAATGAAGAAGGGGTTGAACAAACATCTCAGTCTGTACAATACAATAATAGCATTACAGTTGACACTCCACATAAAGACCCAACCACAGAAGAACAATTTTCCTTTGCTGGCTGGCTAATAGTTGACGAAAACAACGAACAATTAGGTGAAGAAAAACAATATTTCAACTTTGGCGAAACCCCAATTACTGCAAATCTTTATGTCCGCGCAGACTTCACATCATCCCCACGCGAATACACTTTAACCATTGACGCAGAAGACCAATCTCATGTAAAAATTGAACGCAAAGTTAAAGATGAAGATAGATTCGAAGATATAACCGCGCAAACAGAAATTCATTATGGCGACATATTAAAAATCTCCTACACCCTAAGTGACAACGCCGACCTAGTAACCTTTAAAATAAATGACGATGATTATTCCACAACTGAACCTAGTGAAGAAATCACTCTTACAGTAGAAGGAAATTTAACAATTGATTTTGAAGAAGAAATAATAGAAGTTTTGGAATACAAATTAAATTCTAATAAAGATGGTTATATCGTAAATGGATTGAAAGCGGACGCGACAGATGTGACCGAGATTGTGATCCCAGATATGTATATGGGTTTACCAGTAACTGAAATTAGAGACTTTGCATTTTCGAGGAACCCCACAATAACAAGTGTAACCATTGGTAAAAATGTAACTGCGGTAGGTGAGAGCGCGTTTTGGAAATGCCCTAATATGAAATCGGTAACATTAGGTAAAAATGTTACAACAATAGGAATAGATCCATTTGAAGGTTGTACCAATCTTACTAAAATTAATTATACTGATACATTAAAAGAATGGTGTGAGTCTTCTATTACTGGATTAAATAATCTTTTAAAAGAATTGGGCAGAGATTTATTTATTAATGGACAACAAATTAAAGGTGAGTTAATTATACCAGACGATGTTACAAAAATTAATGATTATGCTTTCCGTTATATAGACGATATAACTAGTGTAAAGATAGGGAAAAATGTAACAACAATAGGAGCCCATGCATTTCAATACTGCTACGGGCTAATTAAAGTAACAATATCTGAAAACGTAACAAATATTGGTACGCAGGCATTCACTTCTTGTTATAAACTTGTAGAAGTAATAAATAAATCATCTTCTTTACAAATAGCAAAGAACACTAGTAATGGGTATATCGGATATTATACAAAACAAATTGTAAATGAAGAAAGTCAAAGTAAAATAAAAATTGAAGATGGGGTTTATTATTACGAAGATGGCAAGAATTACATAGCTTTAGGCTTTGCGGATGATACAAAAACCAGTATAACATTTCCTGAGAAAACAACTGAAATTTATAAATATGCATTTTATTCTTGCAATGTGCTAACGGAAATTACTATACCACAAAATGTGACCCAAATTGGAAAGTCTGCTTTTAGTAATACGGGCCTAATAAATGTTGATTTGAGTAATGCAACTAGCTTAAAAACAATAGAGGAATATGCATTTTCTGGTTCCAATTTGGAAAAAATTACATTACCGCCAAATTTGAGTCAAATTGGAGATTATGCTTTAAGTTCTATAGAAGAGGTAATAATACCAAAAAATATCCCTCCTATAGACAGTTGTAGTGTAAGGGTATTTAGCGATTCTGGCAAGGCGATTAAATTAAATTATCTTGGTACATTAAAAGAATGGTGCGAATCGTCATGCGGTTTAAAAAAGGCAAACAAAAAACACGGAACAGAATTATATATTGATGGCAAGAAAATAGAAGGAGAATTAGTTATCCCAGATGATGTTTCAGAGGTACATGGAGATTTTAGTTACATTGACGACATTACTTGTGTAACCTTTGGTAAAAATTTAACATATGTTGGTGATTGCTTCTCAAATTGTGCAGGGCTAACTAAAATTAATTATACTGGTACATTAAAAGAATGGTGCGAATCATCCATAACGTGGCTAGATGCTCTTTTAAAATTGGGCAGAGATTTATTTATTAATGGACAACAAATTAAAGGTGAATTAATTATCCCAGATGATGTTACAAAAATTAATAATTATGCTTTCTATCATATAGACGATATAACAAGTGTAACAATCGGAGAAAATGTAGAGGCTATCAGAAATTACGTATTCCATGAATGCAAAAATTTAGACTTGGTAACAATAAAAAGTAAAAATATATATGAAGCGATTCGCCATTCATCGGGACCAGGCGAATTAATAACATACGCAACAAAAGTTCGCGTATTAAAAACTATTGTAACAAGTACAAGCAATTCTTATTTAAATGGTGATAAGTGGACGAGAACCGATGATGCTGACCCATTATATTATCTATTTACCAAAAATTAATTTAGATAAAAAATCTCTTGTCGGTTGGGCAAGGGATTTTTTGGTGGGGTGGCGGGGCAAAAATTATAAAGTTGTTAAAATCAGTTGTAAAAAAGTAAAATATTTGTTATACTAACCTTATAATCCGTTTGGATTTGGAGTTTTTATGGCAAAAAATGATATTTTCTTTAAAATTTTGTTTGCAGTTGAGTTGGCGTTGTTGCCGCTTGTTATATTTGCGCAAATCACAATTGAAGAGCAGTGGGCGGTAAGCCTGTTTGTGGCTGGTGTGCTGCTTATTAAAATTTGGCTTGAATTGTTTAAGGACAAAAACAGCAAAACCCACACCCTCATCAACGCAATAGCATCAGTTGCGGTGTTTGCCACACTTATAATACTATATATGGTGTCAGGTGACATAAACATAGTGTTTGGCATATTTGCTATTGTGGTGGTTGTGTTGTTTAATGTTATGCTTGTTGCATACTTCAACAAACGCGTGCCAGACATTGTTTCGGCGGTTGATTTCTGCTATATGTTGTTTGAATGCCTTGCGCTGGTTACACTAACTTTTACCTTCTATTTTGCAATTCCAAGCATAATTGCGCTTGTTGCGATTATGTTAACTGGGGCGTTTTCGGCGGGATACAAGCTGTTCAACTTTGTAAAAACAACACTTATTCGCCCAAAAAGATAAAAAATTTTTAAAATAAATCATTTTAGGTATTGACAAACTTTTATTTTGGTGCTAAAATGTTTGCAAGTTAAGGAGATTGTTATGTTGCGTCCACAAGAATTTTTATTAAGATACACCGTTATTATTGGCATTATCTTTGCAATTGTCGGCTTGGTTGTCTGCCTTATTGCAAAAAGGTTGACCTTAACCATCCGCAAACAAGATGTATTGGATAAGTCGGATAAATTGTATCAAGGCATTTTGTACACTGGCATTGCGCTTATCCTTGTTGGTATGATTTGCATTGCATTACCAATTGAAGATACCTTCTACAAGGGCTAATCAAACCAAATCGCCGCCCTCCGCGGCTTTTTTTATTTTTTCTGCAACTCATTTTACAAAAAGAGTTTTAAAATTGTAAATTAAATGGGGGATTGTGCTGTTAATCTTTATAAAAAAGTTAATAAGGTAATATTAATTTGACCCGTTTTTCTGTAACTCTTTTTACAAAAAAGAGTGTTTTTCTGTAACTCTTTTTTGTTTAAAAACAGTAGGTAATAATTTCTTAATTTTTGAATTTTTTTAACTTGTTTTAAAAAAACATAAATAAAGTATATTTGTTTTAATTATTTTTTAAATCTTGTTTTTCTGTTACTCTTTTTGTTAAAAAGAGTATAAAAAATGCAGGCTAATGCCTGCAAAGACTATTTGTTCATGTTCATTACATAGTAGCTGCCCTCGTGCTGAGTTGCAGGGAAACGGCTACCTTCTTCCAAATAAGTGCTTCCGCCATTGTGTCCCTTAGCGTCATAAGCGGTGTACTCGCCAGACATAGGAACTTTTTCACCAGGTCTATATTTAGTCATATTTACCTCCCAGTGTTATTGTGGTCAGAAAGCGGATTATTATGTAAAAAATCTCGTGCCATATTTTGTAAACAAATCAAATTTTATGTAAAATTTTGTAAAAAAAAATAAATTATATTGCGCCAGCCATTAACTCAACAGTGGATATCTACATAGTATTCACAAAAATTCTATTTATCAACCGCTTAGCAAAAATAAGCAAACATTAAATAAATACGCACACAAAAAGTATAAACGGCAATTTTTGGTTAAACATCTTTGTGGAGGAATTTTATGGATTTTCAACAAAGTTTAACAAAACACAATTTGGCGCGCAGTTTTGCCGCAGAGTGTCAAGAGGGTGCGCGTTATCAATTTATGGCAAAGGCGGCGCAACAAGAAGGTTATCAATATATGAGCGCGCTTGTCCGCACGCTGGCGCATAACGAAATGGCTCATGCCCAGCTGATTTTTCAAAAGATAAGCGAGTATGGCGGCGATAATGTGCAAAACATTGATATTAAAGCGGGCTATCCTTTCCGCAGCGCACCGCTTGTTGACCTGCTTAAATTTGAGGCGGAAAATGAACGCATGAGCGGGGAAAGCATCTACCCATCTTTTGCCGACACTGCGCGCGATGAAGGGTATAAGGATGTGGCGGATATGTTCGACAAAATTTCGATGGTGGAAAAATCGCACCGCGCCACACTAAGCAAATTGCACGAAATGTTAAAGAAAAACACCTTGTACAAATGCAAAACTGGCACGCATGCGTTTAAATGCGACAATTGCGGCACGGTGGTGGAAGGCAAATCTGCACCCAAAACCTGCCCGCTTTGCAATATGGAACAAGGCTATTTCCGCATAGATTTTGACATTAATTAGTTTTGTTGCAAAAAGGTAAAATTTTAAATATCGTTAATTTGCAACTTATAAAAACTAGTTGACTTGTTTTTCTATAACTCTTTTATATAAAATAAGGTATTTTTATTATATATAAATTAATAGATTATAAATGACTTGCTTTTCTGTTACTCTTTTTACAAAAAAGAGTACAAAAAGAGTGTTTTCCCAAACTTTTTTATTAATGTATTTAAATTATATAGTTTTATATTCTTATAAATTAATTTTAAATGACTCGTTTTTCTGCAACTCTTTTTACAAAAAAGAGTGTTTTTCTGTTACTCTTTTTACAAAAAAGAGTTTAAAAAGAGTTAGGGGTGATTCTAAAAATGGTGCCGCGCTGCTCGTGGTGGGTAAGGTCAAGGCGGATGTTTACATTTGGGATAATGTTTTTGCTTTCCAAATAGCTGGCAACCGTAGCAACAGCAAGGTTTTCGCTGTTTGTGTGCTTGCTTATATGACTTAGCGCAACCAGCCGCGTGCCGGTATGCACCAATTTTTCAATCGCCCGCGCGCAGTCGTTGTTGGACAAATGCCCATGCCCGCTGTTTATTCTCCGCTTTAAAAATGGCGGATATCCAGGATAGCTCATCAGCATTTCAGCATCGTAATTCGCCTCCAAATACACCAGCGCGCTGCCTTTAATGGCGTCAAAGGCGGTGTCGGTAAAACTTCCAAGGTCGGTGCAAACGCTAACCACCGCGTCACCTTGTTCCACCCTGTACCCAACGCAAAATTTGCTGTCGTGCGGCACGGGGAAAGGCACAATATGCAAATCCCCCACAAAAAAATCGCTGTCAAAATAGGTTATCTGCTCGCGCACATTTTTAAGCTGATGAAACAAAATCTCGCTTATGTAAGTATGCGCATAAATGCACGTGTTGTAAGTTCGCGCAAATTTATCCACCCCCTTAATGTGGTCGGTGTGCTCGTGCGTAATCAAAATGGCATCAATTGTTGACGCATCCACACCAATTGAGTTAAGCGCATTAAAAATATATGGCAAAGGTTTGCCAACATCAATCAAAATCCTTGCCTTTTCGCCCTCAATATAGGTGCAGTTTCCGTCACTTCCGCTTGCCAGATTACAAATTCGCATATGCCCATTTTAGCATAAAACAAAATTTTTTGCAATAAATCCGAATAAAGTTTTGAATTTGTTAATTTAAAAACTACAAACACTGTTACAAATTCAAACATTATGTTTTTAAGGTTAAATATTTGACTTTAAACACAAATTTTGATATAATATAAATTATGATAAACGATATTAAAGAAAAGGCATATTTGGTTTGCCCGTATTTAAGTTTGGAAGATAGCGACTATCGCAGCAAAGAGTTGGAGTTGCTTGCCCAGTCTGCGCTGCTGGATGTGCTTAAAGTGAATGTATTTTTGGTTAAGGAGTTGAATGCGCGCACATATTTTGGCATTGGCAAGGTGCAAGAGATTGCGGCCGATGCAAAAAACATGGGTGCGGATGTGGTTATTTTTGATTGCCCGCTTACTGGTAGCCAGTTAAGGAATTTGGCGGAAGAAATTGACATAAAGGTTATTGACCGCACCATGCTTATTTTGGATATATTTGCCTCGCGTGCAAAAAGCAACGAAGGAAAGCTGCAAGTTAAATTGGCGCAACTTAAATATTCACTTCCTCGCCTTAACGGGCTTAATGAGGGGGAAGAGATTAACACCCGCGTGGGCGAAACCAAGTTTGAACTTAACCGCCGCAAAATTAAGGAAGAAATTGCCAAGCTTGAACGCGAGTGTAAAGAGATTGCCAAGCACAGGCAAACCAACCGCAAACAGCGCATTTCCAGCATAAAAAGTGTGGCACTGGTTGGCTATACAAACGCGGGCAAATCCACACTGATGAACGCAATAACCAAGGTTGGCACGTATGCGGACAACAGGCTGTTTGCAACTTTGGATGTGCTTACCAAAAAGGTGTGGGATGCCGGGGTGGAGTATGTGCTGATTGATACGGTTGGGTTTGTAAGCAACCTTCCGCATGAGTTGATGTACGCTTTTTCTGCTACTCTTGAAGAGACGCTTGATGCCAATGTGCTGCTTATGGTGGTGGATGCGTCCGACAATCATAAATACGAGCAAATTGAAGTGGTTGAACAAGAATTTAAGCGCATGTCAATTGACCCCAACAAAGTGATTTTGGTGTACAACAAAGTGGATAAAATGACCACAGATGAGCAGCAAAAACTTAAAAAATATCCATACACCACTTGCTTTATTCAAGCCAAGTCGGGCAAAAATATTGATGAACTTAAATTGTTAATTCGTCAAAAATTGGAAAGTTTTTAGTGGCAAACGCCACTTTTTTTATTAAAAACGCAATTTTTTTTGCAAAATTTTTAACTTTTTTAATAACTTTTATAAATTTGTATTGTTTTTTACACAAAAGTGTTGTTTATATTTTGATTGCCTAAGCAAGAAATAATTTATATAAAATTTATATCAACATTTAATATTGTAACATTTTTTTGTTTTGCGCGTAATATGTAGTATACAAAAGATTTTTTAGGTACCAAAGAAAAATTTTGTATTACATACGGAATTTAATACACATTAGGAGGAAAAATGTTTAACAAATTCTTTTCTGGCAACGACTGCTGCGAAAACAACAACAATTGCGGCGGCTGCGGTTGCAACAGCGGGTGCGGCGACTGCACTTGGATAATAATTTTAATTTTATTATTATGCAATTGCGGCTGCAAAATTGACCCTTGCATGTTAATAATTATTTTATTATTATTGTGCGGTTGCGGATGTGGCTGCGGTAAAAAAGACTGCGGTTGCTAATTTAAAAGTGGTTTAATTAAAAAGAGGGGCTTATGTCCCTTTTTTGCTTTGCTTGTGGTGGATTTTGTGGTATAATATAAGCATGAGAATAGTTGGCGGAAAATATCGCGGCAAAATACTTAAAGAATTTGATTTATCTTCCACAAAACCCAGCATGGACAAGGTTAGGGAAGCCATTTTTGACATGCTGCAAACCAACATTTTAGATGCGGTTGTGCTTGACTTGTTTGCTGGCACGGGTGCGCTTGGCATTGAAGCATTAAGTAGGGGAGCAAAACAAGTGGATTTTGTGGATAATAATTTGCAGGCAATAAATTTAATTAAATCCAATCTGCATGGGGTGGAGGGGTATAGTAAAATTTATCAGTGCGACTATCTAAATTTTTTGCAAAGCAGCAAAACTAAGTACGACATAATTTTGCTTGACCCACCATATGCAACCGACTTTGGCATTAAGGCGTTAAAGTGTATTTTGGATGGCAACATTTTGCAAGATGATGGAGTTGTTATTTTTGAAACCAATATAGATAGCCCACCCATTTTTAACAAACTTTTTTATGTAGATGTTGAACCAAACAGAAAGGATATTTACACTATACCCTATGGGGGTAAAAATTATTTAATAAAAATTAAGCATTACGGTTTGGCAAAAGTTTACAAAATTGAATTAAAAAATTAAAAAATTTTTAAAAATAGGTAAAAAATATGCAAATAATAACGGAAAAAGATAAAATTATTATAAAAAACCCAAAAAATTTTGATGTCGTGCAGACTTTGGAATGCGGGCAAATTTTTAGATATGTAATAAACAAAAATCAGGCGGTTGTGTTTAGCCAAAACAAAAAAGCAGAAATAAATTTTAGCAAAAGCCAAATTGTTATTGAAACGCGCGATGTAAATTATTTTTACAACTTTTTTGATTTAAACACCGACTATGGTAAAATTATTTTGAAACTTAAAGATGATGATTTGCTTGGTAAGGCAATTGATTTTGGCAGTGGAATTAGAATTTTAAATAACGATGGGTTTGAGATGCTTATTAGTTTTATAATTTCTGCAAACAACAACATCCCCCGCATTAAAAAATCCATTGAATATCTATGCACAAATTTTGGCACAAACATGGGCGACTATTACGCTTTTCCAACTTTACCGCAACTTAAAAAAGCAACGGTTGACGATTTTTTGCATGCCGGGCTGGGGTATAGGGCAAGCCAGATGTTTGACACCGTTCAGCGCCTAACCGAGCGTGATTTGCAAAACCTAAAAACCATGTCGGATGCGGAAAAATTTAATTTTCTAATTGGACTTAAAGGGGTGGGCGAAAAGGTGGCAAATTGCGTGCTTTTGTTTGGATATGGCGTTAAATCGGTTTTTCCAGTTGACACATGGATAAACAAGGTGTACAACAAACTTACCAATTCAAACGAAACAAACCGCAAAAAAATAACCAAACAACTTTCCGTTAAATATGGCGAATTGTCTGGTTACGCGCAACAATATTTCTTTTACTATTTTAGAAGCAAATTTTAAATTTTCCAAAACCACAAAAAGAACAACAACAAAACAACAACAAAACAAAAACCAAACAAACACAAAAAACACAAAACAAAAAAGCAGGAAAATCAACCTGCTATCTTTTATAATTTATTTGGTCATCTTGCGGTGGCAAAGTCTGCTCAGCTAATTTTTCCGCCTTATCAGCCTTTTGCTCTTTGCTTTTTGCGATTGGGTTTTTTAATTTTTTAACCCTTTTATTTATGCACAAATTTGCAATTGACAAGCCAACCATAGCAACAAAACACACAATGCTTACAATAATAAAAGGTATTTTTAAAAAGAAAAGCGAGCAAAATATAAACACAAGCCCAGCCAGCAAAAACAGCAGCCCAACATAGTACAGCACCTTTGCAATTATTTTATTCCTGTCAATTTCATTTTGGATTTTAACATCATCGGGCATAAGCAAATTTTGTTTTGGCTTGGTGTAATCGTCCAATTTTGCCCCACACTGCATGCAAAATTTGCTATCGTTGCGGTTTTCCGCCCCACAATTTTTACAAAACATATCAACTTCCTAAAAATATTCTACCCTAAATTGAGCAAATTTGTCAAATAATTTACTTTAAAAGTTTAAAAACCCAAAAAACCTATTGACAACCGCCCGTTTTTAACTTATAATTTTGTTGATTTTAGTTAATAAAACTAAAAAATTGCTGATTTTACAAAAAACTGCTGTTTTTAACTTAAAATTTGATAAAACTTTAACAAAAAGCTCGCCTTTTACAAAATTTTTGTAAAAATAAGGAATTTTTAAAAAACTATTGACCAAATTTGCCATTTGTTGTATAATATCTGTGGAGGAAAGGTATGGAATTTTTACAAATCTTTACCGAAATGAGTTGGATACCCGCATTGCTGTTCGGCATTGGGCTAAGTTTTCTTGTTATTGAGCTTATTGTGCCTGGGTTTGGTTTCTTTGGCATTGTGGGCGTGCTTACCACAATTGCGGGCATTGTTGTGCGCATTGTGCAAGGGCTTAATTTGCTGCAATCAATTTATTTAATACTTATTGTTATTGCCGTGTTTGTTGTGTGCGGTGTTATAATGATATACAGCGCAAAACATGGCACGCTTGGGCGTACCGGGCTGTTTGAAAACAAAACCACCCTGTCCCGCGATTACGACAAAACTAGCAAAGAACTAAGGCGTCTGGTTGGCCAGTCAGGCAGAGCGGTTGGTGTGCTTAACCTTGGCGGCAAGGCAAAAATTCGTGGCAAAATTTACGATGTAGTCAGCATAAAAAGTTATATAGAAAACGGCGCGCACA
The DNA here is from genome assembly GCA_947630745.1 of uncultured Clostridia bacterium. Taxonomy (GTDB): domain Bacteria; phylum Bacillota; class Clostridia; order Christensenellales; family UBA1242; genus Onthoplasma. Next base: position 10,691 of record CANRIT010000016.1, read on the forward strand.
TAAAAGTTGTGCAAATTAAAGACAACACTATTTTTGTGCGTAAGTGGTTTGAGTAGGAGGGTTTATTATGAGTATGTTACTTGCAATTCCAACATGGGCAATTTGGCTTATTGTTTTGGCGTGCGTGCTTGTGCTTTTGGTGGGCATATTAATTATTGTGCCAATCAACATTTGGTTTAGGGCGTTGGCATCGGGTGCGCATGTTTCCATGTTCCGCCTTATTGGCATGAAACTTAGAAAGATTAATTACAAAAAAATTGTGGATATTTACATCATTTCACAAAAGGCAGGGCTTAAAGTTCCAATTTCCGAACTTGAAACTCACCTTATGGCGGGCGGCAATGTAGACAAGGTGGTGGATGCACTTATTGCAGCACACAGCGCAAAAATGCAACTTACCATTGAGCAAGCCAAGGCAATTGACCTTGCCGGCCGTGATGTGGTTGAAGCAGTTAAAACCAGCGTAACACCAAAAATCATCCGCACCAATTGGGTGGAGGCAGTGTGCAAAAACGGCATTCAAGTTAAAGTTATTGCGCAAGTTACCGTGCGCGCCCGCTTGGATAGGCAGATTGGTACTGCGGATGTGGAAACAATTTTGGCGCGTGTGGGTGAAGGTATCGTAACCGCAGTTGGCAAGGCAGATTCCCACAAGGATATTATGGAAAATCCATCCATAATCTCGCGCACAATTTTGGAAGATAATTTGGATAGACAAACCGCATACGAAATTTTGTCAATAGATATTGCCGATGTGGATGTTGGCAATAATATCGGCGCAAAACTCAAGATAGAAGATGCGGAAGCTAAAAAGAAAATCAGCCAAGCCGCCGCGGAAGAACGCAAAGCGCAAGCTGTGGCATTAGAGCAAGAAATGAAGGCTAAAACGCAAGAGATGCAGGCTTTGGTTTATGCATCAGAAGCAGAAGTTAACAAAGCCATGGCAACTGCAATGAAAAACGGCAAGTTTGGCGCGCTTGACTATTACAAACTTCAAAACATGATGGCAGACACAAATATGCGCAACAGCATAAGCAAAAAGGAAGAAGATAAAAAGCCAAAACCGGACGGGGATAGGCCGCAGGGACGACCAGGACGTCCTTTCTAGTTAAACTAGTTACGGGTGGGCTGCAATGGGTTGTGGGTTCACTAAGGTGCCTACGGCAAAGTCGTTCACCCGCAACCCATTGCATCCCAATGGCTAACGTACTTTAATCAAGTTGCGGACGAGGTTCGTGGGTAAGGCAAGTAAGTAGTAAAAGGTTGATTTAATAAGTCGTGAGTGTACAACACCCAACGCACAAAGGCACAATAACCC
>CANRIT010000017.1 GCA_947630745.1 uncultured Clostridia bacterium
CGGGACTTAACCCAACATCTCACGACACGAGCTGACGACAACCATGCACCATCTGTATGGATGTTATATTGCTATAATTTCACTGCTTTCACAGTTATGCATCCTATGTCAAGCCTAGGTAAGGTTTTTCGCGTAGAGTCGAATTAAACCACATGCTCCGCTGCTTGTGCGGGTCCCCGTCAATTCCTTTGAGTTTTAAACTTGCGTTCGTACTCCCCAGGCGGTATATTTATCGCGTTAGCTACGACTCTGACTTTGTCGATAAAGCCATAGTCTAATATACATCGTTTAGGGCGTGGACTACCAGGGTATCTAATCCTGTTTGCTCCCCACGCTTTCGTGCCTCAGCGTCAGTTACGTCCCAGTTGACCGCCTTCGCCTCCGGTCTTCTTACTAATATCTACGCATTCTACCGCTACACTAGTAATTCCGTCAACCTCTTCCGCACTCTAGTTACCCAGTATCTAATGCAGTTCTATGGTTAAGCCATAGGATTTCACATCAGACTTAAATAACCGCCTACGCACCCTTTACGCCCAGTCATTCCGGACAACGCTTGCTACCTACGTCTTACCGCGGCTGCTGGCACGTAGTTAGCCGTAGCTTTCTATTAGAGTACCGTCACTATCTTCTTCCTCTAATACAGAAGTTTACAACCCGAGGGCCTTCATCCTTCACGCGGCGTTGCTGGGTCAGAGTTTCCTCCATTGCCCAATATTCCTAACTGCTGCCTCCCGTAGGAGTCTGGACCGTATCTCAGTTCCAGTGTGGCCGATCATCCTCTCAGATCGGCTAAGCATCGAAGTCTTGGTGGGCCGTTACCTCACCAACAAACTAATGCTACGCAAGCTCATCTCTATCCGATAAATCTTTCACCCCTAGCACTTGTGTGCCTGTGGTCCTATGCGGTATTAGCAGTCGTTTCCAACTGTTGTCCCCCAGAAAGAGGTAGATTACTTACGCGTTACTCACCCGTCCGCCACTAAGGGTAAGCATTCCACAACGCAAACTACACTTATGTGTCGCTTGCCCACAAACTGTGGTGCCCTTAACAAAAATTTATTAAGGAACTTGCGAACTTATCTATGATAAGCAGAATGCATTGTGGAACACTTAACCTCCGTTCGACTTGCATGTTTAAAGCACGCCGCCAGCGTTAGTCCTGAGCCAGGATCATACTCTACAAAAATTTGTATTTAAACCTTGCTCATTCGCTTGGCTAAATTCGTTGTTCAAAAAACTTGGAATTGGCAAAAACATTTTGTTTCTTACCTTTGTACTTATTAAGATATATAGACCAAAGGGCCAATTTGATGCCCTTGCACCAGCTGTTTTATGCTGAATGCAAGTATAATATACCACATATAAAAAACTTTGTCAACAGTTTTTTTAAAATTTTTTTAAAATTTTTCAAATTTTTTTTGAAATTTGCAAAAACATCTATATTATAGTGGTTTTTAAAGCAAAAAAGTTTTAAAATTTGGGTGAAATCCGCCTATAAAAACTAAATTTTGCCAAAAAATTTTCAACTTTTTAAAAATTTTTTTGCCTTATCACCCACTTTTTTTTGCCTTTTAACACGACTTACAGATTAAAAAAAGCCCAAGCCTTTTACTTGGACTTTTGTTTTATTGAGTTATTTTAGATGCATATTCTGGCAATTTGTTAATTATCTCAGAAATTTTCATATCTTTTAATAATTGATTGGTTGGTTCTTGGTCCCACCATGTAGGCTTTTCGATAACACCTTTGTCAACCAAGTCGGACAATTTTGCGTTGAAGAACGCGTCACCTAGCTCTTTTGGAAGATTTTCAAGGGTGGTAGTTTCTAAGGTGGATTCTTCCAATAAAGACAATGCACCTTTTGAATATTGCTCTTTGTCTAAGATTTTGGTTATTGTTAAATTTTTCATTGTCTCGCCAAGGTCTTCAATGTTGGTTGATGCCAAAGTTTGCAAAATTTGTGGTAATGGGTCGGATGCATCGCTGTTTTCGTAATACCTGCCCTCTTTTTCAACATAACCAAACAAATCAGAAAGCGGCATGGTGTTAATTTTAGAGGATAATTCTTTTATGGCAAATTCTGAAATAACCTTCATAATTCCAGTAACTGCCTTGCCTGTGCTGTCAACCAATTGACCATTTTGTTCTTTAAAATTCAAGATTTCGCCCACTGTTTTGTTGGTTACATCGCCCAAAACAAAGGTAAGTGGCAAATGCAAACCATCAATTTCAACCTTATTGTCGTCGGAAAGTGTGTATTCTTCACCTTTCATGGTTAAAGTTTTGTTTGCCATATCAACATCAAAAGTGAAATTTTCCGCCTCATCCGACCCGTCTTTATAAAGTTGGCCATTTTTCAAAACAAAGGTGGTTTTGCCATTGAAAACGCCATCCAACTTGTCAAACGACAGCAAGCCATCAATTTCGCTTGCAGACAGCGTGCGAACCTTTGACTTAACTGTTTCAGTAATGTCCATAATTGGGCTGGAAACAATATCTTCAATGTTAACGCCGTGGATGTCAAGCGGAATGCTTAAACCTAAATCATCGCCCAAATCTTTAAGCGAAACCTCGTTTTTGTTTTTCATTGTGCGCTGAATGAGTTTGACCAAATCGTTTGGGGTGTAACTTTCAATTTTGTCGTTACCCACACTTACATGAAAAGTATTTAAAGAAACCTTATAGTAAACCAGCGCAAGCCCGCCCGCAATAAGGCCGATTGTAAGCAAAATGCCAATAAACAGCCCTAAAAAGAACTTGCCTGCCCCGCCTTTACGCTTTGTATCGTTCATACAAACCTCCAATAATATTTATATTATTATGGCACAAAAAGTTGAAAAAATAAAGTGAATTTGACACATATTTTAAAATTTTATATTCTTTTTTGCGATATATTTGCGCGTTTCCCATTCGCTTATTTAAAAAGGTAATTATATTATAGTTAATATATTAAGTTAATAGCGGATTTTTCTACTGCCCTTTTATAAGGAAATTAATTAAGAATAGATTTTTACTTTTTTATAAGTATATATAAATAATAATAAAAATAGTAAATCTTTTATATAAGGTATTTATATATAATAAATATAACAACGGGTTTTTCTGCTACTCTTTTTTGAAAAAGAGTATTTTATTTTGGGGAATTGGTTGATTTTTTATAATTTTAAATTTATTACTAACTTACTGGCGGGTTTTTCTGTTACTCTTTTTGTGAAAAAGAGTAGACAATTTGAGATTAGTTTGATAAAATAAAGGCATGAAAGTTATTACAATTGACATTAAAAGTGAAAAGCAGACGGTTACTGAGGCGCTGGCGCAGTTTTTGATTGAGGTTGACGCGTGCAAAAAGGGCGGATATAAAGTGCTTAAAGTTATACACGGGTACGGCAGCCATGGTGTTGGCGGGGCGATTAAGGTTGCGTTTTTAAAAAAGTGTGAAGATTTAAAGCATCGCGGAATAATTGATTGCTATGTTTGTTGCGAAAATTGGACGGAAAAAAATGTTGTGCGCAAAATTGCCACCAACTACTGCCCCGACCTTATTGCCGACCGCGAACTCTACCTACTAAACCCGGGCTGCACGATAGTTGTACTGTAAAAAATCACCCATGCGGGTGATTTTTATTTGGTTATTTCATCATGTGAAGTATATTCATTAATTTTGTCTACGATTGAATTGTAATTGTTATTAAATTGCTTTTCGTTAATGGTTTCAAAATTATATTCAACCCCTACGCCATCCAATGTTGTTCCAATAAATTGTACAAGTTCGCCATTGTCTAAAAAGGTAAATTTTAAATTTTCATTTGTGGTTGTGTTTTCTACATTAAAAACATATTGTTTAACTGCATTGTTATACTGTCTATAAGTAATTGTCGCATTTTCATCCCTTATTGAATTTTTTGAATTGGTTACTAGGTTTTGTTCTATGGTATCCATAAGCGAAAGTTGATTTTTTGGATACGCCGACACAGTATATTCATTTGTAGATAAATCTAAATTGTGAATATAAACATCATCCGCTAAATACTTTAAATATGATGGAGTTTCCATTGCAAATGTTGATTTAACATTATTTACATAACAATTTCCTTCACCCGCATCGTCACCATATTGTATAATTCCAACTTTATAAAAGTCTTTAGAATCAAATGCCAATGCTGCGCCTTGTTTAACTGCATATTCACAAATAACTTTTTCTACAATTGATTTATAGTTTAATACACTATCATATAATTGTATACTATTTTTGTCGTCTTTATAATGAGATTTTAATAAGTCCAAATTGGTTTTGCATAAACTTAAAACGGACATAGCTTTTTGCACATCTAAACAGTTTGGATTATCCACCATTTGAGATACAGCATTGATTTGTTCGTATATCTTTTGATATCTGTCTTGCATTTGAACATTAGCTAGTTGTTCTTGTAAATCTTTAATTTGTTGTTCCGCTTCGTTTAATTTTTCGTCATCTTCAACTACTGTTATATTTTCATTGTTTTCTAGTGCTGTTGTTTCGTTTGGCGAACATGCCATCGCCCCGCCAATGCCCGCAATTGCACCCGCACCTATACCCAATGATACAAGCCAAGAAGACAGTCTACGTTTTTTTATTGTTTTATTTTTCATATTTTTCCTCCATTTGCCTAGTTACATTTTAGCACAAG
>CANRIT010000018.1 GCA_947630745.1 uncultured Clostridia bacterium
AAGGCAAGTAAGTAGTAAAAGGTTGATTTAATAAGTCGTGAGTGTACAACACCCAACGCACAAAGGCACAATAACCCAATCAAGTTGTGGACGAGGTTTTGGGGCAAGGCTAGTTGGTCTTAATAGAGATATTAATAATTAATATTTTTAAGAGATAATTGATATAAATTATCGAGTTGCGGTTAATAGTAAGAAAAGGGGTAAAATGATAGCGGAGTATAGGAAAAAGCATATTTTTGCGGTGGCGGAATTGATGTATAAATATGGCAAGGAAAGGGGATTTTCGTTGGACAAATGCAACGAATTATACACACTTGGCTTGGTCCATGACATCGGTTACGCTTTTTTGGAAGAAAAAGACTACGAAAAACACGAAATTGTTGGCGGGGAAGTTTTAAAAAAGCAAGGATATAAATTTTGGAAAGAAGTCTACTATCATGGAGTTACAAACTCTCCATATCAAAGCGAGTATTTAGATTTACTAAACTTGGCTGATATGCACATAGATTATATTGGTAATTATGTGTCATTTGATGAAAGGTTGCAAGATATAAGTAAAAGATACAACAAAAAAATAGAAGAGTTAAAAAGTTTTAAATTAGCAAAAGAACTTAAACAAAAAGGATATAATTAATTTATAAATGGCGAAAGGAGCATATGTCCAGATTAGAAATTATAATTTTAATATGTGTGTGCGTGCTACCAATTGTTGCATTGCTTTTAATTTTGCCTAAAAAGCTGAAAAAAAGCCCGCCGCCGCCAACCAAACCTTATGTGGAAGAAAAGCCCGCTGAACCACCAAAACCAGTTCAGCCAACGCCGCCGCCACAGCCAGTCCCAAAGCCAGTAACCAAGGAAGATGATTTTAAGGATTATTTAACCAACCGCCCGCCGCGCGTAAATCAGCCACCTACATTTCCGCTTTCTCCAAGGTTTATGTTTGACGATGATTTGCCAATGCAGCAGCCCGCCCAGCCAAAAGTGGAAGACAACAAAAGTTTGGCGGAAGAAGTGCAAAATTTAAGCCCAGAACTTAAAGCGTTACTGTTGTCGGGTGCGCTGGACAAAAAGTATGATTACGACAATTTTGACCAAGATGATGATAAGGGTAAAAAATAAACCCTTATTTTTATTTAAAGTTGTGGCAAAATTAAGTTTTTGTGCCCTTAATAAAATATATGATTTCGACAATATAAGTCCAAGATGATGATAAGGGTAAAAATATGTTTTATTTTTGAAAAAAGTGTAAAATTTTAGCGGAAAATTTTAAAATTACAGTTGACAAGCCAACAAACTTATGTTATTATTAAGCAGTTAGGAGAAATTATGTTAACAAAACCAAATGACGGAATCATTTCCAAAAATTTAAAACCAAATGTTTGCACTTATCGCAAACCATTACCAGCGCGCAAAATAGTTGCCGCAAAGCCAGTTAAAGAGCAAGAAGAGTTGTTTGCCGATGTCCTTATTGAAGAATTATCGCAAAACCTAATTGTTGCTGACAACAAGCGCAATTTAAGCAATGTCGACTTTGCCACCAAACTTGACATCAGCTGCCTAAGCAAGGTAAGCGCGCCAAAGCCAGACAGATACTTAGACAACTTCACCTTTGCTTTTAAGGTGGAAATCAACACAGGCAAGCATCTGCACAGCCTTATCATAAATGTAAAAGGTGACCGCGTTTTGCATGACGGCAGCAAGTTGACCGACCACATTTTGCGCAGGTCAAATCGCAAATCTTGTGTGTACGATTTTAACTACAACACACTTTGCCCAGTTTTAACCGCGGACATAGCAGCCGCATCGGTTAGTGGCGACATAAAATTGTCCAAAGCCTTGCGTAAGCTTCAAAAGCAAGAAAATACACTTGGCGTTTAATAAGCGTTGCATTTGCAGCGTTTTTTTGTTTTAAAAGTAAAAAACCTTTAAACTAAAAATGTAATTTTTTGTAAATTTTGGCAATTTTTTGTTGACTTAAAAAATGCGCCTTGTTATACTTAATAATAGAAGCATGAGGAGGGTAGTATGAATTTTAATATGTTTCTAACAAATACCCCCCCCCCAGCATGCAATGGCGTTAATGGCGGATTAGCAAATGTTGGTATGTTTGGCTATGTCGTACCCAGCTGGCTTAACACCCTTACAAATGTGGCTACCAAAATACTTAATCCCATACTTATAATTGCATGTTTGGTTGGCGTTATTTATGCCATTTGGATAGGGGTAACATTTGCCAAAGCGGATAGTGCAGATCAGCGTAAAGAGGCAAAAAACAAACTTATAACTGTAATTGTGGGCATTGTGGCAGCGGGCGCGCTTATTGCGTTGTTCTATTGGCTGAAATATCTGCTGATTAAAGAAGATATTACAGAGGATTTAAAATACAAAGGTCAAGCATGCTGTGCTGCGGTCTGCACCCAAACTGCAACTTGGGATGATGACAAAACTGGCATCAAAAAGGGCAGTTGTTGCGAAAAGGGTGACGAATGCGCCACCGGTTGCCATTGCTGGAAATGCTGTGAAGTTACCACAGTTAACGACAAAAAGTACATTCATGGCATAAAAGATAAAAGCTTCTGGATAGATGAAAGCGGTAAAGAGTGTGACGACCCAACCAAAGCTGCCGATGTAGTATCGCTTAAAGAAGTCTACTATTTTGTGCAAAAAGATAAAAAATGGACGCTTTGCAACTAGCGTCTTTTTTTGTTTGCCATTTAACAATCAAAGCCAACTCATCGGCCTATGCGCTATATATTATAATGTACACGCGCACGCGCGTGTGCATGCGAAAGAATAGTGGATACAAAGCAACATAACACCAAGAATTGATGAAGAAAGAAACTGGATGGCTGAAAACAAATGCGAAACAATATTTAGATAGTAAAAATAAAAACATATTGCTTAGTTCAATATGTTTTTTTGTTTATAGGCACAAAGCCCAAAAGCTGCCCGTCCGCTTAAAAATGGGGTGGGTAGGCAAAACTTTTTTAAAAATTTTTTGGGCAAAAACAAAATTTTTTTAAATTTTTGGCTTTTATTTGGCGGATTTTTAACAATTTTGGTAGCAAAAACATCTATAATATAGTGGTTTTAACAAATTTCAAAAAAAAATTGAAAAATTTTTAAAAAATTTTAAAAAAACTGTTGACAAAATATTTAAGATGTGGTATATTACAATTGCATCACCGTTGAAAAGGGGTCAACCCAAAGCGGAAAATGCCTATATAATAATGGTTTTCATCATTAAATTATATAGTAAGGACAATGACAACTGCATATTTTTTAAAATACAAATACGAGTAAAGTAATAAGCATTTTATTATTTTTCAATTTCAAATTTGTAATTTTGCCAAAGATCGTTAATCAAGGGAACAAAACGAACAAGCTACAAAGAGCATATAGGGAATGCCTTGGCACTAAACGCCGATGAAGGACGCGACTAACTGCGAAAAGCCACGGGGAGTTGTACATGAACTGTGATCCGTGGATATCCGAATGCGGAAACGCACTATGGTGGAGCCATAGTATTATAATGTGAATTCATAGCATTATAAGGGGAACCTGGGGAACTGAAACATCTAAGTACCCAGAGGAAAAGAAAGTAAACTAACGATTACCTAAGTAGCGGCGAGCGAACGGGTAACAGCCCAAACCACGGGTAGCAATATCTGTGGGGTTTCGGACTCGAAAGTAGTTAAAGTACTTGTAGTTGAACATATCTGGAAAGATGGGCGAAACAGAGTAAAAGCCTCGTAAGCGAAACAAGTATCAGACGAAAGAGTATCCAGAGTAACGCGGGACACGTGGAATCTTGCGTGAAGATAGGAGGACCATCTCCAAAGGCTAAATACGATTTAGTGACCGATAGCGAATAGTACCGTGAGGGAACGGTGAAAAGAACCCCGGGAGGGGAGTGAAATAGAACCTGAAACTATATGTTTACAAGCAGAGAAAGCACTACGTAGCAATACAGTGCGATCTCGTACTTTTTGTAGAACGGGGCGGCGAGTTACTGTATGTAGCGAGGTTAAGGTATTAAGTACCGGAGCCGAAGCGAAAGCGAGTTTTAATAGAGCGACTTAGTTGCATGCAGTAGACCCGAAACGAGACGACCTATCCATGAGCACGTTGAAGCACTGGTAACACAATGTGGAGGACGGAACACACCACCGTAGAAAAGTTGGGTGATGACTTGTGGATAGCGGAGAAATTCCAATCGAGTCTCGATATAGCTGGTTCTCCTCGAAATAGCTTTAGGGCTAGCCTCTGTGTAAAGATAGTTGGGGGTAGAGCACTGAATGGTCTAGGGGGCTTCGCGGCCTACCGAAACTTATCAAACTCCGAATACCAACGCATTGATAGCAGGGAGTCAGACTGCGAGTGATAAGATCCGTAGTCAAAAGGGAAACAGCCCAGACCTACAACTAAGGTCCCTAATGTACAGTTAAGTGTGGAAGGATGTGTAAACGCATAGACAACCAGGATGTTGGCTCAGAAGCAGCCATTCATTAAAAGAGTGCGTAATAGCTCACTGGTCGAGTGGGTATGCGCCGACAATAATCGGGGCTAAACTGTAAACCGAAGTTTA
>CANRIT010000019.1 GCA_947630745.1 uncultured Clostridia bacterium
CGAGCTATATTTTATTCCGTTTACTCCTACGAGAGTTGTGCTACAACTGACACAACAAAAGCAAATATATAAGGAGTAATAAACTAGAATTTTAATTCTATTTCATCATATACTTTTTCAATATCTTGTATGAATTTTTTAATTTTATCGAATTGGAACATAGGTATTTCAAGCTTTTTGGTGCATTGAAATTCTTTGGTAATCAGATATCTAAAATGCTCATCGTTGTGTTTCTCATATTTGTCTATAAATTTAATTGGCTCGTCAAATACATCTTTATCAAAACCAGCTTCTTTTACTTCTTTTAATAAAGCCGACAAATTATGATTAAAGGTAAAGCTTTGTTTTGCTAATATCATATACAGAGTTTTTAATCTTAATTCTATGTAATGTCTGAAAGTAAACATCGCAGGCAAGTATCGGTAGGCGATATTTGTGTTTTTAATGTTGTCAAGATCTGCTGGGTTATATTCCGTGAGTTTCTTAAATAAAGTTAAACAACTGTTGGCATAAGATTTAGTTACAAAGTTCAAAAGCGTTATTTCACTGAAAGTTCTCCCTTGATAAAAGATATTGTCATTAAATTGAAATTTGACCAAAATTTTTTTATTATAATAGGTTTTCGCTAATGCGTATTTTATTCCTTTTTGTGTTAATTGATATCGATTTGGGTTTTCTTTACTCATATTTATAGTTCTCCTTGTAAGATTATAACACAAAAAAACGACAAATGTTGTTAAAAAGGCAATTATTTTAGTACGTATCGAAACTCTCGCTCTCCGCCATTAGCGACTCATACGAAACATTTGGATAACAAGTGTTTCGTATTTGTTTTACAAGAATGTTTTGGAATTTGTTTTAAAATATGATATAATAAACTTAGAGGAATATGTTATGTTGGATAGTGAACAAATAAAAAATATCAAAAGAGCAGAAAAAATTATTTTTACAACATCAGATAAATTTAACCAGCCAAGAAGCATTTATGTTATACCAAGCAAAATTGAATCAGATAAGATTGTGCTCTCTAATATTCAAATGCACAAAAGTTTTTCTAATATTCAACAAAATTCAAAATGTTTTTTAAACGTATTAATTCCAGAACTTGATGACTTACAGTACAAAATTGAAGGTGAGGCGCAAATTTTTAAATCTGGCAAATTGTTTGAAGAGATAAAACGCTTTGAAGAATCTAATAATTTACCACCAGAATTAGAGGTACACGCAATAATAGTAATAAATATCAAATTAATAGAACAATCAAACGGCTAAAATGTTTAGAACAAAATCTTACGCGCTCCACCAAAATTATTTTGACGTATCAAAATTTGGTGCGTTTTTTGTTTTGATTAATGATTTTGATTTGATTAGACATATCGCAATTTTACCATTTTGGTTAGCTATATTTCTACCACGCATAGAAAGTGGTCGGAAGGCGTTATTTTGGTTTCAATTTGTTGATTTTTAATTTTTATGGTTTTTGGAACTAAGAGCTTTTTGGACACACAAAAATTTAAGCCGGAGCAAATCCCGTTGGATGCGTATTACAGGGAGGGCGCTCCGATGGAGCCTGATAAACAAAACTTAAAAACAAACTAGCCAATTTGGCTGATTTTTTATAAAATTGTATTGTTTTATATAAATATTTAAAAGTTTTTTTTAAAAACCCTTGACAATGGGGGGGGGGGGGCGTGCTAAAATGTAACTAGGCAAAAGGGGGAAATTATGGATTATTATAAACAATGGAAGTTGGCAGAAAAGTTATTTAAGGACATTTTAAAGCATGGTGACAAAAATGTGGACAAGTTTTTTAACAAGGGAGTAACCCCAGAAAAACTACTCACGGTTTGGGAACGCGCAAGCACCGAAGAAAAAGATGCGTTTGGGAATGAAAGATTATACTCGCTGCTATTAAAGGCGGATATACATTCCGCAATAAAAAATGAAGAAAAATATCCATATCAAATATTAAGCCGATTTGTAAATGAAAAAAGTGTGCAAGATATTGTAAAATTGGCAAACGATTTAAAAATAAAAAACTTTATGCTAGAAGTTGTAACAGGAGAATTTTCGCATGTATCTGACGGCGTGGGACACAATTTAGACATTGGCAACAAATATGCGCAAGCCATAAAAGTTTTAACAAAGGATATGAACAAAGTGGATATAAGCGCACTTGACAATATTACAGCATTTGCAAGTGGAATTCCTTTTGGAAAACAAGATTATCAAAACAGAAAACAGTTGATGGATTTGGCGCGTGAATTATGCAAACTATTAAGTGAAAAACTTATTCCAACGCAAATTAAAGGTGCAGGCTGTTTAAAAAGATTATATAGCCCTATCGTTGAAGATGATCAGATGTCAATTGAATTTATTGGTGACATTGCAAAAATTTTAATGGACGCCGGATTTGACCTTTACGCAGAAGATTTTACCATGGAAGATAGTATTTGCAGAAAGGATACAACTGGAAAACTACAAAAAGAACTGGAAAATTATTATTACGACAAACAAAAATCATTAGGAGTGTAATATGAAAAAATTATTGATAGCAACCATACCAAATATGATTGAAAAACAGGACACAAAAGCGCTTAACAAAATTTGCAAAATTGATTGGCTGGTGCAAGACCACATCAGCGAAACCGAACTTGCAAACAAGGCAAAGGATTATGATTATCTTATGCTAAATTTTGATATTGTTGAAAGTTTAAGCGAAAAGTTTTACAACCTTGTTAAAAACACGCAACTAAAAGTTATTTCAACCGACATAACGGGCATGGATTGGGCAAAACCAAAACTGGCAAAGAAAAGCGGAATTTATCTTTTAAACACAACCAACTACTGCACGGAGAGTGTTGCCGAATATTCGATAACACAAATTTTGCTATATGCAAAACAATTCCATTTGACTTATAAGGACATTAAAGAAAACAAAACCCCGCAGGCAAGAAAAACCATCAACCTTTTGAACAAAACCATTGGCATTGTTGGTCTTGGCAACATTGGAACAAGGGTGGCAGAAATTGCAAACGGAATGGGCATGAAGGTTATTGCATATAACCACACACCAAAACAAGTTGAAAATGTTAAAAATGTAAGTTTAAAAACCTTATTTAAGCAGGCAGATTTCATCTCACTTCACTTAAAAACTGTGCCGGGCAAAACGGTTGGAATAATCACCAAAGAACTTTTGGAACTTTGCAAGCCAACTTGCTTTATAGAAAATCAGGCGGATGATAGTTTGGTTGTTAGAAAAGATTTAAAATGGGCATTAAAAAACCACAAAATTGCTGGTTATGGCGCAACGCTTAAAGATAGCACAAGCGAGCTAACGCAATTTGAAAATGTTATTTTATCCCCAGCCAATGCATGGTATAGTGATGAGTCTATGATAAATCTTAAAAACATTTGGATGAACAATATCCTAGAATTTGAAAAAGGGCATATTGTAAATTTGGTAATAGAATAAAATTCGCCTTAAATTTCAGCTGAAATAACACGAAAAATACACCTAGGCATTAGGTGTATTTTTAATTTGATGAGATTACATTAAGTTTTTCTTATAAGAATTTTAATGGATTAAATAGGGGATGTTTTAAACAAAAGATTTTTATTTTAGTGAAATTTTTAGTTTAAGCGCTTCGCCAACAATGCCCATATTGTTTTCTGGCTGAATTACGATGTAAAATGTGCCTTTTTCTTCTGGCGTAAAGGTAAAAGATGTGGTTTTGGTTTGCCCTAGCAAATTGCGATAACTAATTTCTTCGCCCTCGTTTATTTTGTAGATGTTGTAATGCCAAATGTCGCCGCTGGACTTTTTCCAATTAAGTTTTAGCACACCATTTTTAAATTTAACTTTAGCTTTACTTGGCTTGCCCGGTTTGCTATTTAAATTATATTTTTCAAAAGTCGAACCCAAATCGCGCTTTTTCCAACTTTCAAAATCCGTGCAAAAAGGAACAGGTGTGGAATCATCTCGGCTGTAAAAACTTTC